>CAKZPS010000001.1 GCA_937139415.1 uncultured bacterium
GATAGAAAGAACCATGCCTAACAAAACGAGAAAAGAAGGGATCTTAAAAAACACTCCTACAATAAGTTGACACCATCTTCCCGTTTTTTGTCCTTGTATGGGCGGCACACGAGTATTATAATTTTATGGTAATCTAAAGGGGGTGACAGAGATGGTGAAGGAGAAAACACGCTTTTTGACCTATTCGGGGATCGGAATTGCGTTAGTGGCGGCGATTACCTTGATGGTCCAAGTTCCCATTCCTCAGACCAAGGGGTATATCAACTTGGGAGACGCCATGATCATGGTTATGGCACTCCTTTTCGGATGGAAGGTCGGCTTTTTAGCAGGAGGATTGGGTTCGGCTTTAGCAGACCTTATCGGTGGTTACGCACATTGGGCCCCCTTTACTTTACTCATTAAGGGTGTGGAAGGGCTTTTGGTGGGGCTCATCGCTTTTCGGGATAAGAAACCGAGTACGCGGCTTGTGGCCTGCGTTATCGGTGGCCTTGAAATGGTAGCAGGGTACTTTTTCGTCGAAGTCTTTCTCTACGGGAAAGGTGCAGCACTGGCTGAGGTGCCCGGCAATTTCTTTCAGGCGGGAGTTGCGGCCATAGTTGCTCCTCTTTTTACCCTTCTACTTGTGCGCCTTGGAGATGCTATCGCCCATCGGGCATAGTTTGTTTTTCCTCGATGCGATGGATTTTGCGTAAAACTTCTTCTTCCACATGAGGGAAGGCATGCAGGAAACGGTGCACGAGGTGAGGAATCACTTCTTCGCTTTTTCCCTCAAAGCGTAGAGTGTATACCGGTTCAGTGACGGAGGGGCGAATGAGTGCCCACCCGTCTTCCCACTCTACTCGTAGACCGTCAAGCTGCGATACTTGACCCTCTCTCAGCGTTTCGGGTAAGAGGGAAAGGAGGTTTTCCCGTCCTTTTATCGGGATGCGGATGTCGGGTGTGATAACAAAAGAGGGGAAAGTTTTTAAATACTCCGAGAGGGATGTCTCCATGGTGGAGAGGTAAAAGAGGAAAAGAGCTCCGGCGTAAAGACCGTCATCTCTCTGGAGTTCTCGGAAAAAGTAGTGTCCACTGAGCTCTCCCGCCATTAAGGCATTTTCTTCTCGTAAACGGTTTTTGATGTAAGCGTGTCCGGAGCGCTCCGGGATGGGAATTCCGTGGAACCGTTTGATTTCTTGAGCCACTATCGAGGAACATTTGAAATCGTAAATGAACTTTTGGGGAATCGGAAAACGGCTCAAATGCTGGCGAATGAAGAAAATCATGCTCTCTTCGCCCTCTAAAACTTTTCCGTTGTCGGCGACGAAAACTACCCGATCTCCATCTCCGTCGAAGGCGAGTCCGACATCGGCGGCAGTTTCATGAATAGTTGCGGAGAGGGCACGAAGGTTAACCGCTTGAGAGGGGTTGGGCGAACGACGGGGAAAAGCTCCGTCCATTTCACAGAAAAGCGGAGTAACCGTGTACCCCAAATCGCGTAAAAAACGAGGAGCAAGGGGGGAATAACAGCCACTTCCACAATCGACCACCACGTGGAGAGATTTATAGGGCAGGGGGAGTAAGCGAGCAAGAAAAGAGAGGTATTCTTCTTCTAAGGAGAACAGAATTCGCTCCTTGTGGGGAGTAGTGCGTACCTCTTTGTGAATGACTTTATGGGCGATGGCTTTAATGTCCTCAGGGTGAGGAGGACGTGCCGCCCAGGCAATCTTAACTCCATTGTACTGCGGAGGGTTATGGGAAGCGGTAACCATAAGCCCTCCTTGGGCCTTGAGATGGTCGATGGCAAAGTAAAAAAGCGGCGTAGGGACTACACCGAGTTCCAAGACCACACCACCGGCTTCCATCACTCCTTGGATGAGCGCTTCTTTAAGGGAAGGAGTGTGGAGGCGTACATCACCGCCGACCACGATTTTTGCTCCTTCAGGAAGGAGCGAAGCAAAAGCTTGTCCTAAAAGGCGCATTTTTTCTTCATTTAGTTCTTCTCCTACGATACCCCGGATATCGCAGTCTTTGAAGATACTCATTGCTCTTCACCCTTTTCTATACTGTGAAATAATTGGGCTATTTCTTTCTCGTGCTCAAAGAGTGCACAGGCGTATTCCTTTCTGTGGAGGAGCGCCGGTTGGCTGCGAATCGACTTGAGGAAGGAAGATGCACAGGCTTGACGTAAACCACCCTGCCGGATGTTGTCCTGGGCATATGGGGAAAAAGGACAGGGTTCGACCCCTCCCTGAGTGTTGATGTGGAAGGAGGCAATTCCTGCCGCCGAACAGAGGTCATCTTTGCCGTACTCGTCATGGGGAAACTGGACGAGCACGAGGGGTTTTTGAGTTCGGAGCTTAAGTACTTTCTGGTGAAATTGTTCACGAGCGTGACGGTCAAAAACCCAATCGTAGCGAGGATGTTCACCGCAGGGAACGTATTCGGTGAAAAAACCCAGGGTACATCCTGCGGCGATCATTTGGTTGATGAACGGTTCTGAAATCAAGGTTGCAGCATTTTCTCGGGTATTGGTAGCGGCAAAACCGAAAGGGACACCACATGCCTTTAAGTTTTCCATGGCTCGGATGGCCGCTTGATAAGCACCTTCTCCACGTCGCCTTTGAGTTTCCATTTCATTACCCTCGATACTCACCAGGGTGATAATGTTGCCACTATGTGCTATTTTTTGGGCGAGCAAAGGAGAAAGAAGGGAACCGTTAGTAATCACTACAAAGAGGAGCCCCCGATGTTTTTCCATAAGGGGAACGAGGTCGCTCCGTAGAAACGGTTCTCCTCCGGTGATTACTATGGTGGAAACCCCCAACTCTTCTGCCTCACGGAAGAGCGTATCGAGTTCATCGCTCGAAAGCTCGTTGGAATCATCTCTTCCCTGGGAATAACACCCCACACAGCGGTAATTACACTGCATGGTGGGGCTGTGGGCGAGCACGATGGGGATGTTCCCTCCTATATGTTTTTCCTGTTTTTTCCTCCTCGTTCTTGCTCTGAGAAAACCAATAAGGAGGTGCACGATAAAGGATATTCTCCGTGGATCTCGGCACATCCATCGCCATAGGGCTCGCATGATTAACTTTCCTATTCCGGGATTTTCCCAGTCTTCGGTTCGCAAAAACGGCAATACCTCCACCTTCAATCTTTTGAGAATTTCGAGCATGATAACATTCATTATATCGCGTATCGCAAAGAAAAAGAGAAAAAGAGGAAAAAATCCTTACGCATCTTCGCGACCTATGAAAATTGCGGCTTTCAGTACGTGTATTTTTTCTCCCGAGATTATAGATGTTCAGCACTTTTTGACTTTTGGAGTTAGTGTAAAGTTATTGTAGGAATTTTTGAGATAAAAAGAGAAGATATCACCGTCCTAGCACGGACGA
>CAKZPS010000002.1 GCA_937139415.1 uncultured bacterium
TAGAAAGAACCATGCCTAACAAAACGAGAAAAGAAGGGGATCTTAAAAAACACTCCTACAATAAGTTGACACCATCAATGTGAGGGAATTGTTTGCAATAGGAACAATTTTATTTTATACTATCTTACAATCTTTCGAGGCTAAGCATAAGGAGGTACTGTACAATGGCAAACTTGACGAACAAGACGTCGCGTTGTCGACGAAATAAAAGGAGAACTCATTGGGTTATTCAAGCTCCCAAGCTTTCCGAGTGCCCTCATTGCCATCTTCCTAAATTACCCCATCACCTCTGTTTGGAGTGTGGCTATTATAATGGGAGACAAGTAGTAAAGGTAAAAGAATAATCGGGGGAAGCGTATGAGGATTGCCGTGGATGCCTGGGGTGGGGATTTCGCACCGCGGGAGATTTTGTGTGGTATTCGAAGTGCTTGGGATCCTCGGTATGACTTGGTTGTGCTTGGACTCAGAGAAGAATTGCTCCCTTTATACCGAGAGCTGGGGATGGATGAAGAACGTTTCCCCATTGAGAACGCTTCTCAGTTCATTGATATGCACGAACATCCCACTGATGCAGTGCGAAAGAAACCCGATTCCACCATTTGTCGAGGGATGAAACTTCTTGCTCAGAAGGAGATCGATGCTTTCATTTCTGCTGGGAATAGCGGAGCGGTGATGGCAGCTGCATGGTTAGGATTGAAGAGGATCGGAGAGATCGAGCGGCCGGCCATCGCAGCGTTGATCCCCAATACGCAATCCTATACGGTACTCCTCGATGTGGGGGCTAACGTGGATTGTAAACCCAAACATCTCTTCCACTTTGGAGTCATGGGGGCAGAGTATGCCAAAATCGTTTTGAATATTCCCGCTCCTCGAGTGGGAGTGTTGAGCATTGGCGAAGAGGAAGGAAAGGGTAATGAATTGAGTAAGGTCACCTATCAATTACTGAAAGAGCGGAAGATGGAATTAAATTTTGCTTTTGTCGGTAATGTCGAAGGTCACAATATCGTAGATGGTTCAGTCGACGTAGTGGTGTGTGATGGTTTTACGGGTAATGCCCTTTTAAAATTCGGGGAAGGACTCATTGAATTCATTGCTCGTGCTGTGGATAAAGTTTTGCAAGAACCGTATGCCAAAGAGGCATTACGGACCTTTTGGCAGAGATTGGATCGGAGTGAATACGGGGGTGCGCCACTTCTTGGGGTAGAGGGGGTGTGCCTGATTTGTCATGGGAAATCTCGGGCAAAAGACATAAAGAGTGCCATTGTTGGAGCGAGTGAATTGATAGAGAAAAAGATTTTGGATAAGATTAGGGAGCGCCTTTCGGGGCTTAATTTGGAGAACTAAGGGGTGTAAGAATGGAAAACCGGATTACCCAGCTTTTGGGTATTACCTATCCTATTCTGCAAGGAGGAATGGCATGGGTCGCCACTGCTTCTTTGGCTTCTGCTGTTTCTGAAGCAGGAGGTTTAGGTATCATCGGCTCCGGAGGTATGGATGGTGAACGACTGCGGGAAGAGATTCGTTTAGTGAGAACGATGACCACTCAACCCTTTGGAGTGAATCTTATGCTTCTTTCGCCGCACATAGAAGAACAGATAAAGGTGGTGAAAGAAGAGAGAGTGCCAGTAGTCACTACCGGTGCGGGAAATCCGGGACCATTGATCGAAGAATTTGCCTCCTTGGGTATTCTCACTATTCCTGTTGTTGCCTCCGTATCTTTGGCCAAGAGATTATTACGACACGGGGTTAAGGCGCTCATTGCCGAAGGTATGGAATCAGGAGGTCATGTAGGAGAAATTACCACTCTCTGCCTCATTCCCCAGATCGTTGACGCAGTTAGCGTTCCGGTAATTGCGGCTGGGGGGATTGGGGATGGACGGGGTATGGCTGCTTGTTTCGCTTTGGGGGCGGAAGGAGTACAGATTGGTACCCGTTTTATTTGTACTGAGGAGTGTGATATCCACTCGGCTTATAAAGAGGCTATCCTTAAAGCAGGGGATCGGGCGACGGTTCTTACCGGAGTGACTACCGGACATCCAGTCCGCTGTCTCCGTAATAAGCTAACGCGGAAATTCGAAGAACTTGAGGCTCGTCGCGCTCAAAGAGAAGAATTGGAGGCTTTGGGAACGGGTAAGCTCAGAGAAGCTGTATGCGGTAATGTTGAAGAAGGTTCAGTCATGTGTGGACAAATTGCGGGGCTCGTGAAAGAGATAAAACCGGTTAAGGAAGTTATCGAGGAAATTATGGCTGATTTTAAGCGGACACTTATTCATCTCGGGTCTTTGGTGATGCAAGGATGAGTTGGGCTTTCCTTTTTCCCGGTCAAGGGTCACAAAAAGTTGGTATGCTCACCGAGTGGCGAACGGTATACCCTCAAGAAACAGACGATCTTTTTGCCAAGGTGAACCGAATTTGTAGTGCTGATCTTTTACGTCTTGCCCTTGAAGGACCAGAGGAAGAATTGAGCATGACGGCCAATGCTCAGCCGATTATTTTAGCGACGAGTTTTTTGATTTTTGAGTTACTCCGGAGGCATGTGAGCGATGAAATGGTTTCGGTGGTAGCCGGCCATAGTTTAGGTGAGTATTCTGCTCTGTGTGTTGCACAGAGTATGAGCTTTGAAGAAGCGATTTTTTTAGTGCGTAAGCGGGGGGAACTCATGCAGGAAGCGATGCCCAAAGGTACTGGCGCCATGGTTGCCTTGATTGGTTTACCGATGGAGGGAGTAGAAACTCTGGTTGCCTTACTCAACCAGAGTGGTCAGGGGAGAGTCGAAATTGCCAATCTCAATTCTTCGGACCAAGTGGTTCTCTCTCTCCCTAAGGTGTTGGTATCTCAAACCATGGAGAGGGCAAAGGAATTAGGGTGTAAGAAAGCCGTAGAACTTAAAGTCAGTGCTCCCTTTCACTCGAGTTACATGGAGGAAGCAGCTCGTCGATTTCTCGAGGTTCTCAACGCCATATCTTTGAGAAGACCCCGTTACCGTTATATAAGTAATGTTACTGCCTCCTACGTAGAAGATCCCGAAGAGATTAAGGTGCTTCTCGCCCGGCAGATGACTTCTCCGGTTCGTTGGAAAGAGATCATGGAGGTCTTATATCGTGGTGGTTACCGAAGAGTAGTAGAGGTAGGGCCGGGAATGGTATTGAGCAAACTTTTTGAGCGGGAATATCCGGAAGGAAAAGTTTTTTCTCTCCATGCGCCGAAAAATATGCAACTCTTTTTAAGTGAGGTCGGTAAAGATGGTTTTTGAGAATCAAGTGGCTTTAGTGACAGGAGCTCAACGAGGAATTGGTTTGGCCATTGCTAAAACCTTGGGTAAGGGTGGCATGAAGGTGGTTATTAACGATATCGTTGCCCCAGAGGTGATAGAAAAGACAGTTCAAGAACTCCAGGCAGAAAACATCGAAGCCATGGGGTACGTTGCATCGGTCACCGATCGGGAACAAATCCGGATGATGGTGGAGGAAATTATAGAAAAGTGGGGGCAGATTGATATCTTGGTGAATAATGCCGGAGTGACGAGAGACAGTCTTTTTGTTCGCATGAAAGACGAGGATTGGAAGGCGGTTCTCGATGTGTGTGTCCAAGGGACGTATAATTGCACCAAAGAGGTTTTGCGTTACATGATGAAGAAGAGATATGGTAGAATTATCAATATTTCTTCGGTGGTAGGAGTTATGGGGAACATGGGACAAGTGAATTATTCCACAGCAAAAGCAGCCCTTTTGGGATTCACGAAATCCTTAGCAAGGGAAGTTGCCCACCTTGGTATTACCGTGAATGCCATTGCTCCAGGTTTCATCAATACGGAGATGACCAAGAAGTTACCCGAAGAAGTACGAGAATTATGGCTGAATCAGGTTCCCATGAAACGGTGGGGAGAACCTGAAGAAGTGGCGCAGTTGGTTTCGTTTTTAGCCTCAAAAGCGGCTGGTTACATTACTGGTCAGACTATCCACATCAACGGCGGTCTTTTGATGGCTTAAAATATTTTTGGGAGGTGTAAGAAATGGATGTGTTCTCCAAGGTAAAAGAAATTATTGTGGATCAATTAGGAATTGACGAAGAGGAAGTGACACCAGATGCATCGTTTATTGATGACTTAGGAGCAGATTCTCTTGACATCGTAGAGCTCATCATGGCTTTTGAAGAAGAGTTTGACATCGAAATTCCTGATGAAGACGCGGAAAAGATTACCACCGTTGGAGAAGCAGTGGAATACATTGAATCCAAAATTAGTTAACCTCGGTCTCGATGTCTCTCTCTGAAAGGGATTTCTCGAGATTAGAGGGGTTAATCGGTTATTCTTTTAGAGATGCAGAGCTTCTCGTTTTAGCCTTGCGTCATAAATCGGTCTTAGAAGGTAAGGAAGGTCTCTGTAACGATCGGTTAGAGTGGTTGGGAGATCGGGTAGTCGGTTTATTCATTGCCGACTACCTGTTTCATAACTATGATAAGCCGCGCGGTTGGCTTTCTCTCATGCAATCAAAGTGGGTGAGTGAGGAATGTTTGGCACATCTCGCCAGGAAGATTCATCTCGACCAGTTCATCGAATTGGGGAAGGGTGAAGAGCACAATGGCGGGAGGGAGAAGGATTCCATTCTTTCCGGAGCTTTTGAGGCCCTCATTGGTGCTGTTTTTGCTGATTCTTCTTCCTATGGAGAAGTGAAGCGAGTTTTGACGAGAATCTTCTTCGAAGAGGGTGGTATTGAGTACGCATTTCTCTCCATCAATTATAAAGGGCTGTTGCAGCGATGGTGTTTGCAATATTGCGCCTCTCTCCCTGAGTACGAAGTGGTTGCCGAGAGTACCGATTGTGGTTCTTACAAGGTAGCGGCAAAAATTAAGGGTCGAACCGTAGCCTTAGGAGAAGGGAAGAGTAAGAAAAAGGCGGAACAAGAAGCAGCACGTCATGCTTGGGAGAAAATTATTAGCGAAGAAAATTTAGCTTATGATGCGCTTAAAGACTTTGACTCTTCACGGATTTAAATCCTTCGCCCGTCCTACTACGGTAGAATTCTCTCCGGGCCTTAATGTCATTGTCGGTCCTAATGGTTCGGGGAAAAGTAACCTTCTCGATGCATTGCGGTGGGCTCTGGGGGAAAGGACGAGAGATACGAAGAGATCCCAGGCTTCGCAGGTTATTTTTCACGGTTCTTCTTCCTCTAAGCCTCTGGGTATGGCTTCGGTAGAAGTGGAGTGGGTCGATGACCAAGGGAATTCTTCCTCAATTGAGAGAAGGATTTTTTCCGCGGGAGAGGGAGAATATTTTTGGAACGGGAGTAAGGTACGGCTTCTCGATATAAAAAACCGAATGACAAAGTACGATTTCTCTCTCGCTCAATTGAGCATGGGTATTGTGACCAACGATTCTCTCTCCATGCTCTTCGATTGGAGACCTTCGGAACGCTTCAAATGGTTAGAGGAAATCAATGGAGTTACAGATATTCGTACTCAATTGAATGCCCTCGTTCTGCGCTTACAAAAGGCAAAGGAACGGGAAAAGCGCTTTCAGGAGAGGTTGAAAGAATTAGAATTGCAGATTCAACGACTGACACTCCTCGCAAAAGAAGAAGAGGCTTACTTGCGGAAAGAAAGAGAATTTTTCGCGGTAAGGAAACTGTATATTCACAAGTTCCTCCGCATCAAAGAAGAGAAGCATGAAGCAGGGGTCAAGGAGCGAACGCTTTTAGAAAGGAATCTTACGGAGCTCTCCAAGAATATGGCTGCGAGACAGAATAAAATTGCTCAAGTGAAGGAGAGGCTCAAGACGTTTCGTGACCATCTGGGGAAAGGGCAGAGAGAGAAAGAGGAGATCGAGAAGGCAAAGAGAAAAGATGAGGAGAATTTATATTATCTTCTTACTCGTTGGCGTGAAAGCTTGAGGAATCAGCTTTTTTATCAAGAGAAACTACGCCTTTTCGATAAAGAAGTGGGAAATTTGGAGAGGAAAGTTGCTGATTGGTTGAATCGTTACCGAAGGGCGCTGGAAACGCAAAATTGGGAAAGGATGGAGAGAGTTTTCGCCTGTTTACGGGAGAAAAAGACCAGAAAATTGTCTCGCCTTGAGGAGCAGAGATTTACTGTGGAAAAAAGTCTTGCCCAGGCGGAACTCCGACGGGAACAGGTCATTCAGGATATTCATCGGAGGAAAGAACAAGCGCATCGAGTAGCTCTCGAGATGGAACGTCTCCAAGAGGAATGCGATAGGGAAGAAAAGCAATCCCTCTTTTTAGTAGAGAGGGAAAGAGAAATAATTGAAGAACTTCGCAAGGGGATAGAAAAGTTGGAGCGAAAGAGAGATTTACTCGCCCGAATCGAAGCAAAACTCACTCGAGTGCAAAGTGGAGTCCTTACCCCGAAGGTGCAGGATGTCCTTGAGACACTGAAAGCCCATGGCTGGACTCAACGTTCCTTGTATGCCCTCTCTTGGTTTTTACAGGATAAAGAGTGGTATGGAGAGGAAGTGATTCATCTCAAAAAGTGGTCGGAAGAAAAACCGGGAAAATGTGTGGTTTTCGACCATCTTTCGGTTTGGAAGTTTGCTCCTCTCCAAGAAATACAGGCACTTTTGCAAGATAGCCAACCCCCTCTCTCTACCAACATTGTTGCTTCGGATGGGAGTTGCATTCTGTTGCCGGGTGGTTTCTTGTTTTTCCCTTTGAAGGTTATCTCTCCCCATCAAGGAGCTCGTTTTTTGCGGAGCTTACAAAGAAGACGCGAGAGAGTGAAGAACGAGATTGAATTTGCCAAAAAGGAACAAGAGATTCTTGACCGAGAACGTCAAAAAGTTGAGAAAATGCTCTGGGAGAGTCGGGTTCGCCTACAATCTCTTCGCGAGCGACTCAAGCATCAGGAGGAAGAGAATCATCGGATTACTTGGGAAATGAGCCGTAAAGAAAGGGAAGTAGAGCAGATTGAAGAAGAGATAAGAGTTATATCGAAAACGGTATCTTCTCTTCACAGGGAAAAAACAATCATCAAGCGTAAGTTGGAGAAGGTGGAGCAAATTTGGCAAAAGATAAAGGAGAAGGTTTGGGAAAAGAAAAAAATTGAAGAAGAAAGAGATCGGCTGAGTTGGGAAATAACCGCTCTTCACCAAAAGTTGGAAGAAATGAAAAATCTCCTGAGCGAAGAACAAAAAGTATACACCTCAATAAGAGGGAATCTCAAGACTCTCATTCCTCTCTTCATCGAGCATCAATCTACCCTTGAAAGGCAGACCCGTTTCCTCGAAGGAGAGAAGTCGAAAGAAGAACGCTTGTGTCAGTTACTCGAGATGGAAGAGGAGAAATTCAAGGAAGAAGAGAGAGAATATTTAGAAATCCTTGAGAGGAAAGAAAAACTTGAAACTCAAGAGGGGAGACTTGTTTTGGAAGTGGAAACACTGCGTCAAGAACTGGGAAAATATGAAGATGGAGGAATGGCAGAGGATGAACATTGCTTTTCTTCCTGGGAAATAAAACAACTGGAAAACTTTATTCGCGAGAGAGAAGCATGGCTTAAGAGCCAGAAGATTCGTCGAGGGAGCATTGAGGAGCTACAAGAATTGCAGGAGCGGTATAATACCCTGAGTGGGAAAGACCGTGAAGTGAGTGATTTGATTCATCGTGCTGAAGGGGAACTCAACGCCTTACACCGGGAAAGTAAGAAAGTGTTTGAAGAGTTTTTGCGTCGTACCCAACAATCTTTTGAGTATTATTTTGAGCAGGTATTCAACGGTGGAACTGCCTATTTCTTGAGGAGCGAGGAAGAAATAGAGGTCGAAGTGAGAATTCCCAGCAAAAGGAGACAAAGCCTGACCTTTTTGTCGAGTGGCGAGAGGGCGTTGGTAGCCATATGCTTGCTTTTGGCTGTTCTTGAGGCCAGGAACTTCCCTTTCTGCTTTTTAGACGAGGTTGATGCCAATCTTGACCACATGAATAGCAAGCTTTTTGCTCAACTCCTTGTCCATTTTGCTCGTTCTCGTCAAATTATTATCATCACTCACCAAGAAGAGGTTATGGAAAGAGCGCAAAACATCATAGGGGTTACCATGAATGAGCCTGGTGTCTCTCAAATCATGTACTGTGAACCAGCTCTGGGGCCAAAAAGAGAGGAGGCATGCCCTTTGTAGAGGGGGAAAAGAAGCAATATGAATAGAGGGCCTGGTCTTTTGAAGCGTTGGTTACAAAATATCGGGAAGATGAAAGATGAGGTAAAAGAGCGTTTTGCCCAACTTTGGTCGCGGAAAGAGGTCCGTGAAGAGGACTGGGAAGAGTTAGAAGAGCTCCTCATTCAATCTGATGTTGGTCCTCGCTTGGCGATGGAGTTGGTGGAAGAATTTCGTCAGTTTCGAGAAAAGTCCCCTGAGCGAGGAGATTGGCAATACTGGTTATATAACAAATTATATTCTTTCTTAGAAGGTAATAACCCTTGGCTTTTTTCTTCAGCCGAACCGAATACGCTGCGAGTTATCCTCTTGAGTGGCATTAACGGAGTAGGAAAAACAACTACAGCCGGGAAACTGGCTTACCTCCTTCAAGAGGGAGGAGAAAGGGTGGTTCTCATTGGAGCAGATACTTTTCGGGCGGCAGCCATGGAGCAACTGAGAATTTGGGCCGAACGCGCGAGGTGTCGTTATTTCCAGGGTTCTCCTGGTGCGGACCCAGGTGCGGTGGTTTTCGATGGTATTCATTCCGCCCTGCACCATGGCGATACGGTGGCCATTATTGATACTGCAGGACGATCCCACGTGAACAAAAACCTTCTTGCTGAATTGGAGAAGGTAACTAAAATTGCCAGAAAGGCGGTACCCGAGTCTCAGTTTGAGAGTTTAGTAGTCATTGATTCTCTTGCGGGGCAGAACGCTTTTGCTCAGGTAGAAGCCATCGCTCGAGTTGCATACCTTACCGGGATCGTTCTCACGAAGTGGGACAGCCAAGCCAAGGGAGGAATTATTTTCCGTGTGGCACGAGAATTTGGGCTTCCGATAAAGTATTTGGGAGTAGGTGAAAAGATAACCGATCTCCTTCCTTTTGATGCCGAGGAGTTTGTGAAGGCTATCGTTTACTGATCGAGATGGGGTTGGTAGAGAATGGTGATTTTTGCCCCTTGGGGGATTTGTACGGTGTTGGTACGAAAAGAGAGGGTATCAACGGAAAAATAGCTCCCTTTTTTGATGGTGAACCACGGATCATCTGGTTTCGTGTCTCTTTCCAAGCGTTCTAAGAGTTTGAGTTCCCCGTTCATGCATCCCCATAATTTGGTTTTGTGTTTCTCTTTCATGAGGTGGCTTGTACTTTTCACAAGATATCCTTGGGTAGGCGAAAAAGTATCGATGAGAGAGTAACCTCGATTTTCAAGGACCAGGTAACTGAATTTGAGAACACGGACTTGTAGATCCCATGATTCTAAAGTTTTGAGGTATTCAGGGTGCTTCCACGCCCATTCCTCGTAACACCAATTATTTGCCTTGAGCGCTGAACACGGAAAATTACCGGTACATGGTGCATAGAGAGAGGCGATTGTGCTCAAGCAAGAGGTCTCGGAGTTTATGGAGTGTTTGGGAGGTCTTCCTGGTAGCCGGTTCAATGATGATTGTGGCGAGATGGGTATCGTTAGTGGCGAGAGGTTTCAAGCGTTGTGCTACTTCGGTAGCCGTGATTCCTTGAGTTTCTAATTCTCCAACGAGATTTGAAAGAATAACAAACTGAGGAGCAAGTTTTCTGAATTCTTGAAAAACTTTACCCGTACGCAAGTCTCTTCGTAAGAATTGGTAGCGAATCCTTGGTGAAAGAGGAATGAGTTTTTGAACCAGTTTTTCCGCCACTTGTAGGCTCGTATAGTCGAAATCTACCCCAGTGTAATGAAGGGCAAGGCGGGGAAAGAGGTTCTGCTTCTCGAGTTCGACGAAAGCTAAAAGAGCGGGAGCTGGTCCACAACCTAAGTCAAGAATTCTGAGCTCCTCGTAGTTGGAGAGAAAAAGGGGATGTCGGGTTATTTCTAAGAGTACCTTATAGAGCTTGTGTAGGGTGATTGGTACAAAGTAGAGGAGGTATCCTTGGAGAGTTTGAGGGTGGGATAGGTAATGGAGAGACCTCTTTTCGGCAAGGAAAGTGAATAGATCAGAACACCTGAGAATCATTTCTTGAATTTTTTCCTCGGAAGGACAACGATTTCCAAAGACGAAGGTAAGGAGTTCATGGTGAAGAGATTCAAAGAGCATGTCTTTCCTCAGAAAATTCTCCCTCGCGCACTTTTCATGTGCCCTTGTTCTATTCTATCACCCTTTCCGGCGGAAAGTCATCTCCGTCCTTGCTGAGCGTGGTCACTTCCCATATAATGGGTAAAATATCTGTGGGAAAGGCAAAGGGAAATGAGAAGATTGTATCGATCACGGAGCGAAAAAATTCTTGGTGGAGTTTGTGGGGGGATAGCAGAGTATTTAGATACCGATCCGACCGTAGTTCGATTAATAGCGGTTCTTTTGATTCTCTTGGCTGGGAGTGCCATTCTTGCCTATCTCGTTGCTTGGATTATTATTCCCGAGAAACCTCAAGAAACTTCCAATTCTTTTCAAGAAATTCAGGAATCGAAAAGCGAGCGAAAGGATAATCAACAACTCCTCGCTTGGGTGTTACTCATCATTGCTATACTGTGGTTAGCTCAAGCTCTATTTATCCCTTGGATTCGTTTTGTCCCTTATCCGGGGCGCATTGTCGTGCCTCTGTTATTGGTTGTTTTGGGTATGCTCATTCTCTTGAAAAAATAGGGTACTTTTCTTCGCTTTCGCTCTCCTTGGGGTATTCAGTGGGATCATTGTGCGTATTCCTTCTTGTGGGTTAGAGCTACCCAATGACTCCCCTTTGGGGAAGGAGAAGTTTGATTCTCTCCTTTTAGCCATCCGCTGTGTCGAGGGTGGGGGGAAAGGCTTTGAGGTTGAGGTGGTGTCGGCGAAGGATACTGAGCTTACCACGCAAATGGAGGCAGAGCGGGAGAGATTTTTGTGCATCCTCAAGCTCGCCAAAAAGCTATTCTCTTTCCTGAAGACACCTTTTCCTCCATCCCCGGGTGTGGATAAGCCGAAGAGAGCCATTGGGTATCTGAGGATCATTTTGGCCAAAGGGGGATAAAAATCTCCGACGCTCAGGCTGAAACTAAGGTACGCGCGGCACATCAAAGGCTCCAGAGAGAGGTAAATAAAGAGGATACTCGGTCGGCTAAACTCTGGTAAGGGAAGAAAAGGACGAGTAATCCAGGGGTTCGGAAAAACCCTTGCAAAAAAAGAGACCTAAAAGCCCTAACAAACAAATGGTAGGCCGTGAAGGAATCGAACCTTCAACCTACTGATTAAGAGTCAGTTGCTCTCCCAATTGAGCTAACGGCCCACCAGGACATTTCAATATTACCCAAAAGTTCCTATAGTGTCAAGTTATCGATGGTGTCAACTTATTGTAGGAGTGTTTTTTAAGATCCCCTTCTTTTCTCGTTTTGTTAGGCATGGTT
>CAKZPS010000003.1 GCA_937139415.1 uncultured bacterium
GTATATTCGGCAAACATCTGATCCAGATATTCCTTCTGCAAACCACCCCACACGGTCATGATACGAAGTTCTACCGCTGCATAACCCACACTCGCCACAGTAAGTAAAACACCTACTGATACACTTATAATTAAAAGTTGCTTCACGCTCATACCTCCTTTTTTTCATGCTCAATCCCATTACTTGAAACCCGCCTACACAAACTTGAAGATTACACTTGTTTTTTCACCCCCTTTTCTATGATCGGTACAAACTCACCAATAACTTGAAGACGCAGAAAACGCCAAAAAAATCAGTGTTAATACCCGTATCTATTTTCGAACACATTTCAAAAAATTCTGAAATAATTCCCTTAAAAAATATCTTCTCAACTTTTGAAAACGTTTCTGAAAACGTTCTCTAATTCGTAATTATTTTAACTCTATTACCAAACTATGTCAACCATCTTATAAAATCAATGTAAGCGAGACACTTGAAGCAAACTTCCAAAGAGAAGGGTAGGAAGACCCTCTCTCATTAAGGTGTTAATACACCTCTTCTCTCCTCTGCGAAATCACCCTCACCAACCCATTTCATCCTGGAGGGTTGTCCCAGCGTTTTATGTCAACAGCGTATGGATGAGATTGAATACTTCGAGTCTCGGGATTTACCCTCATGGTTATGGTCTTCCCCCGATTTTGTGGAGGCAGGGAAAAGAGACGATAAGGAGCTGAGAGCGTGAGACCATGGATCAAGGAGAAAGGAAACGAAGGAAGTACGACGAGGAGTTTAAACTCGAGATACTCCCTCTTACAATGAACACCAAAGGTCGGTGGCCGAAGTTGCCAAGGCCTTGGTATAGGGAAAGAGACTATCTCCAAGTTGGAAGGAGGAATTTGCAGAAGACCCCCTCAACACCTTCCCGGGAACTGCCACCTGAAACGGAGGATAGAGAAATACCGAGGCGCAAAAGAGTACCTGATTACTCCTTGCAAACACTAGAGGCGAGTTCCCGTTCATAGAGAACTCCGCTTTCCATCTTCGGTGGAGTAGATGTGCCCAGCCTTAAAGGTTTCGGTGGGTGGTTACTACGCCTTTCCAATTCCAAGGAGAAATTAAAAAGAGAGAAGGAAAAATAGAAGATGGGCGCTCTTTATCGTCTTACCTCCCTCTCCATGGGAAACGGTATGGGAGTCCCAGGATGACGAGATGTCTCCATCAACAAGGTTTTTCCTGTGGTGAAAACCGGATGATCCGACTCATGAAAGAGAGAGGGCTACAAGCCCAAAAGAGGAGACGGTATCGCCTGACTACCAACTCTCATCATAAGTAGAAGAAGGGTGGCTGTACCTCTCTGCCATTTTGGGCCTCTTTTTTCCCAGGATGAGTCGCAAGGGGAATGGTTATGATAATGCTTGTATAGAGTCCTTCTTCAAAACCGTGAAGACGAAACTTTGAATCACAGACGATACCGCACTCAAGAGGAAGCCCAAAGAGTCTCTTTGAATACATTGAACACTTCTCCAATCGTGTTCGCCTCCATTCAGCTTTGGAATACCTGAGCATGAAGGAATTTGCAAAGGAATCGGATGAGAGGAGAGAAGTATTCTTGCTTTTTCATGCCCCCACTTTTTTGGGAGAAGTCCAGTTACTAAGGTCACGTTGAAGAAGAGACATCGCATTTTATTCATACTATCAATTCCCTTTAAAGAAGCTACGAGGAAAAAAGACCACATAGCTCCTGTCGATTCCAAATGTTTCTCCCAAGATTATCGACCCAACAAGTTGAGAGATAAAGGAATGCCCATGAAAATTCCTGTAAATGGAAAAGTTTTGAATTCTTAATTTTTACTTCATCATTCATCAATAGTTTTTCCCTATACTCTACAAAAATCTCGAGGAGGTAGCTAAGGAAATGAAAAAATGGTTATTCATAGCTGTTTTTTGCAAGAGGGAACTCCCCATTTTTGCAAAGATTTTTCCCCAGGCACCGGTGGGGAATTTTTACGTTAACT
>CAKZPS010000004.1 GCA_937139415.1 uncultured bacterium
GGGTAATTGGTGGTTTCAGGTTTTGGCCTTCCATTTTACCGATCAGGAGGTCTTTTTTTCTTTTATTCGGATGTCTACCCAAAATACGATACACTATCAAGAGGGGTTTTATCTTTCTCTTTTCCAAGTCTTTAGCGAATCAGAGAGAGACCAAGACCAAGTTTCATGATAGAATGAAGAGAAAAGGGGGGATAGCAATGGGAACTTTCCTTAAAGTGGTAGGTATCATTGGTATGGTCATGGGAATCGTGATCATCGTTTTATCGCTTTTTTGGTCGGGAGGAATTTCTCGTACTTTACAATCATATTCTCTCCCTTCACCGGGAGAGGAGGATTTTCCCAGTCAACCACAGTTTCCGGTTTCGCCTCTGGGAGGATTAAGTTTTTTAGGAGGAATAGGTGGAATTTTAGGAGGTTTCGGGATTATTGTTTCGGGCGTCTCCATCTTTTGCTTAGGGAGTATCTATAACGATGTGAAAGCACTACGAAAACCTTGATAGGGGAGGTTGAAGGTATGGCCAAGAGAGTGGTCATTGTAGGTGGTGTGGCAGGAGGACCGAAAGTTGCAGCTAAACTGCGCAGACTTGATCCCGAGGCAGAAATTACCATTATTGAGAAGGGAAAATTTCTCTCCTATGCTGGGTGTGGGCTTCCTTATTATGTGAGTGGAGAAATTAAAGAGTATCGTGAACTCATGGAGACACCCGTGGGGGTATTACGAGATCCCGAATTTTTTGAAAAATTCAAGGGAGTCAAGGTTTACAATCGCACTGAAGCAATCAAAATTGATCGTGCTGGAAAGATGGTTGAAGCTCGTCGTTTAGATACCGGGGAAATCCTCTCTTTTCCCTATGACTATTTAGTATTGGCTACCGGAGCAAAGGTATTCTTCCCCCCGGTTAAAGCGGTTGATTTTGACCACCCCGGAGAAATCAATGCTCGAGATTTGGCCAATGTTCATGCTTTGCATGGCATTGAAGACGCCGAGTCCATTCGCTGGATGATTGCAGAGAAACTGGCGAAAAAAGCGGTAGTGATCGGCGGGGGACTCATTGGTATGGAAATGACCGAAAGTTTGGTCAAGAGCGGGCTTGAGGTGACGATTATTGAAATTCTCCCTGAGATTTTGCCCATTTTCGATGAAGATATGGGCATTTTGGTGCGCCGTTACTGTCAATCTCAAGGAGTTCGAGTCATGGTAGGAGAAAGAATCGAGCGTTTTGAAGCCCGAGACGGTGTGGTGAAGAGGGTGATCACCGATAAGGGAGAGTATGAGGCTGATCTTGTAGTTGTGGCTGCCGGCTTCAAGCCAAATACTGATTTAGCACAGCGGGCGGGGCTTGAAATTGGAGTAACCGGCGGTATCAAGGTGGATATGTTCATGCGTACTTCTGACCCCTCCATTTTCGCGGTGGGGGATTGCGTAGAGATCGAGAACCTCATTTGTAACTCTCCGGCCTATATGCCTATGGGTTCCTTGGCCAATAAACAGGGAAGGGTAGCAGCCATCAATATCGCCGGAGGACAGGAGGTATTTCGTGGGGCACTTAATTCGGCGATTTTCAAGCTTTTTGATTATACCATTGCCCGTACCGGTATGACCGTGCGACAGGCCAAAGAGTTGGGTTACGAGGTAGAGTATGCTCTTGCACCTGCTCCTGACCGAGCGCACTACTTCCCGGGAGCTCAAGGAGTGATCACCAAACTCGTCGCCGATAAGCGGAGTGGCAAGCTCTTGGGGGCTCAAGTGATCGGAAGTGGAAATGTTACCAAAAGTATTTATGCTCTCGCCACCGCCTTGTACTATGGGGGAAAAGTAGAAGACCTCTCGAGTATTGACCTCCCCTATGCTCCTCCCTATGCTTCGGCTATTGACAATATCTGTGTGGCAGCCAATGTTTTGCGAAATAAGTTAGAGGGAAAAATGGTAGGTATCTCTCCTCATGAAGTAGAACGGAAACGTAAACGCGGAGAAGATTTCGTGCTCCTCGATGTTCGTACTCCCAAAGAGTATCAGAATGTACGTATTCCGGGAAGTACTCTCATTCCCCTCGGTTCGTTGAGTGAACGTATTGGAGAGTTGCCTAAAGACAAAGAAATCATCACTTTCTGTGCGGTGAGTCTGCGCGGCTACGAGGCCTCGCTCATCCTCAAAAAGCACGGTTTTCTCAATGTGAAAGTGATGGATGGTGGCATTCGTTGTTGGCCATATGCTTTGGAAAAGTAAGTTCGTTTGGGTGTTGGGTTTCTTATTGTTTTTTGTTTTGCAGACTCTGGCAGAGGAAACTCCTCTGCCAGAGGAGACTCCGTTTCCGGTGGTTACCAAGAAAACGGTAATTCGCGGCTTTGAAGAGGGGAGACTCGTTTGGCTTTTGAAGGCGGAGGAAATTCAGTTCGACAAAGGGGGGAATAAAGCCTTTGCTTCTTCAGGAATCGAGCTTGAGGTATACGACGCCGAAGGGAAAATCCGTTCTACTCTCAAAGCTGACGCTGCGGAGATCGATCTCCTCACCAAGACCTTTTTCTTCACCGGTTCGGTGGAAGTAGTGTCGCAGGATGGTGAGCGGATCGTGACCAACGAGCTTGTGTATCGGGATCGGGTGAAGATTGTAGAGACGAAGAGTTTCACGCGAGTATTCTTTGACCACAATTACATCGAATGTACCCGGCTCTATAGCGACATTGATTTCCACCAGCCTGAATTTTATGGCATTCTCAAGGGATCCTTTCGTCTTGAGTCATGAAGAGAAGGTATTCCTATTCCACACCTCGTCTCCCTTCAGGGTATGTGGCGGATAAAAGTGAGGAGAAATTTTATACCGCTCTATTGTGCGCTTGAGGGCGTCGGTAATCTGCCAGGCCCTGCGGATGAAGGCGGAATTGGGGAACAGGGTTCGCTCGCCATGGAGGAAATCGTGGATGATTTTTTGGTAAGCTTGGGGACTTTTGGCTCCGAAGGTGCCGAAGTAGCTAAAATTGAGCTTTGCCGGAACCGAGGTGAGCTCGATACTCGGTGTTTTGACGTTGATGTAGAAATCGATCCGCTCTTCGGGCTGAATTTCAATCACTAAGCGATTGGGCCAGGGGGTTACAGAGTGGAAAATCACCTCAATGAAAGAACGCTTCTCGGCCATTTTCTTGCCGGTAAACATCCGGAAAGGGACTCCGCGCCAGCGGGCATTTTCGATATAGATGGGAATGTGGATGAGAGTCTCGGTGGAAGAAGAGGGGTTACCGACCGCTTCCCGGTATCCTTGGTACTGTCCTAAGATGATTTCCTCTTTGCGAGGAAGACGAACTTTCTCTAAGAGGCGAACCTTCTCTTGGGCGACTTTTTCCTGGAAGAGTTGACACTCCCTCCGATCCTCTTCGCACAGGGGAGGAATGTCGATGGCAAAAAGGGTGAGAAGTTGTAAAAGGTGATTTTGGAAGATATCCCGCAGGGCACCAGTTTCCTCGTAGAACTGAGCACGTTCTTCCACTCCCTCCTCCTCGCATACCGCGATACGTACCTCTTTCAAGTAGTGGCGCGAGAGGAGCTTCTCGATGAAGAGGTTCTCTGCTTTCAAGATGATGAGACTCAGGACGGTCGATTTTCCCAGATAGTGGTCAACGTAGAAGACGCGCTCCTCAGGGAAGAGGTCTCGTAATTCTCTCTCTAAGGCAAGAAAACTCTCTTCATCGCTTCCGAAGGGCTTTTCTAAGGCGATGCTCTTGGGGAGAGGATGGGTTTGGTTCCATCTTTTGAGTTGCCGGAGCACCTCGGGGTAGAGCGAGGGGAGAGTAGCAAGGTAAAAGAACACCTCTTTTCCCTCAAGGTGAGGTGCGAGTTTAAGGAAGAGGTCTCCGTTCTTGATATCGCTTTGAATGTAAGTGAGGCGTTGGAAGAGTTGAGAGAAGGCTTCCGGGGAGAGAGAAACATCTTTGTGTCCCAGGGTGAGTAAGAATTGTTGGTAGCTTGCAAGATTGGGGGAGCGTCTTCCTATTGCTACGATGGAAAAATCGCCTCCATCCTGGGTAAGGAGATGACCCAAGGAGGGAAGTATTTTATGGGTGAAGAGATTGCCCGTAGCGCCAAAAAATACCAGAGTTTTCATGGTTTACATCCGGAGTAGCACGGCCCGTGCCGGTGCACCATCGCCGTCTTTGATTTTGAGGGGGAACGCCATGAAGTAGTACCAACCCTCGGTTACCTCCCGGAGGAATAACCCTTCTACAATGAGGATGCCCTGACTGAGGAGGGTTTTGTGGGTGGGATGGCCGGGCTGGTTCCGTTCAATCCCCAGAGCATCGATGCCTACTCCTTTGAGTTTCTTGGCCGCGAGAAACTCCGCTCCACTCTGCTCGAGGTACACGAAGTCTTCTCGGTTGAGATTGGTGAAGGAATTATCCGTCTTCATCAGGAAGAAGGTGTGCTCTCGCAAGGTTGATTGAAAAGGAAGGAGCTCTTGGGCGGTGATCACCGAGCGATGGCGGATTTCGGCAACGAAGGCAAAACCGGTGAAGGAAGCGATGGGAAGGACATCGATAGAGGGAGCACCTTCAAGCATATGTAAGGGAGCATCGACATGGGTAGCGGTGTGGGTTTCCAGGCTGAGGCGCATTTCGTTGGCCCCTTCTTGCAGGGTACGTACTCGCTCAAGGAGAGGTTTTTTTTCTTTTCTTCCTCGATAGGTAGGGGTATCGGAAGAAATGGAGAGAGAAATATCGATAATTTCCATAGGGGAACTCCTTTCTCATTCCGCGTAAATCATCTTTCTTGTCATACCACCGTCGACGACCACCTGAGCTCCGGTAATGAATCCGGCTTTCTCGGAAGCAAGGAACACGCATAAGGAGGCAATATCTTCCGGTTTCCCCACCCGTTGTGCTGGATGTTGGAGGTGATCGATGGGGCGCAGAAACGGTTCTTGGCGTTCCCGTTTCTTTTTCCATGATGAAACCTCAATCCAACCGGGACTAATTGCATTCACTCGGATTTTCCGTGGCCCCAAGGAGATAGCGAGAGCATGAGTGAGAGCAAGAACTCCTCCTTTAGAAGCCGAATAGGCTTCGGTATTCGCTTCCGACATGAGTGCTCTCGTCGAAGCGATGTTGAGGATTGAAGCACCATGAGGCATGAGGGGGAGCAAAGCTTGGGCCAGGAGGAAAATACTCTTGAGATTCACCCCCAAAACCCAATCCCATTCTTCCTCGGTCAATTCAAGGAGAGGTTTATGAATGAACACTCCGGCATTATTCACGAGGACATCCACTTTCGACCATTTTTGGGTGAGGAAATTTTTTGCCTTGTGCACGGCCTCGTAGGAAGATACATCACACGATACAGGGAGGATACGGTCTCGCCATGCGTGCCACTCTTCCTCAAGCTCAAGTAAAGCCTCGTTATCGATATCCCATGGAGATACCCAATCTCCTTCCTCTAAGAAGGCTTGGCATATCGCCTTTCCGATACCCTGAGCACCCCCGGTGACCACTACGTGTTTGTCCACCTTTTGGCCTCCTTGTCTTCTTTCACCCTTATTATATAAGAACGGACTCCAGGAAGATAATTCCCGGGAAATAGAGAAATTTTTCGCATAAGAGGATTTCCCTATCCTCAGTTAGAAATGGGAATAAGTCAAGACTTGTTGCATCGATATTTATAAGGATTCGGCAACGTACTTTAAAAGAGATAGTATCCTGGGAGTTTGGCAATTTCCCTGATTTAAGGGGAGGCCATAGGGGTGATCTTTCCGGAGTCCTTTTGGCTACTTTCGTTCTTCCCATGGTTTTGCCTACCCTCACTGAGTTTGCGGGAAAGTGACCGAGAGGTAGCAGAGACCCTCAAAGCGATTTACTGAGCAAAAACCTTTTCCGAAGCTCAAGAGGTGGAGAAGGAGAGAGAAGTACCCAAGTTCTCCTCACTTTCCTTGCAGTACCCAAAGAACTCTGCGAGGTATTCCTCCATGGGCGAGGGGGAGAAAAGCTCCTCTATATCATTCTTTCTGAAGTCAACGAGAGGTTGGGGAAAAGAACTGAGTGTAAATTTATCGTAGGTGTTCCAAGATAAAGAAATGAAGAGACTTCGCCATCCAGTGTTTAGTATGCAATTTGAAAAACCAAAAACCACCACCAAAGGAGGCGAGATCTCATGCATATGCTACAGCCCACTCTCAAGGGATACGAGAGGATCTTGGAGACAACCCTGGTATTCCTGGAGAAGGAATGAACTTTTGAGGAGTTTACACTGAAACTGTGGGAGGCTCTCCACCAATGAGGAAAAGATATCCTCACTACCGTTCTTGAGACTAGAGACTGAGAGCTCTGAGAAGATAAAGAGAGAAAAGAAAGAGCTTTGAGGTGGTGAGAGGAGAAGACGGAAGGCGTGTCCTCACCTCTCGGAGAACTTCCTCCCGAAACCGAGAAACCGGAGCGTACCCTCACCTCCTTGATCACTCTACT
>CAKZPS010000005.1 GCA_937139415.1 uncultured bacterium
GTTATCTCTTGGAACATACCGAAGGTTTAGACCGGGTGGTTTTGAGCGTCCATTGTCACAACGATTTGGGTTTGGCGGTGGCCAACTCGCTCTCCGCGGTAGTGGCGGGAGCCAATCAGGTAGAATGTACCATAAACGGTATTGGTGAGCGAGCAGGGAATGCTGCCTTGGAAGAAATCGTGATGTCTCTCTACGTACGTCAAGACCGTTTTCAGGCGCAAACTCGACTCAATTTCCAAGAGATTTACCGCTCGAGCCGCTTGGTGAGTCGTTTGACCGGAATGTTAGTCCAGCCCAATAAGGCCGTTGTAGGGCAGAATGCTTTTGCCCATGAGTCGGGCATTCACCAAGATGGAGTACTCAAAGAGAAACTCACTTACGAGATCATGGATGCTCATCTCATCGGTCGGGAAGAACGGGTGCTCGTTTTGGGAAAACATTCGGGACGCCATGCGTTTGCCAAGAAACTGGAAGAGCTGGGATATCGTTTGAGTAACGAAGAGTTGGACCAAGCCTTTGCCCGCTTCAAGAAACTCGCTGATCAAAAGAAGGAAATCACCGAGGAAGATCTCAAAGCCATTGTTTCGGAGGAAATGACCAAACCCGAAGAAGTGTACCGTCTCGATTTCGTCCACGTGTGTTCGGGGAATAACATTCTCCCCACCGCTACGGTGCGCTTGATCCGGGAAGGGAAAGAAGTCCTCGAGGGCGTGGCCACGGGAGTGGGGCCGGTTGACGCGGCGTATAAGGCGATCAGTAAAATCTTGGGGATTTCCTCCAATCTCGTTAATTATACCCTGCAGTCCATCACCGGCGGAACAGAGGCCCTCGGGGAAGTGGTGGTGCGTATTTTCGGAGATAACGAAGAATACGTGGGGAGAGGCTCCAATCAAGATGTGGTAGTGGCAAGTGTCATGGCGTACCTTTCCGCCATTAATAAAATGGCCCAGAAAAGAAAGCGCCTAAGTCCCCATGAAAGCGAGGCATGAAGTATGGGTATGACCATCACCGAAAAAATCATTGCTCATCACGCGCAGAAAGAGCGGGTGGTTCCTGGAGAACTGGTCCAAGTCCGGGTAGATCTCGCTTTAGCCAATGACATTACCGCGCCCTTGGCGATTAAAGAGCTCAAGAAACACGGAATTCACCGGGTGTTTGATCCCCACAAAATTGCGCTCATTGCTGACCACAACACCCCTTGTAAGGATATCCCCTCTGCAGAGAATGTGAAGTTGATGCGTGAGTTTGCTCGGGAACATGGTATACCCTATTTCTTCGAAGGAGGACAAGTGGGGATCGAACACGTTTTAGTGCCCGAGCTTGGTTTAGTGGTACCAGGAGATCTCGTTATTGGTGCCGATTCTCATACCTGTACATATGGAGCCCTGGGGGCTTTTGCTACCGGTATGGGGAGTACCGATATCGCCGCCAGTTGGGTTTTGGGGGAGACGTGGCTCAAGGTCCCTGAGTCCATTCGCTTTGTGTATGAAGGAGAACGTCAACCCTTTGTGACCGGAAAAGACTTCATCCTCTACACCATCGGTCAAATCGGTGTGGAGGGGGCTCGTTACTGTGCCATGGAGTTCACCGGAGGGGCTATCACTGCCCTTTCCATGGATGAGCGTTTCACCATGGCCAATATGGCCATCGAGGCAGGAGCGAAAAATGGAATCATGGAGCCCGATGAGAAGACCTTGCAGTACGTCAAGAGTACCGGTACTACCCGCCAACCCCTCCTCTACGCTTCTGACCGGGATGCTTCTTACCGGGAGGTCATGACCATCGATGTTTCCAAGATTGAACCACAAGTGGCTCTTCCCCATCTCCCCGAGAACGTGCGTCCGGTGGATAGTCTCTCCCGGATTGAAATCGACCAAGTGGTGATCGGTTCATGTACCAACGGACGGATGGAAGATTTGCGCATGGCGGCTCAGGTCCTCCGGGGGAGGAAGGTGTACCCAAGGGTGCGAGTGCTCATTTTTCCGGGAACGCCCAAAACCCTCCTTGAGGCGGAGAGAGAAGGATTAGTCCGTATTTTCCTTGAAGCCGGCTCGGTCATTGCCCCACCTTCCTGTGGACCGTGTCTCGGGGGACACCTTGGGGTTTTGGCGGAAGGGGAGCGGTGTGTGTCCACCACCAATCGGAATTTCGTGGGGCGGATGGGACACGTGAAGAGCGAAGTGTACTTGGCCAACCCCTATGTGGCAGCGAGTTCCGCCGTTTTGGGGTACATTGCTTCACCGAGGAAACTGTGAGGTGGCTACCATGCATATCCGGGGAAAAGTCATGAAGTACGGTGATAATATTGATACCGACGTGATCATTCCTGCGCGGTATCTTACTTCTTCTGACCCTTTGGAATTAGCGAAACACTGTATGGAAGACCTCGATCCCACCTTTACCCAACGGGTGACCCAAGAGACGGTTCTTGTGGCCGGCAAAAATTTTGGTTGCGGCTCCTCGCGAGAACACGCTCCTTTAGCTATTAAAGGGGCAGGGGTGCAGGCGGTGATCGCCACTTCGTTTGCCAGGATTTTTTACCGTAATGCCATCAATGTAGGCTTGCCGATCTTAGAGTGCGAAGAGGCTTCGCAAGCCCTCGAAGAGGGAGAGGAAGTGGAGATTGACCTCAACCAGGGCGTCATTCGTAGCCTTACCACCGGTCGCCTCTTCCAGGCTCAGGCTTTCCCTCCCTTTTTGCAGGAGGTCATCCGTGAGGGAGGGCTTATGAACCTGGTGAAAAAGCGCGTTTCTTAGTTGCGGAGACTGGTAATGGGGGCGGGAATGCGTCCTCCTCGGCGGATGAATTTCCCGCCTCCGAAGGGATTCACCTCGATAATGGTACACTCCCCCAAAAGCCCACCGAAATAGGCTTTCTCTCCCGCTCTTTTCCCGGGAACGGGAATGAGGCGCACTCCTACCGTTTTGTGATTCACGACCCCGATGGCGATTTCGTCTCCGATGATCGCAGAGATCATCTCTTCAGGAGTGTCTCCGGGGATGGCGATCATGTCAAGACCCACCGAGGAGACGCTGGTCATGGCTTCCAGTTTTTCTAAGCGTAAGGCTCCCAGGCGGACCGCTTCACTCATTCCGGCATCTTCGCTCACCGGTATGAATGCTCCGCTCAAACCTCCTACGAAAGAAGAAGCCATTGCTCCCCCTTTTTTACAGGCATCAGTGAGGAGCGCCAAGGCCAGAGTAGAGCCCCATCCACCACACCGCTCCACCCCCATCGCTTCGATGACTTCGGCAACACTGTCGCCCACTTGAGGAGTGGGAGCAAGGGAGAGGTCCACAATACCGAAGGGTATCCCCATCTTTTGAGCGACTTCCCGACCGATGAGTTCTCCCACTCGGGTGATTTTGAAGGCGACTCTTTTAATGATTTCGGCGAGTTCTCCTAAGGAGGCATGGGGATGACGGGAGATCATCTCTTTCACTACTCCGGGGCCACTGACCCCCACATTCACCGCGCAATCCGCTTCTCCGGGTCCATGGAAGGCACCGGCCATGAAGGGATTGTCCTCGGGAGCATTGGCAAAAACTACAAGTTTCGCACACCCGATCCCGTCTCGGGAGGCAGTTTTTTCTGCGGTTTCACGGATCACGCCACCCATTCTGAGGATCGCATCCACGTTGATTCCCGCTCGACTGGAGGCGGCGTTCACCGAGCCACAGATACGCTCGGTTTGGGAGAGGACGAGAGGTAAAGAATCTACGAGGAGATGGTCCCCGGGGGCGAAACCCTTGTGCACCAAGGCAGAAAAACCGCCGATGAAATCGATGGAGAGTTCTTGAGCTAATTGGTCGAGTTGGTGGGCGAGTTCAACTACTCTTTCTCCTTCCTTTCCGGTGAGAAGGAGAGCCACCGGCGAGAGGGCGACCCGGCGGTTCACGATGGGGATACCGTATTTTCCCGCGATTTCTTCGGTAACCTCCTCGAGGGGGGTAGTAATGCGTCGGATCTTAGCCAATACCCGCTCGATGGTAGTGGGAAAGCTTTCTCCCCGGCAGTCGAGAATATTGATTCCCACCGTGACGGTCCGGACATCGAGATTCTCCAGTTCCAGCATACGCAGAGTTTCGAGAATTTCAGCGCGATCAAAGAGCACGGGTTTCCCTCCCTAAATGCGGTGCATGGCTTGGAAAATTTGGGCATGCTGCAGATACACAGTAACACCGATTTCTTCTCCTACGTGGTTGAGTCTTCGGCGCAGCTCTGTAAGATCCACAGACGCTTGAGAGGTATCTCCTACGAGAATCATGGTGAAGTATTCTCCTAATATTTTCTGGGTGATGTCTTCGATATTCACCCGACATTGGGCAAGGCAGGAGGTGATTGCGGCAATGATACCAATGCGGTCTTTCCCCACCACGGTGATCACTACCTTATTGGTGGTGCTTGTCGTTTCCTCGGGAAAATCGGGTAAACGTTTCTCTCCCATCGTTTCACCTCTTTTCTCGCTCGCTCAAGATATGGGCGAGACGGGTTGGTTCGGGAACGCGGTATTTTCCGGTAACTTTGAGTGTCCAGTCTTTGGCCTCTACAATGCCGATGCAGTTCCCTGGAGAAACGAAAACCGGTTTAACCGCTTCTTGAGTCCGTAACACTACACCCACTACTCGTCCTTTGTACTCTACCGGGGAGAAATCGCCTCGCTTCTCTCCCGGAGGGAGAAAGGAACCGACTAAGGGTTTCTTTGCCACTCCTATCGAAACCACCCCTAAGGCTACTCCCATATGGGTGGCCAATCCTACCCCTCGGGGGTGGGCAATACCCTGACCATCGAAGAATACGATTTGAGGACGGCGGCAAAGCTTACTGAAAGCTTTTTCGATGACCGGACCCTCGCGAAAGGAAAGGAATCCGGGGATATAGGGGAAAGTTGGTCGAAGCTTCTCCACCGCAACTTCTAAGATCTCGAGAGAAGGAAAGGCGAGAACCACCACCACCCCTATGGAAAAACCATCCTGGTCGTAGGACACATCTATCCCTGCAACTAAGGTAATGTCTTCCTCCCGATAGGGGAAGAGGAAGGTGACCTCTTCCCTCATTTTGGCCTGAATGATTTTTGCCTCTTCGAGAGTGATGTGCGAGTTTCTCTCCATTACCCTTTCATTGTAGAAGAAAGAAGGAAAGAAGAGAAGGGGTGGGTTCGTTTTTTCTCTTTGGGCCTCGGATGCTTTTTGTGTTTGCCCTCTCGCCGAGGATCATCCTCTTCGCACGGTACTCAGTGAAGTGGCATCTTTCTCCTTCCGAGGAGGGTGGAACACACCGAAAGATGTCTTTGGATTATACGATTTCTACTTCTACAGCTTTGGTGAGGATGTCAACGTAGTTAAAAGAAATTCGCTGACAGGAACCGTCAACATCAACGCGGAGAGTGAAGAAAAAGGGGTAGGTTTTTTCCACGATACCTTTTCTTACCACGGTTTTCTTGCGTCCTTTGTTAACCTCTACCACGACTTCTTTGCCTACAATGAGACTAACCCACTCTTTAATTTGTTCCAAGTTTTGAACCGCCAAAGAAGCATCCTTCCCAGAAATTTTGGTAAATATTATACACCATTTTTTACATAAATGCAAGAAATAAAGTCATGCGCCTTGGTTACGTAGAGAACCGTGGGAGGGAGAGCGAGGAAAATTTCCTCGCTCTCCCTCCCACTTCCTCTATCTCTAAATCCAGACACTTGGCCACATTCCGTAACGCTACCGAGTGATCACCAGCTACAAGACACACGTGATGAGAAGGAAGGCGTTCCATGAGCATGTGTCCACAACCCACCCGGACGATACCCCCATTGCGACAATCAGAACCTGGATATTGCACATACCCTTCAAGATTTCCCTTGACAAGCAGAATTTTGGAGAGACTGGAATCGAGTTTCACAAGCGTTACCGGCCCTTGGGGGAAACGAGCGTCTACGGCATGAGCATTTTGATTCACAATGGCTAACACTGGGGGGCGGACCGTCCACTCACTGGCAAAAGAAGGAGGCATGAGACCGAAATATCCGCAGTGGGCAATGAGTAGGTGGTCTTCTGGTGTGTTTACTTGGGGGAAACTATCGATTCTTTCGTGTTTCAGTGCCGCCTGACCCATGAGGAAGGGGTAGACATTGCTCATGAACACCGGGGCTCTCAGGGCATGGTAAACAACGAATTTGGTGAAGAGAGAAAGAGTATCACCTTCGCATCCCCAGATGAGTTCTTTTTCTTCAAAGAGCATGCACCAAGTAAGGCAGGGAGTGGTATCGGAGTAAAAAGATTCGTTGAGGCAATTCATGCTCACTCCTCTTATTGCTGGATGGACAGCTATTTCCTCTTTAACTGCGAGGTAGAGCTTGAGAGCACTCCGCAGGGCTTGAGGGGAAAGGTCAACACCAGGAAGGTTCCACTTCTCCCATACTTTTTCCACTTCGTAGTCGGGAATGGTTTTGGCTCTCTCGGCGAGCATTTTGAAACTTTTTTTGGTGATGGTAACCCCAAATTTTTCCTTCATGCGCTCGGCACATTCGTTTTCCCACCAGAAAAAGCGCTTGAATATACTGGCTTGCATTCCCTCCCCAGGATTATCCTGAAAAACTAAAAAAACGGTTTTTTGCAACTCTCTTTTGAGCGCTAAGCTTCGGACAATACTCTTCGTGAGCTCCGGAGTGTAAGGAGCGAAAACCTTTACTCCGTGATTCCTCAGATAGCTCACGATTTCCCAATCCCACATGTTCACAGTACCGAATTCGGAAGTAACCACGAGGATAGGGAGGGGGATTTTCTCGATTTCGTGTACTCTTTGGTAGGCGTCACCCAACACTTGGGGGAAGAGAATTGCATCGGCCAGGGGGAGAGGGCCTTCAAAGGGTACTGCTGGCAAAATTTCCGCTTCCTCAGCGAGGAGCTCGCGTAATTTCGCACACTGTTCCAAGAATTCCTGGTCTTCCCCTGACCGGAAGTATACCGGAAGAAGAGTCGCTTTCATGAAGAAACCCCCTTTTTGTTTGTGATTGTCTCTATTGTACTCTTAAAAGCGATGAAGACAGGTTAGTAAAAACGAACGGAAAAAGTTTTTTCTTATGCTCTATATTTTTCTCTTACGGAAAATGGGAAAATCATCCCCAACTGACAACCAGAGAAGTGCTTTCACAACGAGTGTCGCTCTTCATTCTGTTCGATGGTTGCTATCTTTACCTCTATGCCCATTTCTTCAAGGGCTTTTCGGTTTGACTCTGCAATATAACGATCAGTCACCAAAGTGTGGATAGAGGAGAGATCGGCGACTTTGAAGAACGCTTGTTCGTTGAATTTATTACTCTCTGCTACTACCACTACTTTGCGGGCAGAACGAATCATCACCTTTTTCAAATGGGCTTCGAGCTCAAAGGCGTCAGCGATGGCTTTTTGTTGAAGAGAAATCGCTTTCACCCCTAAGAAAAGACAATCGGCAAGGTAATTTTGGATGGCGTTTTCTGCCTGAGGACCGACGAAGGAAAGAGAAGGAGCGTGAAGGGTACCACCGGTGGCAATGACATTGAAATTAGGATTACGCGCTAAGGAAATGCAGATGTCTAAGGAAGTGGTGAGAATAGTCACCCGTTTGGCCGGATCGATATGACGGGCAACCTGTAGGGCAGTGGTACTGGCATCGAAGATGAGCGAATCTCCATCTTCAACCATTTTGGCTGCTTCTCTACCGATGAGCTCTTTGACCTCGCGGTTAGTCACCTCACGGAGAGAGAAGGGAATTTCCACCCCACCTTTTTTGACTCGTACTGCACCACCGTAGATACGCCGAAGGAGTTTTTGGTCATCGAGGATTTTGAGGTCTTGGCGAATGGTATCTTCGCTCACTCCAAAAATATCTTTCAGTTCCTTGACGGAAATGGTCTTTCTCTCTTCAAGGATGGCTAAAATTTTGAGTCTACGCTCTTCGGCAATCACCGTAATCAATCCCCGCCTCTCCAAATTATATAAATAATTTTGCTATTTTATAACGTAGTTTGGGAACATTGTCAAGATAAATTTCTGAAAAAGTTTGGTATCATCTTGGAAAAATATGTCAACATGCATGGAAAAAGTACGAAGAGGGAACACAGGTGGTTGGGAAAGAAAACCTTCTCCCCTTCGTTAAAGGGTTTAGGAATAAGAGTGGAAAAAACTGGTATAGAGAGGGAATTGTGTTACAATAGGAAGCTAAAGAAGGGACGATCATGAGACGAAAGTGTCTTTTTGGACCGATATGGTCAAGGCGTTTAGGGAGTTCCTTGGGGATTAACCTGACTCCCTATAAGACGTGTAGTTTGGATTGCGTGTACTGTGAGTGTGGGATAACTACCACCCTTACCGTGGAACGGCAAGAGTACATCCTTCCCGAAGAGGTGATCGAGCATCTTGAAACCTACCGGCGGTCGCCTCGTTTTCGGGAACACCCTCCTTCCTATATTACTTTTGCCGGTTTTGGTGAACCAACTTTGAATAGTGGCTTAAGAAGGATTATCCGTTTCCTCAAGGAGTCCTTTCCTGAACAGAGAATTGCCCTGATTACCAACGGAACCCTCTTCGGTTTGTATCCAGAAATAGTGGGGGAAATACGGGGAGTGAATGTGCTCATCCCCTCTTTGGATGCGGGAACTCCTGAGGCCTTTGTCACCGTCAATCGACCTCATCCCGTACTTCGCTTTGACCAGTACCTCCAGGGGCTCATCACCCTGCGCCAACACTTTCAAGGGGCGATATGGCTTGAGGTTTTCATCGTAGAGGGGATTAACGATCGAGTTGAGGAAATAGAGCTTTTGCAAAAGCACATTGAGCAGATTGCGCCTCACAGAGTACACATCAACTCCGTGGATCGACCTCCGGCAGAGAACTGGGTACGTTCTCCTGCTTTACCGAAATTACAGAAAATTGCCCACGCTTTGCGAGGTGAAGTGATTACCGTTCCTCCCCAGTCGCAGATCTTTTGTCCACCACGTTCCGTATAGCTTGGATGTAGTGCTCATCGGTACCGCAACATCCCCCGATAATTTGGACACGAAGGGAGAGGAGTGGGGGGACGTTTTGGGCGAAATCCTCGGGGGTTTCGTTGTAGATAATTCTTTCTCCCTCAAGCTGGGGTATTCCGGCGTTTGGTTTTGCCGCAAGAATGAGAGTGGGATGAGCGTTACGGTACTCGGTGAGAATGTGAATCATTTCCTTGATTCCGGTACCGCAATTGGCCCCCAAGGCCAGAATGGGGAGGGAAGAAAAGGTGTTGACCAAGGCAGTCGGTGTTTCTCCGAGGAGAGTGGTGAATTTACCTCCCCGATTTTCAAAAGTAAAGCTCACCACTGCTTTTCCACCTGCTTCGGTAACTGCTTCCAAGGCTAAGAGGGCTTCTTGTGAGAAGTTGAAAGTCTCGAGATGGAAGAATTCTATCCCGGCTTCGCGCAAGATGTCCACTTGTTCGCGAAAAATGTCCTTGGCTCTCGCTGGGGAAAGGTCTCCGAAGGGCTCGAGGAATTCTCCTAAGGGTCCTATCGAGGCGAGGAGGGTTACCGATGGGGTTAAAACCGAGCGAGCGATGCACACGGCAGCGTGGTTAATTTCCCGGATTTTCTCGGCCAGGCCATGCCGCTCGAGGCGGAGACGGTTGCCACCGAAGGTATTGGTTTGTAAGAGATCCACCCCGGCTTGGACGTAGCTCTCATGGACTTTGCGGACCGCTTCGGGATGGGAGAGATTCCATTCTTCGGGGGGAGCGCCAGCTGCAAGCCCCATTTTTTGCAGCCGTGTGCCCATGGCTCCGTCGAAAACCAGGGTTTTCTGGGCCAGTAACTCGCGAAGCACGATCATGCACCTCCCACGAGACTCATCAATTCAGTGAGTTCGACCCAAGTTTTTCTTTTCGCCGATTCTACGCTGGCGCAAGTAAGGGCAAAAGTCCAGAGATTATCCGGGAGGGAAACAAGAGGTTGGCGGTTTTCTCGAACCGCGGAGCAGAATTCTTCCAATACTTGAATTCTTCCATCGGTTTCGTGTTTCGAAAAGGGGAGTCCTTCTTTTTTCCCCTCGCGGCTGGCGAAAAAGAGGAGATCGTTCTCTAAGGAGAGCGTGCCTTGATCCCCATAGATGAAGATATCTCCATTCCAGGAAGTGGTTTTGCCGAAACTCACCCAGCTCCCGAAGTAATTGACTCGGATATCTCCGGCGAAGATGATGGTACCAGTGGCGGAAGCATTGCCTTGAAACCAGCTCCAGGGAGGATTGAAGCTCTCCATGATCACCTTTTGCGGCTCTCTTCCTAAAACGAAACGGAGAATGTCAAAATGGTGGATGCTCATATCCTCTAAGAGAGGGTATTCCATCTTCTCTCTCCAACCGCCGAAACGCCAGGCTTTGTGGAAAGTGTAGGCAATGTAGCCCAGGTTACCACAGATTCCCTCGGCAACCGCTTTGCGGAGTGCCTGTATTTCTGGCTTGAAACGATAGTTTTGGCTCACCATGTACACAAGGTGTGATTTTTGTCGCCAGGCTTGGTAGATTTTTACCGCATTTTCAAAAGTATCGGCGAGAGGTTTTTCGGAGAGGACATGGAGATTGGTAGCGAGGGCTTTCTCTGCTATTTCATGATGGAATTGGTTAGGCACGGTGATCAAAATTGCTTGCGCTTCTATTTTTTGTAATGCCTCTTCTATGCTCTGAAAAGTGGGGATACCACGGTCACCAAAGCGTTTCTCAAACCGTTCTCGCGCTTCGAAGGAAGTATCGATGACCCCTTGCAACGTAGCGTGAGGGGAACGGAGGAGTAAATCAACCCATCCTTCCCCGAAGAGTCCATAGCCTGCTTGGAGAAAACGAATTCTTTCCATGATGACACTCCTTCTTTGGTCACTAACCTCTGTCCATTATAGCACATCGTTTTCCCGTTCTTAGTGTAAACTTATCGTAGGGGTTCCAGGATAAAGAAATGAAGAGACCTCGCCATCCAGTGTTTGGTATACAATTTGAAAAACTAAAAACTACCACAAAGGAGGC
>CAKZPS010000006.1 GCA_937139415.1 uncultured bacterium
CCTCCCTTTAATCTCGTAAGAGAGGAGCTCTGGGCTTTGAGGAGAGAAAAATACGGGAAGGGAGAGGAGTGAACAGGCGTTACGCAGAATTGTTGGCACGACTCATCACCACTTGTATATGAGCCAGTTTGGAGGGCAAAAGGATAGCCCCTCATTCACAGAAATCCCTTCTTAGAAAAGGAACGTCGGTGCCTCTCTGGGATTAAGTGTACTCCCAAGTGATAGCCTCTTGATGGAGAACGGTGGATCGTTGGTTAAGACATTACCACCATCTGAGGGAGAGCATTCCCCCATTTTTGTTCCCTCTTCAATGCTATAGGGAGGATCCACCGTTAATCCAAAGAGACTGTATTTCCTTGAGAGACAGAACTCTGCGACCTTTTGAGGTTGGAGAGTAGAAGAGAAAATGTTTGCGGGAAAAGAAAAAACTCTTGACTTTTTGTTCCTTTCGTCGTATTATGACATCGATGACATAATTTCTGGAAGGTCCTTATGGCTCTTCAGAAATTTGCCCAGAAAAATGCGAAGTGGTTTATCCTTCCAGCACTCCTCTGCATGCTGGTTGTCCATGCGATTCCTATTCTCTGGGGAGCGTATTTGGCCTTTTTAGACCTGGATATTTATACCATCACCCGGTGGAGCAAAGCCCCTTTCATTGGTTTGCACAACTTTTTTACCGTTTTTTCTCCTCGAGTTGATACTGGGGCGAAGTTTCTCCGTTCCATCGGTACCGTGGTCTATTACGGTATGATGACCATTCCTCTCTCGTACTGCTTGGGGCTTTTGGTGGCCTTGCTCTTGAATCGTCAATTTTGGGGAAGAATGGTAGTGCGGGGATTAATTCTCCTTCCCTACATTACTCCAGATTCGGTGGTGTACAATTTGTGGCGTTTCATTTTTCAGGCCAGGATCGGATTGGTGAACAAGTATCTCCTCCGTCTTGGGATTATCGAGGAACCGTATATTTGGCTCGTAGGGGATCGAGCTCTCTACGCGGTTATGGTGGCAAGTATCTGGAAAGGATGGCCCTTTGCTTGCCTTATCCTTCTTGCGGGTTTGCAGAGCATTCCTCTCGAATTGTACGAGGCGGCAAGAATCGACGGGGCTTCCCGAATACAATTGTTTTGGCACATCACCTTTCCCCTGTTGAAGCCGGTGAGCGGCACCCTTCTTTTACTCTCCACAATATGGAACTTTCATGCCTTCAATCAATTCTATATCCTTTTGGGAACCGATCCGGGGAAAGCCCATGTTCCCTCAACCTTCATCCTGCAAGAGGCTTTTGTCAATTTCCACTTTGGGATGGGTGCCGCTATGTCCTTATTCTTAACCATGGTAGTTTTGGCGATGACTTTTTTCATCGTCAGAGTGAGAAGAGGAGCGGGGTTGTGATGGGATAGATTGGGAGATAAAGAAGGCACGGGGTAAATTTTGGGATCGACTTTTCTTCCTGGTCGCGCTCTGTGGGGTTTTAGCGATTATTTTGTTCCCCTATTTGTGGATGGTTTCCTGTTCCTTTAAGACTACCTTGGAAATTCAGTCGGCAGATGTGATGAAACCGGAGTTAGCCCCTCGTTGGATACCCCGCAAATTCACTTGGGAAAATTATTTGAAAGTCAACCGAACCGTGCGCATGCTTGATTATTTCCGCAACAGTCTGATTATTAGTGGGGGCACTATGGGTTTCTCGATCTGCATCAGTCTCTTGGCTGCTTATACCTTATCTCGGTTTCGTTTTCGGGGCAAAAATGCCTATACCTCCAGTGTTCTCGCTACCCAGATGTTTCCAGGTATTTCTTTCATTATTCCCTATTTCATCCTCTTCGTTTCGGTAGAGAAAAATTTGGGTATCCCCATGAAGAACACCTATTGGGGGATGATCTTTACCTATACTTCTTTTGCTCTCCCTTTTTGTATTTTGATGCTGCGCAATTTTCTCGATTCCGTACCTACCGAGCTCGATGAACAGGCGCAGATTGATGGTTGTACCCCCTTTGGGGCATTATGGAGGGTTATCTTTCCTCTCTCTAAACCCGGAATTGCAGCGGTGGGGATCTACTCCTTCATCATGGCTTGGAATGAAGTTCTCTTTGCCACGGTGCTCACGGGGAGGGAAACGAAAACGGTCTCCTTAGGTCTCCTTGAGTACATCACCGCTCAGCAAGCGCGCTGGGCGGGAATGATGGCCGCGTGTATTTTAGTGTCCATTCCGGTTTTAGTGCTTTTCAGTCTCATGCAGAAGCAAATCGTTGAGGGATTGGTAGCGGGAGCGACCAAAGGATAATAATAAGGGGGTGGTAGCATTCCTTGGTTGAGTGAAGAACGAAGGGTTGGTTGATTCATTTTGAAGGAGGTGAGTGGTGTGAAGAACACAAGGTACGGAAAGTGGTTTTTGGTGAGCGTGGTTTTGGGTATAGTTGTTTTGACATCGGTGACAATAGCGGCTAAAGAGACGATCACTTTTTGGGTCATGCCCAACGCACCCGACGAAACCCATGTTCCTTGGCTGGAACGGAAAATTGCAGAATTTGAGAAGAACACAGGGTACGAAGTGAACTTTGAAATTGTAGGCTGGGGTGAAGCGTGGCAGAAGATTTCTACCGCTTTAGCTACCGGAATCGGTCCTGATGTTTTTCAAGTCGGAACAACCTGGAATCCCCAATTCGCCGCTACGGGAGGCTTAGAAGAGATCGATATCGATGCCTTCGGTGGGGAAAATGCGTTCATGAGAGCGAATTTCGTTTCCACTACTTACAAGGAGAAGAGCTATGGAGTACCTTGGTTTGCAGAAACTCGAGCGCTCTTCTACAATCGAGACTTTTTCGCCAAAGCGGGAGTCAATCCTCCAAGCACCTATGACGAACTCAAGGAAGTAGGGAAGAAAGTCGTGGCGGTGAGTGGTGAAGGTTCGGCGATTGCCTTAGCCGGAACCAATGCTTGGGATCTTTTGCACAATTGGGCTATTGTGCTTTGGGCTTACGGTGGGGATTTAGTCTCCCAAGACTATAAGCGTGCCACCTTTAACGATGAAGCAGGTGTAGCTGCTATGGAGTGGTATGTGAGCTTGATTTCCGATGGGTTAGCGTCTAAGGCTTGCGTAGAGTACAATCAGCCCCAGGCAGACGCGGCTTTCATTAATGGAAACGTTGCTATGTGCTTCATGGGTCCGTGGAATATTGCCAACATTGAACAAGAAAACCCCGATCTCCCCTATGACATTGTAGAACCACCGGCCGGTCCAAAAGGACGAGCCTCTTTCTCCGGTGGGAGCAATTTGGTCATCCTTAAGGAGAGTAAAAACAAAGAAGCAGCCCGAGCATGGATTGAATTCTTGGTGAGTAAAGAAAACTTGGTGGACTACACGAAGAATCTTTCCCACATGCTCCCGGCCAAGATCGAAGCCTTTGACGATCCCTATTATGACGCGGGTGTATGGAAGGTGTTCAAGACTACTCTAAGCTATGCTACCGCCTATCCACCGCTTGCTGTATGGGGAGACATTGAAAATGCCATTACTCAAGAGTTTCGCAATGCTTTGTTAGAGGGAAGTAGCGCTCAGGGAGAAGCACTGAAAAAAGTGGTAAAGTTATACCTCGATAAGGCGGCACAACGGGTTAACGAAGCATTGGCTAAAGAGAAATGAGAGGAGGGGGGACAACCCCCTCCTTGAGAGAGGAACGGGATGGGAGAATGAAGTTTGGGTATTTTGATGATGAGCACAGAGAATACGTCATTACTACTCCTCAAACACCTTACCCATGGATTAATTATTTAGGGTGCGAGGAATTTTTTGGCCTTATCTCTCATACGGCGGGGGGGTTTTGCTTCTATAAAGATGCACGATTGCGCCGAATCACCAGGTATCGGTATAACCAAGTTCCTCTTGATACCAACGGGCGATATTTCTATCTCCGCGAGGGTGGAGTGATATGGTCGTTGACCTGGCAACCGACTCGAGCACCTCTCGATTTCTATCAATGCCGCCATGGATTGGGATATACCAAAATCACGGGAGTGAAGAGGGAAATAAAGGCGGAGACGCTTTTTTTCGTTCCTTTGGGAGCGAACTGTGAAATCCATTGGGTGCGACTCACCAATATGTCTTCATCCTCAAGACAGGTGAAGCTTTTCTCTTTCATAGAGTTTTGCCTCTGGAATGCCCTCGATGATATGACCAATTTTCAGCGCAATCTGAATACTGGTGAAGTAGAGGTCGAAGGGAGCACTATTTACCATAAGACCGAGTATCGTGAGCGTCGTAATCATTACGCTTTTTACAGTGTGAATTGGCCGATTGACGGTTTTGACACCGACCGGGATTCTTTTCTCGGTCGATACAATGGTTTGGATTGTCCTCAATCCGTCCGGGAGGGTAAAAGTGGAAATTCCGTAGCCTTGGGTCAGGCTCCGATTGCCTCCCATTTTTTAGTCTTCAACCTTGCCCCTTTGGAGAGCAAAGAGTTCATTTTTATCCTGGGATACGTTGAGAACCGGGAAGAGGAGAAATGGGAGGCCCCCGGGGTGATCAATAAGAGCAAAGCGAAAGAACTAATCCATCGGTTCTCCTCGAGAGAAGCGGTAGAAAGGGCCTTTTTAGACCTTCGGTCTCACTGGGATACTTTACTTTCTGCTCTTAAAGTTGAGAGTGGAGAACCAAAAATCGACCGAATGATTAATGTTTGGAATCCGTATCAGTGTTTGACTACTTTTCGTTTGGCACGCAGCGTATCGTATTTTGAATCGGGTATTAGTAGAGGTATTGGTTTCCGCGATTCGAATCAGGACATTTTGGCTGTGATTCACATGATTCCCCAGGAGGCACGACAACGTATTCTTGACCTTGCTGCTACTCAAAGGGAGGACGGAAGCGCCTATCATCAGTACCAGCCACTGACTAAAAGGGGCAATGCGGAAATTGGGAGTGGTTTCCATGACGATCCTCTGTGGTTAGTATATTCCACTATAAGCTACGTGAAAGAAACTGGTGATTACACCATTTTGCAAGAGAGAGTCCCGTTCGATCATGATCCTCTTTCCCAGGCATCTCTCTTTGAGCATCTCCGGAGAGCGTTCCGTTTCACCCTTTCCCATCTGGGTCCGCACGGCTTACCCTTAATCGGGAGAGCCGATTGGAATGATTGCCTCAACCTCAATAGTTTCTCCCTCGATCCGGATGAATCTTTTCAGACCTGTCCTTTACGAAGTGATGGCAAGGTGGCGGAGTCTATTTTTTTGGCCGGCATGTTCGTTTTCGTAGGACGTGAATATATCCGCTTGTGCCGGTTATTGGACGACCATGACGAAGCAGAGATGATGACCCAAGAAGTGCACAAAATGGAGGAAGCTATTAACCGGTATGGATTTGATGGAGAGTGGTTTCTACGTGCCTATGATGCGTATGGTAACAAGGTGGGAAGTCGGGAAAACGAGGAAGGTAAAATTTACATTGAGCCACAGGGTTTTTGTGTGATGGCAGGAATCGGTTTAGAAGATGGTAAAGCGAGGATGGCCTTAGATTCGGTGTATCGTTATCTCAATACCCCTCATGGTATTAAGCTCCTCTTTCCGGGGTATACTCGTTATCACCCGGAACTGGGAGAAATCACTTCCTATCCTCCAGGTCATAAGGAAAACGCCGGTATTTTCTGTCATAATAACCCGTGGATTATGATTGCCGAAACCAAGTTGAAGAGGGGAGACTGGGCCTTCGAATACTATCGAAAAATCTGTCCCAGTTGGCGGGAAGAAATGAGCGAAATCCACCGTCTCGAACCGTATGTGTACGTCCAGGTCATCGCTGGTGACGAATCGAAATGTTTTGGGGAAGCGAAAAATTCTTGGCTCACCGGTACTGCTTCCTGGAATTACGTCGCTTTTACTCAGTACATATTGGGAATCCGCCCCGATTTTGATGGATTGTGGATTGATCCCTGTTTACCATCGGAGATCAAGCGAGTGAGGGTGAAAAGACGTTTCCGAGGAATGGAGTATCATATTGTCATTGAGAATACTCAAGAAGGGCAATATACTCTTACCGTGAACGGGAAAATGGTAGCGGGGAAATGTATTCCTCCCCAACAAACTGGAAAAGTAATCGAGGTGTACTGTCGGGTATGAAGAGAGAGAAGAAAAAGATGGCCACCCTCTATGATGTGGCCAAGGTAGCCGGCGTTTCTCCCAAGACGGTTTCGCGAGTGTTCAATGAGAGTCATCTGGTGGCGAAGGAGACGAGGAGCAGAGTTCTTGAGGTCATCCAAAAGTTGGATTACCATCCTAATGCCCTTGCTGCGAGCCTCAAGAAACGTTTCTCGCAAGTAGTGGGTTTTGTGGTGCCCTATGGTTCCGATTTTGTGTTTCGTGATTTGAACATGATGGAGCAGCTCCGTGGAGTCCACGACGTGCTCGCCGAAGAAGGGTATAACGTGGTAGTTTCTGCTCCCTTGAGTAAAAAGGATGCCCTGCACGAAGCCATGCGGCTTTTGAAGCGGCGTTTAGTAGAAGGTATCATTTTATACCCTTCATCGGGGATTGGCGGCATCATTTCCGAGTGCACTCACAAGGGGCTCCCTTATGCTACCTTGGGAGTTGGTTTTGCCGGACAGGAACACAATTTCGTCGAAGTGGATATGACCGAAAGTTCCTATCTCGCCACAAAATACTTTCTCGATGCGGGTCATCGTTATGTAGCGTTAATTACCCGTCCGCGTGGGTTCTTTAACTATCCGGAGAACGATTCTTATCTCCGGGGATACGAGATGGCGCTTTCTGAACTGGGAAAAGAGGTGTCTTCGGAGTTAGTGCGGGAAGGCGATTTTACCTTTGATAGTGGATATCGTGAGTTCCGGTATGTCAAACAAAAGTATCGTGAGGTAACGGCTTTTCTCTGTGCCAGTGACCCCATGGCGTACGGAGCCTTGCGGGCGATGGCCGATTTGAAACTGCAATGGATCAAAGATGCAGAAATTATTGCCGGTGATGGATTACCTTTCACACAGAAAATCTTTCCTTTCCTCTCTTCCATTGCCAACCCTTCCTATGAACAGGGAAGACAAGCAGGAAAAATGATTATGGCACTCTTAGAAGGAAAGAGAGAAATGCCCGGAGTTACCTTGAAAGCAGAATTCGTCCTTCGGAAAGGATACCCTGCACGGCTTTCTTTCTGAGAATCCATGGCCTCATCTTTGAATGGGCAAGCAACACCGAAAGAGGAAAAAGAGTTCTTTCTCTGCACGAAAGGCAAGACCCCCGTCTCCAAAAGATTCTCAAGAAGCCTATTTTGAAAAATTCCCTCTTTTTTAGCGCTTTTTTCTCACCGCAAGAAACCTCAAAAAGGGGGCTTTTGGTAATCTGCAATTGTCACCGCGAAGGATTTTGACTTTTTCAAAGCCGTGGTCATCATGGAACCGAAAAGAGCATACTTTCCCTCTTCACCCTGAGAAAGCGGACGAGAGAAAAAGGCCGGTTTTCCGCTCGAAAGAGAAACTGGGAGAACCCAAAGAAAGACCTTTCCGATGTCTCACGGGAAGGCATACCCCTCCTTGTCGAGTTCGGTACATCCTTATATAATACCGAGGAAGTCCATGCGTTGGGAGATTCTCTGTGGAGATGGATGATGTGGTTATGGAAGAAACGCCGGGGACGAATGCGGGAGAAGGAAGTGGAGTAGAGGTTGCCTTTCGCTCGGTGACGAAACGTTTCCCCCCCCACATTATTGCCAATGATCGAGTATCTTTTGAGATAGAGAGAGGAACGGTGCACGCTCTCTTGGGGGAAAATGGTGCCGGGAAGAGCACCCTCATGAATATTCTCTACGGGCTTCTACAGCCAGACGAGGGAGAAATTCTCGTGCGAGGAAGGTCGGTAACCATTCCTTCTCCCCAAAAGGCCATTGCTCTTGGCATTGGCATGGTTCACCAGCATTTTAAATTGATTCCTACCCATACGGTGGCCGAGAATATCATTTTAGGGTTACCTTCGGTCCCCTTTTTCTTTCCCGCCAAGAGGGAAATTCGGCACATCGTTGAGCTTTCTGAACGATACGGTCTGCGAGTAGACCCCCGGGCGAGGGTGTGGCAGCTCTCGGCAGGAGAAAAACAGAAAATGGAAATCCTTAAGGCTCTCTATCGTAGGGCCAATATTCTCATTTTGGATGAGCCTACCTCGGTGCTCACTCCTCAGGAGGTCGAAGAGTTATTCACTACCCTACGTGCTATGAAAGGAGAAGGAAAAACCTGCATTTTCATCACCCACAAGTTGAACGAGGTGATGGCGGTCGCCGATCGAGTCACAGTGATGCGCTATGGAAAGGTCAAGGCTACCTTGCGTCCCTCGGAGACTTCATCGCAAGAATTGGCTCAGATGATGGTGGGGAAAAAAGTGATCGCCGTGGTGCCGCGACGATATACCTCCCGGGAGATGGTGCTCCGACTGGAAAATGTTTGGGTCATGGGAGATCGAGATTTTCCGGCGCTTCTCGATGTTTCACTCACGGTTTCGCAAGGGGAAATTGTCGGTGTGGCCGGGGTAGCAGGAAACGGACAGAGGGAGCTCGCTGAGATCGTCACCGGTTTGCGCAAGGTGAAACAGGGGCGCCTTTTCTTAGGAGAAAAAGAAATCACCCACCTTACTCCCCGAGAAATTGCCAGCCTTGGTGTAGCGTATATTCCCGAGGAACGGCATCTCGGGTTAGTGGGAAGTATGAGTGTAGCAGAAAATTTGATCTTTCGTACCTACGATCGCCCTCCTTTTTCCCAAGGGTTTTTGGTCGATTGGGGAAAAGTAGAAGCCCATACTGAGCGATTAATCTCTGACTATCACATTTATCCCCCTTTCCCGGCCCTTCCGGTGAAGTTACTCTCGGGGGGAAATCGCCAAAGAGTACTCTTAGCGCGAGAGCTGGAACGGAACCCTCGATTAGTCATTGCTTCTAACCCTACCGCGGGGTTGGATGTGGCAGGAGTGGAAGCCATCCATGAACTTCTCTTGAAAGCGCAAGAGAAGGGGGCAGGAATTTTACTCATTTCCGGAGATTTAGATGAACTCTTGAAACTGGCTAACCGCATCGTGGTTCTCTTCCGGGGGGGAATTATCGGTGAACGAGAACGGGAACAATGGACAGAAGACGACCGCCGTGACATCGGACTCATGATGGGGGGTGTCAAACGATAGAAACGGCAAAGAGGAGATTATTTGATTTTCTTCGTCTCGAGCTCTCTTCCCAATCTCATCCCTTTTCGAGCTTCCTCTTTTCCTGTTTTTCGGTAGCACTTGCCCTCCTCTGTGCGAGTGTAATCTTTTTGCTCTACCGCATTTCTCCCTTGGTCGCCTACACCGTCTTTTTTCGGGGAGCCTTCGGGAGTTGGTACGCCATTTCCGAAACCCTGAAACGGACTATTCCCCTTCTTCTCGTAGGTTCGGGTTTAGCTTTGGCTTTTCGGGCACAGGTTCTCAATATTGGAGCAGAGGGGCAAATTCTTTTCGGGGCGGTAGCCGCGACTTGGGTGGCGCTCTTTCTCTCTCCTCCAGCCGGAGTGACTCTTCTTGTCATGTTCCTCTTAGGATTTCTCGCGGGAGCCGGATGGGCTTTGATTCCGGCTTTTTTAAAGACCCGTTTTGCGGTGAATGAAGTACTGTCGAGCCTCATGCTCAATTATGTGGCTTTCAATGTGGTACTCTACCTCATCGCCGGTCCTTGGAAAGGAAAGAGCGTGCGGGGTTTTACCTATACCGATACCTTTCCCGAATCGGCATGGCTTGGAACTTTGGGAATGACCAAGGTTCCTTATTTTACCTTGTTCTCCGGCATCGTCGTGGCGATATTGGGGTATTACTTTTTGAAGAAAACCGCGTGGGGTTTTGAATTGCGCATTGTGGGGAATAGTCCCGATACGGCGAGACTCCTCGGGATTTCCGAAGAGAGGGTTATTTTTCTCACCATGATGCTCTCTGGAGGATTGGCGGGATTCGCCGGAGTGGGAGAAGTAGCGGGCATTCATCATCTTCTGCGCCATCCTTCCCATATCTCCTTAGGATATGGGTATACGGCAATTATCGTGGCCTGGTTAGCCCGGGCTAATCCCTTGGCCACCCTGCTTACCGCCTTTCTCTTGGGAGCGCTCATTTCGGGGGGTGATGCCCTTCGCGTGTCTTTGGGCATCCCTTTTCAAGTGGTCTCCGTGTTCAATGGTCTCATCTTGTTTTTTCTCATTGCCACCGAACGATTCGGTCATTATCGGGTTTCCGTGAGGAGAAAGGTGAAAGGTTGAAATGATGGGGGAAATCATTTTGAGCACCATGAATCGATCTCTCGTTTACGCCGCACCTCTCCTTCTTGCTACCTTGGGGGAAATCTACGCCGAACGAGCAGGTGTTCTCAACTTGGGGGTTGAAGGAATGATGATGGTGGGTGCTCTGAGTGGTTTTATCGCCGCTTATAGCACGGCCAATCCTTGGTTCGGGGTTCTCGTGGGTGGGGTGGTGGGAGGTCTTTTCTCTCTCATCCATGCCTTTGCCAGTGTGACCCTGCGGGCCAATCAAACCGTATCGGGATTAGCCCTCACCCTTCTTGGGACTGGTCTTGCCGGAACCTTGGGAAGGGGATGGGAAGGCAAAATGTTAGCCGTGCCGATTCGCTCTCTTCCCGAAGAAGTTTTTCGCTCTTGTCCTGGGGTAGTAAGAATGCTCTTTAAGGATACCAACGTTTTGGCTCTCTTGGGCGTGGTATTCGCCGTTACGCTTTGGTTTTTTCTCTTTAAAACTCGCCCCGGTTTGTGGTTGCGTTCTTGTGGTGAGAACCCTGCGGCCAGTGATGCCTTGGGGGTTAACGTATGGGCGGTACGCTATGGGGCAATATTTTTTGGAGGAATTATGGCGGGTTTGGGCGGTGCCTACATTGCCATTGCCTATCGTCCTTCCTGGTCTTCGGGAATGACCCAAGGGATGGGGTGGCTGGCGGTTGCCTTGACTATTTTCTCCTTTTGGAATCCGCTCTACGCTTTGGTTGGGGCGTATCTCTTTGGAGCATTGTTCCACCTTGCTTTTCGTTTGCAAGTGTGGATTGCACCTGAAATATTGAATTCTTTGCCGTATCTTTTCCCGGTCATTGCTTTGGTTTTCGTCTCGCGTTTTGCCTTTCGCAAGAAGATTGGTGTTCCAGCAGGCTTAGGAAAACCCTATGAACGAGGAACTTCAGAGTAAAATGGTAGAGTAAAATGGTAGAGAAAATGGAAAAGAGAGGTGGATAAAGTGGAGGGAAGCATGGAACAGTTAGCGGTTACCACGATTCGGATGTTGGCCTTAGATACGGTGCAAAAGGCAAAATCTGGACACCCCGGTTTACCCTTGGGTGCCGCACCGATTGGATATGTTCTCTTCCGAAACGTTCTCAAGCATAATCCCAAAAATCCACAGTGGTTCAATCGGGACCGTTTCATTCTCTCGGCAGGTCATGGATCAGCGCTCCTCTATGCGCTCCTCTATTTGAGTGGATATGAAGGGATCAGTTTGGAGGAGCTCAAGAATTTCCGACAGTGGGGGAGTCATACCCCTGGTCACCCTGAGCGCTGTATTACCTGTGGGATCGAGACCACTACCGGTCCCCTCGGACAGGGTTTTGCCACCGGTGTGGGGATGGCCATGGCCGAAGCTCATCTTGCAGCTCGTTTCAATCGTCCCGGTTTTCCGATTATCGACCACTATACCTATGCTCTGGTGAGCGATGGAGACTTGATGGAGGGCGTGGCGCAAGAGGCTGCTTCCTTAGCCGGACACCTGCGCCTGGGGAAGTTGATTTATCTCTTTGATAATAATCGGATCAGTCTTTCGGGCGAGACGGCATTGTGTTTCACCGAGAATATCCGGGGACATTTTGTATCTTACGGGTGGCAAGTGCTCGAGGTAGAAGATGGGAATGATCCTCTGGCCATCGCGCAGGCGGTAAGAGAGGCGCAAAAAGACCGAGAACGTCCTTCACTCATTATGGTGACGAGTCATATTGGATATGGAAGTCCCAAGCAAGACACCTTTGAAGTGCACGGCTCTCCCCTCAAGCCGGAGGAAGTGGTAGAGACCAAAAAATTCTTTGGTTGGCCTCTCGATCAAGATTTTTACGTTCCTGAGGAAGTGTTGCACCATATGCGGGCCGTCATTGGGGAAGGGGAAAGACAAGAGAAAGAGTGGCAAACCCTTTTTGAAGCCTATGCTCGGGAATATCCCGATTTGGCGGAAGAACTGCGAATGCTCATGGAAGGGAGACTCCCCGAGGGGTGGGATAAGAAATTGCCCACTTTCGAGGTAACCGCGGGTGGTATAGCCACTCGGTCTGCGGGAGGTAAGGTGCTCAACGCCCTGGCTGAGGTCATCCCCAATCTCATCGGTGGTTCGGCAGATCTCGACCCTTCTACGAGTACGGTACTCAAGGGGAGGGGAAGTTTTCAGGCACCGGGGGTATGTCGACCTGGTACGCAGGGATTGATTGACGGTCCTTTGGGGTACGAAGGTCGCAACATTGCTTTTGGGGTGCGGGAACACGCTATGGGAGCGATTCTCAATGGTATGGCCGTTCATGGTGGACTCATCCCCTTTGGAGCTACCTTCTTCGTCTTTTCCGATTACATGAGGCCGGCGGTACGGGTTGCCGCGCTTTCCCATTGTAAGGTGATTTATGTGTGGACCCACGATTCGGTAGGAGTGGGGGAAGATGGGCCGACGCATCAGCCGGTGGAGCATCTCATGAGTCTTCGGGTGATTCCTAACCTTGTGTCTCTCCGCCCGGCCGATGCCAATGAAACCCGAGAGGCATGGAAAGTAGCTATTGAAAGAAAAAATGGTCCGGTGGCACTGGTTCTCACTCGACAGAATGTTCCCATTTTGGATCAAGAGAAGTACGGGAAGGCCGAGGGGGTGCGGAGAGGAGCATATATTCTCGCCGAAGCTCCCCACGGGAAACCGGAGATTGTTTTCCTTGCTTCAGGTTCGGAGGTCCATATCGCCTTGGAAGCCTATGAAAAGCTCATTCAAGAGGGAGTGGAAGTGCGCGTGGTGAGCATGCCCTCTTTTGAGCTCTTCGAGGCTCAACCAGAGTCCTATCGCCGTGAGGTTTTGCCTCCTGAAGTGAAGAAGCGGATTGCCATCGAGGCAGGAGCTACGCTGGGATGGTATAAATACGTCGGTTTTGAGGGTAAGGTCATCGGTATCGATCGTTTCGGTGCTTCGGCGCCGGGGAAAGTGGTTTTAGAGAAGCTCGGGATAAGCGTGCTCCATCTTTTAGAAGAGGCTCGGGCTATGCTTGCCCGTTGAGGGGCACTCCGGGTGCCCCTTCCCGGGAGGGATGAAGAATGGAAGAGAAGGTTATCCTCTGCTTTGGTGATTCGCTCACTTGGGGATTCGATCCCCGGACTTATGATCGGTATCCACGTGGGAAACGATGGACCTATCTCTTGGAGCAGGAATTGGGAAGGGGTTATCAGGTGATCGAAGAGGGTTTGAACGGGAGGACTTCCGGTTTTGATGACCCCATTGAGGGGGATAAAAACGGTCGCCGCCATCTCCCCATGCTCCTTGATACCCATCGCCCGATTGACTTAGTGGTGATCATGCTGGGAACCAATGATCTCAAGAGGCGTTTCGGATTGACTGCGGCAGAGATTGCCCAAAGCGTGGGAGTTTTAGTGGATATAGTAAAGAAGAGTAGAGTGAGTCATGGGGAAAGTGCTCCGCAAGTTTTGCTCGTTGCTCCTCCACCCCTTGCTCCCCTTACCGAGTTATCGGAAGTGTGGGGTTTTAGAGAAGGGGTAGAAAAATCGAGACAGCTTGCCGAATACTATGCAGTTACCGCCCGCTTCTATGGATGTCATTTTCTTGATGCCGGAAAGGTAGTGACCACAAGCTCCATTGACGGGGTACACTGGGAAGAGGAAGAGAATGCCAAATTTGCCTATGCCTTAGCGCAAGAGATCCTCAGGATTTTGCGCTGAAGCGTTCGATTTCTTGGTGGGTAATTTCGCAAAAACGAGTGGCATTGGCAGGATTACCGCCTAAGGTGTGGTTATCTTTCATGATTATTTCTACCACGCATCCGCGGGTTACTTCCAAATCGTAACGGATGACTTGGCGGAGAAATTCTTCGTCGAGATGGGGGAGGGCGAGATAAGCAGGATGAGGCTTGAGGGAGAGAATGTATTTATCCTCTAAGTGTTGGGCTATTTTCTCTCGGTCTGCCCAAGGGGAGACAGAGATACGTCGGAGACGGGGAAAGTTTTTTACCACCTCCCAGCGTTTATCAAGGGGCTCACAGCATCCGTAACAGTTGAGACCGAAGCGTTCTAAGAGAGGATACTGATAGGGGAACACGAATTCGGCAAAGGCTTGCGGAGAGAGCCCGATGGTTTCTTGGCTTTCCGCAAATCCCCACATGTCTTGGGTGCGAACGTGAACGCCGTCAAAGTCGGGAGCGGGGAGTTCGTCAGTGTATCCAGATCCTCCTGAGCCTACGTAGGTATTGTCGTTATTGAGAGTGAGAAAACCGTTTTGTTCGAGAAAGTCGAGTTTCTCGAGATGTCCATCACGGAGGAAAGCCATGAGGCGATGGAGCTCTTGAGGGTGATCGTAAACATCGTACATGATTTGCTCTAATCCCCGAAGATTCACCAGTGTCCAGGTCATCCCCAGAGACCAAAAGAACTGGCCCTTCACCCGTACGGTCAAGAGATCGGTAAAAATCTCTTGGGCGATTTCGAGGAGGTGGTGAGTTTTCTCAACCTCAACCATGATTTGGGGGAAATGGAGTTTATCAAGATCGCGATAATCCTTGAGCGGCGCTTCCCAGCGGTAGGACTATCCCTTTTTACCACCAATTTTCCTCTCCCTCATGCCCCAATCGCTTTCTCGATAGAGGTATGGAAGATCGAAGTACGGCTCGATCACCTTATCGTCATGCATGGATTCTCCCCAGAAGATTTCTTTGCGAAGTTTCATTTCCCATTCTCGGGCCAAAAGTCCTTGACAACGCAGGGTTTCAGGGGGAATAATTTCATTCCATCCCTTTTCCGGGTCACAGAAAACGATTGGCCGAATGGGGCGAAGGGCATTGACTGCATACCACAGCTTTCGTTTTTCTTCTTGCTCTTTCCAGGATGCTATTTCTCTCAGTCGTTCTGCCAGGGTACGCAAAATGGTAACCTCGTGAGGGGAAATTTGAAGAGGATACTGGAGAAGCTTTTCTCCCTCCATCACCGCACGAGCTTGGTCACTCAGGTGAGTCATGTCTTTTCCTCCTCCTTTCCCTCACAAAGAGTATACCAGAAGGAGAGCCAAGAAAGCGAGAAAGGGTGGGTACCCACCCTTTCTCGCTTAGGAGGAATTCGGTAGGGAAATTCCTCGATTTTATTTTTGGAAACGGAGAAGCGCCGAGAAAGTTTTGAACTCTCTTTGTTCCTGATAGGCAAGGACTTGTTCATTCCCCTCTTCTCCTTCAGGAGTACCTTCCGGTCTCCAAAAAGGATCGGCGAGCATGGTTTGCCGGGCAGTTTCCCACAACTCTGGTGCAACTTCAAGGTACTTCACTTCATAACTGAATTGGGAAGGAGTGAGAGTGTAGATGGTGTATCCCATGGGATAAGTGAGGGTGGAAATGTGTTCGATGTACCAGATACCATTCTTTTCTTTCGGTACGGTGCTCACATGGCGGTGACCACACAAGTACAGAGAGACCTGAGGATATTTCTCGAGGAGGGCAATCACCTCTTCGGCATTTTCCAAATAGAAGTTTTTCCATGCTTCTTTTTGTTCCTTCTCATGGAAGGGAACTAAGAGATGATGTCCCATAACGATGGTGAGTTTATCCTGATTGAGGTAGAGATCTTGGTCTAACCAGCGGAGTTGGGCAGGGGAAACTCTACCACCCCAGGTGCCAACTTTGGTAGTATCTAAAACCACCAAATGCAAACCGGACACGGGGTCAGTGCTGTAATATCCCCGGGATCCTTGGAAGCCGAACCCTTGCAAAGCCCAAGTTACCGTGTGTTTGGATCCTCCGACTAAGGAAGCAAGAGACGGTTCCTTATCTTTTCCAGGGATGGGGCTCACTTCATGGTTGCCCAGGGCACAGTATACCGGCACGCGGATTTCTTGGAGCATCTCGGCGAGCTTATCGATGTTCCACGGCTCGACGTCTTTGGTAAGGTCTCCAGCGATGAGGACGAAATCAAGGCCAGGAATGGCATTAACCTCCTCGATGGCTTTTTGGAAGAGAATAACTGAGGAATCCTCCATTTTCACGTTGTCTTGAGTGTTTTGGGCAGGCATACTCACGTGCGGGTCGGTGAGAACCGCAAACCTTATTTCTTTAAAAGCCCAGACGCTACCGCTCAGGAACAGGACCACAGTGACGAGCATGATTACCCAGGTATACATCCTTCCTATACTCGCGTTCATCTCTACTAACCTCCTTGAGAGAAAAGTTATTCTCATCCTAAACGGAAAAGATGAAGGGAGTGTGAAGAGAGTCTTAAAGAAAGTAAATCTTTAGCAGGTGGACATGTTCCCTCCTTCGTCTATAATATCCGCAGTACGCAAGAAGAGGTAAGGCGGGATGAATCGAAGGGAAAGGTTGCATGCCTCTTGGGAACGGCTCATCACTCGATGGTGGTTCTATTTGCTCATCGTTCTTCTCCAAATAATTCCGCCCTACGCATAGCGAGGAATCACCTCTTCTCAAGAGGTGACTGATTTAGTACAGGCTATCCTCGCCCAACCACTCATTTTTTCTTGGGTTTGGGGATATCCTCTCTTCAAAATCATTCCCTTGTGCTTTTTGTTTCCGTTCTCCTCCGAGGAAAAGTGATGGGACGATTTTTCGCTCTCTTTGTGGCTTTCCATTATTTCCTTTTGGCGGGAAGACAGAATGTAGCCTTTACCTCTCGCTATGGTTGGGGAGCGATCCTCAAAAACGTCATCGCCATTAGTTTGGTGGGTTTTACCTGGCTTGAGGAAGCGGTGGTGGGTAAGAACCAATTGGTGCTTGAAAAGATGGCCTGGAGAAAAAGTCGCCTCTTTCTACCTGCTCTCTTTGCCTTTTGGTTTCCCATTGATATAGGGTCTTTCCGACCGAATTTTCACCTTGGTGGGTTTTTCGGTAACTTTGCCGGTTTCACCTTCTGTGTGATGACTCCTCTCTACCTTTTGGTTCTCCTCCTCTCTTACCCCTGGGTCAATGTGGTGACTATGAGGGTGGTCAGTCTCGTAGGATTGATTATCGGCTCTTATAATCTCTTTTTGAACTTCTTTCTTGACTTGGAACGCTTGTGGTGGAAAGGGATTGTGCATCTTCCTCTTTTCTTTTTCTCTCTCTATGCTTTTCTCCTTTCCCTCAAGGTCGTTGAGAAACGATAACGTTTCCTCTACAATGTGATTATAATTTTACTTTTATATGGGGGTGATTCGGTGAAAAGGAGCGTTTTCATTTTCGGTGTAGTGTTTTGGGTGCTTTTTGTCCTTAGCGGAGTGGTTTTCGCTCAAGGATTAAAGCTCAAGGCGGGATTCATTTACGTAGGTCCAATTGGAGATTTAGGATGGAGTCATGCCCATGAAAAGGCACGGCAAATTTTAGAAGAAACCTATCCTTGGCTTGACACCCTCTACGTGGAAGCAGTGCCCGAAGGAGAAGTAGAAGGGGTCATTGATCGGCTTATCAATCAGGAAAAAGTGGATATCGTGGTGACCACAAGCTTCGGATTCATGGATGGGACCTTCAATGCGGCACAAAAATACCCCGACAAGATTTTCTTCCACTGTTCCGGTTTTAAGCGTGCTCCTAATATGGCTACCTTTATGGCCGATTTCCATCAGATTTACTATTTGAATGGTCTTATGGCTGGAGCACTGACCAAATCGGGTAAAATCGGTTACGTGGGTACCTTCCCCATTCCCGAGCTCAAACGGCACATTAACGCTTTTACCTTAGGAGTGCGTCGTGTCAATCCCCGGGCGGAAGTTCATGTGCGGTGGCTGCAAACAGCATGGTATGACCCTCAGGGGGCCAAGGAAGCCTCAGAGGCTCTCATTTCCGAGGGTATCGATGTTCTTGCCTTTACCGAGGACTCGGCAACCGTTGTTCAGGTAGCAGGCGAAAAGGGCTTGCCCAGTTTCGGTCACTATTCTCCCATGCTCTCTTTTGCTCCCCAGACCTTAGTCTCGGGACAATTGGTGCACTGGGAAGCGATTTACCTCGATTTCTTTGCCAAGGTGTATGCCGGATTATACAATAACACCAATTTGGAGAAGGTTGATTACTGGTGGCTCCTTGGAGATGGAGCGGTAGAGTTGGGGGCCGATTTTGGGGTACCGATCAATCCAGCCTTTGAAGAGGCGCTGAAAGGGTACGTGGTCGATGACCCGGTGTACGGAAAAATCAGTGTGTATGATTTGGTGTTGACCGTAGAAAAGGCTATGGCCGACCCAGAATATGCTTTTAGCCCCTTTGCTGGACCGATTAAGGATCGTAAGGGAGTCGTTCGTGTCCCGCAGGGAGTTCGCCTACCCCTTCAAGACCTCATCACCATGGAGTGGGCGGTGGAAGGAGTGAGTGGACCCTGGCCTGGTGAACCAGAATGATGTTTATCCTTTCCGGAGAGGGTGTTTGAGAACCCTCTCCGGAAAGCTGAGGAAGGTGAAGATATGTTTGAAGAATATTGGCGTGCTTTACAGGAAGTATTTCGCGAAGACCCGAAGATGCTCACTCATACCGAAAGGGTACTCAATCATGCCGAAACAATTGCCGAGAGCATGGGTCTCACTGGAAACCTACGGAGGATTGTTCAGCTTGCGGCCCTTCTTCATGATGTAGGGATTGTCGAGGCCTTCAAAAAGCACGGGTCGCGAGAGGGTCGTTATCAGCACATCGAAGGTCCACCGATTGCGCGAAGAATCATGGAAGAGCAGAGAGAAGACCAAGAGGTGATCGAGCGAGTCGTTTTTCTCGTAGGGCATCACCATGATTTTTCCTCAGTTGATGGTCTTGATTTTCAAATTTTGATCGAGGCTGATATGCTGGTAAATTTGGCCGAGGAGAACATGCCCCACGATACCTTAGCCTCATTTATTGAGTCTTTTTTCCAAACTCCCAAGGGAAGAGAACTGGCTCGCCATATCTATTTGCCAGCTTGATGAGGGGGAGTCGATTCTCAGGGTAACTCACGTTCCGATCTCTGAGCGCTTCGAGAATTTTTCCGTTCGATTATGTAGGAGTACCGTACCAAGGGAAAATAGGGGAAGTACTGGGATAGAGGGCAGGGGTAAAAATATGGCACGTTTTTTTATCCGAGAAGGATTAAAAAAGTAGGGAATGGGATGCCTATGAAACGGTGGCGATTGGAAATCATCGTGTTGATCTGCGTTTTCCTCGTGAGTGGTTGTGGTGTCCGTTGGCAGATCAAAGATACTTGGTTCATCGTGTATGAGGTTTCTTCCCAAGGGGCGGTTTTGCCCTTGGCAGGGGCGTTAGTCTCGGTAGCCGGTGAGAATTATACCGGGACGAGGTATACCGATAGTGAAGGGAAAGCATTTTTCCAAATTCCTCCGGGAACCTACTCGGTTCAGGTGGGGAAAAGTGGCTATAACACGGTAACCGATACGATCACCATCTTCACCCTGGAACTCACCTCGGGGAGGTATGTCTATGAACTCGTTCCCCAAGGGAATTAGACTGGTGTCTCTGGGTATTGCCTTTATTTTCCCTTTACTGGGTGGGTGTTTCTTTGGGAACATGCCTCATTTGCCAGTGGCTTCTCCCACCGTAAATTTAGTGGGCAAGGTCATTGATGCCGTGACCGGAGAAGGTGTCTCCGGAGCACAGATCGTGGTGCAGGACTACCCTCTCAAGGCGGATCTTTCGGCTTCGGATGGGTCCTTTTTCATTGCCAAAGTCCCGGTGGGGCGACAAGTTCTGCTCGTAACCTCAGCGGGATATGCTTCCCAGAGTGAAGTTGTCAATATTCCTCCACAAGGTACCTTTGAGATAACGATCGAGCTTTCACCTTTTTTAGGGAAACTGGTGGGTTTCGTATGGGATGAAGAGGAAAATCCCGTCTCCGGAGCGACGGTAACGGTGGATGGAAAGTATACCACGATCACCCAAGCAAGTGGAGAATTTTCTTTAGCCAATCTGCCGGTAGGGACCTCTATTCTTACGGTGGAGAAGACCGGTTTCGTTCCTCATTCTGAGGACGTAGATATAGAAGCTTCTTCGATTACCGTGGTCAAAGTGGTTTTGCAAAAGCCAGCACCGTAAGTGTTACAATAAGAAGAGAAAAAACGGGGAGGATGATGAGGGTGGTAGAAGGTTTTGACCTCAATCGCTATGTGGGTGTGTTCTTGGAAGAGGTTGAAGAACACATTGAGAATTTAGAAGAAAATTTAGTTCAATTAGAAAGAGATCCCGATAATAAAGATTTGGTACAATCCATTTTTCGCTCTTTTCATACCATTAAGGGTTCTTCGAGTTCCATGGGATTCCGGAAGATGATGGAATTATCCCACCTCATGGAGAATCTCCTTGACGGGGTCCGAAGTGGGAGTATTGTGGTTACCCCCTCTTTGGTAGACACCTTGCTTCGAGGGGTGGACCTTTTGAAGAACATGAAAGACGTGATCGCCTTAGAGGGGAAAGAGCCGGAAATTGATACCCAGAGTATCATGGAAAATTTGAAGCTTTTCTTGCAACGTACCGAAAGCGCTCCTTCTCCTCAGTCCTCGCAGGAGATGCCGAGCGAGGAGCAATCGCAAGAGGTAAAAGCGTCCGTATTCTATGGTACGTATTTAGTCACCGTCTATTTAACCTTAGAATGTTCCATGAAAGGCGTGCGTTCTTACCTTGTGATTAATCGTTTGCAAGAAAACGGTGTGGAAGTCATTGCCACGATCCCTCCCCTTTCTGATTTAGAGAGTGAGCGTTTTGGACAGAGCTTTGAAGTTATCGTCCGAACCTCGTTGGGTGAGGAAGAGCTCAAAAAGATGGTGGAATCTGTTGCCGAAGTGGAACGGGCAGAGATTAGAATCCAGGAGAAAGAAGTCGAAGAGGAGAAGGAGGAGAAGGGAGAAGAACGTGAGAGTACCATTTCGTCAGTATCGGAAACTCAAGAGGCGAAGAAAACTGCAAAGGGCTTGAAAAAGACTGTTCGTGTCGATGTAGAGCGATTGGATGCTCTTCTCAATCTGGTAGGGGAATTAGTCATCGATCGGGCGCGGTTGGGAGATATCATTCAACGGTTGCGTGACTGTAAGGAACTCTCTTACTTTCGCGATCTCCTCACCGACACCAATACCCACATTGGACGGATCATTAACGAGCTGCAGATGGAAATCATGAAAGCCCGTATGCTCCCCTTAGCAGAAGTATTCAATCGCTTTCCCCGCATGGTCCGAGATATCGCCCGGAATTCCGGTAAAGAAGTCGATTTCGTCATTCAGGGTGAAGAAACCGAGTTAGACCGTTCGCTCTTAGAAGAAATTACCGACCCCTTGATTCACCTGTTGCGAAATGCCGTAGATCATGGCATTGAAAGTAGAGAAGAGCGTATTGCTCAGGGAAAATCTCCCCGGGGTCGAGTGCTGTTGCGGGCTTATCAGGAGGAAAACTCGGTGGTCATCATGGTTCAGGACGATGGGCGGGGTCTCGATATCGAGAAAATAAAAAACAAAGCCTTGCGTTTGGGTCTCATCTCGCAAGAGGAATTGGAGAAGATGACCGAACGGGAAATCATGGAGTTCATTTTCTACCCCGGCTTTTCCACCAATGAAGCGGTAACGGATGTATCGGGCCGGGGGGTAGGCATGGATGTAGTCAGGAGAAATATGGAGCGGGTTAACGGACAAGTGCGGATCGAGAGCGAGCGTGGTAAGGGAACCACCTTTTATCTCCGACTCCCCTTGACTCTGGCCATTATTCGGGCACTGCTTGTCAAGGTGAACGAAGGGATTTATTCTATACCTCTTGCCGATGTAGTTGAGATTGAAAAGGTGAAGAGCGAGAATACTTATTGGGTGAATAAAACCCTTACCGCTCTTTTCCGAGGCAAGGTATTAACGCTCTTGCGGTTACAGGATTTACTGCAATCGAAAAAGGCGGAATACTTTGAAGGGGAAACCGTCCCGGAAACTCTCTATACCGTGGTGGTCAATGCCGCCCGAACTATGGCAGGATTGGTGGTGGATGAAATTATTGGTGAGCAAGAGATCGTAATTAAGTCTTTGGGTTCTTACATCGGTGATGTGCGTGGCTTGAGTGGAGCAACCATTTTAGGCGATGGGCGAGTGTCGTTGATCGTTGATGTACCGAGTTTACTCTGGAAAAATTTTCAAATGGGGGGTTAATGGATCATGCCGGGCCGAATTATGATCGTTGACGATGCTGCTTTTATGCGCATGATGCTCAAAGATATTTTGGTCAAAAATGGGTATGAAGTAGTTGCCGAAGCATCCAATGGAAAAGAGGCGGTATTAAAGTACGAGGAAACCAAACCGGATCTCGTTACCATGGATATTACCATGCCGGAAATGGATGGAATTTCGGCGGTGAAAGAGATTCGCAAGAAAGACCCCCAAGCGCGCATTGTTATGTGTAGCGCTATGGGTCAACAGGCGATGGTCGTAGATGCCATTCAAGCAGGAGCACGCGACTTCATCGTTAAGCCTTTTAAGCCAGATCGGGTGATTGAAGCGGTAAAAAAGGTCTTAGGTAATTGACAAGGGTGTGATGAAGGTTTTTGAAGACCTTACCCCCTTTTTGAAAGTATTACGCCGTCGCTGGCAATTACCCTGCTTGGCTCTTTGGCGGAAGGGCGAAAAAAGATTCTGCTATAGTGGTTTTTCTCCTTTGAAAAAAGAGCTCGAGGGGCATCTCGAGAGCAATTCCCTCTTGGGGAATAAGATCTCGTATTTCAAAACTCGTCGAGGGAGATCGATGGTCGTGAGTTGGGAAGAACTTGACGACGAGTATTATCTCCTGTGGGGGAGATGGGATGGAGAAAATGAACCTGTGGAGAAACTGAACGTATCTTCTCTCAGTCATGAGGTGAAGTCTTTCTTGAAATGGCAAGCCTTTTCCATTTCCTCTTTTATCGATCAGTTTCCCTTGGGGTTGGTCGTTGCATCATTAGAGAGCGGAAAAATTCTTCACTGGAATCCACCCATGGAATTAATGACTGGGTGGTCGGCGCAGGAAGTGAAAGGGAAAGCTCTGCGGGATTTTTTCGATTTTTCTCCCCAAGAGGTGGAAGAAATTCGGCAAAACCTCCTTTTCGGCGAAACGCTCTTTTTGCGGAACTTTCGCATCATCAATCGGTTCTCGGAAGAGCGGTTGCTCAATTTTCATTTCTTCCCATGGCGCCAAGAGAAGATCATTCGCACCGTAGCCATCGTCCAAGATGTGACCGAAAAGGCGCGCTGGGGGGAAAGTGTACGACAGATGGAGAAGCTTTCCAGTATCGGTCGATTTATCTCGAGTGTTGCTCACGAGATTAATAACCCCCTGGCAGTTATTTACGGGTATACCCAGATGCTCCTTCCCCGCTTGGCAAAGAGTAACTCCTGTGAGACCTGCAAAGTGGTAGAGAAGGGTTTGGAAAAGATTGAAAAAGAAGCAGAACACTGTGGAAAAATTATCCAGTACATGGTGGACTTTTCTCGTCCTATGGTATTGCAAAAAGAGCGTGTGAATCTTAATACCCTCATTGAGGAGAGTCTTGCCTTGGTGGACTTTTACCTCGATGAGCAGAGGAAAGTAGAACTTTCCCTTGAGGAAAACTTGCCTCTCGTGGTGGTTGATGCCACCCGGATCAAGCAGGTGTTTATCAATTTGGCAAAGAATGCCTTTGAGGCGATGGAAGGAGGAGGAACTCTTTCTATTACCACCCGCTTTCAGTTGTTGACTCCTCGTTTGGGGGAAGAAGGAGGGAGAACGAAAGGGAAGACGCCTTTTGTAGAAATTATTTTTGCCGATACCGGTAAGGGTATACCTCCTGAGAAGCTGAATCGAATTTTTGAACCCTTTTTTTCCACCAAATTTAAAGGGGCAGGGTTAGGCCTTTCTATTTCTTACGGTATTATCCGCGCCCATCGTGGATTTATCGAAGTAGACTCGGTGGAAGGAAAAGGGACCCAGTTCCGTGTCTTTCTTCCGGTGGAGGAGAGCAATGCTTAAACCCCAATTGCGCCTCCATCTTACCCAACGTCAAAGAATGGTACCCAAAATGATCGTTGCCAGCGAACTCATGATGATGAATGTAGCGCAGCTTGAGGAGCGGTTGGAGCGATTGATAGAAGAAAATCCTTTGGTTGAAATCCAGGAAAATACTCGCTGTTATGGTTGTGGAGAAGTTATCGTTGTATATCTGGAACGGTGTCCCCGTTGTGGTCGGTTACTTCATCCTCAAGAGGTACAGGAATTTGCCTGGGAAGAAATGGCCTTTCTCGGAAAGAAGCGGAATTGGAGAGAAATTCTCGAGGAGGAAGTAGAAACCTTTGTCGAACTCACCGAAGAAGAAGAGAAAGTTTTCCGTCTCCTCTTGATGCATCTTGATAACTCGGGTTTTTTGAAGGTGAGCACAAAGCGACTTGCCTTTTCCCTCCAGCTTGAAGAAGACAAACTTCTCGTGGTGATTGAGCGATTACGCCAAGCCGGTTTTACAGGTTTTGCCGCTTCGGATGCCTTGGAATTCTTAATTATCCAGGCCCTACAATTGGGTCTCCTCCAGGGAGACCTTGAAGTATTGCGACGGGAAATCGTGAACCAACCAGAAAAATTTGAGAAAATTCTCGCTCCTCATCGTGACCAACTCTTTTTTTCTCCTGCTCAGCTCTTTGAAAGTACGCTCTTGGGGCAGGAGAGGGGAGAGTTACCAGAAGAAAATTCGGTCGTGCCCGATGCAGAAATCGTAGAGGTCACGAAAAGTGATTTTGAGGTAGTGCTTTACACCCCTTCTTCATTGAATTTGAATCTCAATGAGGAGGTTTTGAGTATCTATTATGCCCAGAGAAAGAAAATGCCGGCCAAGGAACTCTCCTTTTGGCAAGAAAAAATTCAGGAAGCTAAAGAGGTGATTTCTTGCCTATCTTACCGCCATAAGCTCCTTTTACAAGTGTTAGAATACATCGTGATGCGGGAGAGCGATTTTCTCACCCATGGCGTTCGTCACTTTGTTCCTTTGCGGCAAAGAGATATTGCTGAAGCGTTGGGTATTAGTATTAGTGCCGTTTGTCAAATCTTGTGTAATAAGTACCTCCGTTTTCCCGACGGAGTGGTACGAAGTGTCAAATTCTTTTTCGATGCTTCCTATCCGGTCAAAGAAGCCATCCGAAAGATTATCGATACTGAGGATCCTCGACATCCGCTTTCCGATCGAGAGATTGTTGCCGAGCTCCAAAAATACGGTTTTCCCATTGCCCGTCGAACCTGCGCTCTCTATCGTGAAGAGCTCGGTATTTTGCCCTCCCACCTTCGCAGAAAATTTGTGTCACGATAGAGAAAAGAATCTTTTTTCTTCCCCCTTTTGGCAAAATATTTTATCCTCACAAAGAGGAACATTCTTATCTTGAGGAGGTATGGCATGCGCGATATGTTCATACAGGACAGTACTCTCCGGATGCTGGGGCGTGGATTAGATCTTTCCATGGCGAGACAGAAACTCTTGGTCGATAACGTGGCCAACGCTGAAACCCCTGAATACCGGCGCAAGGATATGGAATTCCTTTCCCTGTTACTTCAGGAGTACGAGAAGGAAGAACGGAAGGAACTCTCCTTGCAGAAGACTCATAGTGAACATTTAACGGGAACGCAGGAGAGATGGGGAATGAAGGAGTTCTCTCAGGAGGAGAGTATCGTCGTTCGTCAAGATGGTTCGGGAGTGGATATTGAACGGGAGATGACCATGGTTTTAGAGAACGCCTTGTATTATCAGGCATTAACCAGGATGGCATCGGGAAAATTGAATGGTCTCAGTATCGCCATCAGGGAGGTGAAATAATGAAGATTTTTCGTAATTTTGATATCAGTGCCTCCGGTCTCACCGCAGAACGTCTGCGAATGAATGTCATCGCTTCTAATATCGCCAATGCGGAAACCACTCGTACTCCTTCGGGTGGACCGTATCGGAGGAAAGACGTTGTTTTTGAAACCCTTTTGGATGGGGGCGTGAAAGTGAGCGCGATTGAGGAGGATCAGGACACTCCAACGCGAAAGGTATATGAACCCGGTCATCCGGATGCAGATGAACAAGGATGGGTTGAATACCCCAACGTGGTATTGGTCAACGAGATGGTGGATCTCCTGGCGGCGACACGAGCGTATGAGGCCAATGTGACGGCTCTTAATGCCACGAAGAACATGCTCAATAGCGCTCTCAACATTGGTCGATAGGGGGCTTGAGTCATGGAGATTGGACGCGTTGACGGTTTGGTTTTTTCTTTACCCAAAATTGAAGAGAGTAAAAAGGAAAACTCGGCTCTTCCCAAGGACTTTGGAACCATGCTGAATGAAGCCTTAGAAAAGGTCAACGATCTCCAACTTGAAGCTGATTCAGCCATTCAAGACGTGGTTTTGGGAAAAGAGGAAGACCTTCATCGAGCGCTCATTGCCTTAGAGAGGGCCAATCTGGCGTTAGGGTTGACCGTCCAGGTGCGGAACAAAGTCATCGAAGCTTATCAAGAAATTATGCGCATGCAACTGTGATGTACACATGAAGAGTCCACTTGCCGATTTCACCGGACAGTTGAAGAACGTTTGGGGGGGGATGAATCCAGGGCAACGGATGTTATTCGTTCTCCTCACTACCGTTCTTGTCGCAGGTTTAGCAACCGTATTCCTCTACTCGGGAAGGCCGGATTATGCGCCACTTTTGGTCAGTTCTGATCCGGCAGAAAGCGGACGAGTTGTGGATACCCTCAAAGAATTGAATATTCCTTATCGGTTATCGCAAGGAGGAACTCGGGTGGAGGTACCCCAGGATCGAGTCTATGAAGCACGGATGCAATTAGCGCAGAAGGGTATGCCCACTAAGGGCGTTGGTTTTGAGATTTTAGACCGGAACACTTTTGGGTTAACCAGTTTTTTGCAAAAGGTCAATTATCAACGAGCGCTTCAAGGAGAAATTGAGAAGACCATTATGCAGCTTGAAGGGGTGGAAGGAGCACGGGTACATCTCGTCATCCCCGAAGAGAAACTCTTTACCGAGGAAGAAAAGGAACCAACCGCTTCGGTGGTGGTGAAACTTCGACCGGAAACGAGTTTGCGAGAGATACAAGTTGAAGCTATTGCCAACTTGGTAGCCAATAGCGTGGAAGGTCTCTCTCCGGAGCGGGTCACCATTCTTGACGATCGCGGGAATATTTTGGCGAGTGGCGCGGGGGAAACTTCTACCCTTTTGAGTGTGGCCAATTTGACTGCAACCCAGTTACAGGTGAAGAAAGATGTAGAAGAAACCTTAACCCGTCAAATCCAGTCTATGCTTGAAGGAGTACTGGGGTACCGTCAAGCAGTAGTACGAGTCAGCGCCGATTTGGATTTTGAAAGACGAGAAGGAGAGAAGGAAATCTACGAACCGGTGGTTGGTGCTGAAGGAGTGATGCGAAGCACGCAAGAGGTAGAAGAGAAGTATCAAGGGCAAGCTGCTCAACCGGGAGGAAAACCAGGTGTCGCTTCGAATATTCCTCTGTACGGGGAGGAAGAGCAATCGCAACAGGCGAGTAATTACAACCGGAGAGAGTCTACCACCAATTACGAAGTGAACCGAATTTTGGAACGGTATGCTACTTCTCCGGGACGAATTAAGAAACTATCGGTAGCAGTTTTAGTGGATAGTACCCTTCCGCCGGAGGCGGTAGAGAAGGTGCGGAAGGTGGTGCAAGCAGCAGCTGGTTTGGATCTTGCCCGGGGTGACATGGTCATTGTGGAGAGTTTGCCTTTCAGTCGTACTGCGGAAGAGGAAGAGGCGAAAATTTTGGCCTCCCAGAAATTCATGAACCTTCTCGAACTCCTCATAAGATATGGCATCATAGCCTTTTTCATTCTCCTCTTCTATTCCTTGGGAAGAAAAATTTTAGTCGCTGCAGTGACGCCGGAGGAAGTAGTAGCAGAAGTATATGAGGAGGAAGGAGAAGGTTATGAAGAAGAAACCGAGGCTATTACTCCTTCTATGGTTCGTCCTCCTGAGTTGTCGCCCGAGGAGAGAATGAAGCTCGAGGTACAACGCAAAATGGAGGAGGATATCAAGAAATTGGTAGAACATAATCCTGACGATGCAGCGAAGCTCATACGGAGCTGGTTGAGTGAGGATTGAGACTATGGCCATTGTTCCTCGAAAACAATTAACCGGCAAACAAAAGGTAGCAATTCTTCTCGTGAGCTTGGGTCCGGATCTTTCCGCATCTATTTTGAAGCGACTCAGCGAAGAAGAGATCGAAGACCTCACCATTGAAATTGCTACTTTGGAGAAAGTACCTCCCGAAATCCGAGAGGAAGTGGTGAGTGAATTTTACCATTTGGCAGTGGCACAACAGTATATCTCGCAGGGTGGTATTGAATACGCGCGTCAGCTTTTAGAAAAAGCTTTGGGACCTCATAAGGCGCAGGAAATCATTACCCGTCTCTCGGCCACTCTCGAAGTAACTCCGTTCGAAGCTCTGCGTCGAGCCGATCCTTTGCAGCTTTTGAACTTCATCCAGGGTGAACATCCCCAAACTATCGCCCTGATTCTTTCCTACCTCAAGCCGGAGCAAGCAGCGACCATCATGGGCAATCTTCCCGAAACTGTTCGTGGAGAGGTGGCCATGCGTATTGCGCTCATGGAGCGCGCTTCTCCAGAAATTGTCCGGCATATTGAGTCAGTATTGGAACGCAAAATTTCGAGCTTTTTGGCACAGGATTTTACCCGCATTAGCGGGAGAAAGAAACTCATCGAGATCTTGAATAAGAGCGATCGAGGAACGGAAAAGAGTATTCTGGAGGCCTTAGAAGAGAAAGATCCTGGATTGGCAGAAGAGATTAAGTCGGAAATGTTTGTCTTTGAGGACATCGTTCTTCTCGACGACCGAGCGATACAGCTTGTGTTGCGTCAGGTGGATATGAAGGACCTGGCCTTAGCCCTCAAAGGTTCTTCACAAGAGGTACAGGAGAAAATTTTCCGCAACATGTCCCAGCGAGCTGCCCAAATGCTTAAAGAGGATATGGAGTACATGGGACCGGTACGGGCACGGGTGGTCAACGAGGCACAGCAGAAAGTGGTGAATATTATTCGTCGTTTGGAGGAAACCGGAGAAATCGTGATTGCTCGTGGTGGGGAGGATGAGGTCATTGTCTAAGGTGTATAAACAGGTGTGCCTTACTCCCATTGCAGTACTAGTGGGGAAAGAGGAAAAGGTTAACGATGATCCCCTGGTAGATCAATTTTTGCAAGAGGATTGGAAAGAGAAGCGGGAGGAAATTCTCTCTCAGGCCCATCGCGAAGCTCAGGCACTTCTTGCCCGGGCGCAAGAGGAAGTAGCGCGGATTCAGGAAGAGGCTTGGAAGGATGGATGGGAAAAGGGTTTCGCGGAGGGAAAGAGAGAGGCGACCGAGGAAGCGCGGAGGATTTTGGAAGAAAAGATTGTTCTCTGGGAGAGTTGGTTACAAGAGGTGCACAAAACGCGCCAGGAATTTTTTCATCGTCTCCAGGAGCCGATGGTAGAATTTGCCTTTGCCTTGGCAAGAAAAATCATCGGAAGAGAAGTAGAGGAGCATCCTTTCGTTACCGAGTTAGTAGAGAGGGTGTTGCAGAAGCTGAGTAATCGAGAACGAGTGATCGTCCGCGTGAATCGCAATGACTATGTTCGAGTGAAGGAGATGAAAGAAGAGTTCTTGCGGAAAATTGACGGACTCGGTTACCTGGAAATTCAGGAGGATCCTCGGGTGAAAGAAGGAGGGTGTCTGGTGGGAACGGTCTTTGGAAGTATTGATGCTCAAATTGATACGCAACTCGATAATCTCCGTGAGGAGATTATGAAAATTCTGCGTGAAGAGAGCCATGATTGATTTCCAAAAGTTAGCACAGCGAGTTGAAGAAATTGATTCCTTGAGGCTTAATGGAAAGGTTCTGCAATCGGTAGGAGTAGTCGTTGAGGCGCAAGGACCTGCCTCTCGGGTGGGAGAAGTGTGCGTCATCCGTTCCCGGGGTGGAGAGAGAGAGGTATTGGCAGAAATAGTTGGCTTTCGCGGAGAGCGTACTCTGCTCATGCCTTTGGGAGAGAAGAATGGCATTGAGATGGGGAGTGAGGTCATCGCCTTAGGGAAAAGAGGCAGGATAAGAGTGGGCAGTGGCGTTTTGGGACGCGTGCTCGATGCTTTGGGGAATCCTATTGATGAAAAGGGACCCATAGAGCCTGAAGCGGAGTACGCCTTTGATAATGAACCACCTCCCCCCCTCGAGAGGAAGCGGATTACCGAAGTGCTTCCCTTGGGGATCAAAGCCATCGATGGAATATTGACCTGTGGAAAAGGACAACGAATCGGAATCTTTGCCGGCAGCGGGGTCGGGAAGAGTACCCTCCTCGGGATGATTGCCCGTCATGCCCAGAGTGAAGTGAACGTGATTGCTTTAGTAGGGGAGCGGGGGAGAGAGGTCAAAGAGTTCATTGAGAGAGACTTGCAGGAAGAGGGGATGAAAAGGAGTTGTGTGGTCGTTGCGACCTCGGACAAAGCACCTCTTTTACGTATTAAAGCGGCTTTTTGTGCTACCGCCATTGCCGAATATTTTCGGGATCAGGGGAAGGACGTGCTCTTTATGATGGATTCAGTAACCCGGTTGGCCATGGCCCAACGAGAGTTAGGTTTAGCGGTAGGTGAGCCGCCTACCACTCGAGGATACACGCCGTCGGTTTTTGCCCTGCTCCCTCGGTTAATGGAACGGACCGGAACTTCCGCGCGAGGAACGATTACCGCCTTGTATACCGTGCTGGTCGAGGGTGATGATATGAATGACCCCATCGCCGATACCGCTCGTTCGATCCTTGATGGACATATCGTGCTTTCGCGCAAGTTGTCCTTTGAGGGGCACTATCCGGCCATTGACATCCTGCAGAGCGTAAGCCGTTTGATGCCTGAAATTACCGATGAGCGTCACCGAGAGGTGGCGCAAAAGCTGCGGGAAATTTTAGCAGTGTATCGAGAGGCGGAAGACCTGATTAACATCGGCGCATACGAGCGTAGTTCAAATCCCCGTATCGATTACGCGATATCGATGATTGATCGGGTACGAGCTTTTTTACGTCAGGATATTGGAGAACACTTTTCTTTTCCCGAGACGCTGCATATGCTTTTCAAGCTCTTTGAGGAGGCGTAAAGATGCCCAATTTTCAGTTTAAACTCCAGAAAGTTTTGGATACTTGCAAGCTGAAGGAGAACCTTATTGAAGTCAAATTGGCAGAACTTGAGAAATTAGCAGAGGTGCAACGAATAAATTTAACCTTGGTTGAGAAGCAAAGAGGAGAAATTTTAGCTGAGCGGCAAGAGAAGAGAAAAGGTAATGTATCTCTGCGAATTGAAGAGGAAATGTTGTACGAGAATTGCCTCCAGAATTTGGAAATTCGGATTGAAAAGATGAAAGTGTACTTGCGAGAACTGGAAGAACAAATTCGTCGTACTCGGGAAGAGTTGGTAGCGGCAGCGATAGAGCGAAAAGTAGTGGAGAAGGTCCGAGATAAGCGCTATGAAGAATTTACCTTAGAGATTGCCAGAAACGATCAAAAAGCCTTGGACGAGATTGCGGTGCAACAGTACGTGCGGAGGTAAGAGCATGATTCCCAAGGGTTTAGCGAGAATCCTTGCCCGTATCGAAGAGATTGAGAGGAGTTTTCCCCGCTCGGGGAATCAACCGGCTTCGTCCTCGCCTTCATCTTTTCAGTCGGTCTCCTTTGATGAGCTCATTGAAGAATATGCGGAGAAATACGGGATGGATGCGAAGCTGGTGAGGAAGCTGGTACAAGTCGAATCGGGATTTAATCCCTCGGCTGTTTCTCCTCGAGGAGCCATGGGACTCATGCAGCTCATGCCAGAAACGTGCAAGGATTTAGGAGTACAGGACCCCTTCGATGTGCGGGAAAACCTCGATGGGGGAGTACGGTACTTGAAGGGGCTTTTAGAGCGTTTTGGGGATCTCCAATTGGCTTTGGCAGCTTATAACGCTGGACCGGGGAGAGTCAAAGAATACGGGGGAGTCCCCCCCTTTCTCGAGACACAACGATTTATCAAGAAGGTTTTGGAGGGATAATCAGTGGGCGGTAGCAAGGAACAACCCGGGAAACGTCCGTCCAAGAAACCTCGTCTTGCTCAAGAGAAGCGACAAGGGAGTTTCGTCACCTCAACTCATGCCACGCAAAGTGCTCGCCAAGGGAAGGGTGGTGGCGGGGAACTTTTGATGTACTTGGTAGTTTTTGGTTTAGTTTTTGTTTTCTTTCTCAACTTTTTGGGCATTGTGGAGATTCCCTTTTTGCAATTCTTGCGACTGGGGAAAGGAATGGCAGAGAATGGAACGGAGAAAAGGGAAGTGAATGTTCCGGAAGAAGTGAGAGAACCCCTCTATCAGGGTCCGCAACTCGAGGGTGCACAGGGAGAGGTCATGATTGCGATAGAGGGTGGTGCGTTAGGGGAATCGCAAGAACCACCCAAGGATCAAAGTGCGATGAATATTACTCCTCAAGAAGGAGAACCGGTGATCACCATCGAACCTCTCCCCGAGGGAGAGGTCGAGCCATCAGAGGTTGAACAACCTCTTCCTTCACCTTCTCCCCGAGGAGAAACCGCTCATACGGAGGGTGCTTCAGGTAACCTCTATCGGGTGGCCAAGATTTATGCTGCCATGGAACCGCAGGAAGCGGTGCGTATTTTAGAACAATTTTCTGATGAGGAGGTGGTCAGTATTTTGGCTTCCATGAAGGAGCGACAGGTAGCGGAAATTTTGCAGGCTATGCCGGCGGATCGCGCCGCCAGCGTTGCCAAAAAAATGATGGGGAGGTGAAACCGTGACCTTGTTCGTGTTGCCTCATTTGATACCAGAGAGCATGAGAGTACAGAGCCCCTCTCACCAAGAGAAAAAAGTGCCAGGAGAGGAGAGTAGTACTCCATCTCTTGATTTTGCCGTCTTGCTTGAAGAAAGCACAAAGAAAGCAGGATGGGAATTGGCCGGAGGCGCATATCCTTCGGGAACCCGAGGGTGTTGTGGGAACATGGCCGTCACACCGCAAACCGCGTGTTGGGGAGAAACAACTTCGATCGAGGGAAATGGAGCATCGCGTTCTTTTGCCACCTCTCTCCCCTGGGGGTGTTCGTCTTCGGGATGTGTTTCCTCGTGCCAAGAGGAAGGTTTCGGTATTGACCTTACACGGGTGAAAGAGAGTATTGCTCAGTTTCTCGAGGATGTAGAGAGTATCCAATTCTCTCTCGATTTGGGAGAGAAGGGAACTTTGAGTATCACCGGAGGAAAGAATGAGAACGGAGAGTTTGCGTTTCAGATTCAAGGTTCTAAGGACGCACTGACCGAGTTCTTTACCATGCTCTTTGCTTCCCTTACCGCCCTTGGTCAAAGCGCGCAAGCGGAGCAATCTTCCTTGAACCGCGTCTTTCCCTCCTCCCTCAACGGCAATCAGTGTGGGTGTGGGGGAAAAACATCGGGGCTCTCTCCCTGTCCCAGTACACCGGTAGATGGCGAGGAAAACGAGAGTGAATCGGCTCCTTCCTTAGAGATAGCCGGGGGCACAACTTTCTCGGCGGTTTTTGAAACGGAAGGAGATGCTACTTCTATGGAAGCACCCGGTGTGACACCTGAAACGGAAGATGGGAGGGAGAATGGGGAAGAAATAATAGTCTCTACCCAAGAACTGGCAAGTGATGCTCGGCAGGTTTCTCTCGGTGAAGAGAAGAGAATTCGTTCGGAAAACCCAACTCCCAAATCGTATAGCGAAGCTCGAGATACCATTCCCTTAGGAGAGGCGGTTCCTCAAGGAGTGAAGGAAGTTCCTGCAGGAGTTCTTTCCTTTACCCCTTCACGAGATCCCGAAGAGGTGGCTCAAGTGTTCGAACAAATTTTGCAGGTTGCTTCTGCTGAGAGAGGAGGTAAAGAAGTAACCATCAAGCTTGAGCCAGAATCGCTGGGCACCATCGTAGTGCACGTACGGGAAGACGACCAACGTGTGCAATGTATGTGGGAAGTTGCCAATCCTAAGGCACAAGAGCTGATTCAAAAGAGCCTTCCACTTTTGGAAGCACGCTTGGCGGGTCAGGGTTTGGTCTTTGAGAATTTCTGGACTGGAGAAAACGGAGGACAGCCTCGTTTTCAAGGTGCTTTCTCTTATGCCGGTAGTCCTCTGAGTGGGGAAAGCGACGAAGAATCACCGAGTAGAGCGTCTTTCGAAGAGTATCGAGTCAACCTTCTCGCTTAGGAGGGAATGGAGATGATTCCTACGGTATCTTCGAAAGGAGTGACGAATACCGGTGAAACCACAACGAAGAAGGGGAACGTGTTAGGGAAAGATGATTTTTTGCAACTTTTAGTTTTGCAACTCCGTACCCAAAACCCCTTGGAGCCCATGGATAGTCAAGAATTCAGTGCCCAATTAGCCCAGTTCAGTGCCCTTGAAGCCATGCAGAATGTGCAGAAATCCTTAGAGAATCTCCTCCTTTTGCAGGCAGGATCTCTGGTGGGGAAAGAGGTATCGCTACAAGGTGGAATAAGCGGTACGGTTGAGGGAGTAGTCATAAAGAGCGATCGTTGGTTGGTAGTGGTAGGGGGCGAAGAGTACAGTTTGGATGAAATTATCAAGGTAGGTATGTGACGTGTTCAACCGAGTGGATGTTTTTCGCTTACCGGAAATTGAAGGTAGGACCTCAAATCCTGTACGGGGGAAAACGGGAGAGAGGCAGAGCGAGAGTAATTTCGAGAAAATTCTCCGTGAAGAGGAGCTCGCTTTTTCTCTCCATGCTCAGAGACGTATTCAGGAACGGTCACTCTCCATCGATGCCGAAACCCTGGAATCACTCGGAGAGAGTGTGAAAATCTTGGAACGCAAGGGAGCGAAGAACTCACTGGTGGTAGTCGGAAACACTGCCTTTGTGGTCAACGTACCGCAAAAGATGGTGGTGACTTGTTTTGACCGCAAGGCGAGTAAAGAGAATGTGTTCACCAATATTGATTCAGCCATTATTCTTTAACTCTTGGGGGCTGGTCCGCGGGAGCGGGGGCTCCGTGAAGGAGGCTTGAGCGTCATGATGCGTTCGTTATTTGCCGGAGTGTCAGGACTCAAGAATCATCAAACTCGCATGGATGTCATTGGCAATAACATTGCCAATGTGAATACTGTAGCATTTAAAGCGAGTCGGGTGACCTTTGAGGATATTTTGAGTCAAACTATTGAAGGAGCACGTAGTCCTCAAACTGGTGGTATCGGAGGAGTGAATCCCAAGCAGGTTGGCTTGGGAACTACGATCGGAAGTATCGACACCATCTTTACCGCCGGAAGCCTACAAACCACCGATAATCCGACCGACTTAGCCATTCAGGGAGATGGGTTTTTTATGGTCAGCGATGGTAACCAGATTTATTATACTCGTGATGGAGCATTTAAAATGTCGGCTGATGGAGCATTGGTCAATTCCAGTGGATATCGAGTACAAGGGTGGTTAGCCGATAACGATGGAAATATCGATACTACCCAGGCTTTGCAGGGGGTGGTCATTCCGGTAGGAGCACAGATGAGACCCCAGGCAACGGCAAATATTCTCTTTGAGGGGAATCTCGACGCCAATGCCACGGTCGGAGACACCTGGACTACCAGTGCTCAAGTATACGACTCTTTGGGGAATGCCCATAGCGTCACTCTCACCTTCACTAAGACGGGTGCGAACACCTGGGGTTGGAGTGCTATCTTAGATGGAAGTATCTCTGGCGGTAATGGTACGCTTGTGTTTGGAAACAATGGATTAGTCCAAAGTGGAGGAACAGCGAACTTGACCTTCACCGGGATCCCCGGAGCACAGGATCTCAATATTACGGCTAATCTCAGCAATCTCACCCAATTCGGAGGGAATTCTACTGCCTATATCAGCTGGCAAGATGGGTATGAAGCAGGAAGCTTAGATATGGTGAGCATTGACTCCGGAGGAGTAATCACCGGGATTTTCACGAACGGTCAATCCAAGGCCTTAGCGCAAATTGCTCTGGCTACCTTTGCTAATCCCGGAGGTCTCCTCAAGCAGGGCGGGAATCTCTATCAGATTTCCAATAACTCTGGTCTTCCCAATATTGGCGCGGCGAATTCTGGGGGGAGAGGGAGCATTGCGGTAGGAGCTTTAGAAATGTCGAATGTTGATCTCGCGCAAGAGTTTACCAATATGATTGTCACCCAACGTGGTTTCCAAGCGAACTCGCGGGTGATTACCACTTCCGATGAGATGTTGCAGGATCTCATTAATATTAAACGATAGATGGGAGGAAAGCCTACCCTTCCTCGGAAGGGTAGGCGCGTAACATGATTCCTGTAACTCGTTTTAACGGTTCGACGTTTATTCTGAATGCCGATTTAATCGAAACCTTGGAGGCGACTCCGGATACGGTGATTACCTTGGTTACCGGAAAGAAATACGTGGTGCGAGAGTCGGTGGAAGAAATCATTGAGAGAATTCTCGATTTTCGCAAAAAAGCTGGAGGGGGAAAGATTTTGATTTCTCGGATTGATAAGGAAACGGAGGAATGAGGGTATGGATCGAGCGACAGTCATCGGTTTAGCCTTGGGATTGTTAATGATTGGGTTTGGGCTTTTTTCTTCCGCAGGGGGAAATTTCATGATGTTTGTCAATTTCCCTTCGGTGCTCATCACTGTCGGGGGTGCCGTGGCTTCAACCCTCATCAGTTTCCGTTTTGAGCAAGTGATGAAAGCCATGAAACTCTTTCAGATTGCGATGCGGGAGAAACTTCCCACCCCCCAGGAAATCGTGGGACTGCTTGTTTCTTTGGCCGAAAAAGCCCGGAAAGAAGGACTTTTAGCTCTTGAAGAGGAAGCGGATAAACTCGAAGACCCCTTTTTTCGACGAGGCATTCAATTAGTGGTGGATGGTACTGATCCGCAATTACTGAAGAGTATTTTGGAAACCGAGCTCCTCTTCTTACAGGAACGACACAAGGTGGGGAGAGGTATCTTCGAGAGTATGGCTGCTTTTGCTCCGGCCTTTGGTCTCATCGGAACGTTGATTGGTCTTGTGGCCATGCTTGTGAATCTCGATGATCCGAAAAAGGTTGGGCCGGGAATGGCAGTGGCGATGCTCACCACTCTCTATGGAGCGATCATCGCCAATGCTTTTTGTCTCCCGGTAGCCAGCAAACTCAAGTTACGGAGCGGTGAAGAGGTACTCTTAAAAGAGGTGATCATCGAGGGTATTCTTTCTATTCAAGCAGGAGACAATCCTCGCATCGTAGAGGAAAAATTGAAATCCTTCTTCCCGCCGGAGGTTCGAGAAGCTCTGGAAAAAGAGAAAGAGGGTCAAGAGCGGGTCATTCCCTTGAAACGGGAGACTAAAGAAGCGTGAGGTGAGTGATAATGCCGGTCAAGAGAGAAGAAGAGAATCCGCCTGGAGCACCTCTTTGGGCGCTTTCCTACGGAGATTTTATGTCTCTCCTTTTGTGTACCTTTGTGCTTCTCTTTGCTTTTTCCACCATTGATGTAGCCCGCTTCAAAGAGGTTATTTTCTCTCTCCAAGGTGCCTTAGGGGTGTTACAAGGAGGACCACGAGTGCTTATGCCTTCGGAACTCCCCGTTCCTCGTCCTCCTTCCCAGATCAGTCCTTCTACCGTGGTGCCGATGAAGTTGGCGGGGCTCATGAAGGAGATCGAGAAGAAATTGGTGAAAGAAGGGCGGATCGCTCAGGATAAGGTCAACTTCCGCATCGACGAGCGGGGTCTTGTCATTACCTTTTTGGACAATGTTTTCTTCGACATTGGAAAGGCAGATTTGCGTTCCGAAATGTTTCCCGTGCTTGACGCTTTGGCAGAGACCTTGAAAAATATTGAAAATCACGTCCGCATCGAGGGGCACACCTGTAATCTTCCCATCAATACCCAGCGTTTCCCTTCTAATTGGGAACTCTCTGCAGCACGGGCCATTGCCGTTTTGCGCTATTTCATCGAGAAAAAGACAATCCCCCCCCAACGCCTGATTGCGGTGGGATACGGAGAGTATCAACCGTTGGTTCCCAACGATAGTGAGGAGAATAGAAGGAAAAACCGCCGGGTTGAGATAGTCATCTTGCGAGAGTAGGAGGTGGAAACATGCCAGAAGAGAAGGAAGTGAATGAAGCTCGAGAAGGAAAAAAGAAATCCCCGCTCAAAATGGTGATCATGTTGGTGATCGTGGCCATGGTCGGTTTTATGGCTTACACCTATCTCCAGAAGAGCGGCATCCTGGGCAAGCAGAACCCTTCGGATACCCAAAAGACCAAGGTAAAAGAAGAAGTGATATACGTGTTTGAGGGAAATTTTTTGGTTAACCTGGTTGATGAGGATACCCCTCGCTATCTCAAGTTCGTCTTAGGAGTGAGTCTTTCGGATAAGAAATTGGAGAATGAAATCAAAAAGAAGAGTGTGGAGCTCCGTGACGCTATCATTTTAACCGCCAGTGCCCAAAGTTTTGAGGAGTTGACGAAACCCGAAGGGAAAGAACACCTAAAGAAACTGATTATTGAGCGGATGAACGGGATTCTCACGACCGGTAAGGTAGAGAAAGTGTATTTCCTCGATTTTGTGATTCAATGAGTGGGTGAAGCGATGAAAGAGATTCTCTCTCAAGAAGAAATTGATGCCCTACTCAAGGCCTTGAGCTCAGGAGGCGTCGAAGCGAAAGATTTAGAGAAAGAAACGAAAAAAGAAACCACCTTTAAGGTATACGATTTTCGACGTCCGGAGAAGTTTTCTAAAGACCAAATTCGAACCTTCCACATGATTTTTACCACCTTTGTTCGTTTGGCATCCACGAGCTTAGCCGGTTTTTTACGGAGTCGTTTACAAATGAGTCTCATTTCTATTGATCAGCTCACCTATGACGAGTTTGTGCGCTCGGTTCCTAACCCTACCTTTGTGTGTGTTTTTTCCATTCATCCTTTGGAGGGACAATGTATTTTACAGATCGGTCTTGACGTGGTCTTCCCCATGATCGATAAGCTCATGGGGGGTATTGGTGATGAATTCCCCAATCCTCGTTCGATCACGGAGATCGAAGGTCGGATTATTCTTGAGATTGTAGAACGAATTATGGGAGCTATGAAAGAATCGTGGATGAATATCTATAATATTGACCTTCGAGTAGAGACCTTGGAGTCAAACTTAGAATTTGTGCGGGTTGTCTCGGGGAATGATATGGTGATTCTTTTCAGTTTCGAGGTGGAAGTGGGAAATAAAAGTGGAATGATGACCATTTGCATTCCCTACATCGTGATCGAACCCATTGCCCAAAAGCTCAGTGCTTCGCTGTGGTTTGCCAGTAAAAAATCGTACGATCCCGTGGTGCAAGAGAATCTTCACAAGAGATTGGAAAAGGTTTCTTTGCCTTTGATAGTGCAATTAGGGAAAACCCGTTTGAGTATGAGAGAAATTCTCAATTTAGAAGTCGGGGATGTCATTGCGTTGGATAAGAAAATGAGTGATCCTCTTGATGTTTTCATCGGCAAAAACCTCAAAATGCGTGGCGTATCGGGGAGGAGAGGAAAGCGTCTTGCGCTCCGGATCACCGAATTGATAGAGGAGGAATGAGCAATGGAGGAAGTGTTAACTGTTCAAGAGAAGGATTTAATTGGTGAATTGGGTAATATATCCATGGCTTCGGCGGCGACAGCCTTAAGCGGCCTTTTAGGAAGGAAGGTAGAAATTACCGTTCCTCAAGTGGACATATTAGACCTTGAAGAAGGTGGAGAAGTATTTCCCGAAAGACATCTCTTAGTCAAAGTGGTGTATGAGGAAGGTTTCCAAGGGGACAATATCTTATTTGTCAAGGAAGAGGATGCCAAAATCATCGTGAACCTCATGATGGGTGGCGATGGCAAGGAAGGATTACCCGAGTCTTTGGGAGAGCTTGAGGCGAGTGCCTTAGGAGAGGCGATGAATCAGATGATGGGATCGGCATCGACGGCGATGTCTGAATTTTTGAGCTGTAAGATTGCCATTTCTCCTCCGATCGTGGTTTTTGAAGAGGTAGAAGAATTAGAAAAGGAGTGGCTTCAAGGACAAGAGCGTTACGTGGTTAAAGTGATGTGTCATCTTGTGGTCGATGGGGTCATCGATAGTTATATGATCCAACTTATGCCCCTCTATTTTGTACGCGAAGTGACCTCAATTCTCCTTCCACCGGTATCAGAAGAAAAGGAACCGGAGACAATCCGCGAAGTGTCTCAAACGAAGAGGGAGATTCCTCGGGAACAACCCGCCAAAGAGAAGATCGAAGCGCGACCAGTGGAATTTGCCGAGCTTAAAAGACAGGAAGAACTTGCTTCCCAAGTCAGCATTGAGTTACTCCTCGACGTAACCTTGCCTTTGGTGGTAGAGTTGGGACGGGTGAGGTTATCCGTTCGCGAAATTTTGGATCTCGGTCCTGGTTCCATTGTGGAGCTCGATAAGTTAGCCGGAGAACCGGCCGATCTCTATGTGAACGATGTGCTCCTTGCACGAGGGGAAGTGGTAGTCATCGAGGAAAACTTTGGTATTCGCATTACCGAGATCGTGAGTCCAGAAGAACGTATTCGGGGGTTAAAAGAGGCGCGAGGATGAAACTCTTCTCTTACATTTTCCTTTTCTTCTTAGGGAGTAATTTACTTACCGTGCGGGTTACCGCACAAGAAGAGCTGAATTTACCCGAGGTAGCTCCTCCTTCAGGATGGCAAGGGGGAGTAGGAGTAGTACGCTTTGTGTTTGCCTTCCTTTTCGTTGTTGCCATTCTGTGGGTATTGTTCGTGGTCTTGCGGAAATTTGTGGGACAGGGAGTGCGTATGTCTTCCTCCAAGTACATGCGCATTATTGATGTCTTATACGTGCGAACTAACCTCTCTTTTTATATCCTCCAAATCGGGGAACGAATGGTGGTCATTGCTCAGAGCGGAAACAACGTGCGGGAAATCACCGAACTCAGTAGAGAGGACCTGGTAGAAAACCCAACCTCAGGGTTTTCCAATTACCTCGACCATCTTTTTCGGAGAAAGTCTCATGAAGATCCTGGCGAGTAGAGGGAAATATTGTCTTTTCTTGGGAGTGATTATTTGTATGGTATGGAGTGTCTTGGGGGTTACGCCGCTCGAGGCGCAGGAAGTTTCCTTCCCTTTTCTCGCTTTCCCCCGTATTACCGTAGAGCCACAAGAGGCGCAGGGTCCCAGAGACATGGCCCTCTCTCTCCAAATCATTCTCCTTTTAACCATTTTGAGCTTAGCTCCGGCCATTCTCGTGATGGTGACTTCTTTTACTCGGGTGATTGTGGTATTAGCCTTTGTGCGCAATGCTTTAGGAACGGCCCAAATTCCCCCTACCCCGGTACTCATCGGTCTTGCGCTCTTTCTCACTTTTTTTATCATGGCACCGGTTTTTACCCAAATCAACGAGGAAGCATTGACCCCTTATCTACAGGGGAATCTCAATCAGACTGAGGCTTTCAATCGGGGAGTAGCAATTTTACGGGATTTTATGTTTCGACAAGTTCAGGAGAAAGACTTAGCTTTGATGGTCACTCTTTCTCGTTCGCCTCGCCCGGCCACGCGGCAAGATGTACCGACCCACGTTCTCATTCCCGCCTTCATTTTGAGTGAATTGAAAATTGCTTTTACTTTGGGTTTTCTGATTTACGTTCCCTTTCTCGTCATCGACATGATGGTAGCGAGCGTATTGATGTCTATGGGGATGATGATGCTCCCTCCCATACTCATTTCCTTGCCTTTCAAAATTCTCCTCTTCGTTCTCGTGGATGGATGGGAACTCATTGCCCGAGGTGTCGTCCTCAGTGTGAAATAGGAGGTCCAAGATGGGTGAAGAACTCTTTTTAGAAGTAGGACGTGGGGCGTTACTGGTGGTGTTAAAAGTGGGATTGCCGATTTTAGGAGCGACATTAGCCATAGGAATTCTCGTGAGCATTTTTCAGGCCGTTACTCAGGTTCACGAATTGACGCTCACTTTTGTGCCCAAGATTCTCGTAGTTATCCTCATTTTCGTCCTCTTCGGTCCGTGGATGATTCGGGTGATCCTCGATTTTGTCATTGAGTTGTTCTGGAACCTCCCTTTGCTTGTGAGGTAGTATGGATTTTCTCTTCGGTTCTTTTCCTCAATTTCTCCTCGTGTGGGTGAGGGTTTTAGGACTTTTTTTAACCGCTCCCATTTTCAATAGTCGGATTGTCCCTCCTCTTGTGAAGATCGGTTTCTCTTTCTTCCTTGCGATGATCGTTTTTCCCACTCTCACTCTGAGTTTCCGTGAGCCGAGCGTCTTGGGAACCTATTTTTTGACCTTGACGAGCGAACTTTTGCTCGGCCTTGCCTTAGGGTTTGTGACCAATTTGGTTTTTTCCGCCCTGCAAATTGCTGGCGAGGTGATCGATTTTCAAATCGGTTTCAGTTACGTGAACGTGGTCGATCCGCTTTCCAATTTGGGTGCATCGGTTATGGGGCAATTCTATTTTGTGGTCGCCCTTCTTTATTACTTAGGCATTGGAGGGCATCATCTCACCTTACAGGGCCTTGCATATTCATTCCGGGTTATTCCCCTGGGAACTTTTGCCGTGCGATCTACTATGTTTCCCGCATTTCTTGTGCTCTTTGGCGAGGTGATGCTTGTAGCTTTGCAACTTGGGGCACCAATCATGGCAGCTCTCTTTTTGGCCAACCTCACCTTAGCTATTCTCTCTCGAGTTGTTCCCCAGATGAACGTGTTCGTGGTGGGATTACCGCTCAATGTGGGGGTAGGGTTGTTTTTGAGCCTCATGACCCTTCCCTACCTTTTTCCCCTCTTAGAGAAATTTGTGGAACTTTTTGTTCGGGGTTTCTTCCAGGTTTTTGTCCCTCGGTAATGGCATAAATTTTTATCTTAGAAGGTGGAGAAAGGTGATGTCTCGTGCCCTTGCAAGAGAAGACCGAAGCGCCGACACCGCGTAAGAGGGAGGAACTACGGAAGAAAGGACAAGTTCCCCTTAGTGTCGACTTTGCTAGCGGTTTTCATTTTTTGGTGCTATTTGTGGGAACGGGGATTCTTTTCCCTACCTTGTGGCAGGGGGCGCTCCGTTTCACCCGGATGATGTGGACGGAACCGCTACCTTCTTCGGATACGCTTACCTGGGCTTTGGAAATAGGAGAGAGGAGTGTGGTTTCGGTTGTGCGTCTCGTTGCCCCAATCGCGCTTCTCAGTTTGGGAATTGGGGTTTTTTTGGGGTTTTTGCAGACCGGTTTTGTTATCTCTCTGGAGAGATTAAAACCAAAGTTCGATTACGTAAACCCTATACGGGGTTTGGAGCGGCTTTTTTCCTTACGCATTGGAGTGGAGTTTCTCAAAGTGTCCTTGAAGATTGGTTTGGGTGTTTTCATTGCTTATACCGTGTTACGGAATAGCTTTCCTCTTTTGACCAATCTTACCGAAATGGAGATACACGGAGCGTTACAAACGGTAGGGGTACTTTCACGTCGCTTAGGACTCACCTTAGGCGGTCTCTTTTTAGGAGTGGGTTTCTTTGACCTCTTTTACCAACGCTTCGAATACGAGCGGAACATTCGCATGACCCGCGAGGAACTCAAAGAGGAGTATAAGCGAACCGAAGGGGATCCGGTCATCCGCTCGCGCATTCGGGCGAGGCAACGAGAAATTGCCCGTCGCCGCATGATGCAGGAAGTGCCCAAAGCACAGGTGGTGGTGACCAATCCGGTTCATATCGCCTGTGCGCTTCGCTACGAGAGGGGTAAAATGCGCGCTCCGATTTTGGTGGCCAAAGGGCAGAGATTGATCGCGGAGAAGATTAAAGAAATTGCCCGCCAACACGGTATACCTATTGTAGAGAATCGGAAGGTGGCACGGGAGCTCTTTAAGCATTGTGAGATCGGTCAGGAAATTCCCGGTTTCCTCTATCGGGCGGTTGCGGAAATATTAGCCTTCGTGTATCGCCTCAACCAAAGGGTAAAGCGAGGGAGAGTATGAGAGAGAGCTTGGCTAAGGTTTTCGAGCGGAGTGGGAAGAATAGCGATTTTCTCTTTGCCTTTCTCTTCATTCTCATCATTATCATGATGGTAATTCCTCTCCCCCCGATGTTGGTTGATTTCCTCTTGAGTTGTAATATCACCCTCTCGGTGATGGTGCTTCTTACCACTACCTACATCGTCAATCCTCTCCAGTTTTCCGTATTTCCGTCACTCCTCCTCTTTGCTACCCTTTTCCGTTTGGCTTTGAATGTTTCTACGACCCGTTTAATCCTCCTCCAAGGATATGCCGGGCGGCTCATTGCCACTTTTGGTACCTTCGTGGTGGGAGGGAACTATGTGGTTGGTTTCATCATTTTCTTGATCTTGATCATTATTCAGTTTGTGGTGATCACGAACGGCGCAAATCGTATCGCTGAGGTAGCGGCAAGGTTCACTTTGGATTCCATGCCCGGAAAGCAAATGAGTATAGACGCTGATTTGAACGCCGGGCTCATCGATGATAAAGAGGCACGCCGGAGACGGCGGGAAATCGAGCGCCAAGCTGATTTTTACGGGGCTATGGATGGAGCGAGTAAATTTGTGCGTGGAGATGCCATTGCCGGACTGATCATCACTATGATCAATTTCTTAGGTGGTATCGTGGTGGGAGGATTGCAGAGAGGCTTAGGTATTGAGGAGGCTCTCCAAACCTATGCCCTTCTCACCGTGGGCGATGGATTGGTGGCGCAGATTCCGGCCTTACTCATTTCTACCGCAAGTGGTCTTGTAGTGACCAGGGCAGCGAGCGAAGAAAGCTTGGGGCAGGATGTGTCGCGAGAGCTCACGCAAGTTCCGCGCGCGGTACTTTTGACGGCGATCTTGCTCCTATTTCTGGGCATGATCCCTGGACTTCCCAAAATTCCCTTTTTCCTTTTGGCACTCTTTGCCGGAGGGTTTGCCTACCTTAAAAGGGAAGAAAAGAAAGAAGTGAAAGAAGAGTTACCGAAGGAAGAATTGCCCAAAACTCCAGAAGAAATCGCTCGACTCATCGAGGTCGATCCGGTGGAGTTAGAGATTGGTTATGGTCTTGTACACTTGTTTGACGCGAAAGAAGGAGGAGTCCTTCTCGAACGTATTACCCAAATGCGGATTAATTTTGCTCGTGAGCGAGGATTAGTCGTTCCTCCTATTCGTGTCCGTGATAATTTGCGGTTACGTCCTAATGAATACCTGGTCAAAATCCGAGGTATCGACGTAGCGAAGGGGGAGATTATTCCTCACCACTATCTGGCCATTCATCCCCAGGGGGAGGGTATGGTCATCGAGGGAATTGCCACCCGAGAGCCGGCGTTCAATCTTCCTGCCTATTGGGTGGATGAACGACAAAAAGAAAACGCCGAGATTGCCGGTTTCAGCTTGGTAGACGCGGAAACGGTTCTCATCACCCACCTTTCGGAGGTTCTGAAAGCGCATGCTGCTGAGCTCCTCACCCGCCAAGATGTCCAGCTCCTCATCGAACAGGTGAAGAGGACGAACCAAGCTGTGGTTGAAGAGCTCATCCCTCAAAACATGTCGCTTGGCGAGGTGCAAAAAGTATTGCAGAACCTTTTAACCGAGAATGTTCCGATTAAAGACCTCCCTATGATTTTAGAAACCTTAGCGGATACTGTGCATCAAGTGAAAAGCGTTGAAGAACTCACCGAATTTGTACGCCGCAAACTCGGTCGGGCAATTTGCAAACAGTATCTTGAGAGAGATAATCGACTCCATGTGGTGACTTTGGACACCGGTTTGGAACAATACTTTCAACAAATTTTCGCCAAAGAAGAGAGTTTAGAACCCCAGATGTTCCGTACCATTATTCATAATCTCAGCGAGATGGTAGAGAGAATGGTAAGTTTGGGGCATTTCCCAATTCTTGTCGTTCCTGGTAGAATAAGAAGGGGTTTACGGAATCTTTTGGGGGCGTACATTCCTCAACTTGTGGTCCTTGCTTTTGAGGAAGTACCTCGGGAGATGGAGCTCAGAATAGAGGGGACGGTAAAGGGTGGATAAGGAGTATGGAGGTCAATCGAATTTTCAAGGTCAATCGCCGTCTGAACCTGGGGGTCGCTAAAAAAGAAGCCGGAGGAGAAGAAGTCATCGTTTACTATCCCAGTCGCATTGAAATGGTGCGTGATGACGAAATATGGATTGCTGCACCTCAAGAGAAAGGGGTTTTAGTCCCGGTAGCGATTGGAGAAGAGCTCGATGTATACGTAGTGGGAGAGAATGAGGTCTTTCGTTTCCGTTCCTCGGTGAAAAATCGGACGAAGAAAGGGAGCATAGCTTATGTGGTGTTGCCCATGCCTCCAGCGGTCACTCGGGAACAGCGTCGGGACTACGTCCGCTTCACTGTGGCTTTGCCGGTACTCTTCAAAAAGGGAGAAAAAACCTTAGAGGGGGTGACGAAAAATATCAGTGGAGGGGGAATGCTCATCCATCTTGCCAAAGGAAAAGATGCCTTCGATTCTCGAGAAGAAGTGGTGTTTTGCCTGATTATGAACGGTGGAGATATCATGGGAAAAGCGGAAGTAGTGCGTCAGGATGCTCCCGATGTATACGCTTTTCGGTTTACCAGTATTTCCGATAAGGATCGTGAAGAAATCATAAAGTATATATTTAAACAACAGGTAGAATTGCGGAAGAGAGGGCTTTTAAAGCGATGAGTAAAATTCGGGTAATGATCGTCGACGATTCAAGTTTCATGCGCAAAATGGTGGGAGATATGCTCGAGAGCGATCCAGAAATTGAAGTGGTCGCCAAGTGTAGTGATGGACTTGATGCCTTAGAAAAGCTAAAGACGGTATCACCTGATGTGATTCTCCTCGATGTGGAAATGCCGCGCATGGATGGGTTGCATTTTTTGAAAGAGGCTCTGGAGCGAAGACCAGAACGTATAGTTATGTTGAGTGCTCTTACCCAGGAGGGGAGTGAGGCGACGATATTGGCGTTGGAGCGGGGAGCCTTAGATTTTATTCCCAAGCCTTCGGGGAGTATTTCCTTGGACATTGAAAAGAAGAGAGACGAAATTCTCCAAAAAGTGAAGGAAGCGAGTAAGATTCCTCTCGATCGGGTCAAAGCGTACGCAAGACGAGAAAAGGTGGTGCGCAAAAAGGTTGTTCCGGGAAGGAAAGACCAAGAGTGTGAGCGTTTAGTGTTTATCGCCTCTTCGACAGGGGGGCCAAAGGCGTTGCAAGTGGTGGTCAAGAATTTAGCCCCCTTGGAGCGGAGTGGGGTGATTTTTGTGCAACACATGCCGGGTGGTTTTACCCGCAGCCTCGCCGAGCGATTGAGTGAGATGGCGCCCCTATCGATCAAAGAAGCCGAGGATGGAGAGCGGTTGACGGTTAACCGGGCTTTCATGGCTCCTGGGGGGAGGCATCTCCTCATCGAGAAAGACAAGCGAATAGTGTTAAATGATGATCCACCGCTAAAAGGTTTGAAGCCGTGTGCCGATATCTCTCTCCTTTCCGCAGCCAAGATTTTCCGCAACAAAATTCTCGCCGTGGTTTTAACCGGGATGGGGAAAGACGCCTTAGAAGGGTGTCGTTTGGTACGCAAAGAAGGCGGGACGGTCATCGCTCAAGACGAAACAACTTCGCTCATTTTTGGTATGCCTCGGGCGGTTATTGAAGAAGGTTTGGCAAATAGGGTACTCCCCTTAGAAGAGATTGGAGAGGCTATCGTAGCGTGGGACCGAAATGAGAATGTTCTTGAAGGAGTGTAGAATGTGCTGAGTAAGAGCGATCTTTTGTACTTACGCGAGGTAGTGTTAAAGAAAGTGGGCATCGACCTCTCTTTCTATAAGGAAACACAGCTTCAAAGGCGCTTGCAGTTCATTATGCTCCGGGCAGGAGCGAACACCGTAGAAGAGTATGCTCAACTTTTGGAAGAGAATCCGAAAGTTTTAGAGGACTTTAAAAATCGTTTCGCCATTAACGTCTCTGAGTTTTTCCGCAATCCGGAGCGTTTTGAAGATTTACGGACTAAAATTTTACCAGAAGTCATGAATATCGCCGGTTCGGTACTGCGCATATGGAGTGCCGGCTGTTCGGTGGGGAGCGAGCCCTATTCCATTGCCATGGTTCTCGAAGAAATGACCCCCAAAAGGCTCTACCAGATCTGGGCTACCGATATTGACGATGACGCCTTGGAGAAGGCAAAAATCGGCATTTATGATGAAGCCTACTTTAATAGTATGCCACCCATCTATCGGGAAAAATATTTGGAGCCAAGGAATGGGAGTTACGGGATTACTCCACGACTGAAGAAGAGAATTACTTTTGAGAAGCACGACCTTCTACGGGATGAAGTGAGAGAAACCTTTGAATTAGTGGTATGTCGTAATGTGGTCATCTACTTCGAAGAGGAAGCAAAGAAGATCGCTTTTTCCAAAATGAGTCGTGCGTTGAAAACGGGTGGTTATCTTTGGATTGGGAGTACCGAACGCATTCCCGATCCATCTTCTTTCGGGCTACGATACGTGCTCCCCTTCTTCTACCAAAAGGCGTAGGAGGTGGACAATGACTTTCTCTTTTGAAGGTTTAAACGAATTGCAACTTGACGCCCTTCGAGAAGTAGGGAATATTGGAGCTGGTAATGCCGCAACCGCTCTCTCCAAAATGGTGGGAAAGAGAGTGGAAATGAGTGTCCCGTTGGTGCGTCTTATTCCTCTCAAAGAGGTTCCAGAGTGGTTGGGAGGGGCAGAAAAAGAGGTTTTGGGTGTATACCTCAGTATGTTTGGGGCGATAGAAGGGCACATTCTCTTCGTGATGACTATTGATGATGCGATCAAAATCATGCGCATTCTCCTTGGTGATTTAACCCCTGCACGGGAACAAATTTTGGAGATGGATGAGCTCGCTGCTTCGGCGATGGGAGAAATCGGGAACATCTTATCCTCTTCATACCTTGCTGCCTTAGCTGATTTCACCAATTTGGATTTGAATCACTCTGTCCCGGCCATTGCAGTTGATATGGCCGGAGCAATTGTCGATGTAGTGCTCATTGAAATTTCCAAGCGGGGTGATTATGCCCTCCTTATCGAGACTGAATTTGTGGAAGAAGAGGACAAAATTAAGGGATATTTCATGCTTATTCCGGATCCGGGCTCCTTAGAGATTATTTTACAAACCATAGGAGTTGTGTGATATGCAGCGTAAGAAAAGTGTAGGAATGGCTGAATACGCGGTGAATAACGATCCTGAGGAAGTGTTGTGTATCTTGGGTCTTGGGTCTTGTATTGGTTTATGCCTCTATGATGAACTGAGAGGTATCGGAGGAATGGTACACATTCTCTTACCGGAACAGGTCTCCGGACAGAGCAACCCTTTCAAATTTGCCGATACCGCGGTTCCGGCTCTGCTCCGCGAATTAGAAAAACTGGGAGTGAGACGAAAAAACCTTTTAGCTAAGATTTCCGGTGGGGCAAAGATGTTTGCAGGATCGGATACGCTTTTCGATATTGGGCAACGGAATGCGGAAGCCGTGAAGAGGGCGTTGAAAGAATTAGAGATTCCCCTGCGAGGAGAGGATGTGGGAGGGAATCGAGGAAGGAGTATCTTTTTCTACGTTGAGAATGGCAAGTTAGAAATTAAAACCCTGGGGCAAGATGTCAAGGTGATATGAGTGAACCATCCCAAAAAGTTGGCACGGCTTTTTGCGTTGCTTGTGACTTGGTTGGTAGTGGTGTTTTACGTCATTTGGGGTTTTGTTAGGAATTTGAGTCTTTTTACCATCGCGTGGAGGATTTTGCTCTTGGCTTTGGTGGTGTATGTAGTAGTGTTCTATTACTCCTTTTGGATCGCAACGCAGGGAAGCTTTGTGCAAGAGGGGAATGTGAGCCATGATGAATCTCGCCGAGACCAGTGAAGATTTGGAAGAGTTGTGGGAATCTTTTTGGTACAAGAAGGATAGAAGGGCACGGAGTCAACTCGCCGAACATTATCTGTATTTGGTGAGAGTCGTTGTAGGGCGCATGCTCTATCGCTTACCTTCCCACATTGAGCGAGCGGATTTGGAACAGGTGGGAGTGATCGGTTTATTACAGGCCTTAGATCGATTCCAACCAGGGAGGGGGGCTCGTTTTGAAACCTATGCCTTAGCGCGTATTCGTGGGGCGATTATTGATTACCTGCGAAGTTTCGATCCGTTAACCCGTCAGGAGCGGCGAGGGGTCAAAGATGTTATCCGTGCTTGGCAGAGATTAGAGAACGAGGGGAATGTCGATCCCTCTTTGGAGGAACTATCGCAGGAATTGGGGATACCGCTTGATGAAATCATTTGGTTAGTTGAACGAGAGAGGAGCAGTTTTTTTCTTTCTTTGGAGGAAGAGAAAGAAAGAGCAGGGGAAAGGGAAGAAAGAGTTTCTTTCAATCCAGAAGAGGTTTTGGAAAACCGTGAGTTAGTAGCCTATTTGGGACGTTTAGTGGATGCACTTCCGGAACGAGAGAAGTTGATGCTCACTCTCTACTATTTTGAAGGATTGACTCTCAAAGAGATCGGTAGAGTTTTGGGTGTTGGTGAATCACGGGTTTCACAGATTTTAACTCGAGTTCTTGCCAAACTGCGGGTAAAAATCGAGGAATGGGAAGGACAGGAGGATGGAAACGAAAAAAAACCTTGATGAATTGGAGCGGGAAGGGTATTTTCAGTTGGTTGTGTCCGGTGACCGGATGAAGGCGGAGTTATTGGTGAAACGACCCTTGAGTACCGAAGAGCTGCAGGGGTATGAAAATCTATCCCAGTTCTTACGGAGAAAAGGCATTGTTTACGGTCTTCAGGACGTTATAGAAAGAGATGAAGGCATTTTGCAACGAACAGGAACGTATCTCCTTGCCGAAGGGACTCGCCCACAAAAGGGAAAAGACGGTGAGGTCCGCCTTCTCTTCGCCGAGGAAATACAGCGGGAACTGCGGGAAAATGAAGAGGGCCGGGTTGATTTTTATAGTTTCCTCCGTGTTCCTCAGGTAACTCCTGGAGATCTCCTTGCCGAACTCGTTCCTCCGGAAGAAGGGGTGCCGGGGAAAGACATTTTTGGTAAGGAAATTCCTGCCTCCTTAGGGAAGCCGGCGAAGATCGTGGTGGGAAAAAATGTAGAACTTTCCGAAGATGGAAAGGGTGCCCGAGCCAAAATTGCCGGACGACCGGTAGTGGTTGGGAAAGCTATTTCGGTGTTGCCCCTCTTCGAAGTTGAGGGGAACGTTGGGGTTCATACTGGTAACCTCTCTTTTGTAGGATCGATTTTAGTTCGTGGCAATGTGGAAAGTGATTTTGCCGTTGAAGCTGAAGGGGATGTAGAGGTGTGGGGGAATGTGGAGGCGGCAAAGGTCGTTGCCGGTGGTAACGTCCGGGTGAGGGGAGGGATTTTTGGAGCAAACCGCGGGAGTGTACGTGCCGGAGGAAGTCTCCAAGCGAAGGTAGTTGAAAACGCTTCGATAGAGGTTGGCGGAGAAGTGATCGTAGAGCGGGCGATCCTCCACAGTCAGATTGCCGCGAAAGAAAATGTCATTTTGCGGGGGAATCCGGGTGCTATTATCGGTGGGGTGATCAAAGCAGGGAATTTGGTATGGGCGCGAACCATCGGTTCTTCCATCGGTACTCGGACTGAGATTATTGTAGGTGTTGATCCTGTACTCCACGAAGAGCATAAATGTCTTCAAGAAACAATCCAAAAGTTGCAGAGTGAAATTCAAGATGCAGAGAAGATTTTTCAACTGCTGGCCATCAAGCAACAAGCTGGAAAAGGTTTTGATTTTCGCGCCAAAGAGATTCTCCTGAAGGCAAAAAAAGCCTACGATTTAGCCCATGAGAAAAAAGGGTTTTGCGAAACTCGACTGGCAGAATTGGAAGAATTGTTGGGCAGTCGAGAAGGGAAAGTGCTGGTAGAAGAAAAGGTCTATCCTCAAGTGCGGATTACTATCGGTCGTTTCACTTACGTGGTACGAGATGAGATCCAATATGTGTCTTTTCGTGAGGAGAATAAAGAGGTGGTTCTGGGAACCTTTGAACGACCAAAGCTAGCCAAGCGGTGAGTAGGTATGGTCGATCCGGTAAGTTTGCAAAATACCGTAGTGCGTTCTTCGGAAGTTGCCAAGGTGCAGCGCGTTCAAGATGACAAAGCTTCTCTACAAGCGCAGGCGTTCTCTGCCGAGTTACAGCGGCAAACGCAAAAGGTAGAGGAAACGGTGGATTCGCACCAAAAGACGTATCAATACGATAAAGACCGTAAAGAGAAGGAAAATCCGGGGAAACCTGCTTCTCGAGAGAAGAAAAATAGGAAAGATGGTGGAGAGAAACCAGTAAAAGGGGAGCCTTTGCCAGGGCACCTCATCGATGTCATCGCATAGAAGGGGAGCCTAATGATTAAGAATATTTTGGAGAAAGCCTTGCGTGATTTGATACCAGAATTGTACCGCCTTAAGCCCCATTTGTGTCGTTGTGAACAGTGTATCGATGATGTTTTGGCTTTGGCTTTAAAGTCTTTGCCTCCCAAATACGTATCACGGGATGAGGGAGAAGTGTATGCACGAGTAGAACTTGAAAATCCCCAATTCCAGGTGGATATGTTGGAAGCACTCTTATTCGCTGCGGAGGTAGTAGCTGCTCATCCTCGTTGCGAAAAGAGAAAGCTCACGGGAGAGCAAAGAGGTCAATTGCCGGTGGATGATAAGTAAACCGCACGAAGAGGAAGAGAGACGCTCCCCACAAAAAAAGGAACACAAGTCGGGTTGCGGAAGGAAAAGACTTTTTTGCCACTTCGTGTTCCATGATACTCCCGAAGGTTCCTGCGAGGACGGTAACCGTGAAAGCCCAAGCGAGTTCCCCTATCCAGGAGTTGTTTTTTCCCCAGATAGCCTGGCCAGTGTACCAGAGGAGAAAAAGGATCCAGGGAATGAAGAGATTAGATGTAAGGCGCGAGAAAAAGAAAGATTGCCCGCGCTCGCGTTCTTTCGCGAGGAAGTATTCGATGCAACTTAAGAAACCGTAGGCAAAGAAGCCCATTTTGAGGTGTTCAAATACTGATTCATTCACCCCACAAATCGGTCGGAGAAAAGAAAGACCAGTCAATTCATAACCGTAGTGGAGCAGAGAAAAGAGGGCGAGATACAAAAATCCTTTTGCCAAGGGATGCATAACAATCCTCCTTTTTTCTGGTTTTTTCGTGTACACATTGATAAACCGACGAGAAAATGGTATATTCCTTATAATCGGAGAGGTGGCCGAGTGGCTGAAGGCAATCGCCTGCTAAGCGATTAGGCGGACTGAAATCCGCCTCGTGGGTTCGAATCCCACCCTCTCCGCCAGAGCGTACTGCCCCCATATGGTCAATACGGTCAGGCGACATTTTGGAGAATGCTTTGCTAGTATATTCAGCCGGAGTTACCTATCCCAGGGTTGTTTGTCAAAGGTAGCTTACTATTCGTCGGTTTTGGCTCGGGAGTTGGTCTCATCGCCAATGACTGAACGGTTATAACGGTCAATTATTCATTCTATAACAGTTTAACCGGTATGATAGGTCTTGGTCATGCCCATTTTTCCAGTTTGATGAGGCTTAGTGATTGGCCTGGTCGCTCTTTCATTGAGGCTATCGTCGGCTTTTCAGGTGCTTTTCGCTCAGACCCAGTTTGTTCATAACTCGAATATGGTAGTAGCCGTGAAGGGGATAGCGCTTGCAGGCCATTTGATCGCTGCAGAGAGTCCTTTATCTATTCCATAGTTTCGCTTTGGCTTAGGTGGTGGGTCACTCTATGGGTCTCAGTATGACACCACTCTTTTTCCTCGGTTACTTGAACCTCACTTGCCTTCCCGTTAAGAGCTCTTGTTTTGTAACCTTATTCGTTGTCTCCCACGGATTTTCAAGGTATGAAATGGTGAATTTGGGTAGAGGTTGTCATCCGATTCTTTCTCCTTTTAGGAGAGTATTCAGACTATTCAATTTTGGATAGAAGTTATGCGAAGAAGGTTACTCAAAGGATAAAAATGGGTACATCTAAACTTTTCCGGAGGAACTTTTGCAAGAAGCGGGAAAGGTATACAATGGAGAGGAGCTCAATCGAAACTTGCAGGGCAATGCGGGCAGAGCGTAAAGGATGGTTTGCGATTGGTTTCGTTGAAAGGAAAGTCTTGGTCACAAGACTCGGTAAGAAAAGCGGTGACGGATAATCGCAAGAGGCGTGGGTGGGGTACATGAGTCGAGAGTTGTGGTGTAAACGATTTCAAGAACCGGTCGAATATTCTCAAGCACTGCACTGGCAAAGGGTGCTCTGGCAATACGTTATCGAGGAGAAGGTCGCCGGAGTGATGTTACTTTTGGAACACGAGCCTGTTTTCACCCTGGGACGTTCCGCGGCGAGAGAGCATCTCTTGGTGGGAGAAGAATTTCTTCGGAAAAAAGGGATCGAGGTGTACGAAGTCGAGCGGGGAGGCGAGATCACCTATCATGGTCCGGGACAAATTGTGGGATATCCCATCGTGAATTTGCGTTTTTGGCAGAAAGACGTCCATGCTTTTTTACGTCATCTCGAAGAGGGATTGATCCGCTTTCTCCACAATTTTCGGGTGGATGCCTTTCGTTTACCTCCCCATACCGGGGTATGGGTTCACCATGGTCATCCACAGAAAATCGCTGCTCTTGGGATTGCGGTGAGACGTTGGGTGACCTATCACGGTTTTGCTTTGAACATTACCCCTGACCTCGCTCATTTCTCGTACATTATCCCCTGTGGCATCCGCGATAAAGGGGTGACTTCCCTCTCCCTCATGACCGGAGTTTCCTATGACCAAGAAGAGCGTTACCTGATGCAAGAGCATCTCGCGGGTATCATGGGGGAGGTTTTTGGATTTACGGTTCGGGAGCTTTCGGGAGATGATTTTACGCTTATCCTTGAAAGGGGTTTTGACCATGAGCGAGCTTCCTTTTTGGATTAAACGACGGTTTTCTCCCACCGCCCAAGGAGGAGAGGTGGAAAAGATGCTCCGCTCTCTCCATTTACATACGGTTTGTGAACGTGCTCGCTGTCCCAATCTGAATGAATGTTTCGGCCGGGGAACGGCCACTTTCCTCATCTTGGGGTCGGTTTGTACCCGGAATTGTCGTTTTTGCGCCATAGAGAAAGGTGTTCCCTTGCCCCTTGATCTTGAGGAACCAAAGCGGGTGGCCCAGGCGGCGAAAACGCTCTCCTTGCGACATGTGGTGATCACTTCGGTCACTCGTGATGATCTCCCTGATGGAGGCGCCCCCCATTTCCGGCACACTGTTCGGGCAGTACGGGAGGCTTTGCCTACCGCGACGGTAGAAATCTTAACTCCTGATTTTCAAGGAGATAGGGAAGCGCTCCGTATTCTCAGCGAGGATCCTCCTTGTATTTTCAATCACAACGTGGAAACGGTACCGCGACTGTACCGGGAGGTGAGACCTCTTGCTTCTTATGAGCGCTCGCTCTCCGTGTTGGCGCTCTTTAAGTCTCTCTGCCCTCAGGTGCTCACGAAGTCCGGTCTCATGGTGGGCTTAGGGGAGAGGGAAGAAGAGGTGCTCCAGGTGCTTCGGGATTTGCGCGAAGTGGGGTGTGATATCATCACCATCGGTCAGTATCTCCGTCCTTCGGGGAAGCATCTTGCGGTGAAGGAATATATCCACCCTTCACAATTTGCCTCCTATGAAGAGCAGGCATACGCCTTGGGTTTTCGAGGGGTCGCCAGTGGTCCCTTCGTGCGGAGCTCCTATCTCGCCGAGCGATTTGTGGACGTGAGACCATGATGTTTTGGGGAATACTTTTGGGGGTATTGCTCTCTTTTTTCTTTTTTTGGCTTTTCCCGCTCTTTTTTCACGGTATTCCCTGGCAGCCTACCGACAGGAAAAGGGTACAGCGAATGTTAGAAATGTCCGAACTCAAGGCAGGAGAAGTGCTGTACGATTTAGGATGCGGTGATGGACGTATTCTCCTTTGGGCAGTGCGAAAATTTGGGGCGCGAGCGGTAGGAATCGAACTCAATCCTTGGCTCTATGGCCTTGCTCTTCTCCGGGTGATCGGGGCAGGGTTATCTTCGCGGGTGAAGGTGAGGTTTGGAAATCTTTACCACCTTCCCTTGCATGAAGCAGATGTGGTCACCCTTTTTCTCTTTTCCCACGTGAATGAACGTTTGCAAGAAAAATTTCATCGCGAGCTCAAAAAAGGAGCACGAGTGGTATCATATGTATGGCCGCTGCCGGAGTGGAAACCGCACATGGTCGATACGGTTTACAACTTATACCTGTACGTTAAAGAAGAGTAACGGTGGAGGTGAGAGGATGAAAAGAGAGGGTGCAAATGCCATTCGTTGGATTACCCGCACGGCTTTACTCTTTGCTCTGGTTCTCGTGGTACAGATGCTGGGCATGCCGCAGATTCTTACCGGGACTCTGGTGAATGCTTTACTCCTTTTGGCTACCTCTTTGGTCGGTATCACGAGTGGTGTGGTGATTGGCTTTTTTACCCCTTGGGTGGCATTGTCACGGGGTATTCTTCCTCCCTTGCTCGCCCCGATGATTCCCTTTATTATGGGAGGAAATGCTCTGCTCGTCGTGATCTTCGCTCTGTGGATGCGCAAGAAGAGTCTTCCCTATGAGGTGGTGGGAATAGTCCTCGGCGCAGGAGCGAAATATCTCTTGCTCTCCCAAGCAGTTCGTTTCTTGGTCGAGCTTCCCCCACCGGTAGCGCGCATGATGCAAATTCCCCAGCTTTTTACCGCACTCCTTGGAGGGGTGGTAGCTCTCCTTCTCCATCACGTGGTGGGAAAGGCTTTACAGATTTGAGGGAGCCCCAGGGAGGGAAACGAAGAAGGTACTCCCTTTGCCCATCTCGCTTTCCACCCAAATTTTCCCTTGATGTCTTTCCACAATTTCTTTGGCGATGGATAACCCCAATCCTATCCCACCTCCTTGGCGGGAGCGGGATTTGTCCACCCGATAGAATCGCTCAAAAATGTAAGGGAGGTCTTCCGGTGGAATACCGGGACCTTGGTCGCGGATGGCGATGATCACGGAAATATCCTCTTTTCTCTCTCCACTCATCACCACATGACTCCTCGGTGGAGAGAAGAGAATGGCATTGTGGAGAAGATTGGTAAACACTTGTTCTAAGCGGTCTTCGTTTCCCCACACCTCTAAGCGAGGATCAAGATCACCTTCCACGATGACTCCCCTTTCGTTCGTGAAGGGCGCGAGTTTGGCGATCACTCGCTCGATTAAGGAGGCAATAGGAATGAGTTTCATTTCCCAGGTTCCCTTTCCCGAGGCAATGACAGACAGGTCTAAGAGGTCATGGATGAGACGGGAGAGTCGCATTGTTTCGCGGTGGAGTACGGGAAGGTGTTGTTCCTTGAATTCTCCTAAGGGGATGACCTCGTCCATCACTGCTTCTAAGAATCCTTGGATGGCGGTAAGGGGAGTACGAAGCTCGTGAGAAACGTTAGCTAAGAATTCTCGGCGTAAGCGATCGATTCTCTTGAACTCGGTAACGTCTTGAATCACGGCCACTGCTCCTTTGACTCCCTCTTGGTCTCGCAAAGGGGCCACACGGAAGATAACCGTTTTCCCCTGAGGAAGGTATATTTCCTTCTCGCGCTCTTCCTTTTGGGTAAAAACTTCTTCAAAGAGCGCGGTTATTTCTTCGCTCATGGGCAGGTCGGAGAGACAACGTACCTGAGCGTTACCCGAGGCCAAGGCTCTGCGGAAGGCGGGGTTGAGGGAAACAACGGCATAGTCTCTATCTACCGCCAAGACCCCTTCGGACATGTGGAGGAGAATGTTTTCGGTGCGTTCTTTTTCCTCGCGCAATTTCCGGATGGTTTCCTCTAAGGTTGCGGAGAGAATATTGAAGTTTTGGGCTAATTCACCGATTTCGCCATGGTCGGTTAATTCAATTCTCTTTTGGAAATTGCCCTGCGCCATCTCGCGGGCGGTTTGACTCATGGTTTTGATCGGACGAGTGAGCGAAGAGGAAGAGAAAAAAGCGGTGAGAAAAGAGAGCGAGAGCGCAATGATACTCGAAAACCATACGAAGTACATCACGGTTTGAATGGTAGTTTCGATACTGGCAATAGGGGTAGAGAGGACTAAAGCGGTGGGAACGAATCTTTCGTCTTTTAAGGGTATGGCCACATTGAGGACGTCTTGGCGAAGAGTGGGATGAAAACTTTGCCAACTCTGCGGTTGCCCTTTTTTTAGGTTATTCCATACTTCTTCAGGAAGATTATTGCCTACCAATGCTCTCCACATCCGACGCATGAAACCTTGGGGGGGGAGGAGCCTTTCTCGGAGGAATTCTTCCTCGGTGACTACGGTGATCAACACTCCTTGGGTGAGTTTTCGAATTTCTTCGGGAATTTCCAAACGACGGTTAGGAGTGTGGACGAAAAGACTAAGGAGCGTCTCCCCTTTTTTCAGTAACTCTTTTTCTTGGATAGCAAAGTAGTAACGGCTAAAGAGGAGGAACACACTCGCTCCCAGAATGGTAAAAGAAACGACAGTAACGAGGAGATGAGAGAGGAAAAGCCGAAAAAAGAGCTTCTTTTTCATGAAGGAACCTCGAATTTGTATCCATATCCCCAAACGGTTTTAATGAGTGAAGGAGCTCCTGCTCCTTCAAGCTTTTCACGCAATCGTTTGATATGGGTGTCTACGGTTCGCGTATCCCCGGCGAAATCATATCCCCAGATGAGCTCGAGGAGTTGCTCTCGGGCGTACGCCCGGGAAGGATTTTTCGCCAAAAACCACAAAAGGTCGAATTCCTTGGGAGTGAGATTGAGTTCTCGCTCCTTTACATTGGCAATGCGGGCTTCATAATCTATGGAGAGGAATTCGAAGCGGAGAGACTTCTTGAAGCTTTCTTCCTGCATGTTCACTCGTCGTAGGACTGCTTTTACCCGGGCAACCACCTCACGAGGGCTAAAGGGTTTGGCAATATAGTCATCCGCTCCCAGTTCTAATCCTAAAACTCGGTCGAATTCTTCACCTCGGGCGGTGAGCATGATAATGGGAACGGTGGATATCCGACGAATTTCTCGACATACCGTCCAGCCATCCTTTTTGGGGAGCATCAGGTCTAAGAGCACAAGATGGGGATGGAATTGGTTCACCGCCTTGAGGGCTTCCTCTCCGTCGTAGGCGAGAATAGGGGTAAAACCTTCCTTTTGTAGATATCGGCTTAACACTTCCCCCACCGCGTGGTCGTCATCGACAATGAGGATGGTATGCATAGAGTGCACCTCTCTATTTCCTTAGGAAGGGGAGGATTCTTCCTCCCCTTCTCCTATTGTATCACCACTTTCCAGGGCCAAGACCGTATCCAGGGCCACAGCCCCCTCGTCCTCTTGGCCGACCTTGGGCAATCTGGGACAGTTGTTCCGGCGTGAGGAGGGACAGGAATTCACGGTACATATTTTGCCGCAGAGTGTAGAGTTCTTGGTGGAGATTGGCGATTTCCTCTAAGGTAGCCCGGATTTGATTGGCGGTTTCTTCACTGGTAGGTTTTAAACTCAATTCCTGCAGAGTCAAAAATGCTTGGTAGAGCTTACTCTGGATTACGGTTACCTTTTCGGCATTCCGTTTTTCTAATTCGAGGAGTTTAGTTTTCTGCTCAGATGTCAAGGAGAGGGAGGACATCCATCGAGGTGCTTCAAGAAAAGGACATTCCGGTCTTTCCCACTCTTGGGGATGAGGAAACCTTCCCCCACAGAGCGGTTGCGCAAACGCTCCCACACTCAACGTACCGACCACTATGGCGATCAAGATGAAGATGGTCAAGATTCTCTTCATGGTCAAAAACCTCCTTTGGAGAAGTATTTGTCTCTATGGTAATCATCTTCTGTGTCTTTTTTGGGGACGAATTGTGAAGAATTTGTGAATCTCAGGGGTTATGGAGAGTGAGGAGGAACGTTTATGGATACTTTACTCATTATCACCTTAAACGGAGAGGAGTTTGAGAAATGGAAGGAGGAACTCGTCACCTTGTACGTAAGAGCGTATGAGAATTTACCGGAGTATCGATATCACCATCCGGAAAAGATTCGGGAGTACCTCTCTTGGTTGTGGCACGGCGACCCCGAAGGATTCATGGTAGCGATGGAGAAAGGAGTATCCATAGGCTTCATCAGTATTCATGGAGCATGGGAGAAAGAGGGGGAGGTGTGGGGAGAAGTTCATGAATTTGTGGTACACCCGGATTATCGGAAAAGAGGCATCGGAACCACGCTTTTTGAGACTGCACTAAAGTATGCGCAAGAGAAAGGGCGCACGAAGTGTGGGCTGTGGGTGGGGGTGAAGAACGAGGAAGCTCTGGCCTTTTATCGGAAACGGGGTTTTATCCCTCGTGAACAGTGGGGAAAATGGATCCGCATGGTGAAGGAGATGAATGGTGATGACGCTCCTTGAAATTTGCCATACTCTCGTGAACATGAGAGGGGAGAGCGGAGCGGAAAAACCGGTTTTAGAGTGGATCGCTCATTTTTTGCAACCCTATGGTTTCACCTCGCGATGGCAAGAGTATGGTCCGGGGAAATTCAATCTCTATCTCAAGCGGGGCTTCTCTCCGTTTCTCTGGGCGACCCATGTAGATGTGAACTATGCAGGGAGAAAAGCCGTATGTACCTTCCGCAATGGTTTTCTCTTCGGTCCGGGTGTTTTGGATACCCGTGGACAGATTGCTGCTCTCCTCTATGCGCTCAGCCAAAGCAGCGCTCCGGCTGAAGTAGTGTTTTTCTCCGAAGAGGAGACAAGCGGTGCAGGGTCGTGGCACTTTGTTCCCCCGCATCCCTTTGAGGGTGCGATTGTCCTCGAGCCAACCAATTTCACCCTGTGTACTGCTTTTGCCGGTGATGTAGAGACGCGCATAGAGGTGCATGGGTTAGGCGGTCATGGGGCCTATCCTCACGCCGGTACCAATGCTTTGTGCTTGGCAGAAGGGGTGGTACATGCGAGTCGGGAGATGGTGAAAAAATTCACCGGACATCCCTTATTCGTGCCTCCTCCTACCCTCATGTGGGGAAAGATAGAGGGAGGGGAATCGAATTACCTCATCCCCGAATCGTGTGTGATCGAGTGTGCCTTCCCCTTTGTTCCTCCCCACTCCCTTGAGGAAGTGAAGGGAGAAGTCTTTCGTTTCATAGAACGTTATCCGGTAACGGTGAGGGTGGAAGACGAAAATCCGGCTTGGGAGATTGATAGGCGAAGAGAAATAGTGGAGAGACTCAAGTATGCCGTAGAGAGGGTGACCGAGAAGGAAGTGATTTATGCCGGTATGCCCTCGTGGACCGATGCCACCTATTTATTCTTGCGGGGAATAGAGAGCGTGGTATTCGGAGCAGGGGATTTAGCCTTAGCTCATTCTCAGCGTGAGGGGGTGAGTTTAGCGGAACTCGAGCTCCTTGCGGGAATTTTTTTGTCTTTTCTGCGGTAGATGGGTATAATTAGGAAGAGGTGAAGGTCTTGGCGGTCATGGTAGGCATTCCACGAGGATTACTGTTTTACCGTTTCTATTGGTTATGGAAGACCTTTTTAGAAGAATTGGGAGTGGAAGTGCGCGTTTCTCCTCCTACCAATAAAGCTATTATCCGGAGGGGTTTAACCTATGGTGTGGAGGAGATTTGTTTCCCGGTCAAAGTTTTCCTGGGGCATGTCATGGCCATTCAAGATGAGGTCGATTTCCTCTTTCTCCCCCGCATGGTCAGTTTCCATCGGAGGGAGTATACTTGTCCCAAGATTTTAGGGCTACCCGATTTGGTGCGTAACCTTTTCGGTATCTCCAGCGAGCGGATTATTACCGGAGAAGTGAACATGCGTGATACCGGTATTTGGGGATGGCGCCAAGGGTTTTTAGAAATGGGTCGGCGCTTCACTCGCCAGGAGGGGAAAATCATGCGCGCTTTGAAGCGCGCTGAAGAAGCACACAAGAGGTACCGGGAAAAATTGAAAACCGGAATTCTCCCGGAACACTTGATTGACCGGAGAGAAGAAGTAGTGCCAAAGGAGAAGAAGGTTCTCCTCTTGGGACACACCTATCTTATCAGCGATAGCTATATTAATATGAATATCGTCCAAAAAATTCACACTTTGGGGTATGGGGTGGTCACCCAAGATATGGTTGATGAACAGAGGGTAAGAAAGTACCTCTCCCTTTTACAGAAGCCGAGCTTTTGGACCATTTCCAACGAGATCATGGGCACGGCTCTTTTGTACCTCAAAGAAAGGGATCCGCGTCTTAAGGGATATATCCATCTTGTTTCCTTTGAATGTGGTCCGGACTCTTTGGTCGGCGAGGTGATTGAGCGGTGGATTAAGCGCGAGAGTGAAACTCTCCCCTATCTCCGCTTAGAAATCGATGAGCATACCGGAGAAGCCGGATTGCTCACCCGTTTAGAGGCTTTCGTAGACATGATGGAATGGAGGGACGCCCATCTTGAGAGCAACCTTTCCTCATCTCTTGCACCTTGATGTTGCCTTGGGCATTCTCTACCCTACTCTGGGGATTGAGATTGTTCCCCCTCCTCCTCTCACGCGGAAAACCATTGAGATTGGCGTGAAATTGGCACCTCAGAATGCCTGTTTCCCCTTAAAGGTGACTTTGGGGAATTTTGTCGAGAGTATTGAGAAGGGTGCCGATACCCTCTTTATGGCGGGAGGAGTTGGTCCCTGTCGTTTTGGTTACTATGGTCAAATTCAACGCTTGATTTTGGAAGACTTGGGATATAAGGTGCAATTTATCCTCCTTGACCATCCGCGTTATGGAATACGATCCTTTGTACAGGCGCTCCGAACGATGACCGGAGGGAAAATTTCTCCAGCGCGGATTGTGCGAGCGACTGCCCTGGCCTGGAAAGTCTTACGTTTTACCGAGACCATAGAAGCGAAGCGAAGAGCATTACGATGCCTTGTGGAACGAAAAGATGCTTTGGATCGGGTTGTGGAGGGAACTCTCACTCGCCTTCGCTGGGTAGAGAGTGTCACTGCTCTGGAAGAGATCATCCGCTCTACCGAAGAAGCCTTACGCGCTCTCCCTTTAGTACGCGAAGAAGGAGAAGTTTTAAAAGTGGGCATTGTAGGGGAAGTGTACGTCGCTCAAGAGAAGCGGATTAATTTTGACGTGGAGAGGCTGCTCGGTGATTTGGGTGTGTACGTCCATAATTCCGTGTCCACAGTGGAATACATTCTCCATACTCTCCCCTTCACCCGTTCCCGGGAAAAAGAGGAAACATGGCGCTTGGCAAGACCCTACCTCCAGCGTTTCGTGGGAGGGGAGGGGATCGATAGTGTGGGGAGTGCCATTCGTTACGCTCAATGGGGATTTGATGGGGTAGTGCATCTCTATCCTTTTACCTGTATGCCGGAAATTGTCGCCAAGGGAATTCTTACCCAAGTGAGTAAAGACTACGATTTACCGATCCTCCATCTCGCGATTGATGAACATGCCGGGGAGGCGGGTTTAATCACCCGCGTGGAGGCCTTTGTTGACGTTCTCGAACGGAGGAAGAAAACGAGGAGAAAGTCGGAGGTTGGAAGGGCATGGACCTATTCTTAGGAGTAGACGTTGGTTCGGTAACCACAAAGTTTGTGCTCATGGATAGAGAGAAACGGATTGTGGCGAGTTGTTATCTCCGCACAAGCGGTGACCCAATTGCGGCATTGAAGGATGGTTTGCGTTACATCGAGCGTCATTTTCCAAGTGGAGGGTTGATCAAGGCAGTAGGTACCACCGGGAGCGCTCGACACCTGGCAGGAATCGTGGTAGGTGCTGATATTGTCAAGAATGAAATTACCGCCCACGCGGTTGCCGCTATTACCAGGGTTCCCGAAGTGCGGACGGTATTTGAAATCGGAGGACAAGACTCTAAGCTCATTATCATCCGTAACGGTGTGGTAGAGGATTTTGCCATGAATACCGTCTGTGCAGCGGGAACGGGATCGTTTTTGGAGCATCAGGCTATTCGTCTCAATGTTCCTATTGAGAAATTCGGTGAATTGGCTCTCGAGGCCCATCAGGCAGTACGTATTGCGGGGCGGTGTACGGTTTTTGCCGAATCGGATATGATTCATAAACAGCAGTTGGGTTTTGGAAAGGCGGAGATTGTGAAAGGATTGTGTGAGGCTTTGGTGCGCAATTTCATCAATAATTTGGCAACTGGAAAGGCGATCGAAGACCCAATCGTTTTTCAAGGGGGAGTGGCAGCCAATCAGGGGATCGTGCAAGCGTTTCGGGATTTCTTTCACGGCAAGAAACGGATTATTGTTCCTCCCGAACACGGCGTGATGGGAGCCTGGGGAGCGGCGATTTTAGCTATGGAATACGCACCGGAGTGTTCTCTCTTTCAGGGTTTTGCCGTGGTAGAGCGTCATTTCGTGAGTCGGAGTTTCACTTGTGAAGATTGTCCCAATAGTTGTGAAATCGTCTTTCTCAAGGAGAACGATGAAGTCAAGGCTTTATGGGGAAGTCGCTGCGGGAAATGGTCACCGAGCGCCGTGGGAAAGAGGATTGACGAGGAGCCTGCAGGGATGAAAACCGTTTCCCAAGGAGAGGAGTGCGAACAGAGCAGGTGTCCGGTATATGATTGAGTGCCAAGAGAAACCATTAACCAAGGTTGCCGTAGTTGATGACTCCCAATTCATCCGTTATTTGGTGAAGGATATTTTAGAGGGCAAGGGGTATGAAGTGAAGACTTTTGCCACCGGTCGAGATTTTTTGCAGTCTTCCGAACTCGGTGAATTCGATTTGGTGCTCTTAGACATTGTGCTCCCCGATGGGGATGGCTTTACCTTATGTGAAGAACTTCGTCGTGAACCAGCGTTTTTGACCCTTCCCATCATCTTTCTCACCGCGGTGGATGACGACCAAGCCCGCATTAAGAGTTTTGAAGTAGGAGGGAACGATTACCTCCGGAAACCCATTCACCCTAAGGAACTCTTGGTCCGTGTGGAAACCCAAATTCGTCTGAGAAAATACGTGAAGGAGCTCGAGGGCCTCAATCGCAAATTAGAATACCTCGCCTTTTTTGATCCTCTCACCGGCCTCTCCAATCGCCGTGCTTTTGATGATTGGTTGGCCCGTTTAGAAGCACAGTACCGACGTCATGCGACACCGTACAGTCTTGTGATCCTCGATTTAGACCATTTCAAGCATTACAACGATACCTTCGGCCATCCTCACGGTGATGAGCTCTTGGTAACCCTTGCCGAGACTTTCGCGTGGAGTATCCGCCGAGAAGATTTCTTAGCGCGTTTTGGAGGAGAGGAATTTGTGATTTTGTGTGTGGCGAGTGATGAAGGAATGGGCAAAACAGTGGCAGAGAGGATACGCCAACAGGTGCACGAATTAGCCATCGTTCATCCGCACAATCCTCCCTATGGCGTAGTAACCATTTCCAGTGGGGTGTGTGGGAGAGAGGCAGTATGTAGCGAGGTGGAACTTCTTTCTCGTGCCGATCAGGCACTCTATCAGGCGAAAAATCAGGGAAGAAATCGGGTGTGTGGTTGGCAAGAGGTGCGCGATAGAGTTGTGAAAGAAAAGAAGCCTGGAAGTGGGGAGTGAGGGTATGATGAGAAAAGTGTGGGGCATAGGAGTGGTGACGAGTATCATCTTGGTATTGGTGAGTCCTTTATTTCCCCAAGAAATGGTAGTTTCACCGTTGGTGCAAGATCTCGAAGCGATGGAGAAAATTCTCTACGGTGTCCCGCAGAGTGGCAGTGTCCTCGCTCGTGTGGAGAAGGTGGAGAGAGACTTGATTGGCGATACTCTCTCGGGAACTTTGATGGAACGGACACAAACTTTGAAGAGGTTTATTCTTACTGGTACTCCGGAAGAACCGTCCTTAGCGTTCAAGATTCGCGCCATTCGCTTAACCCTCCGTTCCGAACCTTCTTCTACCGGTATTCTCACCGCAGAATTGGAAGATTTGGAGCACCTCATTTTCGGTATGGTGAGCGATGAGCCTATCGGGGTCAGGGTGGATAGATTGTACAAGACCTGTGTCGATCCGACCCAGGTGAAAGCCTTTACGGTAAAGGTACCCCCTCAAACTTTGGTCAAAATAGCCTTAGAGAAGGAGTTGAGTTCGGAGAAGAGTGAGGTTGGTGACCCAGTCCCCTACAAGGTGTTAGAGGACGTTCAGGTAGATGGAGTCCTGGTCATTGCCAAAGGCACAAGAGGTGAGGGACGCATCATCAAGGTGAGGAGGAAAGGAGCTTTTGGTCGTTCGGGACGCTTACAAATCGATTTTCAAACCGTTGCTGCTACTGATGGAACGCCGATTCCTCTCGCTTTAGGAGAAAAGGCTTTGCACGAAAATGAAGCTTTGGCGTATGCGGTTGGTGCCAGTGTTGCCGGTTTGGCCATTTTAGGGCCCATCGGCGCGGTAGCCGGTGTTTTTGTGCAAGGTGAACCGGTGAAAATTAAGGCAGGTACGGAATTTTTCGTCGAAGTCAGTGAAGAGAGGGAGGTTTCTGGACCCCTTCTGGGGTGGGAACCGTCTCAAGAGTTAGTAGTACCGGCGTCTTCTCAGGAGGAGCCAGAAGAAACCTGGGATATTGAGGAGATCCATCCGGTAGAGGATGAGGAAATGATGTCGGTTGAAGAGAAAACGTTGGAGGAGGAACCACTGGGTGAAGAATTACCGGAAGGACAACCTCAGGTAGAAGTAGAGGTCAAACCCTTTGAAGATTGGAATGGGGAGGAAGGTGGCAAATGAAGCGATTTTGGTGGATAGTGATTGGGGTAGTTATGGGTATCGGAGTAGTGAGCATGGCGTGGGCCGAGGTAGATTATAACCAAGTGTACCAAGAGACGTTCGGAAAGTGGACCCGAACTGTGAACGTGCAAGGTTTTTTTTCCGTTCAGGCTACTTTTTGGAATGAAGAGTTGACCCAAGCATGGGTAGCCAAATACGGCAAAGAGAATTTACTCTCTTCTGAAGAGCAGTTAGCTTATCACCGCGATTTCATCCAGCGTGAACAGCTTGGTCGGTATTTGGTCTTTGAGGTTACCCTTAAGAAACTGAAGGGAGCTCCCCTCTATCCTCTCGATTTTGGCAAGAATACCTATTTAGTTGACGACAAGGGACGGAAGTTTTTCCCGGTGAGTTTTCCCAAAGAATTTGATGAGCGAATCTTTAAAGAGGCTACCGGTAAGGTATACTTCTCTCGTTTTGACCGGGCGGGGAATTCCATCATCACTCCGGAGACCAAATCTTTGACCCTCTACGTGAATAAGGTCTCTTTGGATCCCAACCTTGTCAGCGTAGAGGTGAAGCTTGAATTTCTTAATCCCTATATTTCCCCGGATTACTCTCGTCCGGAATGGCGCCCGAACTTGGAAGAGGAGGTCCTTCGCTTAGAGGAACGGGTGAAGGAATTAGAGCTCAAGAAAGAACGATTGAATGAGGAATTGAAAAACACCGAGGAGGAAATAAAGAGAATCAAAGGGAAAATTCAGGAATTGAAAGAGTTACAATGAAGCGCCGATTTTTGGTGGTCTTCTTGCTCGGATGGTTAGGAATGAGTATGCCTCTTTTTGCCGAAGAGGGCATTACCATTCGAGCGGCAAACCTCCTCTACGAGGAGGAGAGAGGACGGATTGAAGCACTGGGTGGGGTGTATGTGCATTGGCGCGACGTAACGGTGTGGACGGAAAAAGCCGTTTTTCTCCTCCCCAGCTTAGAACTCCTTGTGCCCCAGAAGGTGGAGGCAATCTTGGGGAAGAATCGAGTACGAGGAGATGCGCTGTGGTACTCCTTCGCTCGAAAAGAGGGATGGATTGAAAGAGCCGAGTTGTTCTACCAAGTGAGTGAGGAAGGCGAGCTCCTCTTCCGTGGTCAGCGACTCCATTACCTTAAGGGAGAGTGGCGGGGAGAAGAGGTACTCTTTACCGGGTGTCACCGTGATCCGCCGTTATATAGCCTTCGCGCCAAAGAGATTACTATTTTCCCGGAGGAGCGTTTGGTAGCGAAGGAGTTAGGATTGTACCTTCGGGAACAGAAGGTGTTGGTAGTTCCAGTGTATTCTCTCTCCTTAGGTGGAAGAGGAGGAGGTTTTTCACCCGATTTAGGGTACAGGCGCGATCGCGGATACTATCTCCGCGGTTACTATGAGTATCCGCTCAGTGATTACCTCCTCTTTGAGGCTCAAGCGGAGCTTTCTTCCCGCCGAGGGCTTGTTGCTTCTTCGGATCTCGTCTTCTCTCGTTCTCCTTGGGAGGCGCGGATTTTTGCCGATTTCCGCAAAGAGAGAGAAGATACCGTAGGAGGCTATGTTCGTTTTCAAGAAGGTGCCCTGTCCTTCTCAGGTATTTGGATTGAGAACCAGGTTTTCGGGGAGAGTGTTTTCTCGCGTCGGCCCCAGTATGTCTTTTCCTGGATAGAAGAGAAGGACACCGGCTTCTCTTGGGAAGTTCACTGGAGTACCGGATGCTTTGAGGAAAAAGATATTTCAGGGTGGCGAAATGACCTTTACGTGGGGGGAGAATGGAAGGAAGATTCATGGGGAGTGCAAGCTTTTTTCTGGCACACACTCTCTCTCGACCTTGACCTTGATCTTCTTCGTTGGGGGGGAAGGGTGTGGTGGGAAGAGAATGTTTCTCCCCATTTGACCCTCGGTTTGGCGTATCGGTTCATTACCAGCCCGGTGAGTCCTTTTTCCTTTGACCCCCAAAGAGAGAACGAGGTCAGTGCCGAGTTTTTGTGGGGGAGTGAAAGAGAAACTTTTTTACGGGCTCGAGGAGTGTATGATCTCGAAGAGAGTGATTGGGATACACTTACCTTGGGTTTGGGTATTGGCAGTGAACAGTTTTCCGTCGGTGCTGAAGGAATCTATTCTTTCGAGATAGGGGAGTGGACGGATCGGAAGTATTTTATTCGCAAGCGTTTTGAAGACTGTATAGAAGTAGAGGCTTCCTTTTGGGAACCCGACCAAAGCTTTTTTGTCTCTCTCAATTTCCTCGGTCTCGATCAGGGGAAAAAGAGCGAAAGCCTATTTGACCAGGAAGAGGAATTCTCTCTCTTTACCGTGGAGAGAAACGAACCTTTTCATTAGTGCTCTCCCCTTTGAGATTGAGTGAGTAGCACGTGGAGTCAAAGGGATGGGGATCGTCAGGGTTGTGCTTTTAAACGTTCGAATTCTTCAGGATTTTCCTTTTTGAGACAGTGAAGATGAGCGCATTCCGTCTTTCCGTCTCTCTCGCGAAAGGCACACGGAGCGTAAGGCTGGATCACGTAGCCACAGAAAATACACTGACATTTCTGAGACATGGTTCCTTTTTGCCACTCCACACTTCTCCCTCCTTTCCTTTGAAACGGCTCTTTAGAAACTGTCTTGATCGACTAAGAGATCGGCAAGTTGGGCGACCAAGCGGTCCATTTGGGCTTCGCCGAGATTGAGAGTACTCACTGCTTCCGGCGAGACGTTGTAGAGGAATCCATCGATGCCAATTCCCATACCGATGGAAACACTCACAAAATCGGCAAGATGAGTAATGGCCACCAATTTTGAATTCGAGGGAGCCTTTTCCGGCTGATGATGAAAAGCGATGGCTTCTACGAGTTCCGGGGGAAGGTTCCATTTTTCGCAGATGCGTGCTCCCACCACAGCGTGATCGAATCCCAAGACTGCTTCTTCTGCCTGGATAAAGGTCATCCGTTCTTGCTCGACTTTCTCTAAGACTTCTTCGTATCCCTCACTCAAATAGGTGTTGAGAACGAGTTTACCGATGTCGTGGAGTAATGCCGCAATGTAGGCGACTTCTAAGCGGGGGAACTTTACTTCTCGAGCCAACATCCGCGCTGCAATAGCTGCTGCCTGCGAGTGTTTCCATAACTCTCCCGGTTCCAGGGCGTACGCTTGGAGTGGTTTTTTCATCATATCGCTCACCGAAGCAGCAATCACGATACTCTTTATGGTTTGGAACCCTAAGAGAATGGTGGCCTCGGTCACGGTGGAAATGCGTCGGGGAAACCCGTAAAAGGCCGAGTTTGCTAAGCGCAAGACCTTGGCGGTGATGCTCTGATCTTGAGTAAGGACGTTATTGATATCTTTAGCAGTTGACCGGGGATCTTCGGTAAGAGCAACGACCTTTTGAACCACGAAGGGAAGTGCCGGAAGATCGTCGACTGCCTTCACCAATGTGGAAAGCGATACTTTTCCCATCCTTGTCTCTCCTCACTATATTATGTAGTATTATTATATCGTTTTCTTCCCTTTCTGTCATCGGTTTTTCGCCTGGGGAAAGCCTATCTCTTTCCCTTGTGCACATATGCCCCTTATGGTATTTTTTTCTCGGGGAAATCGAATGGAATGAGCAATTCCAAAAGGCGTTTTTCTTGATGGAGTATACCGATCGCTCAGTGTTCATTACCGGGAGGGCAGGTACCGGTAAGTCCACTCTTTTACGCTTCTTCCGCACGAAGAGCCGCAAGAATGTGGTAGTTCTCGCCCCAACCGGGGTTGCCGCTCTGAACGTAGGAGGACAAACCATTCATTCCTTCTTTGGCTTTCGCCCCGATGTGACTCCCGAAACGATTAGCCCCCCTCCTATAGAGAATCGTGAGTTATATCGCAAACTCGATACCGTGGTGATCGACGAGGTGTCGATGCTGCGCGCCGATCTCTTAGATTGTGTGGATACTTTCTTGCGCAAGTTTGGGAAGAACCGCCACCTCCCCCTTGGTGGTGTGCAAATGGTTTTCATTGGTGATTTGTACCAACTCCCTCCGGTGGTGAAAAGAGAAGAGGCGGAGCTTTTCAAGAGGCATTATTCGAGTCCCTATTTTTTCTCAGCCTTCGCTTTTGCCGGGCTCCGGCCTGCGTTCATCGAGTTAGAAAAAGTGTATCGTCAGAAGGAGAGCGAATTCCTCCATCTCCTCAACCGGATTCGCAATAATACCGTCACCGAGGAAGATTTGGCCAAACTCAACGAGCGGGTCATCACTGACTATGAACCGAAAGAAGGCGAGTTGAGCGTTTACCTCACCACCACCAATGACCTGGCCCGGAGAGTGAACGAGGAACGTCTCGAGCGGTTGAGGGGTAGGATGTACCTTGTTTATGGTTCACTGCAGGGCAACTTCGCCGAGTCCGATTTACCGACCGACACGGTTCTTCGCCTCAAAAAGGGGGCGCAAATTATGCTCCTCAACAACGATTCTTTGGGTCGATGGGTGAATGGTACACTCGGTACCATCATCGCCTTCCCCGAAATAGAGAGGCGAGAGATGCTCGTTGAGCCCCACGATGGTACCATGGTGGAGGCAGGACCGTACACCTGGGATATTTTTACCTTCGTTTACGATCAGAGTGAAAAGAGAGTGAAGGCACAAAAAACCGGTTCTTTCACTCAGTATCCGGTACGCCTCGCTTGGGCCATCACCATTCATAAGAGTCAAGGACTCACCTTCGACCGGGTGATTATTGACGTTGGGAAAGGCACTTTCTCCCACGGACAAATATACGTGGTTTTGTCGCGGTGTCGAAGCTTAGAGGGGGTTATCCTCAAAAAGCCTATTCTCAAGAAACACATCCTCATGGATTGGAGGATCATCCGTTTCCTCACCGATTACCAGTACGCTCTCGCGGAAGAAAATCTCCCCGGGGAGGAAAAAGTGATTCTCCTCAAGAGGGCGATTGAAGAGAGGAAGATGCTTCGCATGGTTTATCTCAAGGCAAACGGTGAAAAGAGGGAGCGGGTCATCGTACCCCTTGCGGTTCAAAACATGTCCTTCCAAGGGAGAGAGTTTCTCGGTCTTCGCGCCCTTCTTTGTGAACAAAATGAGGAAAGAGTCTTCCGCGTGGACCGAATTTTGGCCCTCCACGAGGAAGAAGATCTCCCGGGTCACGATTGATCTCTTCTTGCATAGTGAGTACCAAGGAAAGCCGCTTACCCTTCCTCTGCGATACTTTTAGGGATAGCGAGGTCCGGAAACGGTTTTTCAAGGTTTTAAACCACGCTCGCCCCGGTCGTTTAGAGTGAAAGCGCAAGAAAAAATGTCGAGCAATGCGCGTGGTCCTCAAACGGAATACTCGTTCACGGGGACGTCCTTTCACTCAAGACGGTCGGGGAAAATCCCTGCCGATCGTATTCTCCGAATGGTCTTTGGTGAAGGGAAATTTTTAAAGCAGTGGGAGTTCACTTTTCGTGAACTCTTGGTTTAGATAGTGCAATTCATGCAGTTTTTGAAGACACTCATCCTCTTCAATGAGTCCTTCACTGCTACGAATGAGCGGGAGGGTTCGGAAATTGCCACTCAGATCGTCGATGCACTCTTCAAGGAGAACATTCAGGTGTTCTTTGTGACTCACGTGTATGAATTTGCCAGGAGATTCTACAGCCGGGGAATGCCCCAGTGTTATCTTCTTGCGAGCCGAGCGAAAAGAAACTGAGATTGTTAAGGCCCCGCCCTTAGAAACAGGCCACGGCTGGGATGTATACCGAAAGATTTTTGGGAAAGGAGGTTATCGGCAATACTCGAGAGAGTATGTAGGAAGTGGGTAGATTGCGATTTGAAAAATTTTGCAGGACTTTTATTCATACCTTTTCTGGTCGTAGAGTATGTTAGAATTTATTCTTGGGATGAGAGGTTACCGATATCGAAAGAAATGATGGAAACGGAACAAAAGGATTGGAAACTAACGTAAAGAATACATGGAAGGGGAGAACAAAGAGCTTTCGATCTGAGAACTCTTGGGAAACCGGCCTTATGTGTGAATGCGATGCCAAAGCGGGAATTTGAAAAATCGGAGTGGTTCTTGTTTTATAGCTATATCGGGGTAAAATAATAATATAAAGGTGAATCATAGACAATTTCTGGGTAAATTTCGGTCTCTTTTGCGTGAATTTTCTATTGCGATTGTGCTGTTCTCGGTTTTGCCGCAACGTATCATGAATCACAAGCAGGAGGTCATCGGGCACTTCATCGAAAAAGATCTGCTACATGCCATGAACGAGGAATTGGAGTAGAACGCGCTGGCAGAGTAGATCCAGGCCGTGCATGAACTGGAGGACATTTTCAAGGCCCGCATGTTTGCCGGTGTAGAAGGATAGAACATGAACCAAGCGATTGAACTGCCGAAGGACAAGATCGCAGGGTTTTGTCGCACCCATCACATTCGGCAGCTTTCGGTTTTTGGTTCGGCATTGCGCTCTGATTTCTGCCCCGATAGCGACATTGACATTCTCGTCGAGTTCGAGCCGGAGCGTATTCCGGGGTTTTTGGGCATGGCCCGCCTGGAACGCGAATTATCTGCGTTCCTTGGCGGTCGCAGAGTGGATTTGCGCACGCCGGAGGGCCTGAGCCGCTATTTCCGCGAGGAGGTCCTGAAGGAGGCGGAGGTGCAGTATGCGCAAGGATGATGTGGTTCGCTTGCGCCACATGCTGGGTGCGGCGGAGGAGGCCCTGGGGTTTGCCCAAGGCCGTGAACGTCGAGATTTGGATCAAGACAGGAAACTTACCCTGGCTTTAGTCAAAGAGATCGAGATTATCGGGGAAGCAGCCTACCAGATTTCCGATGAAACCAAGGCCAGGTTGCGGGATATCCCCTGGGACGACATCGTGGGCATGCGCCACCGGTTAGTGTATGCCTATTTCGCCATCAACCTGGACATTCTTGGAAGACGGTTCAGGAAGATCTGCCGTTGTTGGCGAAGGGACTGTGCGATATCTTGAGTAGGGAGTAAGGCATGTCGAATGGCCTCTTCGCAATGCGCCAGACTCGAAAGTTGCCTTATGCTTCTGGCCTGACTCAAGAGTTTCCTCGGCTACGAGCATAGCAAGACTCTCGCTTTCCTGAGTTTCGCATCGGATCGAATTTGAGATTTCCTTGGATTATTGATTCGTATGAGTACTTTCGAGCTTTGGATGGGTAGGAATGTATTGCCATGTAAGGAGAGAAGATCATCCTCACTCTGCTCTTGACCTCATGGTTTACCTTCACGAGCTTTGCCCAAGCGAGTGAAGCGAAAGGGAGTGAGGAGAGAGCCCTTGCCGATGAACATATGCAAGAGTTTGTGATCCGTATTTCTGCCTCTGCACGCCGTTTCGATCCCGATTTCATCATTGTTCCCCAAAATGGCATGAAGCTCGCTTTTCACCATACCGACCCCAAAAAGGGTTTCCATACCGAGTATCTCTCCTCGATCGATGGGTTGGGAGTGGAGGAGTTGTTTTACCGTGGCGAGCGGGTAGAAGACGACTATCGCCTTTCTCTCCTTGGCAAGTTCAAAGGTACCAAAACGATTATGGTGTCTGAATACGTGAGAGAACACGAAAAGGTACTTGATGCCTACGATCGGAATGTCCGGGAGGGCTTCATTGCCTTTGTGCGGGAAGCGGATAACTATCACTATGGAGAGATTCCGGAGAGTATTTTTGAGAGCAACGACGAGGCGATTATTCACTTATCGCAAGCGAAAAATTGGTTGTACTTGATCAGTACGGACCATTTTTCTACCAAAGAGGAGATGATCAAGGCCATTAAAGCCACAAACTATGACGTCATTTTGATTGATTTATTCTTCCAGGGAAGCGAGTGCACTCCTCAGGAAGTAGTCCAATTGAAAAGGAAACCGAATGGCAAACAGAAGCTGGTTCTCTCTTACGTGAATATCGGAGCGGCTGAAAAATTCAGGTATTATTGGCAACCCCAGTGGAGGGTGCGTCACCCCTCCTGGATGGAGAAAGAGTACCCGGGCTATGATGATGAGTATTGAGTTGCATTCCGGCATCAGGAGGAATGGCAGGATATTATCTACGGCAAGGAAGATTCCTATGCGAAGAAAATCGTCGATGCCGGCTTCGATGGCGCATATTTAGATAACGTGGAAGCTTATTACTTCTTGTATCACGACAAGTAACCGTACCCTGGTGTATGTGTTCCGTCAAGAGAAGAGTCATTTCCCTCGATTCTTGTGGCTCATTGAGTCTCCTTTTTCTCATTCTTGGAATTGAGAAATTAGAGAGAAAGACTATCGAGGTGGTAGGAGATGGGTGTGAAATCCACTCAAAAAGGTATGGTGATAATTCTTCTCTGCGTTCTCTCCCTCATTGGTCCACTCCTATAGTAGCGATAATCGAAAGCGAAAATGTCTTTGTTTGAAAGCTATGAACCGGATACAATATCGGTAAAAAAAGGAGCGGGAACGTTCCCGCACGGTGAGGGGAATGTACTATTTTGCCTATGGATCCAACATGAACCACCAGGGGATGAGAGAACGTTGTTCTGAGAGTCGATTTGTGAAGAGGGTGTATCTCAGGGGGTATAGATTGGTGTACGATGGTGATGGAAGAGGGCAAGAAGAGATCGTAGCTAACATTGTCGCTACAGGTTGTGCAAAAGACATAGTCTGGGGTGGGCTCTATGAAATCAGCGATCGAGACCTCGAGAGGTTAGATGACTACGAGGAATACCCTTCTTCTTACCAGAGGAAGGAGATCGAGGTTGAAGACGAAGAGGGGAATGCTTTCCGAGCGCTCTGCTACTTGAGGGAAGGGAGAAAGGAGGAAAAGCCTTCTTGGGAGTATCGTGAGGTGGTGATCGAAGGAGCAAGAGATTGTGGACTCCCCGAAGATTATATTGAAGACGTTTTAAGGAAGTAGAATTACGGTAAGGGTTTCCTGAGGAAACCCGTAGTGATCTTGCCGCACGTTTTACGCCGTAGCAGTCGAAACTACGAGGTTCGTAGTGACTCTCCAGGCTTCTCGAAGGCGAGGTCCACCGGGAGGCGAAAAAGAGACATTTTCACTCTGCAAACTGAGGAGGTGTACTCGAAAAGAGACCTCTTTTACACTTTGGAGGAGAAAAGTTCGGTAAGAGCCCAAAGAGAATTCCCCGAGTGTCTCCCAGGGGTTGAACTCATACAAGGTCATTAGTTAAGACATCGCCACCACCTGAGGGAACATCTCCAGGGAAGAAGATATGAAGATTGACTCCAAGGAAGTCAAGATTCATCCCAGGAAA
>CAKZPS010000007.1 GCA_937139415.1 uncultured bacterium
ATAGAAAGAACCATGCCTAACAAAACGAGAAAAGAAGGGGATCTTAAAAAACACTCCTACAATAAGTTGACACCATCTGAACTTATACATTTCCTTGACAGGGTTTACTCTTCTGATTATTATCTATATGTCTTTTTCCGAAAAGAATGTGGGGAGAGAGTGAAGAAGTGTTTGAGCTTTTAACCGAAAAGTTTGCCAATATTTTTAAGAAGTTACGCAGTAGAGGCAAGCTCTCTGAACAAGAGGTGGATGCGGTTCTTAAGGATTTGCGCATGGTCCTCTTGGAATCGGATGTCCATTATCGGGTGGCCAAGGACTTGGTTGCTCGGGTGAGAGAACGGGCGGTGGGGCGAGAGGTTCTTGAGAGTGTCACGCCTGGAGAGTTAATTATCAAAATCATGTGGGACGAAATACGGAAGATTTTAGGTGGGGAAACACAGGAGCTCAATGTCTCCTCCGCTTTGCCTTCCTTGGTGGTGTTGGTTGGTTTACAAGGGTCTGGTAAAACCACTACCTGCGGCAAGTTAGGAGCATTTTTACGCGAGAGAGGATTTTTCCCTCTGTTGGTTTCGAGTGATACCCGTCGCCCTGCGGCTAAGGAGCAGCTACGTGTTTTGGCAGAGAAGAGTCGTTTGGAGTTTTTTGACCCTCCTTCTGCTCGTACCCCCCTTGAAGTGGTTCGATTGTCTCGTTCCTACGCACGGGAGAAAGGTCTTGACGTGGTGGTCGTCGATACCGCGGGAAGATTGCACGTCGAGGAGGACCTCCTTCAGGAGTTGAAGGATTTGGTTACCCAGGAAACGCTCCAAGAGATTCTCTTGGTTTTAGACGCTACTACCGGTCAAGAGGCGGTAAAGGTTGCCCAGACTTTCCGGGAGTGGGTGAATCCTACTGGTTTGATCCTCACGAAAATCGATACTGACGCCCGTGGAGGAGCGGTGTTATCGATTGTGGCACAAACCGGATGGCCGGTAAAGCTGGTGGGCATGGGAGAAAAGGTCCACCAGATAGAGGTTTTCCACCCCGAGCGGATAGCCAGCCGCATCATGGGCTTAGGAGATACGATCAGTCTCATCGAGAAAATAGAGAGGACCATTTCTGAAGAAGAGAGGAAAAAGTTGGAGAAAAAAATTGAGAAAAATGATTTAGATTTGAGTGATTTTTTAGAAGAATTACGGCGAGTCAAGAATTTGGGGTCTCTCGAGGAAATTGCCCATATGCTTCCCGGAGGGGTGAGAAACCAATTCTTGCAGGTCGATGGAGAGAAGAGTATGAAGAGGGTTGAGGCAATTATTAACTCGATGACCCTCGAGGAACGTGCTCATCCTGCGATTATTAATGCCAGTCGGAAAAGGAGGATTGCCCAAGGGAGTGGAACAAGTGTACAAGAAGTGAATCGGTTATTGAAACAATTTGAAGATTTTCGTAAAATCTGGAAGCAAATGAAGAGAGGAAAAGGTTTTTCTCTCTTTGGGAAGAGACCTTTTGGATGGGGACTATAATACCATGAAAGGAGCGTTAAGCACATGGCGGTGAAGATCAGACTTACGAGAATTGGACGAACTCATCTTCCCCAATATCGGATTGTCGCGATTGAAGATAAGGAAGCTCGAGATGGGAAGCCACTGGAAATATTGGGTAATTACTCTCCGGTGATGACTCCGGAAGTATGGGCATTGCGACAAGATCGCATTGAATACTGGCTTTCTCAGGGAGCAGAGCTTTCCGATCGGGTACGTGTAGTGTTGAAACGGGTAAAGAAGATGGAAGGAGCTCATGCGCGGTGAAGGAATTGGTAGAGTACATGGTTCGTTCCTTAGTTGATAAGCCTGAAGAGGTGAGGATATCGGAGGTAGAGAAGGAACAGTCGGTGATTTATGAAGTACGGGTTGCTCCAGAAGATATGGGGAAGATTATCGGGAGACAGGGACGAATCGCCAAAGCAATGAGAACCATTGTGAAGGCGGCGAGTGTGAAGAGTGGTAAGAAAGCAGTGGTGGAAATTTTAGAGTAGTTCGGTGAATGGATGATCGTTTACTCCGGCCGATCCTGGTAGGGAAGATTGTTGCGTCGTTTGGATTACAAGGTTGGGTGAAGGTTTTGTCTCTCTCCGCTCACCCGTGTCGATTTGCGGTAGGTACTTCGCTATGGGTAGGGATTCCAGATGGGGAATGGAAGAGAATTTGGATTGAAGAGGCCTCGGGGCAAGGAGAGATGCTATCGCTTCGCCTCCGAGGAGTTTCTTCCCGTGAAGAAGCAGCCAAATTACGCGGTTTGTTTTTGGCCGTGGATCAGAGTGAGGTAGAACCGCTTCCTGAAGGGAATTTTTACCATTTTGAGTTATTGGGTCTTGTGGTCAAGGAGAGAGGTGTTTCCAGGGGGGAGGTAGTGGCGGTTATTGAAGGCCCCGCTTATGATTATTTACTCATCCGCAACGAGGAGGAACGGGAATTTTTTCTCCCCTTTCTCACCGTTTACGTGAAACGGGTCGATGTCAAGGCGAAGTCTCTCGAAGTGGAATGCCCTGAGGGATTCTGGGAGTAAACGTGCGTATTGACATTGTCACCCTTTTCCCCGAAGTGGTGGATGCTTATCTTCGTACTTCCATCCTGAAGAGAGCACAGGAAAAAGGCAAGGTTCGTATTAAGGTTCACAATTTGCGTGCCTTTACTCTGGACCGTTACCACACGGTAGATGATTACCCTTTTGGTGGTGGTCCGGGTATGGTATTGAAACCTGAACCGATTTTTAAAGCCGTTCGCTTCATTCGCGGGTATACCGAGAGTAATCCTCTCGTTCTTGTGACCAGTCCCAGAGGGGAACTCTTCACCCAAGCGAAAGCTTTCGCTTTAGCGAAGGAGAATCATCTCCTCATCATCTGTGGTCGGTATCAGGGAATTGACGAGCGGGTACTCACCTTGACTCAGGCCCAAGAAATATCCATAGGGGACTACGTACTTTCGGGGGGCGAATTGCCTGCTTTGGTCATCGTTGAAGCCGTGGTGCGACTCCTTCCGGGTGTGTTAGGAGACGAAGAGTCGCGGGAATTTGATTCCTTCACCCATGGTATTTTGGGACCACCTCTCTTTACTCGCCCTCGGGTGTTTCAAGGTATTGAGGTCCCTCCGGTCTTACTCTCTGGGGATCATGCGCGCATTGCGAAGTGGAGGAAGGAGCAATCCTTGGAAAAAACGCGGAAAATGCGTCCTGATTTGTTGGAGAAAGAGAATCTTTCTTCTGGTGACGTTGCCAAAAAGGAAAAGTAATGGTATAGTATTGCGAGATTTTCGGAGAAGCAGGAGGAGATTCCCATGGATAAAGCAAGGGTATTGAGAAGCATAGAGGGAGCTTTTTTGCGCGAAGATCTCCCAGAAGTGGTGCCGGGAGACCTGGTGAGAGTGTATTTTAAAGTTATCGAAGGTGAAAAAGAGCGGGTACAGGTTTTTGAAGGGTTGGTCATCGCTGTCAAGAATTCGGGAGTGAATAAAAGTTTTACGGTGCGAAAAGTTTCTTTTGGCGTAGGTATAGAGAGGACTTTTCCCTTTCATTCCCCTCGCATTGAGAGAATAGAAATCTTACGGAGAGGCAAGGTCAGAAGGGCGAAACTCTACTACTTGAGGGAAAAGAGTGCCAAAGAGTCGCGCATTGAAGAAAAACGGGAAAGCTAAGAAAAAGGGCGCCTTGCGAGAGATTGTTGAGACCGTCCTGTGGGCCTTGGTCATTGCTCTCCTCATCCGCTATTTCGTGGTGGAGGGGTATTACATACCGAGTTCTTCTATGGAACCGACTCTTGTCCCCGGGGAACGGGTCTTGGTAGCGAAGTTTTTCTACCGTTTCACCGACCCACAGCGGGGGGATATCATTGTCTTCCGCTACCCGATTGATAATCGGAGGAATTTGATCAAGCGTTTAGTGGCCTTGCCTGGCGAAAAGGTGAAAATCGAAAACGGCTCGGTGTGGATTAACGGAGAGGCTCTCGATGGGGAAGATTTTCGTCGGACCTATTACGATGTAGGGTATTATGGTCAGGGAGAGCACGTCGTTCCCGATGGGTATTATTTTGTTTTAGGCGATAACAGCGAGAACAGTGATGACAGCCGTTTTTGGGGGTACGTACCGCGAAAGAACATTTTGGGCAGGGCTTTCTTAGTATATTGGCCACCGCATCGCATCCGCATTTTGAAGTAAAATGCTGGAAGAGGAACTCTGGGAGCAAGGCTACAAGAGGATTGGAGGCGTTGATGAAGCAGGGAGGGGTCCTCTGGCTGGACCTCTCGTCGCAAGCTGTGTGATTTTACCCCCCGGTTTTCATCTCCCCGGTTTGCGGGATGCTAAAAAGTTGTCCCCCCTGGAGAGGAGGAGAATTTTTGATCTCCTCTGTACCCATGCTTTAGCCATCGGTGTTGGCGTCCTCGGGGAACGCTGGATTGACGTTTTGGGCATCCAGAAAGCGAATCAATTCGTTTTTAAGGAGGCCATCCGTCGTGTTTTTTTGCGCCAGTCTCCGGATTTTCTCATTCTTGATTGGTGGAAAATTCCTTCTCTCACGGTCCCGTATCTTGCTTTAGCCCACGCCGAAGAACAGAGCATTTCCGTTGCTTCGGCATCCATTGTGGCCAAAGTGGTTCGGGATCAAATGATGGAGGAATTTTACCATCCCCTCTTTCCGCAGTACGGTTTCGTTCAGCACAAGGGATATGGGACGACTTTTCATCGCAAGCAAATTGAGAGGTGGGGATTGAGTTCCTGTCACAGAAGGTCCTTCTGTCAGCGCGGTGGAAAAGTTTTTTAAGGGAAAACGAGGCGAATGCACAGCTCGTCGGTTTGTCGAGAAGCGTCTCCGCATGCGAGTAGTGGAGACCAATTTCCGTTCGCCGTGGGGAGAAATCGACCTCATCGCTCGAGACGGAGAACATTGGGTTTTTATCGAGGTGAAGACTCGTGTCCATACCCTTCGTGGTTTACCGGAGGAGGCGGTAGACGAGAAAAAACAGGAACGCATTCGTCGGGTGGCGGAGTGGTATTTGACCCACAAGGGGTACAATGTGCATCATCTCTTGGTTCGTTTTGACGTAGTGGCAGTGTACATGAGAGAAGGGAAGCCTGATATTATCCACTACCCCGGAGCTTTTTAGAAAAGGGTGAAACGGTGTTAGCAAAGGTTTTGAGTGCTACCACGTGGGGAATAGAAGCGAGGATGGTGGAAGTCGAGGTTGATGTAGGAACCGGGCTACCCGCCTTCCAGATTGTCGGTCTCCCCGATGCCGCGGTGCAAGAATCGCGGGAACGGGTGCGAAGTGCCATTAAGAATAGCGGTTTTGCCTTCCCTGCCCAGCGGGTGACAGTGAATCTGGCTCCCGCTTTTTTGAAGAAGAGCGGAAGCGATTTCGATTTAGCCATTGCTTTGGGAATTCTCCTTGCTACCGGGCAGGTGAAGCTTGCCTTTTCTTTTCTCCTGTCTTCTTTTGTGTTCATCGGTGAGCTCTCTCTTTCCGGTGAAGTGAAACCGGTACACGGTATTCTGCCCATTGCCCATTTTTTGTCCTCCCAAAAAGACCCCCACTCCCTCATTCTCTCTTGTGGGAATGCTCAGGAAGGAGCGCTGGTTGAAGGGGTAAAAGTTTTCGCTTTCCGCCACCTGCAGGAAATCGTTGATTTCTTAACTGGAAAGATCGGCCGTGAGCCTTTCTCCGTGGATCGGGACAAGCTCTTTACCTCATTTTCTGGTAGAGAAGACCTGGCCGAGGTGAAAGGGCAGAGGAAAGCCAAGCGAGCCTTAGAAATTGCCGCCTGTGGCGGACACCATCTCTTATTCATCGGACCCCCCGGTTCGGGGAAAACCATGCTCGCCCATCGCATCCCCTCTCTCCTCCCTCCTCTCTCTTTGGACGAAGCGATTGAGGTCACCAAAATTCATAGTGTCGCTGGTTTTCTCTCCGAAGACCAACCGCTCATCACCGAACGTCCTTTCCGTGCTCCACACCATACCATTTCTGATGTGGCTTTAGTTGGTGGGGGTCAATGGCCTCGCCCCGGAGAGATCAGTTTGGCCCATCACGGGGTTCTCTTCTTAGACGAAGTGTTAGAATTCAGGCGAAACGTTCTTGAAACCCTTCGCGAACCCTTGGAGAAGGGAAAGGTCACCGTATCGAGGGCCACCGCGATCGTGACCTATCCGGCCAAGTTTATCTTGGTTATTGCTTGCAATCCTTGCCCCTGTGGCTATTGGGGTGATCCCCAGCGGAGTTGTACCTGTTCTCCCCGCCAGATTCTTCAGTACCGGGGAAAACTCTCCGGGCCCCTCTTAGACCGCATTGATCTCCAGGTGGAAGTACCACGTCTTGAGGTGGCGGAGATGTCAGCGGAAAAAGAGGAAGAGAGTTCTCTCGAGGTACGCAAGAGAGTGGAACAGGTGCGCATGATTCAAAGAGAGCGTTTTTGCAAAGACCAGATCACTCTCAACGGGGAGATGCGGGCTTCTCATCTCCGCAAGTTCTGTCACCTCGTTCCTGAAGCGAAGCACTTATTGGATCAGTCGGTAGAGAAACTTGCCCTGAGCATGCGGGCGTACCATCATATTCTCAAGGTTTCCCGGACCATCGCCGACCTTGAGGGTGAGGAGAGGATTCAAGTCCATCACGTCGCCGAGGCCATTCAATACCGTTCCTTAGACCGGCGGTGGGAGTAGCGTGCTCCAGGAACGATCATTTTGGATCGCCTTCAACCACGTGCGGGGAATTGGCCCAATTCGTTTCCAGAAGCTCCTTAAGCGATTCGGGTGTGCGGAAGAGGCATGGTACGCCGGAGAAAGTGCACTCCGGGAAGTGGTGGGAGAGAGGGTCGCTACGCTTCTTATTGAATCTCGTCGAAAGATTAAACCGGAGCGGCTTGAGGAAACGATTGAGCGGGCAAGGTTGCGTGTTTTGACTCTCCTCGACGATACCTATCCTCCACTCCTCCGAGAGATTACCGCTCCTCCCTTTCTCTTGTATCTCAAGGGGGATTTTGATTTCCTCCGTTCTCCGAGGTACTTAGCCATGGTGGGAACGCGTCGCCCTACTCCCTATGGGATCAAGGCTGCCCGTTATCTTGCTGGAGACTTGAGCGAAGAATTCGTGATTGTGAGTGGGATGGCTTTGGGTATTGATGGCGAAGTGCACAAGGCAGTAGTAGAGAGAGGAGGAATAACCATAGGAGTCTTGGGCAATGGCTTACCAGATGTCTACCCGCGTAGCCATCGTCGTCTTGCCGAGGAGGTAGTGGCCAGAGGAGGAGCGTTACTCAGCGAGTACCCACCGTTCTCTCCGCCACTCCGAGAAAATTTCCCACCCCGCAATCGAATTATCAGTGGCTTGAGCCAGGGGGTGGTCGTGGTGGAAGCATCCTCTCGGAGTGGGGCGCTCATTACCGCCAATTTCGCCTTGGAAGAGGGGAGAGAAGTCATGGCTGTGCCCGGTTCTATCTTCTCCGCCCAGAGTGAGGGGACGAACCGTTTGATCGCTCAAGGGGCAAAACCGGTACAGAAGAAAAGTGACGTCTTAGAAGCTTTGGGGATGACAAGTGGAGAGAAACAAGAAGAGAGAGATGAACTCCAAAAGTCTCTCCCCTTGAATGAAGCGGAGAAGGAGCTCCTCTCCCTCCTTGACGAAGAGGGACGGTTCCAAGAAGAGCTTTTGGCTCTGACGGGTTGGGAAGAGAGGGATTTCTTCACTACCCTCTTTTCTCTCGAAATGAAGGGGCTTGTGCGGGGCACGTGGGGTGGAAAGGTGATCAGGCTCTGAAGGTGATGAGTTCCCTTTCTCTCATCCCGACTTCTTCAATTCCCGCAGCGCTTCCTCTTTGATTTCCTTCTTGATTTCTTCCACGATATCCCGAACCAGAGAAGTATAGATGGGATCAGGGTAGACGGCGACTCGATCGGGAGAGTCGGCCATTCCCTTGGTCCGCTCGATTTCGGCAAGTGTTCTTCTGATCCTATCGGCAAAGTCAGACATTTTCCCATCTCCTATTGATCCTCTCTCTATTATATTGCGCTGAGAGAGGAATGTACCCTCTTCTTGGGATGTTCTTTCTCATCCCCTTCCTCATCTGAGAGAGTTTCTCTCTTTCTTGTTTTTTGAAACTCTCGCTTCCCTCGTCTTTGCAAGTCTCCATCAGGGGACGAAGCAAACTCCTCTTCTTATGCAGGAAGAGACTACCACGGATTTCTTTCGGAAACTCCAGTCCTTTTCAAGACCTACGGCGCTAAAATGCGCGCTTCGCAGTGGCTTCTCTCTTCGTCTTTGCGAACCTCGTTTATCGCTTGGCGAAGCGATTTCATGAGACCGCAAGGGGTTCCGAAGGAGCCCCTCGCGGTGACGAGTAGAGAGTCATTCCGAGGGTTGTAGTTTCGTTTTCCGTGGGAATCAGGCTGAAAGCCGTCGCGAGAGTCTTTGTGAAAAGAGCCGTGGCAATCTATGGAAACCGCCGCGGCAGAAAATACGTATGCCTCGCGGTGACAAAAGGGGACCTTGGGGGTCCCCTTTTTATTTTGTCGTTGCGAGTTCCCGAAGGGAGCGAAGCAACCTCATCGTTTTTACAGGATGCAAAAATGCGAAACTGTCACGGCCCTCCTTGCGGAGGACCTCGCAGTAACTAAAGAACCGAACCATGAGACTGCCACGGAGGCAAAAAACGTACCTCCTCGCGGTGACACCTCTCTTCGTCATTACGGACCTCGGAGTTTCCATGGTGAAGCAATCTCGTAATTCCTTTACTCGGTTCAAGATCTACGGTGTGAAAATGTGTGCCTCGCGGTCAAAGAGAGACCGAGCCGAACGAAGTTCCCGGGGAAATCGTTGCAAAGCCCGAGAGTTTTTGTTATCTTTTTCCTATGCCTATGTCAGCAAAAAGGGAGGCTCGAAGATGAACGGGAAAAAACTGGCCATACTTGTAGGAGGCGGACCGGCTCCAGGGATTAACGGAGTGATCGGTTCGGTGACCATCGCTGCTCGTCGTGCTGGTGTTGAAGTGATAGGCATTTATGATGGATTCAAGTGGATCTCGAGCTCTGCGTTTCAACCCTCTACCCATACCTGTTTTTTAGATATCGATCGGGTTTCGCGAATTCACTTTGAAGGTGGTTCCATTCTCCGGACAGCAAGGGACAGCTTGGTAAAGAAGGGGCAAGTTGATACTGAGAAAGTGTCATGGGTAAAAAAGGTCATCAATGACCTCGATATCGGATACTTGGTAACCATCGGGGGAGATGACACTGCTTTCAGTGCCAGCATCGTTGCCCGAGAGATGCAGGGTGATTTGTGGGTGGCCCACGTTCCCAAAACCATTGATAACGATCTTCCTCTTCCCGGGGGAATGCCTACTTTCGGTTTTCAAACCGCCCGCGAGGTTGCTACAAAAATCGTACACAGCCTTATGGAGGATTCAAAAACCACGGGGCGTTGGTATTTTGTGATTATGATGGGTCGTTCTGCGGGACACTTGGCTCTGGGAGTTGGAGAATCGGCAGGAGCCACGCTGACCATCATTCCCGAAGAGTTCGGTGACGCCAAGATAAGAGTTGAGGATGTTTGCGATCTCATCGAATCGTCCATGATTAAGCGGAAGGTACTGGGACGTAACGACGGTATCGCCATCATTGCCGAAGGAGTTGCGCTGCGCTTTGGGGATGTTGAGGAAATTGAGCGTCTCCTGGGTAAAGCGGTGCCTCGCGACCCTCACGGGCATGTGCGGTTGGCCGAAGTCCCCTTGGGAGAGCTCCTCAAGAACGAAATTACCCGTCGTTTTGAGGCTCGGGGGAGCAAAATCACCATTGTGACCAAGGACGTAGGGTATGAATTACGATGTGCTCCTCCCATCGCTTTTGATATGGAATACACCCGAGAATTAGGATACGGGGCAGTGCGGTATCTCTTTGGTAAAGAGTGCTCCCCGGAAATGAAAAAACGTGGAGCATTAATAAGTATTCTCGAAGGAAAACTCAACCCCATCCCCTTTGACGAAATTATGGATCCGCAAACCGGCCGTACCAAGGTACGAACCGTCGATATTCACTCCTACCATTATCAGGTGGCACGTTCTTTCATGATTCGCTTGGAAAAGAAAGATTTAGAAGATCGCGATATGCTCAGAAAGCTCGCTCAGGCGGCGAATTTGACCGAGGAAGAATTTCTCACTCGCTTCCGAAATGTGGCGGAACGATAGGAGTGGAGGGAAACCGTAATGGTTTCCCTCTGATCACCATGTTTGCCTCCTCCATGCAGGATGTGAACATCACCTTTTGGCGGTATCCTCTGTGGTGGCTGAGTGTCGCCTTACTGGGAGGTTTTCTCATCGGCCACCATTTCCCTTTTCCTCTTTCGTGGTGGTGGATTACCCTCCTTCTCGCCCTCTGTGGTCAAGTGATCTTCTATCGGAGTGTCCATTTCGGGTGGTTTTTTCTCCTCTTCGGTGTTTTTGCCGGAACGGGTATTCACTTTTGGAGTTTCGATTATCCTATGGCCTGCTTGAGAGAATGGGAGAGGCGCATGGTCTCTGTGCAAGGCTGTGTGATCAAAAAGGGGGACAGCTATTTTTTGACTCGTTTGCGTGGATTTCCTATCTACTCTCCTTCTCTCCTCCTTCGGGGAGAGGAGTGGGAACCTCTCCTCTACGAGCGGGTGGAGTTACAGGGAATTTTGCGTCCATTTCCCTCTTGTGTCAATCCAGGGGGGAGAGATTTGCGCCTCTTGTGGTGGAAGAAAAGGGTAATGGGATTTTTGGAAGTGAAGAGGAGAGACGTTCGGTCAGCATCCTCTCTATGGTATGCCCTTCTTCGCGCGGTCCATGAAAAACGTGAAGCATTCTTAGCCACGTGGGAAGATGAGCTACGAGAACACTCTTTTCTCCTCAGGGCACTTCTTTTCGGCGATAAAAATGATCAGTTTCGCAGAGAGAGCACCCTCTTTGAGCGCATGGGAGTGTATCATCTCTTTTGCGTTTCCGGTTTCCATCTCGCTCTTTTGGGAGGTATGCTCTTTACCATTATCGAGCGATTTTTCTTTCTCAAACGTTTCGCTTGGTTAATATTACTCCTTTTTTCCTTTGGCTATCTCTTGTTCTGTGGTTTGGTTCCCTCGGCCGTGCGGGCTTGGATTATGCTTGGCGTATGGCTATGGAGGAAACATGTGGGACGGAATGTTGTCCCGGTAAGTGCTCTTTTGGTTGCCTTGCTCGCCATGTTTCTTGCTCAACCAGAGGTCGTCTTTGACGGTGGGGCGCAGCTTTCTTTTGCTTCAACCGCAGGGATTCTACTCTTATTCCCCCTGTGGGAGAGAGAAAGGAGAAAGGGTAGCGCTCTCCTCGTCCACACGAGGAGAGCGCTCTTTTTGGGTATAGCTGTATATACCTTCGCTTTCCCCTTTCTCTTAGGTAATCGTCTCTCTTTTTCCTCTCACTTTCTTTTAGGGAACGTCGTAGTCCTTCCCCTTGTGGAAGGAATACTCTTTTCTCTCTTCGGTGGTCTTCCGGTCATGTTTTTCCCCTGGGGGCGTTTCTTGTTCGCTTCGTGGTTACGGATGTCCTGCCGGGTTCTCTTAACCGTGATGCAATTTTTTTCTACGTCCTTGCCAGTTCTTTTCCTCGATTTTTCGAAGTTATCGGATTTTCGCCTCGGCGTGGTCATTTTTTCCGGTTTTGTGGTGGGTAGTTTTTTCATGGTCATGAAAGACCGGAAAAAGACGATCCTTGTAGCTTTACTCGTGGGTGTCCTCCTTGTGGGGGGATTAGTGTTCGTTCCTCCCCGCGAAGCCTTTTGGATTTTCGATGTGGGACAAGGTTTAGCGTGTGCTCTCCTTGCCGGGGATACAGCCTGGTTTATCGATGTAGGTGGTACCATTCGGGGTTATGGCTTGGTTGGGAAGAGCATTTTACAGCCATTTTTGCTCCATAGGGGAATCCGAGAAGTGGAACGAATTTTCTTGACCCATTGGCATCAGGATCACGCTGGGGGGTTAGAGGCGTTCCGTGAACATCTTGCGCCCCGTACCATCTTTGCTCCACAAGCTATTTCCTCTGAAACCCGCATTCTTTTTATTCCCTTGGCTTCTTATGGGAAGTTCACTATGACTCCGCATCTTACCGTGACCGCCTTTCCCATTTTCGGCTTTACCCCCAATGATGGGGCGGTGGTATATCTTATTGAGGGAGAGGGAATGAAAATTCTTGTCACCGGTGATATTGAAGAAGCGGGTATTGCCTCTCTCCTTGAATATGGACAGGCCATCCGGGCTGATGTGGTGGTTTTGCCTCATCACGGGAAGTATTATTCACGCCTCAAGGATCTCTTTACGGTTACCGGATGCCATACGGTTGTGGTTTCTTGTGGAGAAAACCCATATGGTCATCCCGACAAGAGAACTTTGGCTTTGGCTCAAGCAATGGGTTTACGAACCTATGTGACTCAAGACCACGGAGCGGTGGAAATACCTTTGGGGAAAAAGATAAAGAAGGTGAAGGCTCTTGGGAAACGAAAATTTTAAAGAGGCATTGCAAAAGAAAAAGAACACCCATTTCTTTCTCTGTGAACTCAGGACGGGGCGAAAGATTTTCGAAGAATGGCATCTCCCCGAAGTGGAAAAGCTATTGGGGGTTACAAGAACGATTCATATTGAGACGGAGGAAGAGTGGCAAGAGAGAGCTCCCTCCCTCACCCTTCCTTCTCTCTTTTCCGAGGCGAACCTCTTCTTGCTCTGGGGGGTGAAAGAGGTTACTGCTTGGCAGATTCAAGAGGAGTTTCGCGCTACTTTTCTCCCTTTTTACTTTTTCTTCTTCTCGGAAAAGGTGGACGAAAAGAAATGGAGAGACGTGCCGCGGATTATTGTTGATGTTGGGGTGAAGGAGTGGGAAAGGCTTTGTCGTTCCAAGGCACAAGAGTTTGGGATTTCCTTGAGCGGAGGAGCAGAAAAAAAGCTGGCCTCCTTTGTGCACAGTTACAATTTGAGTGAAGAGGACTTAGCGTATTTCTTCTCCTTGCATGCTGACAAGAAAAGGATAGGGGTAGAAGAAGTAGAACTTTTCTTTGAACGCAATGAACGGGTACTCCTCTTTCGTTTTTTGGACGCCGTTGGAGAAAAGGAGGTCAAGGGAGCCTTGCACTACCTCCATCTCCTTTTCCGTGTCGATTTCTCGCCCACCTGGCTTTTAGCCCAACTTGCTCGGCGCTTTCGTCTCGTCCTCCAGTGTCACGAAACCGGTGAGTATCTTTTTGACTTAGGGCAGGGGAAAAAACTCCATCCTTTCGAGGGGGAGAAAATATTACGGATGAAGGAGAAGTACAGCCTGTCTGAAGTCTCTCAAGCGTTTCATCTTTTGCGAGCTGCAGACAGGCAAATGAAAACCGAAAGCGTTGTACCCCAAACACTCCTCGTCCAATTAGTGGTCGATCTCATGACGCCGTCTGAGAGGAAGCATGAAGCGCTTGATTGAGTCTCCGAGTCAAACGCGATTTGAATCGAGCAGCTTTATTTTTGTGGAAAACCCCCTTAGTAGCAGCCATGTCCACTCGCTTGTACACTTCACTCAGGAAGGCTTGTGCTTCCTCGACTTTTCCGTTGTTGAGATAGGTTAAAAACTTTTTAATATAAGTTTTCGTACCAGACTTGACACTTTTATTTCTCAGTCTTCTCTTCTCGCTTTTGCGCAGGTTTTTCCAAGCTGATTTAATATTCGGCATTATTCCACCCCTTAACACTCTTTGATTTTTCGAACGATGCTCATTGTATCACGAAGCAAAGAAATTTGACAATAGGAGTTCTTCCTGGATCGTGTTGGTCCATCATGGGGGTGTTCTCTTATCCCCTGAGAATCACGGAGCGTTGCGAACTTCATTTTTCTCACTTCGTGAAGTAACCTTGAGACTTTTACAGGAATTTGGAAAAAAACCGAATTCCTTGCGGTGACAAGTTAAGCTCTGCGGTGCACGAATACGTCCTTTTCCACACGGTGAGAGTATTGCCAATCCTGAGAGAGCGTAGCATTTGGAGAGGTGAAAAAATTTTTTTGGAAGTGTTGACATCGGGTGGGGACAAGTTATAATAACTGCGAATATGTAAGGGGGTGGAAGAGGGTCGTTGAGGACCTCAGTGAAATACTGAGCGTCGTGGTTTTCCCTCCAAAAACACCTTACAGGGAATGCCCTTTCCCTGAGGGAGTGCCTCTCATCTTGGGCCTTCGGTTATGCGGGGCCTGAAAGGGGGAGTGCTTATTACAGCATACATGAAGGAAGTTCTTTGGTCAATTGAATAATTGATGGTCACGGAAACTTAGTTTCCGTGACCATCGTTTTTATGCTCAATCCGGAGAAGGGAGGGATACCTATGGAGAAAATGGTAGAAGTTGGCGTTCATCTTGTTCTTGATGGGTATACTCGAGATACCACTGTAATTGGAAACGTGGGTTACATTCGCGATTTCTTGGATGATTTTCCGGTACACATGGGAATGACCAAAGTAACTGCACCGTATGTTTTCCAATACCAGGGTGGTTCACCTCAAGAGAGTGGTATCTCGGGAATCGTGATTATTGCCGAAAGTCACATCAGTATTCACACTTTTCCTGCTCATGGGTACATTAGTGTGGATATTTTTTCCTGTAAGCCATTCGATGTTGACGAAGCCATTCGCAAACTGACCGAGTATTTTCATCTCGCTGATTTTCGACATCGGGTGTTCGATCGAGGAATCGAATACCCCAAAGAAATACCCCTGGCTATTCCTCTCGTCTTGGAGGAGCGTTTGGGAAACTTAGAGAAAATGGTGCATACTTGACTGACTCCATTTGGGTAAAGGGCGAGCGTCTCACAAGAGAGGCTTGCCCTTTTTATTTACCCTTCTCTTCCTCGATTTTTGCCTGACACTCCACGCAGTATGATGTGTAAGGTATGGTTTTGAGACGATTGAGAGGTATCTTCCTGCGACAAATCTCGCAAATGTCATAAATTCCCGCTTCCAAACGCTTGAGGGCTTTTTCTATCATTTCTAAGGTTTCTTTGAGAACCTTTTTCGAAGAAAGTTCCAACGCCATGTCTAAGGCAGCACTTCCTAATTCGGCTTCGTCCTTTGGTTCTGGTAGCGGATTGGCCGTTTTTTCCTCTAAGAGTTTTTGAGTTCGAGCGCGTAACTCAAGAAGCTGAGTCTGAAACTGGAGCTTTTCTTGTTCTTCCATGGTCACCATCCCTTCGATATTATTTTAAAATAAAGTTGGATATTGTAAAATGGAGCTAAAATTTTTCACGTGCGTGGAGCGTAATTCTCGTTTCCAGGGTTTTGAGGTTTTTTCAAGAGGAACTTTTGAGACTTCTGAGGCACTCACCTTTTTGCCATGATATGGGTGGCGAGATGGCATCACTCTCGTTTGAGCGTTATAAGGGGTGTCGGGAAACGTGACCGTATTCGTGAGGGGATAACCGGATGAACAAAAAGAATATCCTTGGCTTATTACCGCATGAATGGAAGGTCTGGCTTGAAGATCGAAATGAACCGGCCTATCGGGCAAAACAAATCGGTCGTTGGATTTATGGTGAGCGGGTATCATCGTTTCAAGAAATGACCGATCTTCCCCTTGTTTTACGAGAAGCTTTAGCAACGCATTTTGTTATCGGTGTGGGTCGGGTTGAGGAAAAACAGTGTTCTCAGGATGGAACAAAGAAATTCCTCCTCTCTTTTGGCAATGGTGGTGTGGAGGCAGTACTCATTCCTCATCGCACACATTGTACCTTGTGCGTTTCTTCGCAAATTGGTTGTCCTGTAGAGTGTCAATTTTGTACCAGTGGGAGGGTGGGTTTTTTGCGGAACTTGGAGTTTCAAGAAATAATAGAAGAGATATGGTTAATTGAACGGGAGGAGAAACGGCGCATCAATAATATCGTTTTTATGGGCATGGGAGAGCCGCTTTTGAATTATGATGAGCTTTCTTGTGCGCTTCGGGTGATTACTTCTCCGGATGGTCTCGGGATCGGTGCTCGTCATATTACTGTTTCTACGGTAGGAGTACCCGATAAGATTGTGCGCTTAGGGCGAGAATGGAAGGAGGTCAATTTGGCCCTCTCTCTCCATGCCCCGTATGATGGGCTTCGTTCCCAATTGGTCCCTCTCAACAAGGTGTATCCTCTTTCGACCCTATTTCAAGCAGTACGAGAGTATATCGCTCTCACTCATCGACGGGTGACCGTGGCGTATACCCTCTGGAGTGGTATCAATGATGGGGTAAAAGAGGCTCGTGCCTTGGCCTGCCTCTTGAAGGGAATGTTAGTTCACGTCAATCTCATTCCCGGGAATGTGGTCGGTGATTCCTCTTTTCGCCCTTCTTCTCGGCAACAAATGGCGCGATTTGCTCAAGAGCTACGTGGACAGGGAGTTGAGGTTACCGTTCGTAAGACCCGTGGACAAGACATTGAAGCGTCTTGTGGAGAGTTATATCGTATTTGGAAGGGAGGAGAAACATGATTATCGTTTTGAAAAGTGGTGCGACTCCTCAGGAAGTAGAAGAAGTTGTGAGGAGATTGAAGCGCTTTGGATTTGGTGTACACATCTCTCAAGGAACCGAACGTACCGTAATCGGAGCGATCGGAGATGAGCGGGGAGTCAACTTAGAAGAAAAAATCGGTGTTTTACCTTTTGTAGAAAGGGTAATTCCCATCCTCACCCCCTATAAGCTGACCAGTCGGGAATTTCGAGAACAAGATACGGTGGTGAGGGTTGGAGATGTGGAAATCGGTCCCGGTAGATTTGTGGTCATTGCCGGACCATGTGCGGTTGAATCGGAAGAGCAAGTTTTGGAGACCGCCTTTCAGGTGAAAGAAGCAGGGGGGAAGATTCTGCGGGGTGGTGCCTTCAAACCTCGCACCTCTCCTTATAGTTTCCAAGGGTTGGGAGAGGAGGGGTTAAGAATTTTGGCCAAGGCTCGCGAAGTGACTGGATTACCGATTGTGACCGAAGCATTGGGGATTGAAGAACTACCTTTGGTTGCCGAGTATGCCGATATGATTCAAATCGGTGCGCGGAACATGCAAAATTTTCGCCTCTTAGAGGCGGTAGGAAAATTACGCAAACCGGTGCTCCTCAAACGAGGCATGATGAATACCATTGATGAAATGCTCATGTCCGCAGAATACATTCTCGCTCAGGGTAACTACCAGGTGGTTCTCTGTGAACGTGGCATCCGAACCTTTGAGCCAGCGACACGCAATACCTTGGATTTGAGTTGCGTACCCTTGGTAAAGAGGAAGAGTCATCTCCCCATTTTTGTGGATCCCAGCCATGGTACGGGGAGGAGTGACTTGGTTCATGCCATGAGTATAGCGTCGGTAGCGGTCGGCGCTGATGGACTTTTGGTGGAAGTGCATCCCAACCCTGTGGAAGCCCTTTCCGATGGTCCACAATCTATTACTCCCACGGCTTTTTCTCGACTCATTCAAGATTTGCGGCGCTTTGCTCCTCTTGTGGGAAAGGAGATATAGAATGTGGAGAAATTCACCATCGCCATTGTCGGATTAGGTTTGATCGGAGGTTCATTAGGCTTCGATTTATCACGGTGGTCAAAAAAGGCTGTAATCAGGGGATATGATGTCAAAGAGGAAGCACTGTCGGTGGCCCGGAAGCGTGGAGCCATCGATCTCGCTTTGCCGCTTGAGGAGGCAGTGCGCGGAGCGGATCTCGTGTTCATCGCTACTCCGGTGAGAGCCATTCCCCAGGTTTTCTCTCGATTGAGACCTTTCCTTTCCGGTGATAGTGTGGTCTTTGACTTAGGGAGTGTGAAGGAGTGGGTTTTTCGTGCTGTCAGTCGTGATACCCTTCCTTGGGAATACGTCGGTTTTCACCCTATGGGAGGAAAAGAAAAGGGAGGTATTGAGCGAGCGCAGCGAGGATTGTTTACCGGAGTCCCGATTTTGGTTTCTCCACCCCATTTGAGCGAAAGAGCGCGGAGTTTGGTAGGTGAAATTGCCGAGGTTTTAGGGGGGCAAGTTTTTTTTTGACCTCTGGCGAACACGATGAAGTATGTGCAGTCGTAAGCCACCTCCCTCATCTTTTGGCCAATGTATACTTAGAAGCCTTTTTTGCGCAACGCAAAGATCGCGCTTCCTTAGGAGGTTCTTCTTTTCGTGATTGGATGCGCATTGCGGGGTCCTGTCCGGAGGTGTGGATGGATATTTTTTGGACGAATCGCCACAATCTTATCCGGGGGATACACGAGTTACAGGATGTATTGGAAAAGATTACGCAATTTTTGGAGAACGGAGATGAGCAAGCGCTGTATGGTTTTCTCACCAGGGTATCCCGATTGAAGGAGGATTTGCAGAAATGAAACTTGAGTTCCGGACTGCCGGAGAGTCTCATGGACCGGGAATGATGGTAATCATCGATGGGCTCCCGGCCGGTTTAACCATTGATGTAGAATTCATTCACGAAGAGTTACGCCGGCGCCGAGGTGGGGTAGGGAGGAGTCCCCGCATGGAATGGGAGACAGACCAGGTGGAAATCATCGGGGGAGTGCGGTGGAAGAAAACCTTAGGGAGTCCGCTCGCTTTCTTCATTCCCAACCGCGACTACGAGAACTGGACCGCCCTCATGGATCCCCTGGGTGAGGTTCCTCCTCGGTATGAAGAGATTACCGTCCCTCGTCCGGGACATGCAGATCTCTCGGGTATGGTCAAGTATCGTTTTACCGATATTCGTAATGTGATCGAACGGGCCAGTGCTCGGGAAACGGTGGCGCGGTGCGTAGCCGGGGCAGTGGCGAAACTGTTCCTCGCCCATTTCGGGGTGACCGTGGGAGGATTTGTAGAGAGTATTGGTCCTGTGGTGATTGGGGGAGAAGAAGATTGGCACACCAAGATTATGCGGGCTCGTCGGTCACCGCTTGGGATTTTTGACCCTGCTAAAGAAGAGGAGGTCATGGAAATAATCACCAAGGTGAGAGATGAGGGTGATACCTTGGGCGGACGATTTGTAGTCGCGGCTTTAGGGGTTGTCCCTGGTTTAGGAAGTTATGTCCGGCCAGAAACCCGCTTAGATGCCTCTTTGGGGTTCTACCTCCTCAGTATCCCCGGTATCAAAGGAGTGGAAATCGGAGAAGGTTTCCGTTCCGCTTTCCTCCGGGGAAGTGAATTCCACGACGAAATTGTCTACGATCCTACCCGTGCTCCTTTCCCTTTCCTGCGCAGAACCAATCGCGGTGGGGGGATAGAGGGGGGTATATCCAACGGAGAAACGGTATGGATTCGTTGTTCTATGAAACCCATTCCCACCCTGCGGCGAGGATTACATACCGTCGATGTACGTTCTAAGGAAGTGGTGCAAGCCCGATATGAACGTTCCGACGTGTGTGCGGTGCCTCGAGCTTTGGTAGTTGGTGAAGCAATGGTGGCCTGGGTGTTGGCGTGTAGCTATCGTGAGAAATTCGGTGGTGATTCCTTGTCTGAGACGTTGGCAAGCTTTTCCGATTATCTTACCTATTTAGAGAATTGGAAGAAATGAGGCGAACAAATTCACATGAAAATACCACTCAGCGTACCTTGTCTTGGAGAGGTGGAGAAACAAGCAGTCCTTGAGGTTTTAGATTCGGGAATGTTGGCGCGGGGAAAGCAGGTAGAAGCTTTTGAGGAGGAGTTTGCTCATTACCTTGGTAGGAAAGAAGCAGTGGCTACGAATAGCGGCACTTCGGCTCTTTTTGTCGCTTTGAAAGCCTTGGGAGTCCAGGAAGGCGACAAAGTCATCACCACACCGTTTACTTTTGTTGCCACGGCGAGTAGTATCCTCCACTGTGGGGCACTTCCTGTTTTTTGTGATGTTGACGAGCGAACGTGCAATATCGATCCGGAAAAACTTGAGGCAACGCTGAAGAAAGAGAAGGGAGTCAAGGGGGTGATCATTGTTCACCTCTATGGAGTACCGTGTGCTATGGATGACATCCTGACCCTCAAGGAGAAGTACCGATTTTTCCTTTTAGAAGACTGTGCTCAAGCGCACGGTGCTTCGTATAAGGGGAAAAAAGTGGGAAGTTTCGGAGAGATGGGTGCTTTTAGTTTTTACCCGACCAAAAACATGACCACCGGCGAAGGCGGCATGGTGGTGACTAATGATCGTGTCTTAGCGGAAAAGTGTCATATGCTCATCAGTCACGGGAGTAAAAGGCGCTATTACCATGAAATTTTGGGGTATAATTTTCGAATGACGGATATTGCGGCGGCCATCGGGCGGGTACAACTCAAGAAGTTAGATCAATTGAATGAACGGAGACGAAAACATGCCGATTTTTATAATCGGGTTCTCTCCCCGTTAGAGGATTTTCTTGTAACTCCTTGGGTACCCCAAGAAGCGGTTGCAGTATTTCACCAGTACACCTTAAAAATTTTGCGCTACCGAGATGAATTACTTGCCTTTCTGCGTGAGCAGGGAATTGCCTGCGAGATCTACTATCCGGTTCCTCTCCACAAGCAGCCCTTTTTACAAGGCATGATGGACGAAGTTTCCTTGCCAGTTGCAGAATGCCTGGCAAATAGGGTATTATCAATACCGGTACATCCTCTCCTCCGGGAGGATGAACGACAAACGGTTGTGGATTCGATTCGCAAGTTCTTTGACGAGGAGAGTCTCCGTTGTAGGTGAGATAGGGTGAGTTTAGTTCGCGTTGGTGTGGTAGGAGTTGGTTACTTAGGACAACATCACGCTCGTATTTATGCGGAAATTCCCGAAGTAGAGCTGGTCGGGGTAGTTGATATTAACCGCGAGAGAGCAAGAGAAATTGCAGAACGCTATAACACCACTCCCTACTTTGATTATCGGGAGCTCTTTGGGAAAGTTGACGCAGTGAGTATTGTGGTTCCTACGGTATTACATCGGGCGATTGCCGGTCATTTCATTGAGGCTGGGGTCAATATCCTCATTGAGAAGCCGGTCACCACGAATCTCGAAGAAGCGAAAGAATTGATGGAAATGGCCAACCGTAAGCGGGTTATTCTCCAAGTTGGCCACATCGAGCGATTTAACTCGGCAGTAGTAGAGCTCTCTAAGATCGTTGACCGTCCTATCTTTATCGATTGTTGCCGTATGGGTCCTTATGTCAATCGGAACAACGACGTAGGGGTGGTTTTGGACCTCATGATTCACGATATCGATGTGGTGATGAGTATCGTGAAGAACAAGGTGGTGAAAGTGAGTGCCTTTGGGTATCCGGTGTTTTCGCGCCAAGAGGATATCGCCAATACCCAGCTCCTCTTTGCCAACGGTTGTATCGCCAATCTTACGGCTAGTCGGGTAACCCGCAAAAAGATTCGCCGGATGGAGATCACCCAAATCGGTTCCTTCATCTCCATCGATTACTTAGAGCAAGAATTGGCGGTGTACAAAAAGACCTCTGCGGTGACGCCGCAGGTCCTCATGGAAAAGCCGATCATTCAAAAAGGCGAACCTTTGCGATTAGAATTAGAACATTTTGTGCGCTGTGTCCGTAACGGAGAAAAGCCTCTTGTGGGATTAGAAGAAGGGAAGAATGCGTTAGAAATTGCGTTGATGATTCTTGAAGAAATGCGACGAAATCAAGGTGATCGTTTTGGAGAAAAGCTATGATGTCATCATCATTGGAGCCGGTCCCGCCGGTATCTTTACCGCTTTGGAATTGGCTGAATACAGCGACTTCCAGGTTTTAGTCATCGATCGGGGGAGGAACATTGAGTATCGGCATTGTCCGGCGCGGGAGGATAACCGGATCTGCAAGAAGTGTTCTCCTTGCTCTCTTCTCTGTGGATGGGGTGGGGCAGGCGCGTTCAGTGACGGAAAGCTCACCCTCTCTCAGGAAGTGGGAGGACAGTTGGGGAGATACCTCCGCGAAGAAGAATTCGCTTCTCTTTTAGGGTATGTCGATTCGATCTACGTTCGTTTCGGTGGAGAGACTTCGGTCTACGGTGAGGATGTCGAACGAGTTGAAGAATTGCGCAAAAAGGCGGAAATGGCCGAGCTCATCCTCGTGCCTTCTCGGGTAAGGCATTTGGGGACCGATCGCTGTCGGGATATTCTGCAAAACATGTTTGCATACTTACAGTCCAAGGTGGAAATCGCTACTTCTCTTGAAGCGAAAGAAATCCTCGTCGAGAATGGAAGAGCTCGGGGAATACGTTTATCCGACGGGAGCACCATTCGGAGCTCTTTCATGGTGGTCGCTCCGGGAAGAGTGGGTGCGGAGTGGTTGCGGAAGGAATGTCTGCGCTTAGGGTTACCGTTAGCGAAGAATCCGGTGGATTTGGGTGTACGAGTAGAAGTTCCTGCCTCGATCATGGAAGCTTTCACCAATGTTATGTACGAGCTCAAGCTTCTCTACTATTCGCATACCTTTGACGATCGGGTACGAACTTTCTGCATGTGTCCCCATGGAGAGGTGGTAACGGAGTATAACGATGGGATTATTACCGTGAATGGGCATAGCTACGAGAACAAAGCTACCTCAAACACCAATTTTGCCATTTTGGTGAGTACCCATTTTACCGAACCGTTTAAAGAGCCCATTGCCTATGGACGATACGTTGCCCATCTTGCCAACATGCTGAGTGGTGGGGTTATCGTACAGCGTTTAAAAGACCTACAATTAGGTCGTCGTTCCACTCCTGAACGTATCGGTAAATCGGTGGTAAAGCCTACCCTCTCTGGTGCCAGTCCCGGCGACTTGAGTTTCGTCCTCCCCTATCGTTTTCTCCAGGATATTTTGGAAATGCTTACCGCCTTAGATCGCTTCATTCCGGGTATCAATTCGCCTCATACTCTCCTCTACGGAGTGGAGGTAAAATTCTACTCCTCACGGGTGCAACTTAAGGATAACCTGGAGAGCACCATCCAGAATCTTTTTCTGGCCGGTGATGGTGCGGGGATTACACGGGGTTTGATTCAGGCTTCTCTATCGGGAGTGATTGTTGCTCGAAGTATCATGGAACGAGTGGGGAGTGTAAGAGTATGAAAAAAATTTTGATTACTAACGATGATGGTTTTGATAGTCCAGGGATTCGTTCTTTGGTTTGTGCCTTTTCTCAGGTGGCGGAAGTGATTTTGGTGGCACCCATTGATGAAAAGAGCTGTTCCAGTCACAGTATCACTGCCCGTCGTCCTTTGGGAGTGAAAGAAGTAGAAATAGAGGGAATCAAAGGATATGCGGTTGAAGGGACTCCGGCCGATACCGTGATCTTGGGTTTGGACCTCTTTGAACACCTTCCGGTTGAGTTTGTGGTGTCCGGAATTAACCGTGGGCCGAATTTGGGTTTCGATGTCTTTTATTCGGGAACGGTGGCGGCAGCCATGGAAGCGGCTATGTCTGGAGTTCCCTCCATGGCAGTTTCTCTGGTTTTGAACGGGTATGAAAACTACGACGTAGCGGCGAAGGTAGCGGTAGAAGTTTGGCGACTCTTTCGAGGTGTATTACAACGGGAGCGGAAAGTAGTACTCAACGTGAATGTCCCCGACGTCCGTAAGGAGAAGGATCTCGCCGGCTGGAGTATTACCGAGCTCGGTGATCGGTTCTATTTTACCCGGGTGAGAGAAATAGAACGGAATGGCGAGGGATGGCGGAGATTTGTGTTCGAAGAAGAAAAGCGTGATTTGGCACTCCTTGAGCAATCTGATTTCCAAGCGGTACGGAATGCTCGGGTCTCTATAACCCCTCTTCGTCCTAATTTGACCGATTATTTCTTGCATAAAGAGTTAACGCATCTTCTCAAAGAGGAGCGGAGATGAGTGAGTGGGTTCAAGGACGGCTGATCTTGCGAGGAAGAGTGCAAGGGGTGGGATATCGTTACTTCGTACTGCGCAAGGCGCAAGAGTTTGAAGTAACCGGTGTGGTTCGTAACCTCCCCTCGGGTGAGGTGGAAGTCGTTGCGGAGGGAAGACGAGAAGAAATTGAGCGTTTTTTTGAGGAAGTGAAACAAGGACCGGTGAGTGCTTACGTCAGCTCGGCGAAAGAGGAATGGTTTCCTTTTAGTGGATTGTATCATGATTTTAGGGTGGGATACTAAGTGTTAGGGGAGCGTGATTGGGAGATTGAGCGCCGAGAGATGGTGGAAAAACAGATCATCCGGCGCGGGATAAAAAACATTCGGGTCATCGAAGCATTCTTGAAAGTTCCTCGCCATCTCTTTGTCCCTCCCGAATATCAGAGTATGGCTTATAGTGATTCTCCTCTTCCCATCGGCGAAGGGCAAACTATTTCGCAGCCGTATATCGTTGCTCTCATGCTGGAGCTTTTGGACGTTCAGTCGGAAGACCGAATTCTTGAGATCGGCACAGGATCAGGATACCAAACGGCTCTCTTAGCCGAGTTGGGGAAAGAAGTGTATAGTATCGAACGCATTGCTCTGCTCTCGGAAATCGCTCAAGAGCGTCTCTGGGAGTTACAGTATGTTCACGTTTTGTGTGTGGTCGGTGACGGAAGTAAAGGACTTCCCCAGTTTGCTCCTTATGAAAAGATCATCGTAAGTGCTTGTTCTTCGAAAATTTACCCCTCTTGGGTGGAACAATTGGAAGAAGGAGGGATTATCGTCCTCCCCTTGGAAGAAAACATGGGGCAGAATTTGATACGCGGCACAAAGCATGAAGCACGACTCTCTCTTGAAAACTATGGAGGCTGTATTTTCGTTCCCCTCATCGAGGATTAGAGTTTTTCGGCTTTGAGAAAAGGAGCGTTAGATACTCCTGATGGAGGGTGGGGGGAAGAAGGAGAGCGAAGAAGACAAAGAGGAGAGTGGAGATGAGTAGAGTCACTACCCCCGGCCAAAGCCCCATCGGCTTATAGTTGAAAAGCTGTAAGAAGAGAGAGGTCAGTGCTCCACCGATGATACTCGCCAGTGCCCCTTGGCTATTCCCTCGTTTCCAGAATACTGCTCCGATGAGCGAAGGAACGAGAGCGATGAGTCCTGCAGATGAAGCTACCGAAAGGAGAGCGATGAGGTTGAGCCTCTGCAGGGCGAAAACGAAAATGGCTACTCCTAAGAGAGGAATGAGAACAAGACGGGTGAGTCTCAGTTTGCGGGTTTCTTCGATGGTGGGAGGGAGGATATCCCGTGCGAACATTGCCGAGAGGGTAAGGAGAATGGAGTCGATGGTGGAAATGGCGGCGGAGAGGACACCTAAAGCGGTGAAGAGGACTACCCACGTGGGGAGAGGAAAGCGGACAAGGATCGTGGGAGTAGCAAGGTCAGGATTAGAGAGACCGGGTACAAGACAGAGTGCCGAGAACCCTAACATGATGGTGATGAACGTGTAGAGGAGACCGTAGAAGAGGAAGCCGGTGAGCGTCTTTCGCATTTCCTGAAGCGACTGGGGTACGAAGAGTCGTTGCACCACCTGGGGGTTGGAGATGCTGAAGAAAAACCAGGGCAGAGAGAGTCCCAAAAAGGTGTGAAAGCGGAAAAACCCCGTTCCTGGAACAGCGAGCCATTGGGGGTAGGTGACCTCTAGGGTCCGGAAGAGACCCCCCCATCCTCCCAAGAATCGATTGATCAGGATGAGGAGCAAAGTCACTGCGCTCACCATCATGATTCCCGCCTGCAAGCTATCGGTGACCGCCACGGAACGGAGTCCGGCGATTTCTACCCAGAGGAAACTCAAAATCACCGCGATGAGAAGTCCTGAGAAGTAGCCGATTTTCCCTTGTGAAAGGGTTTCAAGGAGGTATCCGATACCGGTTAATTGCGCCGAGGAATAGGGAATGAGGAAGAAAAGGGCGCTCAGGGTGTAAGCTATTCCCACCCATCGGTTGCGGTAGCGGATAGTGAGAATTTCAGCGGGGCTCACGCAGTGGTAGTGTTTACTCAGGGTAAGAAGACGAGGACCGAGCAAGACCGCCCAGACGAGTCCGGAGAGATAGATGAGCTCAAAACCTAAGGCTCCTACGCCACCACGGTAGGTTAACCCTGCCAACCCGAGCATCATGAAAGCACTGTAAGTAGTAGCACCGTAGGAGAGGGAAGCGGTAAGCCAATGGAGCTTGCGATTGGCTAAAAAGTAGTCGGCCAGGCTATAACGGAGCCCCTTTTTGGAAAAGAAGGCAAAAGCGCTCCCCCACAGCGCGTAGATGAGGAGAACGACCGCGATGAGATTAACATTCATCGGACCATCTCCCCATCATACGGAGGAGAAGAAAGAGCGCTACACCCCCAAACGCCATCCAAAAGAAGAAACTCCCCCACATGCGGTAGATAGAGGAGAGGAGGGTAAAAGGAACGAGATAGGCAAGGAATACGAGTAGGAAATATGTGTAAAGCAACGACTTACCTCCCTTTTTCTTTTGTTACAATGTAGCAGAAAGCTCTATCCAAGTCAAAGGAGGTGGGTATGGTGGAAGCATTATTGGTGATCGATATGTTGAACGATTTTGTCCATCCTGAAGGGGTACTCTTTGTCGGGAAGCAGGTTGAAGGGGTGATTCACTTCATCGGGGAGCTATTGGAGAGGAAACGCACTGCAGGAGTACCGATCTTCTACATCTGTGATGCTCATCGTCCCGACGATCGAGAGTTTGCTCTCTTCCCTCCCCACTGTGTGGAGGGCAGCTGGGGGAGCAAGGTGATCGCGGAACTCGCCCCTCATAAGGAAGATATCATCATCTCGAAACGTCGCTTCAGTGCTTTCTTTGGCACTCCTTTGGACCTCTTTCTGCGGGAAATGGGCATTACTACCTTGGAACTCGTGGGAGTGTGTACCAACATTTGTGTTCTCTACACCTGTGCCTGTGCACGGATGAATAATTACCTGGTCAGAGTGTATCGGGAAGGAGTGACCTCTTTCGATTTAGAGGCACATGCTTGGGCGCTTCGGGAAATGACGAACACCCTGCGCGCCGAGGTGATTGAAGAGTGAAGGAGATCATTCAGAGTGCCATTAATATCAGTACTTCACATCCGGAGGTGGTGGAGAAGATCGTAGTCTCTCTCCGTTCCCTTCCGGGAGTTTTGCTCGCCGACACCTCAAGTGACGTAGATCACAATCGTACCGTGGTGACCCTCTTAGGGAACGGGGAGGGTTTAGAGAGAGCGGTCATAGAAATTTTCCGCGTCGCGGAGAGCGATATCGATATCTCCCAACATCGGGGGGAACATCCCCGTATTGGGGCGGTGGATGTGATTCCCTTTACTCCCTGGCAAGGTGTGGACATGGAGGGATGCAAAAAACTTGCCTGGCGGGTGGGAGAGAGGGTTGCCCAACTCTTCGAGGTGCCGGTCTACTTCTACGCCGAAGCAGCCCGGGTGCCGGCGCATCGTCACCTCTCTTTTTTACGCCGTGGGGGATATGAACTCTTGCGCTATGAAATATGGAGAGTGCCGGAACGTCACCCCGACCTTGGTCCTGCCCGGGTTCACCCTACCTTGGGGGCGGTAGCTATTGGGGCCCGTCCTCCTCTCCTTGCCTTCAACGTGAATTTGGATACCCCTCACCTCCACGTTGCCCAGACCATTGCCAAAAAGCTCCAGGGAGAGGAAAGCGCCTTACGTTACGTGCGGGCAATCGCCGTGTCTTTGAGGAGTCGAGGATACACTCAAGTCGCCATGAATATCCTCGACTTTCGTAAGAACAGTTTACTGCAAGTGTTTGAGTTTGTGAAATTAGAAGCGCAGCGTTTTGGGGTGAGAGTACGGGGGGCGGAGATCATCGGTCTTGTCCCGGTAGAGGCACTCCTTGAAGTAGTAGGGATTTCCCTTGCCATTCCCCATTTCTCACCCAACCAGGTGTTGGAATATCACCTCGCTTGGGAAGGAGAAAAAATTTTTTGACCCTTTTTGACTAAATACTTGACAATTTGACTTTACCTGATTATAATGGAAGCGAAAAATAGAAAAGAGTGAAGGGAGGAACGAAAGATGGCCAGAAGAGACGTTCCGGTACGGAGAGAAGAGCGGGCCATTAGCCCTATAAGGCGCCTTTGGGATCTCTTCGATTTGCGAAGCGACTTGGACGAACTCTTTGATGAGCTCATGGAGACTCCTTTCTTGACTCGACCTTTATGGAGTAGCGGTTTTCCACCGGTAGATGTGGCTGAAACGGAGAACGAAGTGGTGGTAAAAGCCGAAATCCCAGGAATAGATCCGAAGAACTTAGAAGTTCACGTCACCGATGAGAACGTAGATATCAAAGGTGAAGTAAAGGACGAATGGGAAGAAAAGGGAGTTGGTTACTGCCGTCGTGAACGCTACGCGGGAGCCTTCTCGCGGAGCATCGCTTTGCCCGCTCGGGTGAAGCAGGAAGAGGTGAAGGCTCAGTACAAAGACGGTATTTTAACCATTACCCTGCCCAAAGTTGAGCCGAGCAAACCTAAAACCAAAAAGGTAGAGATTGAAGTAGCGCAATGAGAAAGCGCCGGGGTAACCCGGCGCTTTCTCATTGAGGGCCATTTCCTGAACGTTTTCCCTCCGAAAATGAATTAATGTAGTTTTCTTCCCCCTCTCTCGACATGGAAAGTCAAAAGAGGAAGCATCCATTTTTTCGCAAGACTTGAAAGAAAAAGACTTGTCAAAAATGCCCGAAGTGGTTAAAATGGAAAATGCACATGCGGGGTCGTGGTGTAGCCTGGCCTAACACGTCAGCCTGTCACGTTGAAGACCGCGGGTTCAAATCCCGTCGACCCCGCCAGTGGTTGCCGAGATAGCTCAGGAGGTAGAGCGAAGGACTGAAAATCCTTGCGTCCCCAGTTCGACTCTGGGTCTCGGCACCATGCGCGAGCGGAAGTAGCTCAGGGGTAGAGCATCACCTTGCCAAGGTGGTGGCCGCGGGTTCAAATCCCGTCTTCCGCTCCAGTAAAAAATCTGGCGGCATAGCCAAGCGGCAAAGGCAGAGGACTGCAAATCCTTCATTCCCCGGTTCAAGTCCGGGTGCCGCCTCCAGGGTGGAAATGAGTGTGGGCGGCTAGTTCAGAGGGAGAACGCTTCCTTGACGCGGAAGAGGCCACTGGTTCAAGTCCAGTGTCGCCCACCATTTGAGTGTGATCAGGCGCCATCCTTAGGGAATGGCGCTTTTTCTATTTGGTTTCTTTTTTGAGGAGGAAGAAATATGAGTAAGACCCAAAGAGCGATTGCTGCGGTGACCCAAGAAGGACGGGTGGTAGATCTCAAGCTGGCAACTCAGAATGGAGAAGTGAAGGATTATCTCTATTTCGACGATAAGCGGGGGAGAGAAATTTACTGGCATAGCACCTCCCACATCATGGCGCAAGCGGTTAAACGCTTGTTCCCTCATGTTCGTTTGGCCATCGGTCCGGCCATTGAAGAAGGTTTTTACTACGATTTCGATCTCCCCGAGTCGATCCGGGAGGAAGATCTCCCCCGAATCGAGGAAGAGATGCGCCGCATCATCGCCGAAAATATCCCTTTTGAACGCTTAGAGGTGTCCCTCCAAGAGGCGGAGGAGATTTTCACCCATCGGGGAGAGACTTATAAACTCGAGATTCTCAAGGAGTTGAGCGATACCAAGGTCAGTCTCTATCGTCAAGGGGAGTTCATCGATCTCTGTCGAGGTCCGCATCTTCCCTCAACTGGGGAAGTGGTGGCCTTTAAGCTCTTGAGTGTTTCCGGGGCGTATTGGCGGGGAAAGCAGGGAAACCCCATGTTGCAGAGAATTTATGGAATCTCTTTCGATAGCGAGGAGAAACTCAAGGCGTACCTGGAGAGGTTAGAAGAAGCTAAAAGAAGAGACCATCGTAAATTGGGAAGAGATTTGGACCTTTTCAGCCTCCATGAAGAAGGGCCCGGTTTTCCCTTCTTCCACCCCAAGGGAATGGTGGTGATCAATACTCTCTTAGACCTATGGCGCCAGGAACACCTCCGCCGAGGGTACCAGGAGATTCGTACTCCCATCATCTTAGAGAAGAGCCTGTGGGAACGGTCCGGTCATTGGGACCACTATCGCGAGAATATGTACTTCACCCAGATCGATGAACGGGAATTCGCCATCAAACCCATGAATTGCCCCGGGGGAATTCTCGTGTTTCAGAGTCGTTTGCGGAGCTATCGCGAGCTCCCTTTACGCATGGCCGAACTCGGTTTAGTCCATCGTCATGAATTGTCGGGGGTGTTGCACGGGCTGATGCGGGTACGCTGCTTTACCCAGGATGACGCCCATATCTACATGGAGCCCAAACATATTCGCGAGGAAATTATCGGGGTGATCGATCTCGCCACCTACTTTTACCAACTTTTCGCTTTTCGCTGCGAGGTGGAATTGAGTACCCGCCCGGAAAAATCCATCGGTTCAGACGAAATGTGGCATACCGCAACTTCCGCCTTACAAGAAGCCTTAGAAGAGTTACGCATCCCCTATACCGTGAACGAGGGCGAGGGTGCATTTTACGGTCCCAAAATCGATTTCCATCTCCGCGACTGCTTAGGTCGGAGATGGCAATGTGGGACGATTCAACTCGATTTCGCCATGCCGGAGAAGTTTGACCTCTCCTATATCGGTGAGGATGGTGGAAAACATCGACCGGTTATGCTCCATCGTACCATTTTGGGGAGTATCGAGCGTTTCCTCGGTATTTTGATTGAGCACTTCGCCGGAGCTTTCCCTCTGTGGTTGGCACCAGTGCAGGTGGTGATCCTGCCGGTAGCAGAAAGACACATGACCTACGCCCGGGAACTCCGCGACCTCTTGGGGAAAGAGGGGGTGCGGGTAGAATGTAACGAAGAGCAAGCGACCGTGGGGGCGAAAATCCGCAAGGCGGAACTTGAGAAAGTTCCCTATCTTCTCATCGTCGGGGATCGCGAGGTCGAGGCGAAAACAGTGAGTGTGCGTAAGAGGAAGAAGGGCGATTTAGGCACGTTTGAGCTCGCTTCATTTTTGGCCCTTCTCAAGCGGGAAATTGCCGAACGGGTGATCTTTTAAGTGGAATACGCAAAGATTCATCGCCTCTTTTGGAATGCGAAGGCAAAAGACGAGATGCGCCGGGAACGGAACCTGGAGAAGCGCATTCATACCGATTTGGTGTGGAAGGAGATTGAGCCGTTTATCGCTCCCGGGATCTCCGTCCTCGATGCCGGAGGAGGGTTCGGACGTTACGCCGTACCCTTGGCAGAGAGAGGGTGCCGAGTGGTGTTACTCGACTTGTCACCGGCCATGATCAAGCGAGCCAAGGAGTGGGCTTTGCGGGAAGGAGTTTCCTCAGCTATGGAGTTTGTGGTGGGGAAAGTCGAGGACCTCTCCGCTTTCTCTCACCGCGAATTTGACCTCGTCCTCTCCCTTGACGCACCCGTTTCTTATGCCTATCCAGAAGAGGGTAAGGCACTCCGGGAATTGGCGCGGGTCACCAGAAAGACCCTCATTTTTTCGGTGGTCAATCGTCTGGGGCAGTTACCGGTAGCGGTCCACATGGAACTCAAGTGGAGGAAGAAACTCCTCCTCGCCCGGAAATTTTGGCAAGAGGGGAATTGGGACCATCCTTCTCTCTGGGAAAGTATCGAGGAGAAAATCCCTTTCTTGGCCCGCTTTCTCTTCCCCCCTCTTCACGCTTTCACTCCGCAGGAGATTGCCGATTTGGTGATTGCCAATGGTTTACGTCTCAAGAGAATGGCAGCGACCGGTACCCTTGCCCGTCTCCTCCCTCCCCGAACTCTGCGCAAAATTGTGCGTGATCCTGAGCTGTACCGAGAGTTTGTGCATCTCTCCCTCCTCTACGATGCCCAGATTGAAGTTTTAGGGGTGGGGTGTAAGGTGGCTTCAGGACTTTTAGTCGTTGCCGAAAAGGAGGATGCCCATGGAGTGGAGATGGTTTAAGGTGACCCTCCGGGTGAGGGAAGGAGCACAAGAAGCGCTGTGGCTGTGGCTTGCGGAGATGGGTACCCAAGGGGTGTGGGAGGTCGATAGAGAGACTCTGATCGCCTACTTTTCTGAGCCCCTCTCTTCGGTTCCTCAAGAATTTGCCGCTTCGTGGTGGCAAGAAGAGGAACGCAATGAGCCCTGGGAGACCAAGTGGAAGGAGAGTTTTACGCCTCTTCGCGTAGGTGAAAACGTAGTGGTCCGTCCTCCCTGGGAGGGGGAGAGTGGGGCTCCCCTCGAGATCGTGATTTACCCTGCCTATGCCTTTGGGACTGGGCAACACCCTACCACCTATGGTTGTCTCCTCTTCCTGGACCGATACTTTCAAAGGGGATGGAGTCTCTTCGATGTGGGAACCGGGAGCGGGATTCTGGCGATTTTTGCAGTGAAAAAAGGAGCAGGAAGGGTGTGTGCCATAGACATCGATCCCTCAGCCATCGAAGAGGTCCATCGTAATATGTCCTTGAACGGGATCGAGAGCTCCTGGATCGAATGTTTGGTGGGTGAAATTTCCACCGTCTCCGGTCCTTTCGATTGTGTGGTGGCCAATGTCGGTCCTGCGTTTCACCTGGAACACCTCGGGGGGATGAAAGCGCTCACCCGTGAAGGTGGCTTCGTTATTCTCTCCGGTTTCGAGGAAGCTGACTTTCCACCGATCAAGAAAAAGATGATGGAGATCGGGCTCATTTTGGTAGATTCGTATTCTCTCTCTTCGTGGATGACCGTAGTGTGTGAGGTGTGATTGTGTTATAGTAGAAAGAGGGAACTTGGGTGTGGAGAGTGGCGAGGTGAGTTACGGTTGAGAGCTGCCTTTGTGTATACCAATAGAGATAAGGGTTTAGTGAAGATGACCCGTTTCATGGTGAGCCTCCTTGAGAAAGCCGGTTGGACGGTAAAAGCCATTGAAGTGGAGAATATTACTTCTCCAGTGAACTTTCGTCCTTTCGATCTCGTGTTCGTTGGCTCTCATGTGGTGAGTAGTTGGGGAGGGAAGATTTCCGGTGAAGTCACCAATTTCCTCCAGGGAGTGAGTGGCATGGAGGGGAAACGTTCCATTGCCTATATTCGTCCGGCGCTTTTTGGAACGGATAAGGCCTTGCGGCGATTGATGGCGCAAATGGAATCTTCTGGGGCTTTTGTGGTCGATTTCGAAGCGGTGAGTACCGAGAATGAGGCGAGGAAGCTCATCGATAGATATCTCGGAAAGGGGTGAGGAGGATGGATCGAGAAAAAGAGCGGATGAGAGAGTTCTTCGAAGAGTTCTTTTTTGGACCGGCCGAACGAGTTTTTGGTCCCTTCTTAAACGAAGAAGCTCGACAGCATCTCTCCCAGGCTCGCTTAGAGGTCTTGAAGGCTATGCGTTCTTTCATTGACGCCGAAATCAACCGTTTGGAAGAGAAAAAAGCAAAGGGCTGTTCCTCATAGTCGCGCGGCAATACCCACAATTTTGAAATTGACTATTGGAATGAAGCATGAACGCGGAGTGCGACTTTTTTCTCTGAGACCTTGAGGAAAAGGAACCACCTGGCAAGCCATGAAAGGCGTTTCTTGTTGAATATAGCTCCTCCTCATTGACCAATTCGGTAAGATTTATGGCCGAAGAGGAGATGGGAGAGAGCTTGAGAATTCCGAGTGTTTGGCAGGCACCCTGAATGTTGGGTGTTCCATGCACACTCTAAAAAGATCGTTACAGGAGTTATGGGCTATGAGAAGAGGATTCTTAGTATTGTTCGTCTTAGTTCTATTGCTCCTTGCTGGTTGCGTGGTGAATGATGGAGATGCGCCTCCACCTGCAGGCGGTATTCTCGATACCGAGACGATTACGAGAACCTGGTATGATGAGACCAGGTTTCGATCAAATTTTGAAATTGTCCTCCCTTACCAGGGGAGACCATGGAAAGCGGTTTGCGTGCGAGTTCAGAATATGTATAGTGAGTCAATTGGCTTATCGGCGACATATGAAGTGAGAACTTCATCAGGAAGGTTCCTTTTTAGTGCAGATAGGTCAGGGATTGTGATAACACTCCCTAACGAGGGGGATTTGACTTGTGGGAGCTATTATATCGATCCAAATCCACCTACTGGTGATATCATTGTGAGCGGACATATTGCCCCTGATCATTTATTCGATTTAGCAAAGGGAAAGGTAACCGTATCGGCTGATTATTGATTCCGTTGACCCCATGGGCGTCTTTTCGGATGGGCACATTTATTATTGTGAAAAACGGTAACAAAATGTACTTTTAGACTGACGCTGGAAAATTTTGCATTACCAGGCATATTGGGGGAGAAAACACCTGTCAGCGGGCCGTGATTGGCAGGGTATGGGTCTATGATTTGTGGATACCGTGTATTGGTGGCCGCGGTACATTTTTTGAACATGAACCTCAAACCGAAGGGGGAATTATAAAGGTATAAAAAATATTCTCCTCAACACTCTTTGGTTTTTTGTGCTTCACCCGAACAAAATTTGAAAAGGAGAGTAATGATGAAAGTATTTTTGATTTCTGTTGTTTTAACCGTAATTTCGAGCATGGGGTTGCCTGTAGGTCAGGCAGCCGCTCAAGACCATGGAGGCAAAGGTATTATGAGTTATTGGTACAACCGCAAGAGGTTTTCATTGGCGATCCGGTAAAGATAAAAGTCGAAGGTGGCACAGGGGGAGAGCTGGTGACCATATCTATCTCTGGCACAGACCAGTTTGGCAATATCTGGGAGTCTCGTGCCTCATACAGATTAGATAGTAGTGGCGCGATGGATACCGCATCGTCTCCTCCTCTACAGGGTACTTATAGCGGCGTTGACCCTGCCGGACTGTTCTGGTCGATGAGATGTCAACCTCAAAGTGACATGGTATCCCCTTTTATCGTAATGCCGGAACTTGAAGTCTCTCTCATTCACAATGGTAAGGTGATTGAAACCAAAAAGATAGTGAGAGTTGCCTCGGTGGATATGGAAAGATACGAGTTCAAGATTCCTGTGATCGGAGTATTTTTGAAACCTAAGGAGCTCAATAAGCCTTCGCCTGCTCTCATCGTCCTTGACGGTTCAGAAGGCGGATACAAAGAAGGATGGGCTAAGATCATTGCTTCTCGAGTGAAGATGCCGACTCTGGCCATTGCCTTATTTCGGAATGGATGGATTGCCTCCCACTCTTGAGGAAGTGCCGCTTGAGATTATTGAGAATGCTATTCAATGGTTAAACGGGCGAGATGATGTAGTAAAAAACAGGATCGGCATTATCGGTGCCTCACGAAGTGGCGAATTAGCCATTCTGTCTGCTTCGATTTTTCCCCGGATTAAGGTGGTAGTGGGGTATACACCAAGTGGTGTTATCTGGGAAGGTATCGGGCAAGGGGGTAAGTCGGCATGGACGTATAGAGGGAAACCATTCCCTTATCTCAGGTTTATAGCCGATGAGGATTTCAAAAAGCGCTTGAAAGAGGCGCAAGAGAAAAGTAGCCCCTTTTTCAATGCTCCGACCTTTCAATACAGTATGCAATAACAAGAGTCCATAATTCAAGATGCGATTATCAAAGCAGAGAATTCTCAAGCATCATTTCTCCTCATCGGTAATCCCGATGACGGTGTATGGCCGTCATATGAATTGTCTCGGATTTTTGATTGATAGACTCAAGGCGCATAACTACGAGGAAAGATTTGAACTTTTGTCGTACAGAAACGGTGGACATATGCTTATCCCCTATCCTTATTGTCCAACAACCATGCGGCAATTCTATTTGCCCACCGTAAAGGGGTGGGAAGGTCTCGGCGGTACCGAGGATGGTGCTGCCAAGGCAGCAGAGGATTCGTGGGACAAGGTAATCCAATTTTTACAGAGGGAATTGGCTCAATGAAGAGGAGGACTTTTTCTATATAGGGAAAGATTTCTTGTTGGTAGCTTTGAAGCTTTGCATATTGGGGGAGGTTGAAGAAAGGAGACCTTCCCCACCCAAAAAGTGGGGGACGCTGAGAAGTACCGAGGTGCTCTCCTTCGCCATGGCCCTCTGCGTGATACCCTAAGCTCAGCTCAAGTGCAGAGATCCCCAAGCGTTCCATATACTCACTCTCGGGACATGAGTACCACAAGATACGTAAGACCGTCCTCTTCGGTGAGGAGAGAGGTGATCGTGGAAGCCCATGCCTATCTGGGGGGATCGGTGGCCCCTTGGTACGGAGAAGATCGGCACGGAGTTGGTTGGACGGGGAAAGTCGAGGCGTATCTTTGAGAAAGCGAGCGAAACGGAAAATCACCGAAGGAATGCTCGAAAGTTTTTCGCAAACGGGGAAACCCCCTTGCGAAGGCTTGTTGGAGAGAGCATGGGCAGGAAATAACGGATAAACTGAAACGACTGGTGCGCGGTGCTGGATTCGAACCAGCGACTTCCACCGTGTGAGGATGGCACTCTTCCGCTGAGTTAACCGCGCACTTTGATGCCATTATAGCAAAAGGGTATCCTCTTTGCAACCTGAACTTTTTTGGTGTGATGCTATGGTATTTTCCTCTTTTACGTTCAGTCTTCCCTTCTCCCCTTTTTCATAGAGCGTTTTGCGAAGCGGGAGAGGAGAGCCCGCCGGAGGGGCAATTCGTCATCGAGAGCGCGATACCATTATCGAGGAAGTTCCTTTTCCCCGGTGGTGTTAGAGGATTCCCCTTTGGCGAAAGCCACGATTTTTTGGGTAAGGCGAAAGGCAGGGAGGAAGAGAAGCCCATGTCCTGCGGGAAACCAGCGAATCTCCTTGGGGGGAAGGTGCCCTCTCATAGAGATCAAAGGTGCACGGTTGGGGAACAATGTCATCACGGGTGGCATTGAGAAAGAGGAGGGGAGTGTGAGAAAGCTTTTCCACCGAGGAGAGGGGTTCAAAGGTGGTGAAATCCTTGAGGGCTTGGGGAATGGGGATTCGCTTTTTCATGAGATGGTAGCGGATTTCGACCAGGGAATCGAGCATGCTCTCGCGGACTAAGGTTTCCAGGTTCCCTCCGCCGACCACAAAAATCGCCCTGCGGAAACGGGTGTATCGGGCGCACACGGTTACCCCCAGGATCGCACCGAGACTCACGCCGAGGAAAAAGAGGCACTCTCGGTCGATTTCTTCCTCTTCCTCTAAGAAGTGGAGCGCACAGAGGGAATCTTCCACCGTTCTCTCGAAGGCCGACCAGTCCTCATCGAGGTCGCAAGAGAGAATATCCCGTCCTTCTTTCCTCCGTTCCCCATGATACTCCATATCAATGGCCAGGGCAGCAAAGCCGTTTTTGGCCAATTCTTGGGCTAAAGGGAGCAGGTTCTCTTTACTCCCTCGGTAGTAGTGGAGGAAGAAAAAGGCCGGATACGGTGGGGAAAAACGGCGAGGTTTCAAGAATAAGGCGGGAAGAAAAGGGTGGAGGAGGAGGTGAGAGATGGTGTACTGTGAGTGTTCACGATACAGTGTCGATTGGAAAAGCACGTCGTTTTCCTCCCTTGCAAAGATAAATGAAATGAGGTTTTTTATGATATAATTTTTTCACTTAATTATACCGATTCGCCGGGGGAGGTGGAAGGAGAAAAAATTCTTTTTCAGTTTCACGCTATCATTTTTAAGGAGGTGTTGGTAATGAAAAAATATTTCATCTTTGTTCTGGCAGGGTTACTTTTCTTAAGTGTCGTTAGTGGGGCGCAAGCAAAGTATCGTTTCACTTTCATCTCCCATGCGGGTGAGGAGAATCCTTTCTGGGCTGCAGTCTACCGTGGTGCACAGGATGCCTCGAAAATGTTAGGGGTTGATTTCATGTTCATTCGCCCCAAAGAGGAGGGGGATCTCCCCGCTCAACTCTCCCAGTTTAAGGCTACTTTGGCTCAAAAACCAGACGGGATCATCGCTACTATCCCCCATCCTGATATGTTTGATGAGGTGATCCAAGAAGCCATTGCCATGGGCATCCCGGTCATTTGCTCTAATACCGATGATCCAGAAGGGGCCAAGGGAAATGCTCGACTCTCTTACATCGGTCAGGATTTAGTGCAGGCAGGATATTTCTTAGCTCAAAAACTCACCGGAGGTTTGCCACGTGGAGAGAAATATCACTTTCTCATCAGCATAGGTGGACCCGGTTTAGTGTGGGCAGAACAGCGGGCCAAGGGTATTATCACCTACCTTGAGGAGGCAGGATACACCTACGAACGTCTCGATACCAGCATGAAGATGGATGTCGCCCAGTCTCGGATTCAAGCGTACCTCCAAGCCAATCCGCAAACGAAGGGTGTTATTGCCGTGGAATATAACCATGCTTCGGCAGCCAAGGCGGCAGAAAATTTGGGCTACAAACCGGGAGATCTCCTCATCGGTGGATTTGACCTTGTGCCTGAGGTACTCGCCGGCATTAAGAATGGGTACATCAAGCTGACCATCGATCAACAACCCTATCTCCAAGGGTTCTTACCCATTGTGCAATTGTACCTCATGAAGGAGTATGGTCTCGGTGCTTGGGATGTCAATACGGGGAACGCGGTCGTTGACGCCTCTAATGTTGATTTGGTCCTCGAGTTGTCGGGAAAACGTGTGAGGTGAGTAGTGAATACCGGTAGGGGATGGCATCGCCCTCTCCTACCGGACTCCTTCGAAGGGGTGAAGGTATGCACAGCGCTTCTTTCCTGAGTAGCTGGAAGAGAATCTTGTTACTCCGTGAGACGAGTAGTTTGGTCATGCTCTTTTTGGTGATTATCGTTTTCTTCTCCATTGCTCCCCTCTTCTTGAGTAAAGAAAATGTTGGGGTGATCCTGGAAATTATTCCCGAACTTGGTATTGTCGCTCTTGGCATCACCATGCTCATGATTGCCGGAGAATTCGATCTCTCTGTAGGCTCGGTATTTGCCTTTTGTCCCATTATGATGGCCCTCTTTATGACTTGGGGAATGCACCCGGTACTTGCGGTGGTCGCCGCGCTCTTTGTGGGTATCGCTTTGGGAGCCCTCAATGGCTTGGTTACGCTCGTTTTTGGTATTCCTTCCTTCATCACCACCTTAGGGTCGATGCTCATCTGGCGGGGAGGAGTGCTCCTCATCACGGGCGGATGGCCTCCTCCTTTTCCTACGCAGATGTCTACCACAATTCTCGTAGGAAAGATCGGTATTTTACGGGCCTCTCTCTTCTGGTTTGTGGTGGTTACCTTTTTGCTCTGGTTCATTCTCGAGCGTACTGATTTCGGGAACTGGATGTTCGCTACCGGAGGGAACCAAGTAGCAGCTCGAGCCATGGGTATCGATGTGCGCAAGGTAAAGCTTGCCAATTTTATGCTCTGTGCTTTTTTAGCCGGTTTTGCAGGAATCATTCAATCCTTCCGTTTGCAGACCACCTTGCCCTCGATGGGTAACGGCTTAGAAATGGAAGCGATTGCTGCTACCGTTATTGGTGGGACTTCTCTGGGGGGTGGGGTGGGGACCCTCATCGGTACCGTAGTGGGATCCTTCCTCATCCGAATCATCGACAATGGTCTGATTATGGCTCGTGCTCCCAGCTATTGGTTTCGTGTGTTCATTGGGATTGCCACCATTTTGGCGGTTATTCTGAACACTTTTGTTCGAGAACGAGCCAAAAAGTTGAGGTGTTAGCGATGCATGACCATCGGTACCTTGTTGAGATGAGAAACATTCATAAATGGTTTTCCGGTGTATGCGCCCTCCGTGGGGTTGATTTTGCTGTAGGGTATGCAGAGATAGTGGGGTTAGTGGGTGACAATGGTGCAGGAAAGTCGACGTTGATCAAAATCCTCTCCGGTTTCTACCCCCCTGATGAGGGGAAAATTTTCTTCGAAGGGCAGGAGAGGCATTTTTCCTCTCCCCATGAGGCACGAGACCTCGGTATCGAAACTATTTACCAGGAAGCAGCAATGGTTCCCAAAATGAGTATTATGCGCAACATCTTCATGGGAAGAGAGCTCTCCCGTATGCGCTTGGGTTCTTTGGGATATCTCGACATCCCTCGTATGGAAGAAGAAGCCATGAAGGCTCTACAAGGGGTGGGCTTACACCTCCGTTCCCCGCATGCTTTGGTGGAGGAGCTCTCTGGTGGTCAGAGACAGGGAGTGGCCATCGCCCGGGCCATGTATTTTAAATCCAAGTTGGTGATCCTCGATGAGCCGACCAATAACCTCTCGGTCAAGGAATCGGAGAAAGTTTTAGAGTTCATCTTGGAATTGAAACGGCAAGGGATTTCGAGCATCTTCATTTCCCACAACCTCTACCACGTGTATCCGGTAGCGGATCGGATTGTAGTGCTCAGTCACGGGGAGAAGATTGGTGATTTTCGTCGCGAGGAAACTTCTGTCGAGAAAATCACCAAACTCATGGTCCTCCCCTAAGAGGGAAGTTCTTCTGCCCAGCGCTCCCCTTGGAGGCGGAGGAGAGGAGCCTTTTTGAAGACAGTCAAGGCGAAGATTTTTCGGGCGCCAATCCGGGCGCCTTGTTGTTGGAGCTCGTGTTCCAGGATCCGCATTGCTCTTTTTCCTCCCATACCGAACTCGGTGACAAAGAGGTGTACGGTTTTACCGGAGAGAGAGGTATGCTTCACAAAGCTCACAAGGGGTGGAGTAATGCTAAAAGCCCATACCGGTCCTCCTAAGATGATCTCGGAGAAAGGAGAGAAATCGTTTACGGTGCAAGAAATAGCAGGGAGATCAGCCTCAGTGTATTTGGTTTTGAGAGGCCGCAACGATTGATTTCGTGGTCGATCCACCTGAATCTCGGCAAGAGGGATTTTAAGCTTTTCTGCAATTCCCTGCGCTACACTTTTCGTTTTCCCGGTTTGAGAAAAAAAGACTACTATCTTACTCATTTTTGTCCCCTCCCATTTTTTCTTATAAATGGTAGATTTCTTCGTCACTCAAGAGGCGAAAACCGTTACGCTCTAAAATACTCTGCGCACGAGGTTGGCTCTCTACTTGGATGACTAAAACCGCCATTTCTCCACTTTTAATGACAAAGCCGTAGGCATCTTCGATGTTAACCCCATTTTCCGAAAGCACTTGGGCGACAGCGTGGAGACTCCCCGGGGCATCTTGCATCACTACGGCGATAACCTCTTGAAGGTAGGTGGGAATTCCCTGCGCACGTAAGAGTTCGTACGCTTGGTGAGGATGATTCACTAAAATTTTAATCACTCCGAATCCGTTGGCGCTCGAGATAGTGATGGCACGGATATTGATTCCCCCTTGTAAGAGGAGACGGGTGATTTTTTCGATTCTTCCCGGTTTATTTTCGGCAAACACCGAAATTTGATGGGCCATACTTTCCCTCCTTTCAGAATTTGCGTTGGTCAAGCACTCTCTGTGCTTTTCCCTCTTGAGTGGGAAGGGTTCCCGGTTCGACCAAGGAAACCTCAGGAGTAACGAGAATTTCGGAGCGGAGTTCACTCTGGATTCGTTCGCGTAATCGCTCCAATTTTTGCAAATCTCCCAAGAAAAGCTCCGATTTAATTTCTACTTCGACGCGCATCACATCACGATAATCTTCTCTCTCCAAGACGATGCGGTAGTTGGTACCTACTTCAGGTATTCCCATGAGCACCTTTTCCACCTGGATGGGGAAGATGTTCACTCCCCGCACGATGAACATATCGTCGCTTCTCCCTTGGATGCGGGAAATGCGTCGGTGGGTCCGGCCGCAAGGACAGGGTTCATCGATGAAGGAAGCTAAGTCACGGGTGCGATAACGGAGGATGGGAGTAGCATCGCGGTAAATGGTGGTCAAAACGATTTCCCCCACTTCTCCGCTTGCACAGGGTTCCCCGGTTTGGGGATTGACGATTTCCAAGAGGTAATAATCCTCCCAGAGGTGCATACCGTTTTGATAGGGACACTCAAAAGCTACCCCCGGACCATTCATTTCCGAGAGGCCATAGGAATTATAGGCCTTGGCACCGTAGAGTTCTTCAATCCGTTGGCGGGTTTCTTCGCTGTGGGGTTCAGCACCGATGAGCATGATCCGCAGGTTCAGGTCTTTCTTGGGATCTAACCCCTCGCTCTTAATGAGATTGGCCAAGAGAAGGGCGTAGCTCGGTAAAATGTGGGCGGCCGTGGTCTTAAAGAATTGGAGGAACCAGATTTGTCGCTTACTGTTTCCTGCTCCGATGGGGATGGTGAGAGCTCCCAGCCTTTCGGCTCCGTAGTGCATACCCAGTCCTCCGGTGAAGAGTCCGTAACTCATCATGTTCTGGAAAACGTCGGTTTTCCGTACCCCGACCATGTAGAGACAGCGGGCCACCTGATTCGTCCAACGGTCTAAATCTTCGGCGCTGTGGTAGATCACGGTGGGGACCCCTGTGGTTCCAGAAGAAGAATGGAGACGCACCACCTCTTCTAAGGGTACGGCCAAAAATTTAAACGGAAATCCTTGTCGAAGGTCCTCTTTGGTAGTAAAAGGAAGGTTTTGGAGGTCTTCTAAGGTTTGGATGGATTCCGGAGTGATATGGAGTTTGGCGAACTGTTTGCGGTAGAAAGGGGTTTTCGCCGCTTGAAGGATGGTTTTGTGCAAACGTTCCCTCTGGAGTTTGACGAGTTCCTCTCGAGGCATGATCTCAAGGTCTTTTTCCCAGTACATGTTCTCCTCCCTCGCGTGGGTGATGTACCTCTATTTTCTCACAATTTTTTCGCTTTTGCCAAGAAAAAAATGGTAGGGTTTTCTCGGCGAGAGGAGAGGAAAGACCAAAAAATGGTACAATACGGTAAAGGAGCGTGCAAGGGACGATGGAGAAAGAAAACCTGGATCGTCGGGAGTTGTGGGTCCTTCTTGGAGTGGCATTTCTGATTCGTGTTTTCTTTGCCGCTTCAGTGTATGGATTTCCGCCGGATATTGCTTGTTTCGCCGGGTGGGCCGGGCAAGTTGCCCGGATGGGATTGGCTCGTTTCTACGAGGGCGAGATGTTCGTTGACTATCCCCCCGGTTACATCTATCCCCTTTTTGTGGTAGGAATGGTGCAAAAACTCATCAAGCTCCCTTTCGATTCTCTCTTTTTCCTGCCCATCTTGAAAATGCCGGCTGTTCTTGCCGATCTTGCCTTAGCGTTTTTCCTCTACCGGATAGGAAAATCGAAGGCCAATTCTGATGTGGCAGTGTTTGCATTTCATGCTTTACTCTTCAACCCCGCCATCATTCTCAACTCGGCGCTTTGGGGTCAGGTGGATTCTTTTTTCATGCTCCCCTTGGTGGTAGGAATTTTGTTCCTCACCGAAGGGGAGATTGTGTGGTCGTCTCTCTTCTTCGCCTTGGCCTTACTCATCAAGCCACAGGCGCTCATTTTTGCACCTCTTTGGCTTTTTGCTCTGGTTGAACGAAAGAGTATCCTTGTGACTGTAAAGAGCGTCCTCCTTGGCTTGGGGACGATGATTCTCCTCTCTCTCCCCTTTGCCTCAATTTCTCGCCTTTCTCGCATTATTGGTATTTATCGGGGAACCGTTGCTTCCTATCCCTACGCTACCCTCAACGCCTTCAATCTCTTTGCTCTGTGGGGAGGGAATTGGGTCCTTGACCGAGAGAGAATCTGGGGGCTCCCCTATTGGCAGTGGGGATACCTCGCCATCGGGGGTATTCTCGTTTTCTCGGGATTCCTCTTTTTCACTTGGAAGGGAAAGGAGAGGTTTTTCGTCACCGCCCTCTTTCTCTCTTTTTCCGTATTTCTCTTCGCTCATCGCATGCACGAACGCTATCTCTTCCCAGCACTCATTGTGGCCTTGTTCGCTTACCTGTGGCTTCCACGCCGAGAACTCTCCTTCCTCTTCACCGGCCTCAGCGCCACCTTTTTCCTGAATACCGGGCTCATTCTCCTCTCTGCTTTTTATGGGATATACCAATTCCCTCGTTTTGATTGGCGCCTGCGGACTCTTGCCGTGGCCAACTGTGTCTTGTGGGGATTCATGATGTGGTTTCTCTGGCGAGAGAGGAAATCGTTTCTTCTCCGAAAAAGGGAGGCAAGCCATGCGTCGTAGCACCATTTCTCCTTGGGTGGGGGTCATTGCGCTTTTCGCCTTGAACTTGGGACTTTCTCTCTATAACTTGGGTTCACGTACCGCTCCACAAACTTTTTGGGAGCCTCGATATAAGGGAGAGGGAGTATTGGTTGACTTGGGTCGCGTTGAAGAGGTGGGCCGTATTTCCTTTTTCAACGGCGTAATCTGGGGAGGGACGTATCGGGTAGAATATTCTCAGGACGGGACAGAGTGGCAAGCCGGGCCTCTCCTCAAGCCCTCCTGGGTTTTTCACTGGGAGCATTGTGATGGTCCTTGGGAGGGGCGATTCTTTCGCATCGTTCTCGAATCCCCTCGAAGTATGTTGGGAGAGGTAGGATTCTTCCGCTCGGGAGAGAAAAGTCCCCTTCCCATTGCGGCAGTAGAGCTTGTTCCGAGCACTTCCCGGTCCTCGGTGGGGTGGGAGAACCTCTTCGATGAACAAGAAACGGTGCAATATGAGCATTCTTATCTCAACGGAACCTACTTTGACGAAATCTACCATGCCCGCACCGCTTATGAACACTTGTATCGGCTTGAGCCTTACGAGTGGACCCACCCTCCCTTGGGGAAAATCATCATCGCAGTTGGAATTGCCCTCTTTGGGATGAACCCTTGGGGTTTTCGCATCATGGGGGTACTCTTTGGGGCCTTACTCATCCCTCTCTTCTACCTTTTTGCTCGTTTACTCTTTCCCAAGGAAAAGTATGTTCTCTTTGTTACCTTTCTCTTTACCTTTGAATTCATGCGCTTCGTGCAAGCGCGTATTGCCACCATCGATACCTATGTGGTCTTTTTCGTGGTAGGAGGATATTATTTCTTGGTGCGTTTTTTCTCCCCTCCTCAAGGAGCCGGTCGGCGCAATCTCTCTTTGCTCCTCTTTTCGGGAATTTTCTTCGGCTGCGGGGCGGCGACCAAATGGACGGTGCTCTACGCAGGGCTAGGGATGTTCATCTTTTTCCTCTCCTCGGTCGCTCAGGAGTGGAGAACCGACGTTCATTTTCGCCCTTTCTTTTGGCGTACCCTTGTCCCCTGGTGTGTGGTGTTCTTCATCCTCGTCCCCGCAGGAATCTATGCCCTCTCCTATCTTCCCTATGTTCTCGTTCCGGAGCATGATTATTCTGACCTCTTTCACTATCAGGGGCAGATGTATGGCTATCATAAGAACTTGAAGGCCACCCATCCTTTCGCTTCTCCCTGGTGGGAGTGGCCGGCGATTATTCGCCCCATCTGGTTGTACAAGGGGGAAGGGTTACCTCCAGGAAAGGTATCGAGTATTGTTTCTTTGGGTAATCCGGCCATTTGGTGGCTGGGAGCGATATTGCTCTTAGCGCTCGTCTTTTTTCCCGCCTTGCGAAAGGGCCCGGCTTTTCCGGTCATCCTGGCCGGTTTCTTCTCCCAATACCTCCCTTGGGTGTTGGTCCCCCGCATCACCTTCATTTACCATTATTACGGATGTGTCCCCTTCCTCATCTTGCTCATCGGGGTTTTCTTCCAAACCTTAGAAGAGGAGAATCCTCATGCTTCAAGGTGGCTTTTCCTCTATGGGGTCTCGGCGGTGGTGCTCTTCCTTCTGTTCTATCCTATTCTCTCCGGGTTTGTGGTGAGCCAAAACTATGTGGCCCGGTTTTTGCAGTGGTTACCGAGTTGGACCTTTTATTCGGGAGGCTAAGGGTATGGGTGAGGTACGCCTTTCAGTGGTTATTCCGGTGTTCAACGAAGAAGAGGTACTCCCTGAAACCTACCGGCGGCTCCGAGCGGTTATGCATGGTATACAAATTTCCTATGAATTGCTCTTCGTGAACGATGGGAGCAAGGATCGGAGCGCCCACCTTCTTGAAGAGTTGGCGCGAAGGGATCCTCACGTGAAGGTCCTCCATTTTTCACGCAATTTCGGACATCAAGCAGCCATCACTGCCGGGATGGATTACGCACAAGGGGAGGCGGTGGTGGTCATCGATGCCGATCTCCAGGACCCTCCTGAGCTCATTCCGGAGATGCTCGCCAAGTGGCAAGAGGGTTATGAAGTGGTTTACGGAAAGCGCATGAAGCGCGAGGGAGAGACCTTATTCAAGCGTTTTACCGCTACTTTGTTCTACCGACTCTTGCGTGGGGTAACGACCATAGATATCCCTCTCGATACCGGGGATTTTCGTCTCCTGGATCGCAAAGTGGTTGAAGTCATGCGCCTCTTGCGGGAGAAAAACCGCTTCATTCGCGGGTTGGTGAGTTGGGTGGGATTCCGTCAGACCGCCATAGAGTACGTGCGGGAGAGACGCTTTGCCGGAGAGACAAAGTATCCGTTGCGCAAAATGCTCCGTTTGGCGTGGGACGGCATTACGGCTTTTTCCGATAAACCGCTCAAGGTTGCAGCCTATCTCGGTTTTCTCTTGTCCCTGTGTAGTTTCGTGTACCTCCTCTTTGTGGTCATCGCCAAAATCTTAGGGAAGAGCACCGTTCCCGGATGGGCTTCGATTGTGGTGATTAACCTCTTTTTTAATGGGGTGATTCTCATCATGCTTGGGGTGATGGGTGAGTATATCGGGCGTATTTACGATGAGGCGAAGAATCGTCCCCTCTACATCGTAGAAAAGAAGGTCGGTTTCGAATGCCGTGAGGAACATACTCCATAGTATTTGCCGGGATGCAGAACGTTTGGGGAAGTTCACCGTGGTGGGTGTGGCCAATACCGCCATCGATTTCGGGGTGTTTATGCTCCTTCACGGGTATCTCCATCTCTTCTATGCCCTAGCCCAAGTGGTTTCCTATGCCTGTGGCATGACCAATAGTTATTTACTCAATAAATTTTGGACCTTTCAGAGCAAAAAGGCTATTCAACTTAAAGAAGTAGTTAAGTTTGTGGTGGTCAACCTCGTTTCTCTGGGAGTAGCCCTTCTTTTCCTCTACCTCCTCCGAGACGCGTGGGAGTGGGGGATAGCCGAGAGTAAGATCCTGGCCACCGGAGGATCGTTGATGGTGAACTTTGTGGGGAATAGGTGGTGGGTTTTTGGAGAAGAAATAAGAAATTGAGAAGGAGGGAAAAGATATGGGAAGTTTAGCCATTCTCGGAGGACAACCACTCAATCGGGAACCGTTCCCGATGTGGCCCGCTTTTTCCGAAAAGACGAAACAGGTGGTCCTTGAGCCCTTGGAGACGGGACTGGTCAATTACTGGACGGGGAAGAAGGGAGTGGAATTTGAGGAAAAGTGGGCGACATACTGCGGTTGTCGCTTCGGTATTTCTACCACGAACGGAACCTCAGCCCTACATACCGCTTTGGCTGCCTGTGATATCGGTCCGGGAGATGAAGTCATCGTTCCTTCCTACTCTTTCATTGCTTCCGCCTTCTGTGTGTTACAGGCCGGTGCCATCCCCGTCTTTGCCGATGTGCGACGAGATACCCACACCTTAGACCCCGAGGACGTGGAGCGGAAGATTACTCCAAAAACCCGTGCCATCCTTCCCGTCCATCTTTACGGCATTCCCTGTGATATGCAACTGTTAATGGAGATTGTCAAAAAGCATGGTCTTTGGGTCATTGAGGATTGCGCCCAAGCCCACGGGAGTGAATACCAAGGGAAGAAGGTAGGGAGTATCGGTGACGTGGGGTGCTTCAGTTTCTGTCAATCCAAGCATTTCACCACCGGAGGAGAAGGAGGGTGTGTGGTTACCAATCACGAGGAAATTGCTTGGAATGCCCGTTCTTTCCGGGATCATGGGTATGATGTGCAGGAGCGTTTGCGGCTTTTAGAGCTCGAGAAACGGTTATTTTACATCCATGAGCGGGTGGGATTCAACTACCGCATGACTGAGATCCAATCGATCATTGGTTTGTGTGAACTAGAGCGTTTCGATACCTGGAATAAACCACGTCGGGTAGCGATTGGAGAGAAACTCCTCGACGCTTTTTCCGGACACGAGGCCATTGTCTACCTTCCGCCTCATCGCAAAGAGGGGAAGTGGATTTCCTTTTGGCTCTTCCCCATTGTTTTGAATGTCGATAAGCTCTCCTGTACCATCCGGGAATTTTGGGAAGCGATCGAAGCGGAAGGAGTGCCAGTGGTACCAGTGCTCTGGCCGCAAATGTACCGAGAAAAGGCGTTCCGGGAGCACAACGGTTTTGGGAGAACCAAATTTCCCTTCCGCTCGAGCGAGTATACCGATCCCCAGTCAGTGGCTTACGGAAAGGTGTTCTGTTCCCATGCCGCCTGGTTAGAAGAGCGCACTTTTTGTTTTCCCTGTCATCCGGTATACGAAGACGAGCACGTTGAACTCATGGTAAAGGCATTTGAGAAGGTGTACGCCTACTATCGAAGGTGACTATGGTTTTGAAGCAGTGAGGCTCACAGAGAAAGGGGTGTTTGAGTGCGAAGGACTAAAATCATCTGTACGCTCGGACCTCGTTCTTCTTCTCGGGAGGCCATTCGGGCCATGATCCAAGCGGGAATGAATGTCGCCCGTTTGAATTTTTCCCACGGAGATTATGATTTTCACCGCACGGTGGCAAGATTAGTGCGTGAGGAAGCGGAGGCCCTGGGTTATCCGGTAGCGTTACTGCAGGATTTACAGGGGGTCAAGATTCGCATCGGAGAGGTGCAAGGAGGAGAAGTGGAGTTGAGAGAAGGAAGTGTCGTGGAAGTGCGCCAGGGAGAGGGAGAAACCACTGCCTCTTGTGTGTACGTCCGCTACGAGGCTCTCCTTGAGGATATCGCCAAGGGTGAGGAAATTCTCCTCGATGACGGGAATATTCGCTTAGAGGTGGTGGAGGAAGGAGAAGATAAGCTCCTCGCCCGGGTTTGCGAGGGAGGTGTAGTGCGTTCTCGGAAAGGGGTGAATTTCCCCCAAACCAAGACCTCCATCCGGACCTTTACTCCCAAAGATCGCGAAGATGTGAAGGTGGGTATGGCCATCGGGGTGGATTACGTGGCGGTTTCCTTTGTGAAGGATGCAGAGGACCTCATGCGCATTCGCCGTTTTTTATCCCAGGAAGGACTCCCCTCATTCCCCCTCATTGCCAAAATCGAGAGGCGAGAAGCTCTGGGTCACATCGAAGAGATCTGCGAGGTCGCTGATGGGGTAATGGTGGCGCGGGGAGACTTGGGGGTAGAAACCCCCTTGGAAATGGTTCCCATTTACCAGAAGCAGGTGATGGATGCAGCGAATAAACGCGGCAAAATCGTGATCGTGGCCACGCAGATGCTCGAATCTATGCGGGAACACCCCCGACCCACTCGGGCGGAGGCTACCGATGTGGCCAATGCGGTTCTCGACGGAGCCGATGCCTTGATGCTCTCCGCCGAAACCGCCATGGGTCGGTATCCGGTGGAAGCTACGAAAACCATGCATGCTCTCATCTCGGCGGCTGAGAATCATCTCTTTTCGCGTATTCCGGTAATGTACGAGCGTAAGGGCATCTTCCCGGAGGCGATTGTGTCGGGAGCAGTGCAGACAGCCCGGGATATTCAGGCGAAAGCCATTGTGGTTTTCACCCAGTCAGGTTTCTCCGCCCTACTCCTCTCCCAGCTTCGTCCGGCTATCCCGATCATCGCCATGACTCCCAACGGTGAGACTTACACGCGTTTAGCCCTGATCTGGGGGGTATATCCGCGCCTCCTCCCCCAAAGGGCGAGAATCGAGGATCCCGGGTGTCTCAAGGAGGCCGAAGAACTCCTCCTGCAAGAGCGGTGGGTGCGACATGGAGACGCGGTGGTCTTTGTAGCCAGCTCTCCCTTTTTGGGGAGCGGGAACGTTATTCGCCTCCATCGCATCGGAGACCCGTTGGGACGGTCCTTTTGCGCTTGAGGTCAAGGTTTTGGTTGACAAAGCTCCTTTCTTGTGTTAATAAAACACAAAATCATGAGGAGAGAGGCAGAGGAAATGTTGGGGAATAAGCGGGTGAATGGAAAGAATCACTTGGAAATCGCCGGAGTTGATGTGGTCGAAATAGCAGAGAAAATGGGGACACCGCTTTATGTCTTCGATGAAGAGTTGATCCGCTCTGCTATGCGGGAATACCAAACCACCTTTGCGAGTCATTACCCCGATTTTGCTGTAGCCTACGCGGGAAAGGCTTTTCTTTGCTCGGCGATGTGCCAGCTCGTGAATGAAGAGGGTCTGTGGCTTGATGTCGTCTCAGGGGGCGAGTACTACGTGGTACGCATGAACGACTTCCCCGTGGAGCGAATTCTCTTCCACGGGAATAACAAAACCGAGGAAGAGAGGCGTTACGTGCTCAAGGAGGGAGTTGGTCGCTGGGTGGTGGATAGTGAAATAGAGTTGGAGTGGCTCGCCGAGGAGGCAAAAGAAGTGAAGAGAAAGGTGCCGGTTTTTTTCCGCCTCACGCCAGGCGTTGACCCTCACACCCATGTCTATATCACCACCGGTACCGTAGACAGTAAATTCGGTCTCCCCTTGATCGAGGGAATCGCCGAACGGGCGATCAAGAGAGCCCTCGCTATTCCCCATCTTGAGGTCATGGGTGTGCACTGCCACATCGGATCGCAGATTGATACTCTGGAACCATTCCTCAAAGCGGCGGAAGTCATGCTCCATTTCATGTACGATTTCTCGAAAAAGTACGGGTACTTCCTGCAGGAGCTCGATTTAGGAGGAGGTTTGGGGGTTCCCTACCTCGATAGCGACCGGGACCGTTTCCCTTCCATATCAGCCTACGGGAGAGCCATCAGTGAGAAGGTCAAAGAGATTTGTACGGTGCTCTCCTATCCTTTACCGCGGCTTTTCGTTGAGCCGGGGAGATCGATCGTGAATTTAGCCGGGAGTACGCTCTACCAGATAGGGACGATCAAGGAAATACCGGGAGTGAAGAAGTATGTCGCCGTTGATGGTGGGATGACCGATAACCCCCGTCACATCCTCTACGGAGCGAAATACCAAGCATGGGTTGGGAATCGGGTGCAAGGAGAGAATGTCGAGCGGGTGGCGGTAGTGGGAAAGTGTTGCGAGTCAGGCGATGTGTTGATTCCGGAAATTGATCTCCCTTCGCCCCGCCCCGGGGATATTTTAGTGGTGGAGGGGACCGGTGCCTATAACTACTCGATGGCTTCAAATTACAATATGATTCCTCGACCGGGAGTGGTGTTCTTGCGTGGGGGGAAGGCGGAACTCGTGGTTCGACCGGAAAGCTTCTATGACCTCATCCGCAAGGATTTGGTAACCCAGAGTGAAGGTGAAGAGGAGGGACCGATCCATGGATAGAATTCGGGTGCTCCTTGCCGGAGCGGCGGGAAAGATGGGACGGGAAGTCGTGAGAGCCCTGTCCCAAGAATCGGATCTTGTGCTCGTAGGAGCCTATGATCTCTGTGAGGTGGGGAAGGATGCGGGTGTTCTTGCCGGTATCGGGGAAATGGGGGTGGTGGTGAGTGACGAGGTGCAAACGCTCATTGCCGAAACCATGCCCCAGATAGTGTGTGATTTCACCCATGCCGAGGCCTTGCGCAAAAATCTCCCTCTCTTTTTGGAAAAGAAATTACATCTTGTGATCGGAACCACAGGATTGACGGCTGAGGAGATCGAGAGACTCAAAGAGGAATGTGAAGAGAGTAGGCTCGGGTGCATGGTGGCACCCAACTTTGCCTTGGGAGCGGTGCTCATGATGCACTTTGCCCGTTTGGCAGCGCGCTATTTTAAGAATGTGGAGATTATTGAATACCATCATCCCCAGAAGAAAGACGCCCCTTCGGGTACGGCACTGAAAACTGCTCAAGGAATTGAAAGAGAAGGTATTTTACTCGCTGACAAAGGGCAGGAACTCTATCCCGGGGCACGAGGGGCGCTCTACCATGGTTTGTGTATCCATAGTGTTCGTCTCCCCGGGTTTGTGGCTCATCAGGAGGTTATTTTCGGCGGAGAGGGGCAAATTTTAACCATTCGTCACGATTCCTTGAGCCGTTCCTCCTTCATGCCGGGTTTAATCATGGCGCTCCGCAGAGTAGCCAGGGAACCCCGCTTCTACTATGGATTAGAATCGATACTCGACTTATAGGGGAGAGCGAAAGTGCGTTTCACCAAGATGGAGGGTTTGGGGAACGATTTTATCGTGGTTACTGAGGAGGATCTTTCGCCCTATCTTGCCCATATCTCTTCTCTTGCGCGAAAATTGTGTGATCGCCATTTCGGTATTGGTGCTGATGGGATCGTGGTAGTCACCCCTTCAGAAAGGGCTGAAGTAGGCATGCGGATTTGGAATGCCGATGGCAGTGAAGCGGAAATGTGTGGAAACGGAATTCGCTGTCTGGCCAAATTCGTTTTCGAACGAGGTATGGTAAAGGGTGAGGAATTCACCGTAGAGACGAAAGCGGGCATCATGGTGCCGCGGGTGATCGTCGAAGCGGGGAGGGTGAGGGAAGTAGTGGTGAACATGGGAAAACCTCGTCTCGCCCCCCCAGAAATCCCGGTGCGGGTTACCGGCGATCGAGCCCTCCGTGTTCCCCTCGCACTTGGAGAGAGAATCATTTCTTTTACCGCGGTTTCTATGGGGAATCCTCATGCAGTTATTTTTGAGATTCCCCCCGATTGGGTGGAGCTCGGCGAAGAGATCGAAAATCACCCTCTCTTTCCCGAGAGAGTGAACGTGGAATTTGTGAAGGTAGAGCATCCTCGCCGGGCAGTGGTCAAGGCGTGGGAGAGGGGAGCAGGAGCAACGCTTGCCTGTGGTACCGGAGCGTGTGCGGTACTCGTGGCGGGGGTTTTGAACGGGGTTTTAGAACGGGAGGCGGAGATTTGCCTCCCCGGAGGAGTCTTACATATTCGTTGGTCTCCTGAGGGATATGTTATTATGCGAGGTGAGGTGAAAGAAATCTTCACCGGAGAGATACAGGACGAGGTGATGACACGGTGGATGTAGCCGAACGCATACGAAATTTACCACCTTATCTTTTTGCTGAGATCGAGAAAAAGATTGACCAAGCGAAGCGGGAAGGGAAAGACGTCATCGATTTAGGGATCGGGGACCCGGATCTCCCCACTCCGCAATTTATCGTGGATCGACTCCGTGAGGCGGCCGGAGCGGGGGAGAACCACCGTTATCCTTCTTACCGGGGCTTATCCGCTTTTCGTGAAGCGGTATCTCTATGGTATAAAAAGCGCTTTGGAGTTACTCTCGATCCCGAGCGAGAAGTGGTTTCACTCATTGGTTCTAAGGAGGGTATTGCCCATTTTCCCTGGTGCATTCTCAATCCCGGGGATATCGCTTTGGCGAGCGATCCCGGTTATCCGGTGTATAAGATCGGGAGTATGCTTGCCGGGGGCATTCCTCTTCCCTTGCCTCTTTTACCGGAAAACGATTTCCTCCCCGCTCTCGATTACTATCCGGAGAGCATATGGAGGAAGGTGAAACTCGTTTTTGTTAACTACCCCAATAATCCTACCTCGCGTACTTCGCCCGTAGGATTTTTCCAAGAACTCGTCGCTCTTGCGCATCGTTTCGATTTCGTCATCGCTCATGATTTAGCCTATTCGGAGGTAAGTTTTGACGGATACCGGGCTCCATCCATTTTGGAAGTCGAGGGAGCAAAAGAGGTAGCGATCGAATTTCATTCCCTTTCCAAAACCTGTAACATGACCGGATGGCGGGTCGGCTTTGCCGTGGGTAATGCACGGTGGGTGGAAGCCTTAGGACGGGTGAAGACCAACATTGATTCGGGAATCTTTAACGCCATTCAATGGGCAGGGGTGGAGGCGCTCAAGCGCAGTGATGAGGTGTTGTCCTCCCTCATTCCCATCTACACCGAACGGCGGAATATCGTGGTGCGAGCGCTTCAGAAATTAGGTTTTGATCTCCCTTACCCTCGGGCTACCTTTTACGTTTGGATTCCGGTTCCTCCTCGCTTTACGTCCATGAGTTTCGCCGAATTGATTTTAGAGGAAGCACAGGTGGTGGTAACGCCGGGAGTCGGATTTGGTGAGTTTGGTGAGGGATTTGTACGTATTTCCATTACTACTCCGGCGGAACGCCTCGAAGAGGCAATGGTACGGATAGAGAAAGCTTTAGGTGGGTGACAGAGATGAAGATCGTGGTCCAGAAGTTCGGTGGAACGTCGGTACATACCAGGGAATTGCGGGAGAAAGCAGCTTTGAAGGTAAAGGAGGCTTTTGAAGAGGGTTATGCTCCGGTCGTGGTGGTTTCGGCTATGGGGCGTAAAGGAGCCCCCTATGCTACCGATACCCTGATTGCTTTGGCCCGTGAAGAGTACGAGGAAGTGGACCTGCGGGATCTCGACTTACTCATGGCTTGCGGAGAAATTATTTCTACGGTGATCATGAGCCAGACTCTTCGGCGTAGGGGGATGAAGAGTGTGGCTTTAACCGGGGGACAAGCAGGAATCATTACCGACTCCGCCTTTGGTGACGCTTCCATTGTCCGGGTAGAGCCGGAGAGAATGAAGGAGTATCTGAAAGAAGGGTATGTGGTGGTAGTAGCAGGTTTTCAAGGGGTTACCGAACAAGGGGATGTGACCACTTTGGGTCGCGGGGGCAGTGATACCACCGCGGTGGTTTTGGGTATCGCCCTGGAGGCCGATTACGTGGATATCTTTACCGATGTTGAGGGGGTGATGACTGCCGATCCGCGCATCGTTCCCGAAGCCCAAATTTTGCGAGGCCTTACCTATACCGAGGCAGCAGAAATTGTCCAACAGGGAGCGAAAGTCCTCCACCACAAGGCGATGAACTTGGCTCGTGAGTATCGGGTTCCCCTGCGGGTGCGTAGCCTCAACGACCAAGGGAAGGGAACGCTCATCTGCGATATTAAGACCTTAACGCAAGAAGGCTTGCGGGTTCCCGCAGAGGAGAAGTCCGTTTATAGCATTGCTTACCGAAAAGCGCTCTCTCAAGTGCGGGTAAACTTTGCCGCCCAGCCGGAGAGGGAGTTGCGCATTTTCCAGTCTCTGGCGGAGAAAGGGATTAGCATTGACCTCGTCAATCTCTTCCCCGAAGAGACTGCCTTTGTGGTCGATGAGAAGTTCACCAAAACGGTCGAGAGTGTTCTCTGCAAGGAAGGATTCTCTCCCACCATTACCTCTCCCTGTGCCAAGATTTCTCTCGTGGGTTCGGGCATGGCCGACCGCCCTGGGGTTATGGCTCAAGTGGTTGAGGCGCTGAAGGAAGCCGAGATCGAAATCTTACAGACCAGCGATTCCCATGTCACTATTTCCTGCTTGGTGAGAGAGGAGAAGATGGAGGAGGCGATACGTGTCCTCCACCGGAAGTTTGAGTTGCAGAGCGTGTGTTAGGAGGGAAACTATGAGGGGTGATTTTGGTCCGGTTTTGACGGCGGTAGTGACACCTTTTGCAGAGGATTTCACCGTCAATTATCCCGTTTTCCGTAAGTTGGTTCGCGAGTTGGTGGATCACGGTTCTTCTGGGGTAGTGGTGGCAGGAACCACCGGTGAAGCACCCACCCTCTCGCGAGAAGAGAAGCTCAAGCTATTTGATGTTGCCTTAGAGGAAATCGGTGATCGAGCGGTGGTGATCGCGGGAACCTGCGGATACGATACCAAATCATCGATCGCTCTCTCCAAGGAGGCAGAAAAACTTGGAGTGCATGGTATTCTCGCCGTAGCCCCGTACTATAACCGTCCGCCGCAAGAGGGTCTCTACCATCACTTCAAGGCGATTGCCGAAGAGGTCGTACTTCCCATCATGCTCTACAACATTCCCTCCCGTACCGGGGTCAATATCGAACCGGAGACGGTGGCTCGATTGGCTGAGCTTCCCAATATTGGAGCGTTGAAAGAAGCTTCAGGGAGCCCCGACCAGATTGCGCGGGTGAAACTCCTGGTAGGAAATGATTTCGCCCTGTACAGTGGTGACGACAACATGACCTTGGTGGTGATCGCCTTAGGTGGTGTGGGGGTAGTGAGCGTTGCTTCCCATCTTGTGGGAGAACGCCTGCGAACGATGATTCAGTACTTCAAAGAAGGAAAGGTGGAAGAATCCCTACGCATTCACTTACAGCTCTATCCTCTCTTTCGGGCGATCTTCCTCTCCACCAACCCCATTCCCATAAAGTCGGCGCTCAACCTCAAAGGATGGCAAGTAGGGGGACCCCGACCTCCTCTTTGCCCCTTAGAAAAAGAGAAGGAAGAAAAGCTTCGTCAGGTGCTTTCCGATCTTTCGCTCTTGTGAGTTTCTCCCCGCACGGTGCTTGGTCGGTGTGTGGTTGGGAAAAGTTTTCCCGGGGCTATACCTTGGAGGGGGAGGATTCCTTTAGAGAGGAGAGTGGAGATGTTTTCTTGTGAAGAGAGGGAAAAAACGGTCGCGCATCTCCTTGAGACCTTAGAGAGATTACAAGATCCCCGCTACCGGGAGGGAATGGCACGTTTCGCCATTCCTCCCCATCGTGCTTACGGTGTGCCCATGCCCAAGTTACGCAAGATCGCGCGAGGGATGAGGAAGGACCATCAACTGGCCTTGCGTTTGTGGATGGTGAATACTCGGGAAACGCGCCTCCTTGCTTCACTTCTTGACCTTCCTCATGAGGTGACGGAAGAGCAAATGGATTCTTGGAGTATGGATTTTGACAACTGGGAAATCTGCGACCAGGTTTGTCAGAATTTGTTCGTGCATACCCCCTGGGCAAAGAAGAAGAGTGAGGAGTGGACCTTCCGGGCGGAGGAATTCGTAAAACGCGCCGGTTTTGCTCTAATGGCTTATCTTGCAGTGAAGGATGGAGAGGCGAGCGACCAAGTTTTTGAACGCTTTTTGTCCCTCATCGAGGAACACGCGCTTGATGAGCGGAAATACGTGCGCCAAGCAGTCAATTGGGCACTTTGCCAAATCGGGAAGCGGAATCGATCCCTGCATCAAAAAGCCATTGCCGTGGCGCGGGGGATTCGTGAGCAAAATTCCCCCAGTACTCGCTTCGTTGCTGCCAGCGCTTTGCGAGAATTACAGAGTGAGGGGGTATTAAAGCGCTTGGAGAGAGAAGGGTGAAAAAATCGTTTGGGTGAGGGAAATTTTTTTTGGGTAATGTGGGAATATTGGTAACGTTTTCCTCTTTATAGATTGAAAACTATTAGTGGAAAACGACTTGCAGAGGAGGGAAGATTTCCTTATAATTTCCTCAATTGTTACCCTGAGGTGGGAGGGAAAAGCAAGTGGTACGAATTGTGGATACAACGCTCCGTGATGCTCATCAATCCTTGATTGCCACGCGAATGCGCACCGAAGACATGCTCCCGGTTTTGGAGGCTTTGGATTCGGTGGGGTTCTACTCCTTAGAGTGTTGGGGTGGAGCGACTTTTGACAGTGCCCTGCGTTACTTAGCAGAGGATCCCTGGGAGCGGCTTCGGAAAATCAGGGAGCGGGTGGCCAAAACTCCCTTGCAGATGCTCTTGCGGGGACAAAATCTCTTGGGATACCGGCATTACGGTGACGATATCGTGAAGAAATTCGTTCCTCTGTGTGTCAAAAATGGTATTCGTATTATTCGTATCTTTGATGCGCTGAACGATATTCGCAATATGGAGCTGAGCATCAAGGTAGCTAAAGACGCCGGTGCCATCGTTCAGGGAGCTATTTCTTATACCGTAAGTCCGGTGCATACCATGGAGGCGTTTGTGGAGTTAGCTTCAAAGTTTAAAGATTTGGGCTGTGATGTGATCTGTATCAAGGATATGTCGGGGATTATTTCTCCCCAGGCAGCGTACGACCTTGTGTCGGCGTTGAAGAGAGAGGTCGGCTTGCCGGTGGATCTCCATACCCACTCCACAAGTGGTATGGGCATGGTAAGTTACTACGCCGCGTGTCAGGCAGGTGTCGATATCATCGACTGTGCTTTTGCACCGTTTGCCGGAGGAACTTCTCAACCGCCCCTTGAGTCGATGGTTGCCTGTTTACGGGGTACTCCCTATGATACCGGTCTCGATTTGGAGAAGCTGGTCGAGATAGGAATGTATTGGTTGCGGGTGCGAGAAAAGTATGAGGCCCTGTTTAGCCCGGTGGCCGAACGTTCTGACGTGAGTGTGATCCTCCATCAGATACCCGGAGGGATGATTTCCAATCTCTACTCCCAACTCCGGGAGCAGAAAGCAGTCGATAAATACCGCGAGGTGCTCGAAGAAGTGCCCCGAGTACGGGAAGATTTGGGGTATCCTCCCCTCGTCACCCCTACGAGCCAAATCGTCGGTACCCAGGCGGTATTCAACGTTCTCTTGGGGGAACGATATAAAAAGGTCACCGAAGAAGTGAAGCGCTACTGTCTCGGTTACTACGGAAAACCACCGGCGCCGATTAAAAAAGAAGTTTTGGAGAAGGTGATCGGTGAAGAAGATCCCATCGATTGTCGTCCTGCCGACCTTATTGCGCCGGAATGGGATAAAGTGGTGAAAGAGGTAGAGGAATTGAAACTCCCCGTACAATCGGAGGAGGATATTTTAACCTATGCTCTGTATCCCCAGATTGCGGTGAAGTTCTTCCGGAAAGAGCTGACTTGTGAAGAGATTGCTCCTCCGAAGAGAGAAAAGAAGGAGAAAGAAAGTGTAGCTCCGGTTCTTACCGAAATCCCGGGAGAATTCCTGGTTACCATCGATAACGAGGAATTCCGCGTGAAAGTGCGCCCGGTGTTTTCGGTTACTCCGTCATCGAAGGGGAAAGAGGTGCTCACCAAACCCAAGGAGATTCCCAAAGGGGCAATCCTTTCCCCCATGCAGGGGATGATCGTGAGTTTGAAGAAAGGGAAAGGCGATACCGTACGTAAGGGCGAAACGGTGGCTATCCTTGAGGCCATGAAGATGCAAACTGAAATTCATGCCGAGGTGGAAGGCGTGGTGAAAGAGGTTTACACTTACGAAACCGAGCTTGTCGATGCGGGCGACGTGATCATGGTGGTGGAGTGAAGCCATGTTTCGCAAAGTACTTGTGGCCAATCGATCGGAAATAGCGGTTCGGGTGATGCGAGCGTTGCGCGAGCTCGGTATTCGCTCGGTGGCGATTTACTCCGACGTCGATGCCCATGCCATCCACACCTACTACGCCGATGAAGCCTATCCCTTGGAAGGGAATAGCCCCAAGGATACCTACCTCAATATTAAGAAAATCATGGAAATTGCCCGTAAGGCTCAGGTTGATGCCATCCATCCGGGATACGGTTTTTTGGCGGAAAATCCTTCTTTCGCCTATGCCTGCGAGAAAGAAGGGATCGTCTTCGTCGGTCCTTCGAGTAGGGTTATCGAACTCATGGGAAATAAAATCGCCGCCCGTCAGGCGATGAAGAGAGCTGGGGTTCCTGTGGTTCCGGGAAGTGATGGGGAGATCACGGAACTCAACGAAGCACTCAAGATCGCCGAAGAGGTGGGGTATCCGGTGATCATCAAAGCCGCTTTCGGAGGCGGCGGTATCGGCATGCAAATTGTGCGGAATGCGCAAGAACTGGAGAAAGCCATGCGACAGGCTACCTCTGTGGCGCTCTCCGCTTTCGGAAATCCCAGCATTTTCATCGAGAAGTACGTGGCCAATCCCCGACACATCGAGTTTCAGATTATCGCCGACCGTTATGGGAACGTGATCCACTTGGGAGAGCGGGAATGCACTATCCAGCGTCGTCACCAAAAGATTCTCGAAGAATCCCCATCACCGGTGATGGACGAGAGTTTGCGAGAGAAAATCGGTGCAATCGCCGTACGTGCTGCTCAAGCGCTCGGGTACACCAACACCGGTACGGTGGAATTCATTTATAGCGACGGTCACTTTTACTTCATCGAGATGAATACCCGCATTCAGGTCGAACACCCGGTTACCGAAATGGTCACCGGGATCGATATCGTGCGCGAGCAGATCTTGGTTGCCGCCGGAGAACCGCTCTCCATCAAACAGGAAGAAGTAGTCATTCGTGGTCATGCCATTGAGTGTCGTATCAATGCCGAAGACCCCTTCAATAACTTCGCTCCCTCACCCGGAAAACTCTTGGGGTATCGTTCGCCGGGTGGTATTGGGGTGCGGGTTGATTCGGGAGTGTTCACCTCTTATACCATACCGCCATTTTACGATCCCATGATTTCTAAATTGGTAGTGTGGGGGAGAACTCGAGAGGAAGCAATCGAACGTATGCAACGTGCTCTCTATGAGTACATCATCGTGGGACCAAAAACGAACATTCCCTTTCTCAAGGCGGTGCTTGCCAACGAACGTTTCCGGAGTGGAAGCTTTACCACCCATTTTGTGAGTGAAGAGAGCTCCCTCATTCCCGAAGCGGCGCGCATTCTTGCTGAGGAACTTCCTCTGCAAGAGAGACTACAAAAGATTTTCCGGGTGGAATCAAAGGCGACTGCCGCCGCGGTGGCGGTGCAGAGTTTTCTCTACCACCACTACCCGGCGAAGAATGAAGAATGACTCTTGTCAAAGCGTTTTTTTTGCGATAGAGTAATAGAGATGTTCATAGAGAAAAGCGATGAGGGAGAGGCTGAGTGGAGTTTGGCTCAAGCGAGGAAGAGACGGTGCGAGTCTTCCGCCAACCCATGAAAGCGAGAGCTCCTGAGCAGGATCCGAAGAAAAGGGTAGCGCTCTAAGTAGGAGTACTCGGCTGGGCCGTTATCTAAAGGAGTGTAGCAGGGTGGCACCGTGCAACAGAGTTGCACCCCTGTTCGCTGTTTTTTTCATGGCTAAGTAAACCTCGTCATAGCGGCGAGGTTTTTTTATTTCTCTGAAGGGGTGAAAATGGTGGTAAGAGTTGGCATTGTCGGAGCGACGGGATATACCGGCCTTGAGCTTTTCCGGATTCTCGAGAATCATCCTCAAGTAGAAGTTGTTTGGGCGACGAGTGAACGTTTCGCAGGAATGAGTTTTGCCGAATATTGTCCTGCTTGGCGAAATCGCTGTACCCTCCTCCTCCAAAAACAAGAACTCACCGAGGGGATTCAGGGAGTAGATGCCGTATTTTTGGCTCTTCCCCACGGTGTAGCTATGGAGTACGTTCCCGCTCTCATGGAAAAGACGCGGGTCATCGATTTGGGAGCGGATTTTCGTCTCAAGGAGGTAAGTGCCTACGAGAAGGCGTACCGTCTTCCCCACCGAGCGCAAGGTGTACTCGCCGAAGCGGTGTATGGACTCTCCGAGGTGTATCGCGGGGAAATCCGCAACGCCCGGCTTGTCGCCAATCCCGGTTGTTATCCCACTTCGGTGCTCCTCCCCCTCTACCCCTTGGTACGGGCGGGAGTGAATGTGACCTCTCTTATCGTAGATAGTAAATCGGGAGTTTCCGGCGCGGGTAAGAAAGCCACTGAAGATATTCATTTCTGTGAGGTGGATGAGAATTTTAAGGCTTATAAAGTCGGAGAGCACCGTCACCAACCGGAGATGGAGGAGAAGCTGAGAGTGTGGGGGAGCGAGGCGGAACTCGTTTTCGTACCCCATCTCCTTCCCCTCAAGCGGGGCATTTTGAGCACCATGTACCTCGATCTCGCCCGGGACTGGGAGGAAAAAGCCCTGTGGTTGTTGTGGGAAGAAGCTTTTTCCGGGGAGCCGTGGGTGAGAGTCTTGCCGCCGGGACATTTCCCCGAGCTCAAGTGGGTGGTGGGGTCGAATTTCATCGATATAGGCCTCAAAAGAGTGGGACAAGGTAAAGTGGTGATTGTCTCTGCCATCGATAATTTGACCAAAGGAGCCTCCGGTCAGGCGGTGCAGAATCTCAACATCATGTTCGGTATCGACGAGCGGCAAGGATTGCCTCAGGGGGTGTTCTATCCGTGAAGAAGGGGTGGACCATGGAAAAACAATCGTTTGTTCCCATAGAGGGTGGATTGGATGTCGTTTCCGGTTTTCGGTCTCTCGGTACATGCTGTGGGATCAAGAGAGAACGGAACGATTTGGCGGTGATTTTTTCCGAAGTCCCCGCAGTGGCTGCTGGGGTTTTCACCCAGAATGTGGTAAAGGCGGCACCGGTACTGGTAACAAGACATCATCTTGCCGAAATGGGGAAAACCCAGCTTATTGTGGTGAATAGCGGGGTTGCCAATGCCTGTACCGGAGAGCGAGGGTATCGGGACGCCTTGGAGGTGGCACATCTTGCCGCCTCCTATTTCCATGTGCCCGATTCCCGGCTCGTGGCGGTGGCTTCAACCGGGGTGATTGGGGAATTTTTGCCCTTGGAGAAGATCGAACAAGGTTTAAGAACCTTAAGCGAGCTTCTCCCGCACCAAGCCTCAAGTCGTGAGGCGGCTTTAGCCATTATGACTACTGACACCTTTCCCAAAGAGAGAGCGGTACGCTTTTTCTCGCAAGGGTACACCATGCATATCGCCGGTATCGCCAAAGGGGCGGGCATGATCCGGCCGAAATTGGCTACCATGCTCGCTTTTCTTTTGACCGATGCCATGGTGGAGAGGGAGAGCTTGAATAAAGTTCTTCGTCAAGCGGCCGAAGAGAGTTTTAACCGGGTCACCGTAGATGGGGATACGAGCACGAACGACATGCTCCTCCTCTTAGCCAATGGGAGAAGCGGGGGACCGCTCCTTCGAGAGGGAGAAACAGGGTTTGCTCCCTTTCGTGAAGCTCTCTTCTTTGTATGTCAGGAACTGGCCAAAGACTTGGCACGGGATGGAGAAGGAGCGACTAAATTCGTGGAAATAACCGTGTGTGGGGCGCGGAACGACGAGGAGGCAAAACAATGCGCTTTTACCGTGGCCGAGTCTCCTCTCGTGAAAACGGCTTTCTTCGGAGAGGACCCCAATTGGGGGCGGATTATGGCCGCTTTGGGACGGAGTGGGGCCAATCTATCGCCAGAGAAAATCGCTATCACCATGAACGGAGTAAAATTCGCCGAGCAGGGGATGAAAGTGCCAGGGGTGGACCGGAACGTCCTCCAAAAAGCCATGCAAGAGAAGGAGTTACACGTGGTCATCGATCTCGGTTTAGGGGAGGGAAAATGCACCGTGTGGACCTGTGACCTTTCCTTGGACTACGTGAAGATTAACAGTCACTATAGTTGAGGGGGCTTGGCGATGAAAGTGGTCATCAAGGTGAGCGGAAAAATCCTCCATCCTGAGGAAGAGGTTTTCCCTCAAGTGGTGGCTCGTCTCTTGGCTCAAGGGATACGTCTTGTCATCGTCCACGGTGGTGGTCCGCAGCTCACCCAATACTTAGAAGAATTGGGGAGGACGGTGCAGTTTGTGGAGGGTTTACGGGTTACTACTCCTCAGGATATGGATGTGGTCGAAATGGTGTTGAGTGGGTTGTTGAATAAGATGGTAGTGGGGATGCTTGTAAAAAACGGAGTACCGGCCTGCGGGATAAGCGGAAGAGATGGTTCCCTCGTTGAGGCCGAGCCGTGTGTGGTAGAGAGAGCGGGGAAGAGGATTGATCTCGGCAGGGTAGGAGAGGTGAAGCGGGTGAAGGCGCAACTCATCGAGACCCTGTGGGAAGGCGGTTTTGTCCCTGTGGTTTCCCCGGTCTCGGGAGACGGAGCAGGAGGAGCGCTCAACGTGAATGCCGATTGGGTGGCGGCAAAAATCGCCCAAGCTTTGGGCGCCGATAAATTCGTTTTCTTCTCCGACGTTCCCGGAGTCCTGCGGAATCCTGAAGATCGCAACTCCCTCATTGACCATCTCTCCTTGAGCGAGGTGGAGCGTCTCCTCGAAGAGGGGGTGGTTAGCGGGGGAATGATTCCCAAGCTCAAGATGCTCGAAGAGGTTATCCGTGGCGGAGTGAAAGAGGTGTTCATCGGTGAGGGAACGGAGATGATTCACCTCCCACAATTCGTTGCCGGAGGTTCTATGCGAGGGACGCGTATTGTTCCGGAGGAGGATAATCGATGAATTCACAGGCAATCATGACCAAAGAAGCTCAATACTTCATGGGAGCCTACAATCGTTTCCCGGTGGTTTTTACCCGGGGAGAAGGAGTGTACCTCTTCAGTGTAGAAGGAGAGCGCTATCTCGATCTTTTGGCCGGTATCTCGGTGAATATTTTGGGGTATTCTTTTTCCCCCCTAAAAGAGGCCATCAAGCAGGAAGTTGACCGTCTCCTCCATACCTCCAATCTCTACTATAACCTGCCTCAGGTGGAACTTGCCGAGCGGTTGGTGCACCGGTCGGGGTTCTCGCGGGTTTTCTTCGTGAATAGCGGCGCGGAGGCAAATGAAGTAGCGCTCAAAATGGCCCGCTTCTACGGGAAGAAGAAGCACCACCATCGCTATGGATTCATTTCCTTTTCTTCCTCGTTCCACGGACGGACTCTCCTCACCTTGGGATTGACGGGGCAAGAGAAGTTTCACCACTACCTCGACCCTTTTCCGCCGGGGATCTCCTACGCTCGGCTCAACGATATTGACAGTGTGGAGAGCGTACTCGATGAGACGGTGTGCGGAATCATCGTGGAACCCATTCAAGGTGAAGGAGGTATCTATCCGTGTCAAGTCTCTTTTCTGCAGGCGTTGCGCAAAATATGTGATGAGCGAGATATCCTCCTCGTTTTTGACGAAGTTCAGTGTGGAATGGGACGCACCGGTCACCTCTTTGCCTTCCAGCACTTTGAAGTGAGGCCAGATATCGTGACCTTGGCGAAAGGTCTCGGCGGAGGGTTACCGATCGGAGCGGTATTGGTCAACGAAAAGATTGTAGAGATCACCGAGAGAGGGGAACATGGGAGTACCTTCGGAGGGAACCCGGTATGTGCTCGTTCGGCATGTGTGGTGGTCGATACGGTGAGTAAAGGCGAGTTTCTCGACCGGGTGAAAGAGAACGGAACTTTCTTCCGGGAGAAACTCGAGGAAGTGCACCGGCGTTTTCCCGATCAGGTGAAAGAAGTACGGGGAGTGGGGCTCATGCTGGGGATGGAAATTCCCGGAAAAGCCAAGAGAGTGGTAGAAGCGATGTTCCAACGGAAAGTATTAGTGAATGCCTGTAATGAGGATACCATTCGGTTTTTGCCTCCGCTCGTCATCGAGAAGGAGGAAATCGAAAAAGGAGTAGAGGTACTCCTAGAAGTGCTAGCTCATTGAGAAAGGAGGAGTGAGAATGAAGAAGAATAGAATCGTTTTAGCGTATTCCGGTGGTTTGGATACTTCAGTGGCCATTCGCTGGTTGCAGGAACAGTATGATGCCGATGTGTACACGGTGACCCTGGACTTAGGACAGGGAAAAGACGTGGAAGAGGTGCAACGGAAAGCCCTGAGCATCGGGGCGAAAGAGGCGTTTGTTTTCGACGTTCAAGAAGAATTTCTGCGCGAGTATGTGTTACCCGCCCTGTGGGCACAGGCAGTCTATGAAAAAAGGTATCCTCTGGCCACTGCTTTGTCACGCCCCCTCATTGCCAAGTATCTCGTCAAAGTGGCGGAAGAAAAGGGGGCAACGGCGGTAGCCCACGGGTGTACGGGAAAAGGGAATGACCAAGTACGTATCGAGGTTTCGGTCACGGCCTTGAATCCCGATTTACAGGTGATTGCCCCGGCAAGGGTTTGGGGGCTCACCCGGGAGCAGGAAATCGAATATGCCAACGCAAACGGCATCCCCGTTCCTGCCACCCTGGATCGGCCCTACAGCATCGACCAGAATATCTGGGGGCGGAGTATCGAGTGTGGCGTACTTGAAGATCCCTGGATCGAGCCGCCGGAAGAGGTTTTCGAATGGACGAAGAACCCCAAAGACACTCCCAATGAACCTACCTGCATCGAGATTGGATTTGAAAAGGGTATTCCTACTCTCTTGCGTGGGCAGTATTACTCGCTCTTTAACTTGGTTGCCGAGCTCAACCGTTTGGGTGGGGAAAATGGGTTTGGTCGTATTGACCATGTGGAGAACCGTTTGGTAGGGATTAAATCACGGGAAATCTACGAGTGCCCCGGAGCTTTGACTCTCCTTGCTGCCTACAAAGACTTAGAGAATTTGGTCATGCCTCGGGATGTGACCCACTTCAAACCGTATCTTGAAGAACGATATGCCCAGTTGGTCTACGAAGGACTGTGGTATTCTCCTCTCCGAGAGGCCTTGGATGCCTTTATGGAGAAGTTGGCCGAACGGGTGACCGGAGTAGTGAGGGTGAAGCTCTTCAAAGGCAATATGTCCATTGTGGGCAGAAAATCGATGTATTCCCTCTATGACTTAGGATTAGCCACTTACGATCGAGGTGATTTGTTCGATCACAAAGCCAGTGAAGGTTTCATCAAATTGTGGGGTCTCCCCATTCGTACCCAGGCAATGGTGCGGAGAAAGGAGAAAACGAAAGAAGGGTGAAGAACATGCGTCTGTGGGGAAGTCGGATGGAGAAAGAGCTCAACGAAGAGGTCGCTGCTTTTTCCACCTCGATCGGGGAGGATTTTCTCCTCTATCCTTATGACATCTGGGGGAGTATCGCCCACTGCTTGGGTTTAGGAAAGGTGGGTCTTCTCACCGAGGGAGAGGCCGGCGCAATCGTTGCCGGCCTGCGGAACGTTTACCACCTCTTTGAAGAGGGAAAGATTGACCCCTCTCCCTTTGAGGACGTTCACACCCTGGTTGAGGTGACCTTGCGTAACGCCATTGGAGAGGTGGCCGGAAAGCTCCATACCGCAAGGAGCCGCAATGACCAAATTGTCCTCGATGAGCGACTCTTCTTGCGGGAAAAGATGAGCGAAATGATGGTCATGATCCTCCAACTCATCAGGGTTCTCGTAGAAAAGGCACGGCAATATCCGCATCTTGTGATGCCCGGTTACACCCATCTCCAGCCTGCACAGCCAGTACTCTTTGCCCATCACCTCCTCGCCTATGGGTTCATGTTGAGAAGAGATGTGGAACGGCTTGAGAGCACCATGAAGAGGGTGAATACTTTCCCCTTGGGTGCAGGGGCATTGGCGGGGACTTCCCTCCCCATCGATCGGCACTACGTTGCTGAGCTCCTCGCCTTTCCCGAGGTACAGGAGAATAGCATAGATATCGTGTCGGATCGAGATTTCATTTTAGAATTCTTGGGGGATCTCTCGCTTTTAGCCCTTCACCTCAGCCGTTTGGGGGAAGAATTGGTGCTATGGAGTACACCGCACTTTGGATTTATCGATATTGACGATGCCTTTACTACCGGCTCAAGTATTATGCCCCAGAAGAAGAACCCAGACGTGGCGGAACTCATTCGTGGAAAAACCGGCGAAGTAGTGGCCTCTTTCCTGAGCTTGGCCATGACCCTCAAGGCTCTGCCTCTCTCCTATAATCGGGATTTACAGCAAGATAAGCCACCTCTTTTGCGGGCCATTCGAGAAATGGAAATGATTTTACGGATCACTCCCTTGTTCCTCACCCACGTGTATCCCAAGGAAGAAAAGATGCGGGAGGCCTTACGGGAAGGGTTTCTCACCGCTACCGATTTTTGCGAATACCTCGTAGAGAAAGGGATTCCTTTCCGCCGGGCACATGCCCTGGTGGGGGAAATAGTGCGGAAACTCGCCAGTGAGGGGAGGAGCTTACGAGAATTGCGGAGAGAAGATTTTGGAGAGTACGGCGAGTTCTTCACTCCCGAGCTCTTGGAGCGGCTCGATGAAGAACAGTCAGTAACGAAGAAAATCTCCTGGGGGAGCACCTCGAGGAAAGAGGTAGAGCGAGAGGGTAACCATTTGCAAACCTTCTTGACGGAGAAGGAGAATATGATTACACTCTGGCAAGAAACGTGGAGGAAAAGTTTTCGAGAGTTGCTCGGATAACTTGAGGGAGGTTGCACGGCGCGTGTGGTCGATGAGAGAGGTTTTGCAAGAGGCAGAGGCGCGAAAGATTCGCTTCGTTCGCTTACAGTTTGTGGACGTGTTGGGAATCCCCAAAAATGTGGAAATTCCGGTGAAAAAGTTGCAGGCAGCCATCGAAGAAGGGGTGAATTTCGATGGTTCGTCGATCCAAGGGTTTGTGCGTATTGAAGAATCGGATATGAAACTCGTCCCTGATATTGATACTTTTGTGGTATGTTCTTGGGAAGAAGGGGTAGCGAGTATCATCTGTGACGTGCGTAAATCTGACGGGAGTTTTTTTGAAGGATGTCCGCGGAGTAACTTAAAGAGAGTGGTCAAAGAGGTCGAAGAGAAGGGTTTTGAATTTAAAGTAGGGACCGAAGCAGAATTTTTCATTCTCAAATACGAGGGTGGGAAAATCTCGACCAGTGACCACGGGAGCTATTTTGACCTTTTGCCCCTCGATTTAGAGGAGAGTCTGCGCCGTGATATGGTTATCGCTCTTGAGGAGTTAGGTTTCAATATCGAAGCTTCACATCATGAGGTCGCTCCCTCTCAACATGAAATCGATTTTGAATACGGTGATGCGTTGAAAATTGCGGATAACCTTATCAATCTGAAGCTCGTAGTCAAGAATCTGGCCATGCGCAAAGGGTATGTGGCTACCTTCATGCCCAAGCCCATTTATGGAGTACCGGGTTCGGGAATGCACACCCATCTCTCCCTCTTCCATCGGGGTGAAAATGCCTTCTACGATCCGGAGAAGCCGGACGGATTGAGTGTGGTGGCCCGGGGTTTCATTGCTGGGCTCCTCCAACATGCTCCCGCCTTGACCGCGGTGACTAATCCTTTGGTGAACTCCTATAAACGCTTGGTTCCGGGATACGAAGCTCCGGTATACATCGCCTGGGCAGAAAAGAATCGCAGTCCCTTGGTGCGCGTTCCTCCCCAGCGGGGAAAGGGTACCCGGGCGGAATTACGTAATCCTGATCCTTCCTGTAACCCCTATCTCGCTTTTGCCTGTATCTTGAAGGCCGGTATGGATGGAGTGGTGAAAGAACTCGATCCGGGGAGACCTTGTAATAATCTCAACCTCTACGACATGAGTTGCGAGGAACGGGAGGAGTGGGGAATCCGCAATCTCCCCCGCAATTTGGAAGAGGCCTTGCAAGAGTTGGAGAAGGATAAGGTGATCCAGGAAGCTCTCACCCCTCATATCCTCGATTACTTCATCGAGGCAAAGAGACGGGAATGGAAGGAATTTCAGGAACGAGTGCACTTTTGGGAAATCGAACGCTACCTTGAATTGTATTGATGACCGAAAGCTGAGTGGAAAGCACATCCTTCCACTCAGCTTAAGAGAATATTCAAAACCGCAAGATCCGAGGGAGTCACTCCGGGAACACGTGACGCTTGTCCTAAGGTAGTTGGTTTTACTCTCTGTAAACGTTCTTTGGCTTCCGAGGAGAGTCCTTTCACGCTGGAGAAATCGAAGTGGGGCGGAATGAGTTTTCCTTCCATTTTGCGAAATTCCTCAATTTGCTGGATTTGTCTTTGGATGTATCCCCGGTATTTCACTTCGATCTCTACCTCTTCGATGACCTGAGGGGGGAGATGTGGTCTTGCCGGATCGAAGGGAGCGAGGTCCCGATAGTTTATCTGTGGGCGGGTTAAAAGAACAGAGGCCTTAGTTACTTCTTGAATGGGGGTCGTGCCCTTTTTTTCGAGGAGGGCATTCACTGCCGCGCTTGGAGGGATAGGAACCGTGTGCAAACGTTCAATTTCTTCCCGAATAGCCCGCCGTTCTTCCTCTACCCGGTGAAAGCGAGCTTGAGAGAGGGTTCCTACTTCGTATCCACGGGGGGAGAGGCGGAGGTGAGCGTTGCTGTGGCGGAGAATGAGGCGGTATTCCACCTTTCCGGTGCGGAGGCGATAGGGCTCCTCTACTCCCTTCGTGACCAAGTCATCGATCATCACTCCGATGTATCCCTCGTCTCGTCGGATCACAAGTGGCGGTTTCCCTTGGACGTATCGCCCGGCGTTAATCCCAGCGATAATCCCTTGTCCTCCCGCTTCCTCGTATCCCGAGGTACCGTTGATTTGCCCGGCGAAGAATAACCCGGAAACGATTTTACACTCGAGAGACAGATGGAGTTGGGTGGGAATGAGGTAATCGTATTCGATGCCGTAACCCGGTCGGATGATGTGGGCTTCTTCTAAGCCAGGGATGGAGTGGATAATCTCCCACTGCACCTCTTCCGGGAGAGAAGTGAAAATCCCTTGGGCGTAGATTTCGTTGGTATGCTCTCCTTCCGGCTCTAAGAAAACCAAATGACTCTCCCGTTCGGGAAAACGGTAAACTTTGTCTTCCAAAGAAGGACACTCCCGCACCGGGGAGCTTTCTGCTACCGAATAGAGGAGCGGAGAACGGTGGAAGTTCGCTTTGATGATGGCGCAGGTTTGCGGGGTAGTACGAGCAATGTATACCGAACAACCTCGGTAGGTGCGCGGTTCACCATCAAAAGAGAAGCAGAGTGGCTCTTCGTCGCTCGGTTGTTCTTCTAAGCGGGAGAAGTCGATGGTGCGTCGGTCTAAGCGTGGGGGAGTACAGGTATTCAGTCGACCTAAGCGAAGCCCCAAGCGGTGGAGATTGTGGGAAATGGCTTGGGCGGGAAATTCGCCTTGTCTTCCCGCAGGGTAACTCAATTCTCCGAGGCGAATGACTCCGTTGAGGAAAGTTCCCGTACATACTACCACGGCTTGGGCGGAGAATTCACTCCCCTGCTTCACCCGGATACCAGTAACCCGTCCTCTTTCGGTCAAGATTTCGGTGACTTCCCCCTGAAAGAGGGAGAGGTGGGGTTGAGCTTCTAAAAATTCCCGCATGATCAGGCTGTAACGGTCGCGTTGGGTCTGAGCCCGCAGGGTTTGCACCGCCGGTCCTTTACCGGTATTGACCTTTTTGAGGTGAATGGTACACCGGTCGGTAACCCGGGCCATGAGTCCTCCCAAGGCATCAATTTCCCGGACCACATGTCCTTTTCCCGGCCCGCCGATGGCCGGATTACAGGGCATGAGAGCAATGTGGTGAATGGAAGTGGTCACAAGGAGGGTACGTAGTCCCATGGAAGCAGAAGCATAGGCTGCTTCGCATCCGGCATGACCCCCACCGATAACGATCACCTCGTAGTGCGATCCTTTCATGGATCAATGACCTCCTTTTCTCCTTGGGAAGAAAGTGTAGCATCGGACTGGCGAAAACTCAAGGGAGGATACAAGAACGCATGAAACGGAGGGCAGCGCGGAGTTTCTCCCCTTCGAGAGGGAGGCGGTGTTGCCAATTGGGGTACTCCCAGAGGGTACCGGGGAGGTTCGGTTGCACTTCACTCAGGAAGAGGTCATCGAGGCTTATCGCTACCATTCGGGAAGGGGAGTGGGCGAGAAAGTGTAACACTCCTGCCAAGAATTCCTCTGGATCGTCGAGACGGTGAGGAGCAATCCATTGGCGTTTTTGCCAGAGGGTGAGGAGGTGGTGGATGAATTTTTCCCGCGCGTTATGATGGAAATGGGCCATTTCCGGGGAGAAGATACCCAGTTTTTCACGCAGGTCAATGTCACTTTGGGTGAGAAAACCTCGCAGGGTGGGCATATCGTGGGTGTTGGGAGTAGCGAGGCTCTTTTCAGGGTAGTGTTCTCCGTCGGGATGGAAGTAGAGCACTTTAGTGGAAAAGAGCCCACTTTTCTGCATGGCCGAATGGACCGAAGGAGGAACGGTACCCAAATCCTCGCCGATGATCACCGCTTGGTGGCGGTGACTCTCTAAGGTGAGGATGGCGAGGAGTTCGTGGAAGAAGTTACGCACATAGGTTCCCTCCTTGGGGGTGGCACCGTTTGGAATCCAAAAAAGGCGCTGCAGTCCCATGATGTGGTCGATGCGCAGGAAACGAGCAAAACGGAGATTGAAGCGCAAGAGAGCAATGAAGTGGCGGTAGTGGCTCTCCCTCTCTTTGAAGGGATGGAAGGGGGGCATACCCCAGTTCTGTCCTTGGGGAGCGAAATCATCAGGAGGTGCACCGATACTGCAGGAAAAGACCACTTTCTCTTGTTCAATCCAACTCTCGATCCCCCACGGGGAAGAACCAATGGGGAGATCGAACCCGAGGAAAGGAAAACGGGTAGAAAGATCGCGCAAGGAGCGCTCACAAAGCCACTGTAAAAAAGCGTAGTAGAGCACTTCTTTTTCCCGTCGGCGGATGGTCTCTTCAAGGGCGGATGAGTCTCGTAAGCGAAACTGCGCAGGCCACTTCTCCCAATCGAACCCTTCTTCCTCGGCCAAAAGCTGAAAGAGCGAAGCCTGGAGAAGCCTTGGTCCTCGCTCTTTGAGAAAGCTTTGGAACTCTCCCCACCGTTCGCTATAGAGGTTTCTCTTCTCGGAGAAGAGGGAAAAGAGAGAGCGTAAAAAACGGTCTTTTTTATCCCAAACTCTTCTATGGTCTACAAGCGGAGTATTTTTCTCTTCTGCAAAAAAGCTCTCTTCATAGGGTATCCCCAGGAAACTAAACTCGTGAGAAATCCTATCTACGGGGAGGTAGAGGGGTTCAAAGGACAGGCGATCTAAAGGATAGTAGGGACTGGGGGGGAGGTCTTTGCTCTTTGCGGTGAGGTGAAGAGGTAAAAGTCCCACAAACCCTCCTCCTTCTTTCTGGAGTACTTCACTGACCAGATGGAGATCCTCAAAATCGCCGATCCCTTGGTTTCTTGAGGTTTTTAGGGCGTAGAGGGCGACATTCACTCCCCAGATTCTCTCCGGAAGAAGAGTGTTGCGGAAAGGAGAGAACACCCAGAGAATGGACTGTCTTGAAGAAGGGGTGTATACCTCCACGGTGTAGTATCCCCAAGGGGTATGGGGAGGGAGGGTGAGCGAGAGAAAAGGTGGTGCGAAGGAAGAATGAATAATTTCTTCTCCGCGTTCATCGAAGATGGAGAATTCTCCTTTCCCCTGAGAGAAGGGGAGGCGGAGGGTTCGTCCCTTGCTTGCCACTACCGGAGGAAGGAGAGGAGGAGTAGGGTGATCGTCCTTCCAGGATATTCCCATGGCTTCTAAGATGAAGCGCAAGGTTTCCAGGGGAACCTCGACCCATTTCCCTTGAATATTCATGTATCTTGGGGCAATTCCATGACGGTGAGCGACAGTGCGGATCTTCTTTTCTTCGCTTTCCATGGTACACTCTCCTTATAGGGTGGCTTTCTATTTTATCACAATGAGTGAGGAGGTAAGGAGATGTCTGTGTATGAGCGACTCAAGGAGTTAGGAGTGGAGCTTCCTTCTACTCTTCAATCGGTGGGGTGGTACCTTCCTGCGCTCCGGGTGGGTGACATGGTGTGGACTTCGGGGCAACTCCCCTTACGCGATGGACAACTGATTTATCGGGGAAAATTGGGAGAACACCTCTCGGTAACGGAGGGACAAGAAGCGGCGCGACTCTGCGTGTTGAACGCCTTGAAGGCGATAGAGAGTGTAGTGGGGAGCTTAGACTCCCTTCGTCGGGTGGTGCGTTTAGTGGGGTATGTAGCTTCGGCGGAGCATTTCACCGAGCAACCCCAGGTGTTGAACGGGGCGTCGCAACTCCTCCTTGACCTCTTCGGAGAAGCGGGAAAACACGTTCGCTCGGCAGTGGGCGTCCGCGAACTCCCGCTCGGTGCTCCGGCGGAGGTGGAGCTTTTCGTCCTCGGATGAAGAATGTATCGTTTCCCCGGGGAAGAGCTCAGTACACGCACTCGCATGCCGCTTCAGCGTAGATTTTGAGGTTCTCGGGTGGGGCTTCAAAGAAGTGATCGGCGCAGGAGAGAATGTAGCCACCTTCGTATCCCACCCGCTCGAAGAGGGTGAAGACCATGGCGCGGATGTCTTCTCTCTTTCCCGAGGTGAGCACGTTGAATTGGTCTATTCCTCCGATGAGTGCCAAACGCTTACCGATCTTTTCCTTGAATTCCCAGGGCTCTTGATTCCCTCCTATACTCATCGGTGCCAAGGTTTCCGAGGCGTCAGTACCGTTGGCCACGATGAATTCTTCGATACCCTTCGTCCCCCCGCAGGTGTGGTAGGTGATGCGAAACCCTAAATGGTGGAGGGCGTCGTGAATTTTCCGATCGTAGGGGAGGCAAAATTGTTCGTGCAGGTGGGGAGAGATAAGGGTTGAGGAAGCTGCCCCTCCCCCCGTTTCGATGAGGTCGAATTTGGCCCCCTTCATACTCTCGATGAATTGTAATTTCTTCTCTAAGAGAATCTCAAGCAGTCGGTGTACCCAGTCGGGTTGATCGAAAGTGCGCAGGATGAGTTCGTTGGGGTCGATGAGGCAGGCTGCATGTTGCCAGCAACCCGCTTGATCTCCCCATACAAAACCCCGCAATATCCCCCGATCTCCGATACGCTCATAGAGTTCATTGACCGGTTTGATGTCCAGTCGGGGAACGGGCATGTATTTGCGGATGAGCTCGATATCTTCATCGTGTTTAATCAGGTATTCGGTGATCCAGGTGGTTTCGCGGTTTCCTGCAGTTTTATAGGTGAGGACCCCTTGGGGAGTGGAGATGGTGTGGTGGTAGATACGGTTGTCGGGATCGTCGCTTATCACTTGTACCTCGTCGCGCCAGGTAGGGGTAGAGAATTTGGTGAAGTCGGCATCGGGAAGCCAGAATTGCCCCATATCCTGGAAGTACTGGATGGCGGCATCCATTCCGAAGTATTGGAAGGCCTCAATATCGGTTATTCCCCCAAGATAGGTATCGAGGTGGTACTTTTGCCACTGGTGCACAGTGACTGGAAGTCGATCCGGTTTTCCTCGCTCCAAGGCGATGAGCATTCGTTCTTTTGAGGTCATTTTCCTTTCCCCCTTATATTTGGAGAGGATATCGTCCCCTTTCCTTGAGGAGCTTGATTACCCGGTCATAGACCAGGGGATCGACGTTACTCGCCACCGAATGATCCGAGGCAGGCATGTATCCCCCGCCCTGGGCTGCTTGGAGTTTGTAGAGCACTTCTCTCTCGATCTCTTCCCACGTTCCATACCCCAAGGTTCTCATATCAATCCCTCCCCAGAAGGCGATTTGCGTACCATATTGTTTCTTCAAGACCACCGGGTCCATTCCTGCTTTCGCTTCCAGGGGGTTATACACATCGATCCCTGCTTCGATGAGGAGGGGAAGGATTTCTAAACTCCGTCCGCAACCGTGGTAGAGGACCAGTAACCCTTGGTCGTGGAGGAAATCGCAGATCTCTTTGAGGCAAGGGAAAAAGATTGCTTGCCACACTTTGGGAGAGAAGAACATCCCCTTATCGTAGGCTACATCTCCCCATACTACCATCCCGGTGGGCTGAGCAAGTTCAACTTGTTTTTCGGCAATACCGAGCATGAATTCGGTGCACCGTTGGGCGAAGTCGCGTACCTTCTCGGGAGAGAGGGCTAAATCCATGAGTAATCCTTCCGTGCCCCGGATACGCCACATGGTTTCGTAGGGTTCGCAGATCGAACCGAAGAGGCAAAATCGGTCCCGATTTTTCTCCACTGCCTCCACATAGCTTTCGATGAATCCGAAGCTATCGCCACAGTTAATGATGTCGCAGCGCTTTTCAAAATACCTCCGCTCATCCCGAGGATCGTCGAAGGTGAAGTCGGCGAATTCATCGGCACTCTTCACGGAAAAGTCGAGGAACATGGGCATGGGGGAAGCGAACATTTTTTTCACCGTACACCCGAAACCACTGCGAAAAACCACGTATTCCTGGGTTTCTTCGATAATCTCACAACTCTTCACTTTGGGATCCATATTGGGAGAGATCACCTTCACGTCCAAGTCGTAGTACTCATAGATGTCGGTTTCTGGAGGGAGGTTGAGGGTCCGGAGCCAATTCGCTAAGAAACCACTCCAGTAGAAGTCGGTAAGGGGTATTCGATCCGGTTCTTCGCGGTGTTTGAGGGCAGTTATGACCCGTTTCACTTTCGGTTCTTTTTTCTCCACACTTCATACCTCCTTTTTTCAGAACTTGTGAATGACGGCAGAGAAACCATATTCATATGCATTTCGTCCATCACAAGGAGATTTTTTCTCATTTGAAAGCTCCAAAGGTGAGCCCGCGAACCAATTGTTTTTGGGTGAGGAGCACAAAAACGATAGCCGGAACAAGCATGACTACCGACATGGCACACATTCCCCGCCAATCGACGGTGAATTGCTGCGTGAAGTCGTAGAGACCGACGGGGAAGGTTTTGGAAGCCGGGGTACGAGTGAGCACACTCGAAATTTGGAATTCGTTCCAGGAGGTAAGGAAGGCAAAAATGCCACTTGCTGCCAACCCTGGAAGGGCTAAGGGGAGGTCGATTCTCGCAAAAGACTGCCAACGGGAACAGCCGTCGATTTGGGCAGCTTCATCGAGCTCTTTGGGAATGTCTTTGAAGAATCCCTGCATGAGCCAGGTAGTGAAGGGAACGTTCATAGCCGCGTAGGCCAAAGCAAGACCGGTGCGGCGATCTAAAAGGTTCAACCGGGCAAAGAGAATGAAAAGAGGCAGGCTCACCGCAATTCCCGGAATAGAACGGGCGAGCATCATCCCCACAAAGACGGTGTTCGCTCCTTGGAAACGGAAGCGGGCAAAACTGTAACCTGCCAAGGTCCCTATGGTGAGTGCACAAGCAGTGCTCACGAGAGAAGCAAAGAGAGAGTTCCACAGGTAATCGTAGAAGGGGATGGACTTTTCGGCGTACCCTGGACTGAAGAGGTACACGAAGGACTGGAAGTCAATTTTCCTGGGAAGGAAAACGGGGGGACGGGCATTTACTTCCACTTCTGGTCGCATGGAAGTCATGATGATCCATAAAACGGGGAGAAAGAAGATGAAAACGATGATGTATACCACCACATTATGTAATTCCTGACGGAGGCGCCGTTCTCTCCGAGTGATAGTTCTCTGTCTTGGGGAAGGCAACATTTCAGTAGACCTCCTGTCGGCTTTTACTGAGCTGGCGGAAGAGGTAAATAACAAAAGCGAAGGAAATGACCACGCTGATGAAAGACATGGCCGTG
>CAKZPS010000008.1 GCA_937139415.1 uncultured bacterium
TTGCCCCTTCCCGGTCATTCCGAGGGTTGTAGTTTCGTCTCCCGTGGAAATCCCGTTTTTCTTTGAGACTGCCACGGAGTCTCACAAAAAGAGACTCCTCGCAGTGACAAAAAAGGGTGAGGCAACCTCGTCGTTTCTCCAGGAAGGGACGAAAAACAAGAGACCGAGAGACTGTTAGCCAGAATATGCGCACAGTACAAGTCGGGAGTTACCCTATACTGAGACGAGGGTGAGATGAGTGACATGAGTTATCTTGGTGAGAGAAAGAAGTGGATAGAGAGGAGCTTGGCCTTAACCCTTCACCGCTCCTTGGGTGAGTCCGCCTACCAACTGCTGTTGCAAGAAGAGGAACAACACGAACACCGGAATACAGATGAGTACTGAGGCAGCCATGAGATTACCCCAGTTGGTCTCGTACTGACCTACAAAGTCAAAAATCCCCACCGGAAGAGTGCGCTTGCTCTCACTGGTGATAAAAGTGAGAGCGAACATGAATTCCTGCCAAGTAATGAAGAAGAGGTAGGCAGCGGTAGCACCAATCCCAGGACGCACCAAAGGGACCACGATTCGGATGAAAGCTTGAAAGCGACTGCAACCATCGATCATTGCCGCTTCTTCGAGTTCTTGGGGAATACTCAAAAAGAAGCCCCGCAGAAACCATACTCCTACCGGAACCGAGAAGGTGAGATACCCGATGATGAGGGAGATATAAGAGTCGATGAGTTTTGTTGCACCCATGATACGGTAGAGAGGAACAATGATCGCTGCCAAAGGAAAGAGCTGACTCAGGAGGATGAGTGCTAAAAAGAAACCTCTCCCGGGGAAGAGGAGACGGGCATAACCATAGGAAGAGAAAATAGCCACCCCAAGAACAATGAATGTTGCCCCTGAAGCTACAAGGAGACTATTCATAAAGTAACGAGCGAACATAGAACCTTGGCCAAAAACGTGAAAATAGTTCTCGAGGTTAGGTCGATGAGGGATGAGATAAGGAGGAGAGGTGAATTGTTCATCGGGAGCTTTGAGAGACATAGAGAGCATTACCGCAAAGGGAAAGAGGACAAAGATGAGTAGAATCGCTAAGAGCAAATAGGTGATGAAGTAGTAACCAACGATTTTCCTTTTCATAGACTCTTCTCCCTTCGAAAACTCGTCCGAATGTAGAGTAAACTGAAAACTAAAAGGAAGAGAAAGTCCAGTACCGCAAATTGTGAGGCTAAGCCAAAGCGGAAACGCTTGAAGGCTAAGTCGTATACATAGGTGGGAAAGATATGACTCTTCTCTGCTGGCCCTCCTCCAGTCATTACGTATACTAACTCAAAGTAATTAAAAGTCCAAATAAAGGTGAGAAGGAGAGTTGTAGTAATAATCGGTCGCATCGAGGGTAAGGTCACGTTGGTAAACTTCATCCACCCCCCTGCTCCATCGATTTCGGCTGCCTCGTATAACTCTTGCGGTACAATCTGGAGCCCCGCTAAGTACATGAGAGTCGAAAAAGGAAATCCCTTCCAAATGGCGGAAAAGATTACAGCATAGAGGGCAGTTTTGGGATGACTCAACCAGGTGAATGGCTGAGCAATAATGCCTAACTGGCGAAGATAGTGATTGAGGAGGCCGAGTTGGGGATCATAGATGAGACGCCACACCATTCCCGCAATGACCCCGGGCATTACCCAAGGAAGGATCACCAATCCTCGGGCTAAACCTCTCCCCGGAAAAGAGCGGTTAAGGAGTAAGGCAGACGAAAGCCCTAACAGGAACTGAAACACCACCACCACAATGGTCCACACCAAGGAATTGCGGAAGATCAAGGGTAACATCCGATGGGCAAAGAGGCGCTGGTAAGTTGCCCAGCCAAGGTAACGGGTAGAAGTGAGAGAGATATCGTAGAGAGTATATCGGAAGGTAAGAAAGAGAGGGTAAAACACCAATACAAAAAGAAGTACCAATGAGGGAAGAATGAAAAAGCATCCCGCAATCCACTCTTTTTTCCTGTTTCTCTTCATTACATCTTTACGCTTCATAACGAAAGTAGGGGGAGGGATAGACCCTCCCCGTTCTTTCTTCAATGGGTTGCATAGTACTCCTCAAGGAGTTGATTGATCTCCGCTGTAGCGTCACGCAATGCCTCTTCCACCGTTTTTTCGCCCAAAAGAATAGCAGTGGTAGCGTTACGCTGAATCTCTGCTAAATCGGGGTATTTGGGGAAGATGGGACGATAGAGAGCAGTGGTGAGTTGTTTAAAAATCACATCGGAGAATTTACGCTTATTCTGCAAGAACGACTTTGCCGCCTCGATATTCGCCGGCGTCAAAGAGGAAACCCGCTCATTCACCTCTCTGCTCGTCCAGAACTCGATAAATTTCCAGGCCGCGTCTTTGTTAGGAGCACTTCTGTAGATCACCATATTCCATCCACCAAAGGTACCGATGGACTTGCCGTCGGCAGGGTTGGGGAAATTGGTACACGCCCAATCCATCTCCGGGGCTCGGGCGTTTATGGTATCTTGACCCCACTCCCCGTACCAAAACATACCAATCTTACCGGCGGTGAAGAGCTGGAAAGAATCTTCTTCGGTCCTCGCTACCTCACCGGCAGGATTAATAGATTGCAGTCGTTTGAAGAAGGTCATTGCTTCAATGGCCGGAGGCTGATCGAGAACGCACCGGGTGAAGTCTTCATTGAGTACCGATCCACCGTTCGAAAAGATGAGAGCATCGGTGATGCACTGAATAGCGTCGCCTTTACCTACCCACAGGGCAGTACCCCATTGCTCGGCAGTGGTCATTTTCGCGCCCATTTCATAGAACTCGTCCCAAGTCACCGGCGGTTTCTCCGGATCAAGCCCTGCACGGCGGAAGAAGTCTTTGTTGTAGTAGTTCAGTGCCCACACTCCTACATCGAAGGGAACTCCGTAGAGTTTGCCTTGAAATTGTGCCGAATCCCAAGCACCGGAGAAGTAGTTCTCCTTTTTCACCGACTGCGACTGCGCCACGTATTCATCGAGAGGAATGATGAAATCGGCAGCGGCAAATTCCGGATTCCAGATTTGATCTACCACTGACACTTCAGGAGGATTACCGGCGGCAGCAGCAACGAGGAGCTTGTCTCGATATTCGCTATAAGGGAAAACGGCAAATCTTACCTCGATATCGGGGTAGAGCTCCTGAAATTGTTTCAGTGCCTCTTCCTGAGCTTTGATAAGCTCTACCTCTGCCTGCTTCATCAACCACACGTTGAGGGTAACCTTTTGCGCCCATCCCACCACGGACAGAGACAAGACCATGCCTACTACGAGAAACCATATCCACAAGGTACGCATTTTCCTTTGAGCCTCCTTTCAATATGATAACCTCAACGAGACGCATCATTATGAATTCGTATCCGCTCTCACCCCCCTGAAACAGCATTCCATCGTTCTACTATCTCGGTAACAATCCGCACTCGTTCAATGTCTCCCGGAGGAGAAATTTCATCGGAAATCCCTAAGATGAGCCGAGGAGCAAAGAGACACAAAACTTTTTCAGTACATTCGATGAGTTCCTCTATCGGGTACTCGGGAAGGAAGTACAACATGGGAATTCCGTCAAGGAGAATGAGATCATCACCCATCGCTTCTCTGATCTCTTCTAAGCTCACATCTCCCTGCGGAAGAGGGGTTAACCCTTCAATACCATCAAAACCACCAGCCTTGAGGTAAGCAAGCAGCGGCCGTACCGCTCCATCGATGTGGATATGGCAGAACTTTCCAGCCCGGTGCAGTTGCGCCACTCTCTTTTCGTAGTAAGGGAGTAGATATTCCTCGTATATGCGAGGGGAATCAAAACGCCCGTCGATATTCTCTCCAAAGTTGAGAATCTGTACAGGACAATCGACGAGCACCTCATAGAGGGCATCTTCTGCTTCCTCCGCTGCCTTGAGGTATTCCCGCAAACGTTCTGGGTAATCGTAGAGGAAGGCTACGGTGGTGTCAATACCGGCATACTGGAGGAAGAGACGCTGAAAAGGCGAACGTTCCCAGTAAAATTGGATAGACCCCAAATCCCCTAAGGCCTGGTAGGCACTATGATAAAACTCATGGTCGAAGCGATACCTGGTATGAGTGACTATGTACTGCAAAATATCGAGATCTTCGATCTTCTTTACCGGGTGTTCCAAGTAATGCCAAGAGTACCCCCATTCTCCCAACCCCTTTTTACCGTAGAGTTCCCCTATAGGAGAGCGAAAAAATACATGAATCACTTCTCCTTCGTGCACTTCCTCTACCGATGCTCCACCGAAATATTCAAAGCGGAGATAAGTTTTAGGAGAAGAGATATCCCCACTCTCTCCATAGTAGTAACGCACGGAGGCACCGAGTTCACGGTAGAGATCGAGTAATGAGGTGTGAACGTAACGGGAGGGGAGGGTTCCACGACCCCGATTGACGTTGTGCCAGTGCTCCAAGCGAGGTTGCCACACTACGCATCGGTTCTCCCGTCGAAAAGTACGCATGATTTCTTCGCGGAAAGAGAACGAACCCATTTTTTCCTCCTTTTTAGTCCTTAGATCAATTTTTCTAAGTGGTGATCCAAAACCGACTGCGCCATCGCTAATACTACCTCTTTCTTTCCCAAAGAGCTGACTACAATGGGCGTATCCTGGGCCACGAGAGAGAAAATGTTCTCCCGGGCTGAAGTCATCGCCTCCTCTACGTACTCAGGGAAACATCGTCCCAGCTCTCCTCCAATGACCACTGCCGGAGGGTTGAGAAGGTTGATGACGTTGGCTACTCCCTTACCCAAAAAGAAGCCAGCTTGCTTGAGGACAGCAATAGTCACTTCGTCTCTTTGTGCGTAACCATTGAGCAAAATGTCAAAGTTCACCTCTCCCCCCCTTTTTTTCCGCAGCATCCGCAAAATCGCTACGGTAGAAGTATACTGTTCCAGACATCCCCGATTTCCACAATAACACAGGATGCCCTGAGGATCGATCGTGATATGACCTACCTCTCCACAGGCTCGATGAGCTCCACGTACAATTCGCCTCCGGTATACCACCCCTCCACCGGTTCCCCAATCGGTGTAGAAGTAAAAGAATGACCCAAACTCCCGTCCCCAACCATAGAGGACCTCCGCTATTGCCGAAGCCCTGGCGATGTTATCGATACTCACCGGATACGGTAAGAAAGAGGAAAAAAGGTTGACTACATCGCTTTTTTCCCAACCCATAAAAGGTGAATCCTCGATGGCTTGTGTCGCTTTAAAAAGAAAACCCGGAGTGGCTATACCTACTCCCACTATCCGTTCAGGGGGAAGATCATGTTTTTCCCGTATACGCTCAATTTGCCGTCCTACCACCTCGGCTACTTGTTGGGGTCCGTAAGCCGCTGAGGTAGGAAGAGTGACGTGTTCCACAATAGTTCCACTAAAGTCAGTAAGCACCAAAGTAGTCTCACGGGCCACATCCACACCAAAAGCAAAGCAGTAACGGGGGTTGAATTCAAGGAGGGTGGGTTTACGGCCTCCACTTGAGCGTCCCTTACCGGTCTCAAGGATTATCCGCTCAGCGATGAGGTCGTCAATGATCCGCGAGACCGAAGGAAGAGATAATCCAACTCTCCTCGCCAAGTCAGTCCGGGAGAGCGGTGCATATTGGCGCACCATTTCAACAATATTCCGCCGATTGATCTTACGGATCGTTTCAGGGTGGCCCTTCATTACTTTCATACCTTTTGTAAGTTTCTTTCGATAGATAATTAAATTTATAATCAAATTGTGAAAAATGTCAAGTACCCGCATTAGATAATGGAAAATGTCCGTGAAATGAATTTGATGGTGCCATCGTGAGGCAATGTTTGGTGCTTACCGGAT
>CAKZPS010000009.1 GCA_937139415.1 uncultured bacterium
AGTTAACGTAAAAATTCCCCACCGGTGCCTGGGGAAAAATCTTTGCAAAAATGGGGAGTTCCCTCTTGCAAAAAACAACGGGTAATTTTATGAATCGTTCTTGACTTTTTCCTTGTAGTTTGTTAGCTTATTAAATAACAATTATTGTGGAAATTTGTTCATGAACAATTGTTACAAAAGAATCGGAAGATTATGGTTTTTCTGGTGTGTGTTTAGTCTCTTGTTATTGGCTTATTTGTAAAGGGGGTGTTATTGGAAAAAGGAACTGTAATCTTGTAAGTGTATTTCTAATTCTTAATTGAAGAAAAGGGGGAGGGAAATTCATGAAGAGAATTTTTGTATCTATTCTTTTTGTGATATTGATTTCTAGCTTCTTTGGTCACGCTTTAGCTCAAGAACAAATTACCCTTACTGTAGTTTGGCACGCGGGAATTTGTGCCGAAGCCTTGTTAGACGTGGCCAAAGATTATGAAAAATTGACCGGCGTAAAGGTGGTTGGAGCCTTGGTTCCTTACGGACCCCAATGGCACGATAAAATTGCTTCAGAATTCGCCGCTAAAGGAAGTGGTTTTGACCTCGCTGCGTGGGATAGTCAATCAGTGGCTGAATTCGCGGGTGGGGGACATTGTGTGCTTCTCAATCCCTATATGGAAAAATCTGACAAAGTGAATTTTGATACCTTTTTACCTGCGGCGCTCAAAAGATATGGTGAATATCCTGACGGTAGTGGTAACCAGTACGCTTTGCCGGTAAATCAAGACTGCCTTGGGCTCATTTATCGTAGAGATCTTTTTGAAGATCCTAAGGAGAAAGAAGCCTTTAAAGCTAAATATGGGTATGAATTGGAGGTTCCCCAGACATACTCTCAACTCAGGGATATTGCTGAATTCTTTACAAGACCTGACCAGGGCTTGTATGGATTCGCTCAATATGGCGGTAGAGAATACGATTATTGTACAAGTATGTCTAACACCTTTATCTGGAGTTTTGGTGGTGCTCTGTGGAATCCTAAAACTTTCGAGGTAAAAGGCTATCTGGATAGCCCTGCTTCTATCGATGGAGTTAAATTTTTTGTTGACTTGTTTAAATTCTGCCCCCCTGGTTCAGAGACTTGGGGTTTCGACGAAGTGAATGTAGCTATGCAGCAAGGAAGAGTAGCTATGGCCATGCAATGGTTCTATTTCTTCGGATCTATGTTAGACCCAAAAGTATCTACCATAGTGGATAAAGTTGGTTTTGCTATTCTTCCCGGTGGTGTGGGTCGTGATGGAAAATTCCGGAGAGTATTCAGCATGGGTGGTCAGGGTTTGGGTATTAACAAGTATTCGAAATACGTTGAAGAAGCGTGGAAATTTTTGGGATGGTATATGCAAAAGGATCAACAAATGCGCTATGCGAAGTTTTGTCAAACAGGAAATAAGCAAGTTCTCGAGGATCCCGAATGGTTGAAGCTTAACCCCTACAACGTGCTTTTTAAAGACGCCATGAACTACATTAATGATTATTGGCATCTCCCAGAATACCCGATCTTGCTCGATATCATGCAAGAAGAAATTCATAACGCTATTACGGGCAAAAAAACTGTGGAACAGGCCCTCGCCGATTGTGCTGAGCGCCACGAGAGGGAGCTAAGAAGAGCAGGTTATGAAATTAACCGAACCGAGAATATTCCCGAAGTCCCTTATGAATTGGCTTACGGGGAACCTTATAGTGCTGAATTAGAAAAATACTATAACTACTGATAGTGTTTTGGCGCCGATGGGGGATAAATCCACCTCATTGGCGCCAGCTATAGGAGGTCCATTGATGAATAACAATACTTATTACGAGAGTATCATTGAAAGAAAAAGTCGGTTAAGTGTTATTACGAGGATTATCATTTTAGGGCTTTTTCTTTCTTTCACCGTTTTTCCTCTTTTTTGGCTTTTTCTCTCTTCATTGAAAGATCGCTTGGATATTTTTGCCTTTCCTCCTCGGTTTCTTTTCAATCCGACTGTTGAAAATTACCGAGGCTTGTTCGTGAAAACTTTTTTAGAGGGAGGTGCTGGGCAAACCGACTTTGCTTTATGTCTTGCGAATAGTTTCATTACTGCCGGTTTAGGGACCTTTTTCGCAGTTGTTTTGGGTGTTATGGCTGGATATGCGTGTTCGAGGTTTCATTTTTTCGGTAAGAATGATTATCTCTTTTTTACTCTTTCTACGCGCATGTTGCCGCCAGTAGCAGTTATTATTCCTATTTATATTATGTTCTCTCGATTAGGTTTGCAAGATACCCGTGTTGGTATGATTTTGCTCTATACCATGGCTAACTTGGGCTTGGCTATATGGATTATGAAGGGTTTTTATGATTCTATTCCGACCCAATATGAGGAAGCCGGCTTAGTCGATGGCTATACCCGGTGGCAAATTTTCTGGAAAATTATTATTCCCTCAGTTAGGGGTGGAATTGCTGCTACTATGGGTTTTTGCTTCATTTTTGCTTGGAATGAATTTACCTTTGCTTCCATTGTGACTACGCGGTACGCTAAAACCCTACCACCTCGTATTGCTGCCGCATTAGGAGCAGCCGGACTGGATTGGGGACAAGTAGCGGCCGCCGGTTTTATTTTGATCATTCCCGTACTTGTTTTGTTTATTTTTATTCGTAATTATTTGTTGATGGGTATGACCTTTGGTGTTTTAGGAAGACGATGAAAAATATTCTTGTCACCTTTGGGTTGGTGATTTTTGTTGTTGCCCTTGGTCAAGCTTACGGTAATTCCGGTGAATTGTATTTTGAAGAATTGCAGAAACTTTTGGAACATTTTTCATGCCCGGATTTAGAGGATTATTCTTTGCCTCTTTTTGATTATCGGGGGCGAATGGTTGGGCAAGTTATGGGTTGCCATTGGAATGAGAATGTTTATGAATTTGTTGTCATTGGCGATCGAATACTAGGAATTGGGATGGGAAATTATCTCCACGCGCTCGTGGAAGAAGCCAAAAGCCTTGCGTGTCAAACATTAACACGTCGCTTTGGAAACGGTGTAAGGGTTGTGGAAGTTCGTTTGGTATATAGTAATCCGCTCCTTTTTTTCATTCAGGTTTTTTACGATCATGGAGGTATGATGTTCAATGACCTTTATCTGAGGTTTGATTCTCTAAGATTTACCTTGGACGGTTGTAAGGAAAATATGTTACCTGAACAATCAGATGCTGGTTTAGTTTCCCTAGAAAAGAAAGTTTGGTTTGAAATATCGTATGAATTTCCGTATTGGGAATACTATCTTAGTAGCTTTTCGAACGTCGTTGTGACTTTGGCTGATTATTGGAAATTCAAAAGCTGGATAAAAATGCCTATTTATCCTGAAGAACCAGACTTGATGCTACTCAATGCCCATCTCATGATGCAAGATGTGGACATGCTTCGTCGAAAGTGTAAATGTGAGAACTCAGAAAGTGGCACTGCTTCTATTGTGGAACAATTTATTAATGCCCGAGGGGGTAATGTGAAGGTATTCCCGCGAAGATTTTCTTTTTCTACGGCAAACATGGAGGAAGTCATACAATTCTTAACGTCTTCTCTAGATCAGCCTTTGTTACTCGAGATTGAGGGAGTTTGTTATAACTTTTATGGCATTCTGCTTGGATATTTTACTCATTCAAGAGGGTTTTTTCTAAACTGTATTGTGCCCACGAAAGTGATTCAGGGGACAAGATGGGAACGTTATTTTCTCAACGCAGCGGTTCCTCGGTCTTGGGTTGTTTATCAAATTGTTGAGAAGCACGGGGAGTGATGTGATTTATGGATGGAAAATTTAAGGATTCTATTGATAAAGCGGTAGACGGAGATGCTATTGCTGAGTTGGCTCGAGAAAGTAGCCGATCTATCGTAGCCAGAAAACATTATGGTCTCTCGGATCGGGCCTTTATGTTCATTTTTCTCCTTCCTAGTCTTTTCGTCTTGCTCTTTTTGGTGGGTTACCCTTTTATCACCCTTATTCGATCAGGCTTCTATAACTTTTCGGTACTCAGGGCGACTACACCGGCGAAATTTATCGGGGTAGAAAACTTTTCTTTTATTTTGACGGACGCTTTTACTTGGGAACGATTTATTTTTACCGGCAAGTTTGTGGTACTTAATGTTTTTTTTCAGTTCATTCTCGGTGTCGTTATAGCTTATCTCCTTCAAAAAAATTTTAGAGGGAGAAGCCTGGTTTTAACTCTTATTCTCATGCCTATGATGCTCTGTCCAATTGTAGTAGGTTTATTCTGGAAATATATGTTGAATACTGAGTGGGGAATTGTTAATTATGTATTAAGCCTGTTTGGTGTAGGAAAGGTGGAATGGTTAGCAAGGGAAAACGTGAGTATTTACAGTGTGATCTTGGTTGATACATGGATGTGGACGCCATTTATGATCCTCCTCGCTTTAGCGGCATTTACCGCTATTCCCAAGTATCTTTACGAAGCAGCAGAAATTGATCGTGCTTCCTCTTGGTTTAAATTTCGGCATATTACCCTTCCCCTTTCTGCACCGGTTCTTATTATCGCGGTTCTATTTCGGATGATCGATTCTATTAAGGCTTTTGATTTGGTTTATACACTTACCGGTGGAGGTCCGGGGAGTGCCACTCAGACGCTTTCTTTTGACTTATATAAAAGGGCATTTCAATACTTTTATACTGGTGAAGCCTCGGCTTATGGGGTAATTTTATTATTGATTATCATGAGTTCGAGTTTGGTTTTCATCCGTTATCTCAACAGACTAGCGATGCAGAATGTGAGAAGGTAGGTGTTCTTTTTGGCTCGTGTGCGTCTTGAAAGCTTGAAGAAACACTACGGATCAGTAAGAGCAATAGATGGAGTAAGTATTAATATTGAAAGTGGTCAATTAGTAGTTTTGTTAGGGCCATCCGGCTGTGGAAAAACCACTACCTTACGATGCATCGCAGGGTTGGAACAGCCGACCATGGGTAAAATTTATTTTGATGACCGCGAAGTGACTCACTTGAGTCCCAGCGAAAGAAACGTTGGTATGGTTTTTCAATTTTATGCTTTATATCCGCACATGAACGTTTACGAAAATATTACCTTTCCCTTGCGAGCCTGTCGAGTTCCGCGGAAAGCCATTGAGACGAAAGTTAAAGAAGTAGTCCAGATTTTCCAATTAGGAGGGCTTTTACGATATAAGGCGAGTATTCTACCTCCCGGTGACCAACAACGTGTAGCTTTAGCGCGGGCAGTGATCCGCGACCCTAATGTTCTTCTGCTCGATGAACCACTGAGCGCCTTAGATGAAAAGTTTCGTGAAGAGATGCGCAGTGAGTTAGGTAAACTTCAAAAAAGGATCGGCATTACTACCATTTATGTGACGCATGATCAGAGGGAGGCAATGGCCTTAGGCGATGTTATCGTGGTGATGAAAGATGGAGTCATTGTACAAATGGGTTCTCCTGAGGAGCTTTACGAACATCCCCAGTCAGTTTTTGTTGGGAATTTCTTGGGTACTCCGGGCATGAATTTTGTGGAGTGCTTATATGATAATGGGTTGTTGTTTCTCGAAGGGACTGAGCACCGGTTGTCTCTTAAAAGGAGTGATCTCTTCGCAAAGCTTTCCTCTTACCAAGGAAAAGAAGTTATTTTGGGAATTCGACCAGAATATGTGAGCCTTTTTGAAAAAAGTTTTGAGAACGGCTTATCAATCGCGATTCTGGCAATTGAGCCGGCAGGAAGATATCGTTTAGTAGATTTTTTGATTGGAGAGAGGGTGTTTCGAGTGAGAACGGATTGGAGCTTACCGTTAATTGTTGGACATAAGGTCTATCTTTACTTCTCGGAGGATCATATTTGCCTTTTCGATCGAAGTAGTGGAGAGGCAATCGTAACCTAAGAGAGGAGAATGATATGCTCGAGTTACGAGATATTACTAAAGCTTTTGGGGACATTGTAGCCGTTAATCATCTGGATTTAGAAGTAAAGAAAGGAGAGTTTTTCATTATTCTTGGCCCTACGGGTGCAGGTAAGACGACTACCTTGCGAATAACGATTGGTCTTGAAAAACCTGATTCTGGAAAGGTTCTCTATGAAGGCCAAGACATTACCCAGCTTTCGCCACCTTTGCGTGACTTCGCTTTTATGTTTGAGTCCCACAATTTGTATCCGGTTTTGAACGTCTACGATAATCTTGCATTCCCCTTACGTTCACCGCTTTTTAAGGTTCCCGAGAGTGAAGTGAAAAAGAGGGTAGAAGCGATTGCCGATGAGCTTCATATTACCCACCTCTTACCACGTAGAGTGAGTCATTTGAGCGGAGGGGAACAACAACGTGTTGCTCTGGGTAGAGCTCTTATTCGGAGACCCAAAATTTATATTCTTGATGAGCCAATTAGCAGCTTAGATTATAAGTTACGAGAAGAACTCCAAACCGAGTTTAAGCGAATTCACGAGGAATACGGTATCACCATTTTAAGTGCTACTCATGACAATGTTTCTGCCATGGCGATGGCCAGTCGAATTGGGATTATGGAAAATGGTCGTATTCTCCAGGTTGGAGCCCCGCGGGATATCTATACCAATCCCATGAGTGTTAGTGTGGCCCGAATTATCGGAGCTCCATCAATGAATTTCATAGACTGTGTAGTGGGGGAGACTTCATTATGGATGCATGGTCATCAAGAGTTTGTTATTCCGCTTTCGCCTCCGATCGTGGGCATATTGAGAAGAGAATTGAAGGGGCAAGGCAGGATTTTGGTCGGTATTTGGCCAGAAGATATAATGGTTTCGGAAAAGATTCAGGAAGGTTATCTAAAGGCTCTTGTAGAAAATATCGAATACCATGGGGCAGAGAGATTTGTGAACTTGGCGTTAGGAGAAAGCCCTTTGAAAGCATTGCTTATAAGGAATTGTGTTCCTAAGCATGGGGCGGAGATTTTCGTGTTCTTGCCTGAAGAAAAATTGTACTTTTTTCATCCTCAAAATGGTTTGAGAATATATGTACAATTGGGAAGGAATGGTCATTATGCCTTTTGAAGAATCTCCTTTATCGTCGGGTTTACGTTTTGGAAAATACGAAAAGCGGAAATTTGTTAGTTTAGCTGAAATGGTCGGTATGGGGATTATGGTATTCGGCATTGTTCTATTATTCCAGCCTTTTTATATTCAGCTCTTTAAATGGGGTTTCCCCTTTCTTCTCGTCGGTTACACAACGTATAACATTTTTGCTCATATACCTCGATAGTATCTTGCTCTCGTTAGTGGATTATTCAAGGAGTATTACAATTTTTATATAAAGGAGAGTGACTTGCGATGTTTCGTTTCGGAGTGGACACGTTTATCTGGACGGAAAAGTTTTCGGAGAAAGATTTATGGATTATTCCCCGGGCAAAAGAATTGGGGTTTGAGGTCATCGATATTTTTATTTCTCACCCGGAGACCTTTCCCACGGAGCTCGTGAAGGAAAAAATAAAAGAGGTTGGCATCGAGCCTGTGACGACGACCACCCTCAGTAAAGAGACCAATCTTATTTCTCCCGATCCTACCATCCGCGCTAATGGGGTAGAAAGCCTAAAAAAAATTATAGACATCAATGTGGCCATTGGTTCCAGAATTTTGGGAGGCGTGAATTACGCTGCTTGGGGATATTTGAGTGGTAAACCGCGCACCGAAGAGGAATGGGAGTGGTCGGTGAGTGCTATGCGTGAAGTGGCTGCATATGCACAGGAAAAAGGAGAAGTAGTTATATCGGTAGAACCGGTGCAGCGTTTCGAAACCCATTTTCTTAATATTGCTGAGGATGCAGTGCGTTACTGTCAGGATGTCGGTTTTGATAACGTCAAGATTCATCTTGATTCTTTTCATATGATTCGTGAAGAGCGAAGTTTTCGCAAAGCGGTTGAAATTTGCGGTAAAAAATATCTCAGTTATGTTCATGTCTGTGAAAGTGATCGAGGAATACCGGGAACGGGATTAGTTCCTTGGAAGGAATTTTTTACCGCTCTAAAGGATATCGGATACAGCGGCCCCTTAGTGATTGAGTCTTTCGATCCCAGTTTTGAAGAACTCAATAGACTCTGTGCGATATGGCGAAAGTTTGCCGAATCCGGTGAGGCCCTGGCTGTGGAAGGGCTAAAGAATTTGAAGGCCATTGCTCAGGAGATAGGTGTTTAAAACTTTACCCTCATGTTGCTACAAAACATGAGGGTTATTTGTTTCCATTTTGCGGGTATTGATAATAGAATTCAGGGACTCGTTAGACATAGGTAACTATCTCGCTGATTTCCTCGGCTTTTGGTGGCGAATTTTTAGTTGTGAAGGGAGAGATTTCTTCTTGACTTTTGTTCTTTTCTTTGATAAATTGTTAAATGACAATTGTTATGATTTTTGTTAGACGACAATTGTTATAAAGGGGGATGCGCTTGGAGGGACCGCTCAATAAAAGTCTGCTTGCCCAAATTGCTAAGCTCTACTATCTTGATGATTTGTCGATCATTGAGATTGCCAAGATTTTAGGAATGTCTCGCCAAAGGTGTTCAAGGTTACTCAAGAAAGCGAAGGAAGAGGGAATCGTTCAAATTGAGGTCATCGATCCGGCACAAGAAGGGGTCCTCAATTTAGAGAAAGAGTTCGAGAAGCGTTTTTCCCTGCGCAAGGTTCATGTGGTGAGTGTGTTTAGTAAGGACAGCGACCTCATTCGTAAAGCGGTAGGCGAGGCAGGAGCACGATTTTTTTTGAAAGTCGTTGCCCCAGGCAATAAAGTTGGTATTGCTTATGGTCGGACTCTCTATGAATTTGTTCGCTACGTGAAACCCTCGTTTAGTGAAGGTAACCGGAATTTGAGCGTCGTGCAATTAATGGGGGGATTGAGTCGTATTTCGGCGAATGTCTTTGCTACTGAGATTCCAAAACGTTTGGCCGAAGCCTTAGAGGCACAAGTGTATTACCTTCCTGCACCTGCTTTCACCCGCGATCAGGTCACCCGAGATGCCATGCTGAAAGACGAAAATGTTCAGGCTACTTTGAGGGAGAAAATCGACATCGCTTTGGTGGGCATCGGGAGTGTTTCTCCCCATGCGATGTTGATTCAGACTGGTGCTATTACCCCGAGTGAATATGAAGAACTCCTTGCGAAAAAAGCGGTGGGTGACATTTGTGGAACCTTTTTCGACATCTCTGGAAATATCGTCGAGTTTAGTGGAAACGAAAGGAGAATTGCCGTCTCATTAAGAGATCTACGGAAGAAGTGTCCCTTGGTGATCGGCATCGCAGGAGGGTTTGAGAAGGCCGAGGCTATTTTGGGAGCCTTGCGAGGAAGATTCCTCCACGTTCTCGTGGTTGATAGTTTGACTGCAGAAGCAATTCTCAAGAAACTTGAGGAAAAGTGAAAGAGAATAGTAAGGGAGGTGATATATGATTAATTACGCTCGATATGTGATGCGTGTGAATGGTGCAATAGTATGGTGATGTGGCAAAAAAGAGTTGTTTCCAAGAGAGGAGGGCTTGAGAAATGAAAAAAGTAGCGTGGTTGATTAGTGTAGTGGGATTGGTGTTCTTATTTGCAGTAGCTTTTGCTCAAGAAGACCCCTTAGCCTATTATCAACAAGCGAAAATCAACTGGAAAGCGTTTGAAGGAACCCAGTTGACCATTGGATTGAATAAGCACCCCTTCACGGAGTCTCTGCGACCACTCCTATCCATTTTTGAGCAGTTAACCGGTATCAAGGTTGCATACGTCATTCTTCCTGAGGAAGAGTTCTTTGAGAAACTATTGATTGACCTCTCCAGTGGCGGCGGTATTTTCGATGTCTATATGACTTCTCCGATGTTCGAATGGCGCTACCAATACGCCGGTTGGATTGAAGATCTCAATACCTATTGGAATAACCCTGAACTTACCGACCAAGCGTGGTACAACCGCGAAGACTTTTATGAAAAACCACTCCGAGCAAACATGTGGGATGGAACCATTGCTGGGGGATTGGGTCAGGGGAGATGGAATGGTATTCCGGTCATGGTAGAGTTCTTCTGTCAAGCATACCGTAATGATTTGCGAGAGAAGTGGGGTCTTACCGTTCCAACAACGTATCCGGATCTTTTGGACACGTTGACGAAGGCTGCAGAGTTGGGCAAGCAAGAAAAACCCCAAGTCTACGGAGTGGCTAACCGAGGTATCAAGAGCTGGTCGACGGTGCACTCGGGGTATTTTACCGCCTTTAGCACCTATGGGCAGAAAGATTTGAACCCCGATTTGACCGCGGCGATTAATACTCCCCAAGCGAAGGAAATTACCAAAATTTGGGTAGATATTCTACAAAAAGCTGGACCTCCAGGTTGGCCGAACTATACTTGGTACGATGCAAAACAAAATTTCGCTGCAGGGAGATTCTATGAAATTACCGACTGTGATTTCTTCGCCGCAACTTATGAGAATCCGGCACAATCAGTTGTGGCAGGTAAGACTGGATATGCTTTACCACCTGCTGCTCCTGACGGAAACATCACCTCTAACATGTGGACTTGGTCTTTGGGGATGAGCGCGCTGTCCAAGCATAAAGAAGCAGCTTGGCTATTCCTCATGTGGGCAACTGCTCCTCAAACCATGCTCGATGGTACTCTCAAGTATGATAATTTCAATCCAACCAGAAAATCAGTCTGGGAAAATCCTGCGGTAGTAGAGAAAACCATGAAGTGGGGAACCAAACCTGGAGAATATCGAGAAATTGTAGATGCTATGTATGCAAAATATGGTGATATCCGCTGGACACCTAATCCCGATGTTACCGCACTTGGTGATATCTGGGCAGAAGCGCTTCACGAAGCATATGAAGGTAAGAAACCGGTTGAGCAGGCCTTGGATGACGCAGCAGTAAAAATCAACGAACTTATGACTAAGTGGAAGAAATAGGAATAAAGTAATGGCTGCAAGAGAAACGTTCCTCTTGCAGCCAGGTGAAGGTGAGGTGACGAGGTTTGGCCAACGGTATGGAACTGCGCCGAAGTTTTTGGAGTAGAAACATCGCTTTACTCCTTTTCTTGCCTGCTTTTCTTCTGACGGTAGGAATCTTGGTTCCTTTTGGATATTCGGTAGTCATGTCATTTACCAACTTTAATCTCACCACCGGTACTTCTGATTTCATTGGAATTGGCAATTACCTAAAACTTACCAGAGATCCCGAATTCTGGAATTCCCTCAAGGTGACGCTCCTTTTTACGGTTGGAGCGGTCATTTTCGAGGTTGGAATTGGATTCATTGCTGCGTACTTGCTGAATCTGGGTCTTTTGGGGCAGAAGATATGGCGTACCCTGTTTTTATTGCCAGTCATGCTTCCGCCCACGGTGGCGGCGATCATGTGGAAATTAATGATGGCCCCCATTCAAGGTGTATTTAATTATCTTTTGCAGCTGGTGGGGTTTGCGGGTTCGGAGTGGTTGGGAGGGTCGAGTACGGCACTCTTATCGGTGATTCTCATTGATGCTTATGTTTTTGTGCCTTTTGCCGGTATGATCTTTCTGGCTGGTGTGCAAAACTTGCCCAAGGAGCCTTACGAAGCTGCCGCAGTTGATGGAGTTTCAAATTGGTTTACTTTTCGGAAATTAACTATTCCTCTTCTCAAGCCGGTGATTCTCATCGTTTTGCTCTTTCGCATCATGGACTGTCTCAAACATTTTGATATTATTTATGCAGCGACCAAGGGTGGTCCGGCCAGTGCTACCATGACTCTCTCGGTACAAGCGTATTACCATAGTTTTCGTTGGACAAATATGGGCTATGCTTTTGCGCATCTCGTGGTTTTGTGGGCGATCGTTTATGTACTGAGTTACTTCTTGGTAGGACAATGGAAGAAAGCAGTGAGTGAGGTTCATGGCGGTTAGTTGAGGGGGTTAGTGTCATGGAGAACAACAAGAAAATTTCGTCAACCAAGTTGATATCTACTGTTGGGTTGATTATCCTCATGTTGTGGACTGCTTTTCCTTTATATTGGGTATTGAACATGTCTATCCAGACCCCCTTGGATGTTATCTCCTATCCTCCAAAATTTGTTTTTGATGCGACCTTAGAGAATTATTCCGTGGTTCTTTTGGGTAGAGCATGGTTGGGAAAGTATGAAACGGTGCAAACTGATTTTCCTCGGTATTTCTTGAACAGCCTCATCGTTTGTTTTGGAGCAGTGGGACTGAGCATGTTAGTTGGCGTGCCAGCAGCATATTCCTTGGCACGTTACAACTTTAGAGGAAAAGAAAATTTCGCTTTCACTCTTTTGAGTTTTCGATTCGCCCCTGGATTAATTGTGATTTTGCCTCTCTTCGTCATTTTTAGGAGAATAGGAATATATGGTACCTATCATGGGATGATGCTGGCTTATCAGCTCATCACCCTTCCTTTCGCAGTGTGGCTGATGAGAGGTTTTTTCGAAGATATTCCTATGGAATTAGAACATGCTGCGCGTATTGATGGATATTCTTGGTGGGGTATCTTTCGAAAGGTTGACCTACCCTTAGTCGCTCCAGGAATTGCGGCAACGGCGATTCTTTCCTTCATTTTTGCTTGGAATGAGTTTTTGTTCGGGTATATTCTTTCCTCCGATGTGACTCGACCGGTTACCCCTTCTCTCATGGGATTCATCTCCTATGAGCAAGTGTTGTGGGGACAAATGGCTGCAGCAGCAATTGTTACCCTTTTGCCTTCCTTGGTGCTCGCTATTTTCATTCAAAGGTATCTCGTGCGAGGTCTGACTTTCGGTGCAGTGAAAGGATAGTAGGGGGAAGCGCTATGGTGGAGTTAGAGTTACGCAAAGTGACTAAGAAGTATGGAGATGTGGTGGCGGTAAAAGACCTGTCTTTTAAAACCCGAAAAGGGGAAATGCTTGTTTTGCTTGGGCCTCCCGGTGCAGGAAAGAGCTCAACCTTGAAAATGATAGCAGGGATTGAAGAGGTAACCGCCGGAGAGATTGTAATGGATGGTCAAGTCATTAACCATATCGATCCTGCAGAGCGCGATGTGGCCATGGCGTTCGAAACCTACGCTCTCTATCCTCATCTTTCAGTTTTTGAGAATATTGCCTTTCCCCTTCGTTCGCCCAAAAGAGCACATGTCTTTTCTGAAGAGGTGATCAAAAATAAGGTGGTAGAAGTAGCTCAGTTTTTAGAGATTGACATGCTTTTGGAACGGAAACCGAAAGAGTTGAGTGGTGGACAGCGCCAAAGGGTGAGTTTGGCCCGGTGTCTCGTACGGGAACCAAAAATGTTCCTCTTGGATGAGCCAATTGCTCATCTGGATGCGAAACTCCGTCACCGGTTAAGACGAGATTTGAAACGATGGCAACGGGAGAGACAAACCACTACTGTATATACCACTACTGATTATCTTGAAGCGTTTTCGGTGGGGGATCGTATTGCCATTTTAAATAGGGGAATCTTGCAGCAGATTGGTACATGGGAAGAAATATATAACCAGCCGGCTGATACTTTCGTGGGGATGATCGTGAGCGATCCTCCTATGAATTATATGAATGCTCGAATAGTGCATGAGGGGGAAAGACTCTTTTTAGAAGCGAAAGGAGTACTTTTTCGGCTTTCTCTGCCGGTGCAGGAGAAGCTAAGGAGCATGAGAGAGGAAGAGGTCATCGTGGGAGTTTTCCCGAGTAAGATTGCCCTTGTGGAAGAGCCATCCGTTGTTTCTTCGGGAACGGTTATTGATGGTGTAGTTAAGTTTGTGGAATTGCGGGGTTCGAGAAAGATTGCCTTTGTGTCCACGGGTCGTGACTTCAATTTTACTGTACAACTTGGAGTTGAAGAAAATGTAAGACCTGGGGATCAAATACGATGCCTCTTTGGGGAGGAAGTTTTGCAAGTTTTTGATAAACAGTCAAGAAAGAATATTCTTTTCTTGAGTTAAGGTGATGAAAAAATGGCTGAAGTGAAGGTAGAACATGTTTGGAAGTTTTACCGAGAGGAAGCCGGAGCAGGCCAACGGGTAGAGGCGGTAAAGGACGCTACCTTTCATTGTAATGATCAAGAATTCTTATGTCTTTTGGGGCCTTCGGGTTGTGGTAAAACTTCGACTCTGCGAATGATTGCCGGTCTTGAACATATTTCTCGAGGGGATATTTACATCAATAATCGGAGAGTCAACAACCTTTTACCCAAAGATCGGATGCTTGCCATGTCTTTTGAGTCATATGCGTTGTATCCTCCGCTTTCGGTGTACGATAATATTGCTTTCCCTTTACGGGCACGCAAATATCCAGAGCAGAAGATTAAGGAAAAAATAGCACTTGTGGCTGATCTTTTGGAGATAGGGGATATCTTGCATTTTCGACCGGCCAAACTGAGTGGAGGCGAACAACAACGTGTTTCTCTGGCACGGGCTTTGGTGCGTGAAGACGCCCAAGTGACCCTTATGGATGAACCCATATCGCATCTTGATGCACAACTCAAGGCGAAACTGCGCATTGATTTAAAGAGAATACAGCGAGAGTGGGGCCTCACGGTCATCTATGTCACTCATGATCAGTTGGAAGCGCTCAGTATGGCCGATAAAGTGGTGGTTATGAATTTAGGCGAAATCCAACAAGTAGGCACTCCAGATGATCTCTATGAAAAACCGGCCAACCTCTTTGTAGCCGGTTTTATTGGTGAACCGCCTATGAACTTTCTCGAGTGTGTGATGGTGAAAGAGTTAGATCGAGTGTACCTTCAGTTTCATGATTTCGCTTTTCCACTCGATCCTCAAATATCACAAGCAATCGAGAGAGAAAATCAGAGTAACGGTAAATGGGTTATCGGTATTCGTCCTGGGGATATCGTCCTTGGAGTAGAGTTAAAAGGGGCGTATTCTATGAAGGGGACGATATACAGTGTAGAACCATTAGGAGAATCTTCGATTGTGACCGTGGATGTTCATGGACAGAGAGTGCTTGTCGAAGTAGCTGGAACCTGTGCGGAGGAAGAAGGGAGAGTGGTCTCCTTTTTCTTCCGTAAGGAAAAAACCCACATTTTTAATGCTTTGACCGGAAAGGCTATTCAATAATAAAAGAGGTGAGCACGATGTACGTGGAGGCAATTCCTAATCTTCCTCGAACTATGAAGGCGGTGGTAGCTTATAAACCGGGTGATTACCGTTTCGAGGAAGTGCCCATTCCAGAAATTGGGGATGAAGAAGTTTTATTAAAGGTAGGGGGATGTGGTATTTGTGCTGGTGATGTCAAAGGGTATCATGGAGCGCCATCTTTTTGGGGTGGTGAGGGTCAACCTGCTTGGATTCAAGCACCTTTCATTCCCGGGCATGAGTTTTACGGGCAGGTAGTGGCCTTAGGGAAAGGTGCCAAGGAAAAATATGGTCTTTCCTTAGGAGATTGGGCGGTCTCAGAGCAGATCATCCCTTGTGAAAAGTGCCGTTTCTGCCGAGAAGGAAAGTACTGGATGTGTGAGGTGCATAATATCTACGGATTTCAACGGGAGGTGGCCGATGGAGCCTATGCTGAATACGTACGTCTCCCTAAAACTGCACGCAATTACAAGTTGCCGGAAGGGTTTCCCTTGGACGTTGCTCCTTATGTAGAGCCGTTGGCTTGTGCTATTCATGCGGTGGAGCGGGGAGACATCCAGTTCAACGATGTCGTGGTAATTGCAGGATTGGGTTCTCTGGGATTAGGAATGGTGCAGGCGGCGAGACTCAAGAATCCGAAACTCCTCATTGCCATCGATGTGCGTGACAAGCGCAATCTCTTAGCCAAAGAGTATGGTGCAGATTTAGTCATGAATCCCTTGAAAGAAGATGTGGTGGGCCAGGTGAAGTCCCTCACCGGCGGATATGGCTGTGATGTATACATTCAAGCGAGCGGTCACCCCTCGGGAGCCATACAGGGATTACAGATGATCCGCAAATTAGGGAGGTTTGTCGAGTTTAGCGTGTATAACGATCCGGTGACGGTGGACTGGAGTATTATCGGGGATCGCAAGGAATTAGATTTGCGCGGCGCCCACTTGAGTCCCTATACTTATGAAACCACCATTCGTTTCCTGCATGACGGTCGGATCAAGGCTGATAAGATTATCACTCATCGCATGCCTCTTGCCGAATTTGAGAAGGGATTCGAGATGGTAGAGAGAGGAGAGGAATCGATTAAGGTGGTACTCATTCCTTGAAAAAAGTGTCTATAGGAGCGTGATAACATGTACTTGGCCGTTGCTTCCGACCATTTCGGATATCCTCTCAAAAGGGTTATCGTAGAGTACCTGCGGGAGAAGAAGGTTGAATTTGAAGATTTAGGGGTTTCTTCGGAGGAAGAAGTAGTAGATTATCCGGATGTTGCCCTCAAGGTATCTTTGGGAATTCGCGAGGGAAAGTATCAATACGGCATCCTCATTTGTGGAACGGGGATTGGGATGGCTCTTGCTGCCAATAAGGTTCCGGGAATTTATGCTGCCTGTGCCCATGATATTTATTCTGCCGAGCGGGCAAAAAAGAGCAACAACTCCAACGTTCTCACTCTGGGTCGCCACATTGTGGGACCAGAATTAGCCAAAATGCTCGTCGATGCTTGGTTGTCAAGTGATTTTCAAGGTGGACGATCCTTGCCTAAAGTGGAAAAAATACGCGAGATCGAGAAAAAATTTATGAAGGAGGCTTGAGCATGAAGAAATTTATTAACCGCCCCGAAAACGTAGTTGAAGAGATGCTGGAGGGGTTTGTGATTGCCAATGCCGGGAAATTACGTCGACTCCCTACGGAAAGGGTTTTAGTGCGTAAAGACGCTCCGGTGAAAGGGAAAGTTGGCATCGTTACTGGAGGTGGTTCGGGGCACAAACCGGCTTTTATAGGGTACATTGGGAAGGGGTTAGTTGATGCCGTAGCAGTGGGAGATATTTTTGCTGCCCCTCCGGTACAGAGAGTTTATGAAGCGATCAAGGCAGTTGATGGAGGGAAAGGGGTATTGCTCTGTTTAGGAAATTACTCGGGAGACGTCATGAATTTTGGCATGGCGCAAGAGTTAGCCCAGGCTGAAGGAATACCTGTTGAAAGTGTTATCGTGAACGATGACGTCGCTTCGAGTCCCAAAGATCGGATGGATAATCGCCGCGGCGTGGCCGGAGAGGTCATCCTGTGGAAGGTGGTCGGAGCGCTGGCGGAAGAGGGAGCTGATTTAGCGAAGATGAAAGAAGTAGGGACCCGGGCAGTTTTTAACACCCGTAGCCTCGGTGTGGCCCATACCCCCTGCATCATGCCCTCCTCAGGGAAGCCCAGCTTTGAAATCGGTGACAATGAAATGGAGATCGGTGTCGGTCACCATGGTGAACCGGGGATCAAGCGTATGTCCATGATGAGCGCCGATGAGGTTACCGAACTCATCACCTTGCAGGTTATCGAGGACCTACCTTTTCAATCCGGTGACGAGGTAACGGTGCTCATCAACGGACTCGGTTCTACCTCTCTTCTGGAAATGTATATTTGTTTCCGCAAGGTGGCGCAGATTCTCGCTGACCATTCGATTAAGATTTATCGGACCTATATCGGAGAATTTTTCACTTCCATGGAAATGGGTGGATTCTCGGTAACCCTCACCAAAATGGACGATGAACTCAAGAGACTCATGGATGCACCATGTGATGGAGTGCATTTTATCCAGCATTGAGGGAGGGAAATCATCGTGGCTATTCCCTTTGAAAGAGTGAGACTCGCATTTTCTCAGATTTTGGAAGCGTTGGAAAAAAATCGTCAGTATCTCAACGACTTGGATGCTCCTATTGGTGACTCTGACCATGGGGAGAGTGTCACCAATGCTTTTCGCAAGGTAAAGGAAGCTATTGATAAACTCCCCCCTGAAGAGAGAGACATCGGGAAACTCCTCCAGGAAGCGGGAAAGTCCATCATTTTCTCCGGTGGCGCGGCTATGGGTCCCCTCTACGGAACGGCCTTCATGGATGCCGGCAAGGTGGTGAGTGGGAAGACGGAGCTCACCAGAGAAGATCTGGTGGCTTTGTGGGAAGCCTTTGCCGGAGGGATCGCCCGTCGAGGGCAGGCGAAGGTGGGGGAAAAAACCATGTATGACACCATTTACCCTATGGTAGAGGCGTTAAAAAAATCCCTTGCCGAAGGGAAAGACTTGTCGATCATGATTGAGGAGGCTATCGAAGCAGCTCGCCGAGGGATGGAATCCACAAAAGACATGCTCTCTTTGCGTGGTCGCTCGAGCCGCTTAGGAGAACGGAGTATTGGACATATCGATCCCGGCGCGGCCTCGAGTTTTATCGTGGTACGGTCCTTTATGGAAACTTTACTGGAGAAAGGGGGAGGAGTTCGTGAATGAAGTTGACCTTTCCTGCAATTTGCGAGAAAAGGTGGCATTGATTACCGGTGCAGCGCGAGGCATTGGGAAGGCGATCGCCTTCCTCTTTGCCCAAAATGGTGCACATACTTCTTTGGTGGATCTCGATCCCGAAGTGGAGAAACTCGTTCCTGAGGTAACGCAATGGGGCACGCAGAGTGTCACCGTTATAGGAGATGTGACCAAAAAGGAAGATGTGGAGCGGATGGTAGGGGAGACGCTCAAAGCCTTCGGAACGATTGATATCTTGGTGAACAACGCCGGAGTTGCTTACCTTGATGAGGCAGAAAATCTCTCTGAGGAATATTGGGATAAAACTATGGCGGTCAACCTGAAAGGACCCTTTCTCCTCTCCCAAGCGGTAGGGAAAGTGATGATCCAAAAGAAGCGGGGAAAGATTATCAATATCTCTTCTCAAGCCGGCATTATTGCCTTAGACCGCCATGTTGCCTATTGTACCAGTAAAGCTGGGCTCATCGGTATGACCAAAGTGTTGGCCTTAGAGTGGGCGGAATTTGGCATCCAGGTCAATGCCATTGCTCCCACGGTCATCCTTACCGAGTTGGGAAAAAAAGCCTGGGCGGGAGAAGTAGGTGAAGCCATGAAGCAAAAAATTCCTCTGCGTCGTTTTGGATACCCAGAAGAAGTAGCTGCAGCGGCTCTCTACTTGGCAAGTAGTGCCTCGGACCTTGTGACCGGAACGATTTTGGTCATCGATGGGGGATATACCATCCAATAGTGTTGCTTTGAGGATTTTCTTTCCTCAGGGAAATGTCTGGTAAAGGCCCCTTATTGGTATGACGGTTAGAAGTTTCGTGGTATGATTGAATTGATCAAACCTCGGAAGAAGCGTTGTTTTGAGATACAATGGAGAAAAGAGATAAAGGGGGTTAAAACATGCGCTTGAAGGACAAGGTTGCCATTGTTACCGGGGCGGCGAAGGGTATCGGCCGGGCCATTGCCGAGGGTTTTGCGCGGGAAGGAGCTAAAGTGGTGGTCAATGACCTTTTGGAAGAGGCGTGCACGAGGGTAGCGCATGAGTTACAGGAAAAGTATAGCGTGCCGGTCATTCCGGTGGCAGGAGATGTGAGTTTGCGGGCCACTGCAGTGAAGATTAAGGAGGAGACCCTGAAAGCATTTGGAACGGTGGATATTTTGGTCAATAACGCGGGGATCATGATTTCGGGGCTCGTCTTGGATTATAGAGAAGAGGATTGGGATAAAATTTTCGCGGTGAATGCGAAGAGTGTTTTTCTCATGTGTCAAGAAATTGGGAGAATCATGGTCGAAAAACGTTATGGGAAGATCATCAACGTAGCTTCCATTGGGGCAAAAGACGGTGCGGTAGCCCAAGCAGCCTATGCTGCAACCAAGGCTGCAGTGATGAACTTTTCTCGTGCCCTCTCCAAAGAATTCGCTCCTTATAACGTGAATGTGAATGCCATTTGTCCAGGAGTGGTCGATACCGAACTAGGGCAAGTGAATCTGGCTGATCCGGAAAAGCGAAAAAAATTCATCGCCATGACTCCCAAGGGGAGAATTAGTGTCCCTGAGGATTTAGTAGGGATTTCCATTTTCTTAGCGAGTGACGAGTCCGATTTCATCGTCGGACAGGCGATCAATATCGATGGTGGGATACTCTATTACTAACGGAGGAACCTTCTTTTGTCGGACTCCTATCTCCTGGGCGTTGACCTTGGAACTTCGTCGCTAAAGGCTACTCTGCTCCCCCTTCGTGGTGAGGGTATAATTACCCATTCGGTAGAACTGAGTGTGTCATACCCGGATTCGTATTCCGCAGAGCAGCATCCTTACGAGTGGTGGGATACTTTTGTTTGCCTTTTGAAGGGTATTAGAGAGAAAATCGGCGATTTAAGAAAGATTGAGGCGATTGGTCTCTCCGGGCAGATGTTGGGGTTGGTGCTCCTCGATGAAAAGGGAGAACCGGTACGACCGGCAATTATTTGGTGTGACCAGCGGAGTTTCGCCGAGGTAGAATACCTGAAAGAAACCTTAGGCATGGAGAAATTGCTCGAATACACTGCTAATACTCCTCTCACCGGGTACTGGCTTCCCAAAATTTTGTGGTTGAGAAAGCATGAACCGGAAGTGCTGACCAAGACCAAGAAATTTCTCCTCCCCAAGGATTATCTCCGTTTGCGCCTTACCGGAAATTACGTGACCGAAGTTTCTGATGCTTCGGGGACATTGATCTTTGATGTCAAGAAGAGACGTTGGTCACCAGAGATTATCTCCTCTTTTGCTTTACCGCAAGAGCTCTTTCCGGAAGTGGTCGAATCCCCGCAGATTACCGGGTACGTGAGTGAGAGCGTTTCTTTCGAGACAGGCTTAAGAGAGGGGATTCCGGTAGTTGGTGGTGGAGGAGATCAATCGAGTGGTGGGATCGGACTCGGGGTAGTAAAAAAGGGGGTTATTTCTTGCGTTTTGGGAACCTCAGGGGTGGTTATGGCCATGACCGAGGTTCCGCAAATTGACTCTCAGAATCGAGGGCTCCATTCCTTCTGTTACTCTATTCCTCACACTTGGTTCCTCATGGGATGTACCTTGGCGGCAGGGGGATCGTATCAATGGCTCTTTCGCACCCTGCAAGTCCTCCGAACCGATTTGCGGTATGAAGAGCTCAACGATTTAGCAGAACAGGTCGAAGCGGGGAGTCAGGGCGTACTCTTTTTGCCGTATCTCATTGGTGAACGGACTCCTCATTCCGATCCCCAGGCGCGGGGAGTGTTTTGGGGAATGAGTTATCAGCACGATGTGCGTCATCTTATTCGGGCGACCATCGAGGGAGTAGCCTTCAGTCAAAGGGAATCGGTGGAAATTCTCCGGGAATTCGGTTTAACCGGAGATCGCGTGGTGGTCTCTGGGGGTGCAGCACGGAGTCATCTCTGGTGTCAGATTCTTGCCGATGTTATTGGATTACCCATGGTGACCACCAACGTTGAAGATCCAGCTTCTCTGGGTGCCGGTATTATCGCCGGAGTAGGAACGGAGTATTTTACCTCGTTTCCGGAAGGGTGCGCACGGTACATTCGGCAAAGGGAAACCTTTGTCCCGGTGGAAGAGAGGAGGACTCTGTATGATGAGCTCTTCGGAGAATATCGTCGGCTCTATCAGGAGCTCAAGGAATTTAATCATCGGTTTCCACTTTTTCGCTAATGGTTGAGGTGAGAGAGATGCTTGAAACGTTGAAGGAGAAAGTTCTTGAAGCAAACTTAGAGTTACAAAGGAAGGGTTTGGTCCTCTATACCTGGGGGAATGCGAGCGAAATCGTGCGGGAAGAGGGATTGGTGGTCATCAAACCCAGTGGAGTTCCCTACGAAGAGTTAACTCCCGAGTCCATGGTGGTGGTCGATTTGGAGGGGAGAGTAGTCGAGGGAACCTTGAGGCCCTCGGTAGATACAAAGATCCATCTCGATCTGTATCGTGCGTTTCCCGAGATTGGGGGCGTCGCCCACACCCATTCGACCTACGCTTGTGCCTGGGCACAAGCCAAAAAAGATATCCCTTGTCTTGGGGGAACTCATGCCGATTACTTCTTCGGTCCTATTCCTTGTACTCGTCCTTTGACCGAAGAAGAGGTGGAACGATCCTTCGAAGGAGATACGGGAAAAGTAATTGCCGAGAGGTTTATCCACCTGAAACCTCTCCAAGTCCCGGGAGTTTTGGTCGCTTCACATGGGCCGTTTACCTGGGGGAAAGATTGCATGGAGGCCGTTTTCCATAGCGTGGTTTTGGAAGAAATTGCGCGGATGGCCTTTTTGACCCTCAATATCGATGCCTTAACCGAGCCCATGGGAGCAAAGCTCTTAGAGAAGCGCTATTTCCGTAAACATGGGAAAAACGCCCACTACGGACAAAAGGGCTGAAACATTCACTTTGACGGAGGAAAGGTAAACCCTCCTCATGAGTGCAGGGAACCAAAGGGGGTGAAGGGATTGGAATATCGAGAGATATATGGAGCAAAAATCCCGGTGATCGGTCTTGGAACTTGGGATTTGCGAGGCAAGGCGGGAGAAAAAGCAGTTCGTAGCGCCTTAGAAATTGGTTACCGCCACATTGATACTGCCGAATTTTACGATAACGAAGAATACGTGGGACGGGCCATCCAGGAATCGGGAATTCCACGAGAGGAAATATTCTTGGTCACCAAGGTGTGGTACACCCATCTCCGTCATGGAGAGGTTCGCCGAGCCTGTGAAGCTTCGCTCAACAAATTGAGGACCGATTACGTGGATCTCTATCTCATTCACTGGCCTAACCAAGAAGTGCCGCTCCAAGAGACCATCCAGGCGATGGAAGAGTTACAGAAGGAAGGGAAGATTCGTTTTATAGGAGTGAGTAATTTTGAGGTACCTCTACTCGAAGAAGCTCGTCGCCTTGCTACTTTACCTATTGTGACCGATCAGGTAGAGTATCATCCCTATCTTTCCCAAAAAGAGCTCGTGGACTACTGCAAGAAGCACCAAGTGGTACTCACCGCTTATTCTCCCTTGGCTCGAGGGCGGTTCAGACACGACCAGGTGCTCTTTCGGATTGGAGCGAAATACGGGAAATCACCCAATCAAGTTGCCCTACGTTGGCTCATTCAACAGGACATGGTGGTGGCAATCCCCAAAGCACAGAGTGTGCAACATCAGAGAGAAAATCTCGACATTTTCGATTTCACCTTGACCCCAGAGGAAATGGAAGAAATCGGTCGCCTCGATCGGGGCGAGAAAGTTGCTTCACGGTTATAGAATGAACTGGAAGAAGTGTCTTTGCTGGGGAATTATCCTCCTCTTTTTTTGGGGTGTAGTTCCCCAAAGTGATTCTTTTCCTTGCCGTTTTTTCTTTCTTTTTATCGGTGATGGCATGGGAGAAGGTGATATATCTTTGATAGAGAAGTACTTTGAATACCGAGGAGAACCCTCCGTTTTCTCCTCCTTTCCTACCAAAGCTTTGGTAGGAACGAAAAACGGCGAGGGAACCATTACCGATTCCGCTGCGGGTGGCACGGCTTTGGCCTGTGGAGTGAAAACCCGGAACGGCGCGATAGGCCTTGATATCTCCGGGAAACGGGTTACTTCGCTTGCCGAAATCGCTCACTGTAAGGGGATGAAGGTGGGAATTATCACTAATGTCACCCTCAACGATGCCACTCCGGCAAGTTTCTACGCCCATCAGTCCTCACGGAGGGCGTACTACGATATTGCTCTCGAGATGGTGGAGAGTGATTTTGACCTTTTTGTCGGTTGGGGGATCGCTTCTCCAACGGGGGAAGGGAAACGACCAAATGTTCTCGGTCTGGCTAAGGAGAAGGGGTACCATGTGATTCAAGGGTGGCATGATTTTATGGGTACTTCCGTCCTTCCTCTCCTTGCACTTGTACCTTTTCCCTTTGCCCTGGATCGCCCTCCAGATATGCCTTCTCTTCCCCATGCGGTGAGGCGAGGGATTGAACTCTTAGAGGGTACGCAAGGTTTTTTTCTTGTGGTTGAAGGAGGAAAAATCGATTGGTGCAAACATATGAACGATGCCGGCAGTCTCCTCCGAGAACTCGAGGATTTTGCTCAGGCGGTGCACGAGGCGATCCGTTTCGCCAAACGTTATCCCGAAGAGACAGTGATTGTGGTCACCGCTGACCATGAAACTGGGGGCTTCGGGATAGAGGATGAAATTGCTTTTGAAGTGCTCGAGGAACAAACTTTTTCCTATCAGACTTTTCTCAATCGAGTAGCCAAGGGAGAGGATCCTTTTTCTCTTCTCTGGGAGTTGTGGGGTTTTACTCGGGGAGAGATGAGCGCGCTCGTTAGTCCTGTAGAGGACCCTCAGAGGATGTTCATCGCTTTAGCTCAGGAGTATGCTCGCCGGGTGGGCGTCACATGGCAGACGACTCACCACACCGCCGAGAAGGTTCCGGTTTTCCTCTGGAATGGAGAGGAATTTAGGGGAAAAGAGAATGTAGATATTTTTGCTTTCTTTCGGACCCTCCTTGAAGGAGATACACCTCTCTGACTAAAAAAGCCTGGGGCATAGTCTGCCCCAGGCTTTTTTAGAGGTAGGGATACTCACGGTTTGGCCGGTTCTTTAGTAGCAGGCATTGCGATTAGTTCGAGATTCATCACCATGGTAAACTTGGTGAAGAAGTCGGTATTATCGAAGTATCCACCGAAGAGCTCACTCCCTGCACCTATGGAAAAGACCAGCGTAGGAGTGGCGAGGTGAGAGTAGGTAGTCCAACCGATTCCTGCTTTGGCGTTAAGAATGTGCGAACAAGCCATGGTCACCGGCTCGTATCCACCATAGGCAAGATATGCTTCCTCACCTTTTGCTCGTTCGTCTTTCTTCTTCATCGATTCGCTGAAAGCCTCGCGGAGGATTTTTTCTTCCCGAGGAGTAAGGCTCATATGGAGTTTCATTGCTGCTTCCTTATCCCCGGTTTTTGCTTTTTCATTGAGAGCATTTCGTTCCTCTTCGGAGATGAGGAGTAAACCGTAGAAGTCGCCAATGGTGGGGAAGAAGTCCTCAAAAGAGGCCTTTTCACCAGGAGTGTTTTCACGGTATTTGCGCACGAGTTGGTCGAAAGCGAGATACGACCCTTTTTGTTGTTTTAATACCTCCAAATAGAGTTCGTATCGGGTCAGGGCTTGTCCGAGACTCATCCCTCCGTTATCGTGATCGGACGTGACCACGATCAGGGTATCGTTGGGATGTTGTTTATAGAATTTCACTGCTTCCTTGATGGCCTCATCAAAGGCGAGGACATCGTAGATGACTGCTTTCGCATCGTTCGCGTGGCTGGCCCAATCGATCTTCCCACCTTCTACGAAGATGAAGAAGCGGTCTTGTCCCTGGAGCATTTCGATGGCTTTGCGGGTGTAGTCAGCGAGAGAGAGGTCCTCAGCGGCACGGTCAATTTCGTAGGGCATGGCTGCATCTTCGTCGAGTACTCCGTTGATGAGGAGCGCCTTCTGTCCGGGGGTAACCTTGGCCAGGTCTTCCCGAGAGGCGATCGTCACTACTTGGTACCCTTTTTCGGCAATGATTTCGAGCGCATCACGCTTATCCTTTTCTTTTCCCTTCGGTTGACGTAGCCCTCCTCCGGCAAAGAAATCGAAGTTGCTTTCCCCCATTTCTAAGGCAATGTCATAGTAATTATTACGGGATTTATTATGGGCATAGAAACCTGCAGGAGTGGCGTGGTCAAGAGAAACGCTGGAGAGTACCGCCACTTTCCATCCTTCTTGCTTAGCCAATTCCGCAAAGGTGGTGAGCTTTTGCGAAAGGGAAGGATCCATGTTTAAAACTCCGTCGTTCGTTTTGTGCCCGGTGGCGATTGCAGTAATCGCAGAGGCGGAATCGGTGATGAGGGTATCCGCCGCATAAGTGGTATTGAGGCCTACAATGGGGAAGCTGGTAAAGGTGAGCTTCGAAGGAGTTTCCTTCCCTTCAAGAACCACACCTTTGTAAAGTTCAGTGGCGTGGATGTGGTTGATGCCCATACCGTCACCGATAAAGAAGAACACGTATTTAGGAAACGATCCTTGGTAACCTTGTTCTTGAGCGAAAACTGTGGTAGCGAGGAGAGCTCCGAAAATAAGTAAGGTGGTAAGAATACCGATCCATGGTTTTCCCCGATGTCTCCACATGCATGTCACCCCTTTTTCGTTTTTTGTACAAATGATAATTTATACCAATGATAAATCCCTTTTTTCAAGGTAGCGTGAAGAGAACGTTAAGGTTTTTTAACTGAGAGTGGTCTTGGCGATAGAGGTATAATAAGTATGGTGAGAGTATGCGTCGTCCAGGAGTGGTCATCGCAACGAAGGGAATGTTCGCGCAGGTTCGAATGAAACGGGGAGCAGGCTGTGGCGCAAAAGGATGCCCTTGGGATTCCTCGTGGTTCGATGATTCGCGGCGGGATTTCTACCTCGTTGAGGCACGCAATGGTATCGGGGCACAAATAGGCGATGTGGTAGCAGTAGAGGTTTCGGATCAGCTCCTCTTTGTGGCGGCCTTTTTCCTCTATCTTTTCCCCCTTTTGAGTGTCTTGGGTGTTTATGCTCTGCTCCATTTTCTCTCTGTTCCCCTGAGTTATCAGATTGGGGGAGTTTTGGGGAGTATTGTTTTGGTGGCTCTCTTTCTCCGCTGGTATGACCGCCATTTTTCCCCACGGTATCAGATTGTCGAGCTCATGCAGGTAGAAAAGTACTCGGGCTGTCCTCTATTGACGGTAGGGAGTGAGTAGCTCGAGGCCTTGACAGAGACAAGGTTTTTTTCTATAATACTACTAAATTAATTAACATTATAGATTTTGGGAGGGAAGTCGTATTCGTCTTTCAACCCGTTCACGATATGGTTTACGTTTTATGACCGAATTAGCCCTATTCTATCACACCCGGGATTTAGTTTTTCTCAAAGAGGTTGCCGAAAGGGAGGGCATTTCCGAAAAATATCTCACTCAGCTCGTTATTCCTCTCCGTGCTAAAGGCTTTATCGCTTCTCGTCGTGGAGCAGGAGGCGGGTATCGTTTGGCGCGACATCCTTCGCAGATTACTGTGCGGGAAGTCGTTGAAGTCCTTGAGGGAGGTATCGCTCTGGTAGAGTGTGTGGTCGAAGAAACGGCGTGTCCCCGTTCCTTTTTTTGTCCGGCGCGGAAAGTGTGGAAAACTGTGCAAGAGAGGGTCATGAAAACCCTGGAAGAGTTTACTTTGGAGGACTTGGCGCAAATGTATCGGGAGAAAGACTTCTCCTTGGATTACACCATCTGAGGAATGAAGATGAAGGCCATTGGCTTGGTGTCGGGCGGGATCGATAGTGCCTTAGCGGTGTGGGTCATGAAACAACAGGGGATAGAAGTGATCGCTTTACACTTTTTGAGCCCTTTCTGGGGGAAAGGTGAGACGGCGAAGAAGATGGCGCAGGCAAGCGGGGTAACCTTGCGTGAGGTCGAAGTGGGAGAAGATTACTTCACTATGCTCAAGAATCCCCGTTATGGTTACGGCACCCAAATGAATCCCTGTATTGACTGTAAAATTTGGATGTTGCGTCAAGCCAAGGCGATTATGGAAGCTGAGGGAGCAAGTTTTGTCTTCACCGGAGAGGTTTTAGGACAACGTCCTAAATCGCAAATGCGGAATACCTTGCGACTCATTGAAAAAGAGAGTGGTCTTGCGGGTTTTTTGGTGCGTCCTCTCTCGGCTAAGCTCCTTCCCCCTACTGTTCCGGAGGAACGAGGGTGGATTATACGCGAGAGTTTGTTGGATGTTTCGGGACGTGGAAGATCGAAGCAGTTGGAGCTGGCCCAAGCGTGGGGGGTACAGTTTTTCTCTCCTCCTGCTGGCGGATGTCTCCTCACCGAGCCGAATTTTGCCCGTCGCTTGAGGGATTTATTGCGGAGTGGAGAAACATGGAATCGGGTGAACATAGAGCTCTTGAAAATCGGGAGGCATTTTCGCCTTACCCCTTCTTTTAAATTGATCGTGGGGAGAAATGAAGAGGAAAACGAGCGTTTGAAAGCGTTCTATCACACCGGTGACCTCTTCCTCTTCCCTCTTGGGGGGAAAGGACCGTGTGCCTTGGGTCGAGGGATATGGAACTTGGAATTAGAAAAAGAGGCTGCATCGCTTGTCGCTCGTTATGTTCGTTCTTTCCAGAGTGAGGTCGTCGTAGGCATTCGAGATCAAAGTGGGGAAAGAACGCTTACCGTGCATGAACGAATGAGCGAGTCAGTGGTGAAAAGGTACATGCTTTAGGGAGGTGAAGAACATGGCGGGGATAGGGTGGCAGTATGTCTCAAGTGTGGGAGGCTCATAATCGAGGAAGAAGCTGGTCTTCTCTCGTGTTGGGAGTGTGGAGAAATCTTCTTTGGTTTTGCGGGACGAAGGAAGGAGACCGGAAATGAACATAGCGGAGAACATTACCCAACTCATCGGAAGAACACCCCTTGTGCGTTTGCATAAAATCGGGCATGGTCTTCCGGGGATGCTTGTGGCCAAGCTCGAGTCGTTCAATCCTTGTGGAAGCGTCAAAGACCGTATTGCGGTGTCCATGATTGAAGAGGCAGAACGACAGGGGTTATTGCAACCGGGTTCGTTGGTGGTAGAGCCCACGAGTGGGAATACCGGGATTGGTCTTGCTTTCGTATGCGCCCAGCGAGGGTATCGCCTGCTTTTGACCATGCCTGAGAGCGTTTCCATGGAGCGGAGGAGGATTTTAGCATGGTTTGGTGCCGAAGTGATCCTCACTCCGGCCGAAAGAGGCATGCGGGGAGCGGTGGAAAAGGCTGAGGAGATTCTCAAAAACCATCCTCACGCCTTCATGCCCCAACAGTTCAAAAACCCTGCCAACCCTAAAATTCATCGCGAGACCACGGCAATTGAAATCTGGGAAGACACCGAAGGGAAGGTGGATATTCTCGTAGCCGGAGTAGGTACTGGAGGAACTATTACCGGAGTGAGTGAGGTGATTAAAGCGAGGAAGTCCAGTTTTCGTGCCGTGGCAGTAGAACCGAGTCGTTCGCCGGTTCTCTCCGGTGGGAATCCGGGGCAACATCGTATCCAAGGCATCGGAGCAGGGTTTGTCCCAGAGGTCTTACGACGCGATTTGATTGACGAAGTGATTACCGTGGATGACGAAGAGGCCTTTGAGATGGCCTCGCGTTTGAGTAAGGAAGAGGGCATTCATGCCGGCATTTCCTCGGGGGCGGCATTGGCCGGGGCACTGAAGGTGGCGTCACGGGAAGAGAATCACGGAAAGCTCATTGTAGTCATTTTCCCCGATACCGGAGAACGATATCTGTCTCTGTGGTGAGAACATGAGGAGAAAGGTTTTAGTCGCCATGAGTGGGGGAGTCGATTCCTCGGTGGCGGCATTGCTTTTAGTAGAACAGGGTTTCGATGTTGTGGGAGTAACCATGTGTTTGGGAGTGGAGAGAGAGGGACGCTCTTCCTGCTGTGGGAAGGAGGCTATTGAGGATGCTGCCCAGGTGGCGCGTACCTTAGACATTCCCCATTATGTCCTTGATTTCTCAAGAGAACTTGAGGAATTGGTGATTGCCGATTTTGTGGAACAGTACCGCCGAGGGAGAACCCCCAATCCATGTGTGGTGTGTAACCGATCGCTCAAGTTCGGGAAGCTTCTCGATTACGCCTTAGCGAGTGGTTTCGATTGCTTGGCTACCGGTCACTATGCGTGCCTGGTTGAAGAAGGAGGACGATTTCTTCTCCGTCGGCCGAGGGATCGGAGGAAAGATCAAACCTATTTTCTCTATGCCATCCCCAGTGATCGGTTTTCCTCTCTCCTCTTCCCTTTGGCTCATCTCACCAAGGACGAGGTGCGGAGTTTAGCTTTGCGGGCAGGTCTCCATGTAGCCGAGAAGGCACAGAGTCAAGATATTTGTTTTTTACCTTGGGGTGATTATCGAAGTTTTTTGAGCAAACGTCTGTCCTCTTCATCTGGTCCCATTGTCGATGTTACCGGGAGGGTTCTGGGAAAACACCGTGGTTACTTCCGCTATACCATCGGGCAGCGCAAGGGCTTAGGGCTTGCTTCTCCTCATCCTCTCTATGTACTTGCCATTCGTCCTGAGCGGAACGAAATCGTGGTTGGAGAACGGGCCTCCTTACGAGTACGAGGTCTTTTGGCTTCTTCTTGTAATTGGTTGGTGGAGGAACTTCCGGAATCAATTTTTGCCCAGGTGCGGTATCTGCAAAGGAAAAGGCCCTGTGAGGTAGAGAGAGATGAAACGGGGAAAATGAAGGTGATCTTTCATGAACCGGTGGAGATGGTAGCTCCCGGACAGTCGGTCGTGCTCTATAGTGATGATACGGTTTTGGGTGGGGGAGTCATCGAAGAAGTTCTGGTTTGAGAGAGAAGGGACGAGCGATGGAAGAAGTGAAAAGGGATATTGAGCAACTCAAAAAGATGCGACGCGCGGTCATTGTGGCCCATAATTATGTCCTCCCTGAAGTTCAGGATGTGGCTGATTTTGTAGGAGATTCTCTGGGATTGAGCATCGCCGCGAGTACTATAAAAGCAGAGGTCATTGTTTTTTGTGGGGTTTTCTTCATGGCGGAAACTGCCAAGATTCTTTCCCCTCGGAAAATAGTATTACTCCCGGAAAGAGAGGCCGGGTGTCCCATGGCTGATATGATCACCCCTTCCGAGCTTCACACCCTCAAAGAACGTCACCCTGGGGCGACGGTGCTTGCTTATGTGAATACCTCGGCGGCGGTGAAAGCGGAGTGTGATTTTTGCTGCACCTCGGCCAATGCGGTGAAAGTGGTGCGGGAAGGTTTGTCGGGAGAAGAGGAGATTATTTTTATTCCCGACCAATATTTAGCCCACTACGTAGCGCAAAAAACAGGGAGGAGTTTCATCACCTGGCCAGGGTATTGTCCGGTTCATGCACAAATCACCGCGGAAGAGGTAGAAAGGGCAAGGCGCCTCCACCCTCAGGCAGAAATCCTCATTCACCCGGAATGTCGTCCGGAAGTGGTCGAGTACGCTACTTGCGTTCTTTCGACCGAAGGTATGTGCCGATATGTTCGGGAATCCCAGGCGCGAGAGTTTCTCATTGGAACCGAAATCGGTATCTTGCATCGTCTCCGGCGGGAGAACCCCGAAAAGGAGTTTTACCCGGTGAGTGAAGGTGCAGTGTGTACGAATATGAAGAAAATAGCTCTTGAGAAAGTGCGCTGGGCTTTAGAGACAATGGAATACCAGATCGAACTCCCTGAACTCGTTATTCACCGGGCACGTCGGAGTATTGAACGGATGCTTCAATTTGTGTAGCACTCTCCTCCCTTCGGAGGGGAGGAGAGTGAGGGTTATTCTCCGTTCCCGAGGCGTTTGAGGCTTGCTTTGAGCATGGTTTCGAGCATTTGAGGATAGGTAAGCCCGGCGAAGCGAGCCATTTGGGCTAAGTGCCCATCCCAACACCATCCTGGATTAGGATTGACCTCGAGGAGATAGGGGTGTCCTTCTCGATCTAAACGCCAATCAAAGCGGGCGTAGTCTCGACATTCCAAACGTTCAAAGAGCTTGAGGGAACTTTCGACGATAGTCTTTTCCACATTTTCCGGAAGTTTACAGGGCATTGAAGTTACTCTGCCGTATGGGGACTGAGGAAGCCATTTGGCTTCGTACCCACAAATGGGAGGAAGCCCAGGAGGGAGAGTGCTGTAATCTTCTTCGCTCACGGGGAGAATCTGATATGAATCGGGAGGATTTCCGATAATGCCCACGCTCAGGTCGTTCCCGGTGAGGAATTCCTCTACCAGAATGAGTTGATCGTATCCGAATTTCCCCCGAATTTCTGAGATGGCTTGCGTGAAGTCATCGAAATGAGTCACAACGCTCCTTTGAGTAATTCCGAAACTGGAATCACCGAAATTGGGCTTGACTATTACCGGGAATGAGAAGGGAAGGGTAAAAGTGGAATCATCGGGTTTGATCAGTAGTGCCCGAGGAACCGGGATACCCATTTCTTTGGCAATGCCTCGGATGAGCGACTTGTCATAGCAGTAAGCAAGGCACTGGGGACCAGAACCGGTATAGGGAAGACCGAGAATTTCGAGGAGCGCAGGAATGTGTAATTCTTGACGGGCATTGTTGTAGAATCCTTCGTCGCAGAGATTGAATACGAGATCAATCTTTCCTTTGAGCCTCACCAAATCCTGGACGAAGGTGGCATGTCGATCGAGGTAGCGGAATGAGTATCCTTCCAGAGTATGGAGAGCCTCTTTGAGAGTACTCACAGTGTAGAGATCGTCTTCGTCAAAAACTGTGGTAGGCTTCACCGGGTCCGGTTGGTGAGGATCTCCTAAGAGGACGGCTACCTTGATGGTTGTTTTTGGAGGGTTTTTCCGTGGGGGAGTTGGTTGTTTATGTACTTGGGCGCTCAAGAAAATTCTTTGTTCCATCATCCCCAAATCTTGGCGACGGGAAGAGGGGGCGGCATAGTTACCGTGGAAGACAATGTTCTGAAACTCGCTTTGAGCGAGAATATGTTCCAGGTCCTCTCGGGAATACAAGCGTTCGGCGTAGAATTGATCGACCAAAACCCCCTGTTCGACGTGGGTTATAATCTCGCGAGAGATCAAACGCTTGCCATCAGTAGAAAGAGATCGTTCCCGCAGAACGAACAATTTTTTCCCAATCCATTCCCAAGAACGGGGTTGAAAATGGTGACGCAAATATGTTCCGTCGGCAACGTCGAGGAAGAGTACTCCTTCTCGTTTGAGCACCCGGTATATTTCTCGAAGGACTTGGAGATCGTCTTGCACACTTTCGAAATAGCCAAAGCTATTACCTAAAAGAAGGACAATATCAAATTGTTCGGGAGGATAAGGAAGTTTACGAGCGTCACCTTCTTTGAATTGAAGGTTTAATCCCTCTTTTTTAGCCTGCTCGCGAGCCTTTTGAATCAGATACCGCGATCGATCTAAACCACAAATTTTGGAAAAACCGCGACGAGCGAGTTCTAAGGAATGTCTTCCCTGTCCACAACAGAGATCGAGAATGGTTTGCTCAGGGTGAAGATGGAGAACATTGATAAGGAAATCGACCTCTTTACGGGTGATTTCTGCGTCATTGACCACATCGGCATCAGTCTTGAGATAGAAGGAGTTGAAGAGGTGTTTCCACCAGTCAGAACGAACGTGTTCTTCGAGGGAGGGAATGGGTCCTAAAGAACGGATTTTCTTGTGACCATTTTTGGTTGGAGAGAGACGCCGTTCTTCCAGTGTTTCTCTCATGTTTCTTTCCCCCTTAAGGGATATCATTTTAGAAATGATTATAGGAGGAGAGAGAGAAAAAACAACTCTTTTTTACGGCGAGGAAGAATATTTCTGGGAGAGAAGAAAGAGAAGGGGGTCGTCTGGATGTAGGGCTTGTAGGGTATCTCGTCGATTGGTACAATGTGTTCATGGAATGCATGATTGGTGAAGAAGTTTTGGACCGCATGCCCGGAGAAACCCTTTTATGGTCTCTGGGGAAGAAGTTTTTGGCACCTTATATTCTTTCCCGATTTCATATCCAGAGTGAAGGTTCGTTTCCTTCCCCACCTTTTCTCCTTGTTGCCAATCATTTAAGTGCCTTTGACCCCTTTCTCATAACTGCTCTCTCCCCCTATCCTGTTGTATGGGTAGCAAACCAGCTCATTTTTCAACATCCTTTTCTTGGTCCTCTCATTCGAGGTATGGGGGCTCTCCCGAAACGGAAGGCCGTTCCCGACCCGCAGGTGGTTTTGAAGATGATGGATATTTTGGAGAAGGGTGGAGTGATAGGTCTTTTTCCGGAAGGAAGTGTTACTTGGGACGGAGTGAGTCAAGGCGTTGTGCCTTCAACCGAGAAGTTTCTTGCTCGTCTTCAGGTGCCGGTGGTCTTTGCTCGTATTCAAGGAACATGGATGCGAAAGCCGATATGGGCAAAGCATGCGCGCCGGGGGCTTATTCGAGTGAGCTTTACCCTTCTTTCGCCTCTTTCTCTCGCCTCTTTTTACCATTCAGAATGGGATTGGCAGAGAGAAAATGGTATTCCCTTTGAGGGAGAACGGAGTGCCGAGGGTATCGAACGAGTGGTCTTTTTCTGTCCCTCTTGTGGATCTTTTCGGAGTGTGAGAGGCCGAGGGAGAGAGGTTGTCTGCAGAGAGTGTAAACGCTCGTGGCATATTGATGCGTATGGATTTATTCAGGGGGAGACCCAACGGGAATTTACCGAGGGACAGGATTTTTCCCTTTCGCCGAGATGTGCGGGGTTAATACTTTTCTTGCGAAGGTTTTTGAATTTACTTGTGCTGGGAAAGCGTTTCGTGTTCATACCTCTCAGGATGCCTTTCTTCTCCTCTCGCTTTTTCAGGTATGGGAGGAGAAGCAGAGGTTACAGGAAGGTTCAACAGTCGCTTTGTAAGCTCTTTCCCTCTTCATCACGAGATGAGAAAGTTTAACCTCTTCTTTCCTGAAAGTTGAAAACCACACACTCGTCGTCAAGAGCGTGGCATGGTTTTCACCTCGAGATCGCCGTTCTCTTTTTGTTGGAAAAGTGTCTAAAAAGATTGAGTTGGTATAATGTTTAAGGTAATATGAAATTGATAATTATTTTCACTTGGTGGTGACGCTGTATGGCGGTGAAGAAAAAGTGGAGAGAAGCTTTCGAACGTTCCCATAGACGCATTACTTTTTCTCGTAAAGCGATTATGAAAGTATTGCAGGAAAAGGGACAGCATCTCTCGGCGGAAGAGGTGTACAAATGCTTGAGAGAGAAGAACTGTAAGGTAGGTATTGCCACGGTGTACCGTAATTTGAAGCTCGTGTCCCAAATGGGTTTGGTGAATCAGGTCAATTTTGGCGATGGAAAAGAGTACTATGAGATTGCCAAGGTTCCTGCTCTGCACCACCATCATCTCGTGTGTACGGTGTGTGGAAAGGTGATTGACTATAGTGATTTTCGTGAGGAAGAAAATGAATTTGTAGACATTTTAGGGAAGAAGTTGGAAAAGATTTACGATTTTACCATCCAATCTCATCAACTCTATTTCTATGGAGTGTGTAAGGATTGTCGGTGAAAACACTCTTTTGACGAGTGAAGAGAATGCATGGTTACAGAAAAGATGGTGGTAACAATGGCCAAAAACGTAATCCCCATTACCGAAATGAGGATCGGGGAAGAAGGAACAATTGTGGGTATCAAAGATAAAGAACCATTTCCTCGGCGGTTGTGGGTGTTGGGGTTGTTCCCAGGAAAAAAAATCAGGAAATTGAGCTCTTCCTTAGCGGGGGGTTCGGTAGTCCTTCGGTGTGGAACGCAAGAGCTTGCCTTAGGGAGGGGATTGGCAACCCGGATCATGGTTGAGGTAGAGAGATGAAAAAGATTGTTTTGGTGGGGAATCCCAACGTAGGGAAGAGCGTGATTTTTACTCAATTGACCGGAGTATACGCCATCTCCTCCAATTATCCTGGAACTACGGTTGATTTCTTAAGGGGGATGGTGAAGAAGAACGGAGAAGTGTGGGAACTGATCGATGCTCCAGGAACCTATGCCCTTTCCTCGGAAATCGAGGCGGAACGTATCGCCGGCCAGCTCGTGGACGAGGCCGATATAGTGATTAACGTGGTTGATGCAGGGAATCTCGAGCGCAATCTGTATTTGACCTTTGAGCTCCGCGAGCGCGGAAAACCGATGATTATCGCCCTCAACATGTGGGATGAAGCGAAAAAGAGGGGAATTGTGATCGATATCGCCAAGTTGGGTGCTCTTTTGGGGGTTCCGGTGATACCGGTTGTCGCTCCGAGTGGTGAGGGAATTCAAGAACTTTGGCACAATTTGGATCGGGCCACTCCTCCATATCCGGTTTCTGCCGATCATACCAATCGCTGGCAAGAGATCGGTAATCTCATCGAACTGGTACAGCATCTCTCCTATCAAAAACCGCGTTTTCTCGATTGGCTGCAGAAGTTTACCATTCATCCCGTCAGTGGTTTTGTGGTCAGTGTGGTGGTTCTTTTGGGGTCTTTCTTTACTGTGCGTGCCCTTGGCGAGACCTTGGTGGGGTGGTTAGAAAACTTATTCCATCACTGGTATCTCCCTCTTATTGAGCGACTGGTGCCCTGTCTCCGGGCTTTCCCTTGGATTGAGCAAATCCTGGTGGGACAGCTCATCGAAGGGCACATTGATCTTGAACAGTCGATGGGTATTATTTCTACTGGTATCTACATCCCTTTTGGGGTGGTTCTCCCTTATATCGTGGCTTTCTACCTCCTCTTGGGTCTTTTGGAAGATGTGGGGTATCTTCCACGGATAGCGGTACTTCTCGATGGGTTTTTCCACCGGATAGGACTCCACGGATACGCCATTGTTCCTACCCTTTTAGGTTTGGGTTGTAATGTTCCGGGGATCATGGCCACAAGAATTCTTGAGAGTGAAACCGAGCGCTTTATCGTTGCTACCCTCATCTCGATCGGTATTCCTTGTGCTGCCCAACAGGCTCTCATTATCGGCGCATTGGGTGATTACGGTCTTGGACCGGTAGGAATCGTGTACGGCACCTTATTCGCGGTATGGGTAGTCTGGGGGGTACTCCTCAAACACCTGGTCCCCGGTTTTCGTCCTGCTTTGGTGACCGAAATTCCTCCCTATCGATTGCCTTTCCCCAAAGCGATTTTAGCCAAACTTTGGCTCCGGTTGCGGGGATTTCTCAAAGAAGCCCTTCCGATTGTTTTTTTGGGTATTTTGGCGGTCAATGTGCTCCATTTGACCCACTTCTTCCACTGGTTCAGCGGGTTCTTGAGTCCTCTCTTTGCCCGTATTTGGGGTATTCCCGAAGAAGCGGTTCTCTTCATCATTTTGGGATTTCTCCGCAAAGATATGGCGGTAGGCATGCTCCTCCCCTTACACTTGACGGTGAAACAGTTAGTGATCTCCAACGTGATTCTGGCGATGTTTTTCCCTTGTGTAGCGACTTTTGTAGTGGTCTTACGAGAATTAGGGTGGCGAAGATTATGGCAAGCCTTGGGTATTATGGTTTTCTCCGCGACTTTAGCGGGGTGGATTCTCAATCTGATGCTGTGAGGACTTTTTCCATGGTATGGGCATTTTTGCCACGAGAGTGATCATCTCTGAGAAGTTCATCGAACTTTTCGATGGTACCGTTCGGTGGGAAGCGTTGCGAAAGAGCAAGACCCCCCGGGAACAAGGGTAGATACGCGTTACTGGAGAACTTCTTTCGCTTTTCTCAAAAGCTCCATAATGGGTAAATTCTGGGGACACTTTTCTTCGCAAGTACCGCATTGGATGCAGTTTTCCGCTCTTTCCTCCGGTGGCATCTCGTGGTGGTATGCCCAACGCGGTGCTTCAAAGTTAAAGTTGTATCGTACGCCTTCGTTGTACAGGGCAAAGTTGCGGGGAATATCCACTCCCTGAGGACAAGGAGTGCAATAGCGGCATTCCGTGCAGTCGATGGCTTTGATTTTGAGATAAGCTTCTTTTACCCGCTCGATGAGCTCAAGCTCGGTTTGGGTGAGCATTCCGACCTCTGCCTTAGCGGCAATGGCGATATTCTCTTTGACCTGTGCTAAGCTACTCATTCCCGAGAGGAGGAGGGTGACCTCCTTATGGTTCCAGACCCACAAAAGACCCCATTCGGTGTAAGAACGTGGTGCGGGGGCTTGGGCAAGTATTTCTCTCACCGGGTCGGGAGGATTGGTTAATCTCCCTCCCCGCAGGGGTTCCATGACGATAACCGCCATTTTCGGTGCGGCATACAGGAGACCTTCTTTCCCTGCTTGGTAGTCTTGGTCCATATAGTTGTATTGGATTTGGCAAAAATCCCAATGGTACGCGTCGACGATTTCTTTGAAGGCAGGAAGGTGGTCGTGGAAGGAGAATCCGAGAGAACGAATGACTCCTTGGGCGATCTTCTTTTCTGCCCATTCTAAAACCCCAAGATCACGGACTTGGTACCAGCGTTCGCGGGTGAGAGCGTGGAGGAGGTAGAAATCAATCCAATCGGTCTTGAGGCGCTCAAGTTGCTCATGCAAGAGGCGGTCGAAGTCTTGGGAGTGTTGGGCGAGCCACACTGGGAGTTTGGTGGCAAGGTAGGTTTTCTGACGATACCCTCCTTGGAGGGCTTCTCCAACGAGAACCTCGCTCTGTCCTCCATGGTACCCATATGCGGTATCGATGTAGTTCACCCCGTGGTCGAAGGCATAGTGAATCATGGCTATGGCCTGAGCACGGTCGATGTTCGTTTCCTCATGGCCGATGGTAGGCAGACGCATGGCACCAAAACCCAAGATAGAAGTTTGTATGTCAAGGTGACCAAATTTGCGATACTTCACCGGAAAACCCCCTTTCTTCTCTTGTGATTGTAAGGGAAGGAAAGAGAAGATGCAAGATCAGGGGGGATTTTTCGGTACGCAGAGGGAGGGTAAATCGTGTACAATAGAATGACGAAAGAGGTGAAGAAAATCGTGAAGCCCAGGCTCAAAATTCTCCATACCTCTGATTGGCATGTAGGGCTCTCTTCGTGGAAAACCCAGAGGGAAACCGACCGCTTAGAGGAACAGCGGGAATGTTTAGAGGAGATGTTCGCGGTAGCGAAAGACGCCAAAGTGGATCTCATCATTCATGCCGGAGACCTCTTCCATCACTCCTATCATCCCCCTCAAGAGGCGATCCGGGTAGTGGTTGACGCTCTGTTACAGTTTTCCAGCTTGGCTCCTTTTGTGTGGGTCGTGGGGAATCACGATTGGTATGCCGTGGAAGCCCTGCGTGATGTTTTCCCGAAAGGCGTTTACGTGATTAAGGATCTCCAGGTTCGAGTTTTACAAGAAGTTCCCGTGGCTATCTTTCCCTTACCTTATTTGAGCTTAACCCGTCTTTTGGGAAGCGATTTGGGCGAGAGTCTGCAAGCCGTCGCCCAGGAGAAGCTTCACGGGTTTATGGAAGAGTGGAAAAAAAAGCGGCGTCCTGACACCTGGAATATTTTCGTTGCCCACGCCACCATTGAAGATTTGGCCTCCCGTTATTTGGAAGCGAATGCCCATCGGGAAGTTTTCTTAAAGAGAGGAGACTTGCCCTCCTTTTTCCACTACGGAGCCCTTGGGCATCTCCACGGCTTCATTCCCTTGGAAGACCCCTTTCCCATGTGTTACTCCTCTTCACTGGTGCTCGATAATTTTAAGCAGGCGGATCGGAGAGGAGGGAGTTTCGTTTTGGTGGAATTACAAGAGGGAGAACGGGCGAAAATTGAACCACACTTTTTCCACACCTCTTCGCTTATGAGTCTTGATCTTGAAGAGAGAATCGGAGAGGAAGAGTTGTGGAATCTCCTTACCCGGCAAGCGGTGGGGAAAAGGAATTACATTCGTCTGCGGGTGCGGGAAGAGATTCTCCAGCCTGAGTGGTGTCGAAATGTACGGAAACTGAAGGGAGAGAACTGGGAAGTGGTAATGGTAGAGGTACTCGCTGCGGAGGAAGTCACACCTCAAGGGGAAAACCACGTGGAATTGGAGAGTATTCCTGACCTTTTTGCCCGTTTCTGCCGGGAGAACCATTTTTCTGAAGAGGTAGTTACCCTGTTTCAGAATTACTATCGACGGGTGATTGAGGAGAAGGGAGAGTTATGAGGCCGCTACGACTGGTGGTACGGAAATTCCTGGGATTAGAGCATGTGGCCATTGATTTTCAGGAGGGAGACCTTTTCGTCATTGTGGGACCCAATGGAGCCGGCAAATCTTCCATCTTGGAGGCGATTTTCTTTGCTCTCTACGGGCGGGGTATTCGCGCCGAGAGGGGACGGAGAGAACTCCTCCACCGGGGATTCCCTGACGGTTCGTTGCGGGTAGAGCTTGAGTTCGCGGTGGAGAATGCTTGTTTCCGGGTGGTGCGAGAGTTCTCCCTCCGGCGGGGCGGCGGAGCAGTGTTGGAACGGAAAGAAAAAGAAGGGGAAAGGGAAAGATGGAGGTTGGTAGAGGATAGAGAGCAGGGAGTCAATCGAGAGATCGAAAAAATCTTGGGGTTCGATGCCAACACGTTCCGTTCTTCGGTTTTCTTGGCGCAGGGTGAGACCTTGCGCTTTGTCGAGGCGACCCCTGCAGAACGATTCCGGATTTTGAGTAGCCTCTTTGGATTGGATATTCTCGATAGCCTTCGAGAGTTGGTTCGAGAAGACTTTAACCGCTTAGAGGGAGAGCTCGCTCCCCAGGAGGAACGTCTCCGGATTTTGCAGGAGGAAGACCTCGAGGAAGAGAAAGTCTCTGCCCAAAGAGAGTTGCACGCCATCCAGGGAGAATTGGAAACCCTGAAAAAGCGTGAAGAAGAGACTCGTTTACGGATTCAGGATTTAGAAAAGCTCTGTGAGCGTTCCCGGTTCTTGGCTCAAGAGGAGGAACGGAGAAAGCATTTGCAGAGAGAACGGAGCGAAGCTTTAGAAAAGGTCAAGGAAGACCAAATGATTGACCAGGCTCGGCACGTAGAGGCGCATTTCTGGCAAGTCTGGCAAGAAAAGGTGAGAGAACGAGAGCGTATGGAAGAGGAGAGAGGAAAAAAAGAAGAGCGTTGGCAGGAAATCCAAAGAGACTATCTCCACTCCCTTGCCCTTTTAGAGGAGAGGAAACGGGTAAAGGAGTCTTTAGCTTCGGAACTCAATACCATGAGAGCAAAGAGAGAGGCCTTAGGAGAGATGGAGCCGATTCTCCAAGAAATAGCTCGTCTCAAGGTGAAAAAAGGTTTCCTCGCCAAAAAGCTCAACGAGGAGAGAGAACGTTATTCCTCCCTCCAAGAAGAGACTATCGCCCTTGAGCGGGAAGTGAGGACCTTGGAAGAAGAGCTTGCCGTTTCTGCAAAAATTTTCCGCAAGGAGGAGGAAGAACTCTTGCGCTGGAATGAGGGAGGAAGGAAAATCGAGCCTCTGTGGCAAGCCGTTTCCCTCTCCGTGAAGGAGTTAGAGTTGAAACGGAGAGAGATCCTTCGTCTTACGGAAGAGCTCGACAAAAAGAAGAAGCAGATTGAAGAGTGGAAGAGAGAGGCAGAACGAATTCGAGTAGGATTACAGGAGAAGCAGAAAGAGGAGCGAAAAGCGGGAGAGGAGTACCAGAGTGCCCTCCGTGCCTTTGTCGTGGCTGAGTTAGAGCGAAGGTGGGAAGAAGAAGGAAAGTGTCCAATGTGTGGGAGCTCCGTTCCTTTCCCCGGGAGAGTGCATGGGGCAAGGAGAGACTTCGTGGGTCTTGAGAGGCGATATGAAGCTCTCCGCGAGGAAGTGAAGAAGTATACTGCTCGGATGGAAGTACTGCAGGAAGGAATTGTTCGGCTCAGGAGGGAACTTGAGACCGTCGAGGAAGAGAAGCGGAGAAAGGAAGAAGAATTCGAAGAGGTGGAGCGGGCAAAGAAAACCGCTGAGGAAGCGATATGGAAAGTTCTCTCTGAGCTTTCCTGGAAGGAGCGAAGTTTTGACTGGAATCGCTTCCGCGAGGAGTATCGCCGTCGAGAAGAATCTCGGGAAGAGCTTCGTCGGAAGTACACTCAGAGAGAACAAAAACTTGCGCTCAATAGGGAAAAGAGCGCAAACGTCAAGCGCTGGCAAGAGGAACTTTTCGTTCGTTTGAATCACATGACCCGAGATTTAGAGGAACTCACCGGGGATTTAGAGAGAAAAAGGATTGAAGTGAAGAGAGCGCTCGCTGTGCAGGGTATACCTGAGGATGATGATCTTCCAGAAAATCTTTTGGACAGGGTGATGAGGAGTATCTGGGAGGAGATAGAGAAGAAAGAAGCCCTTTTCAACCAGGTGCGTACCGAAGAATGGGGTTTCATGGAAAGGGTACGGTTATTGGAGGGGAGCGGAAAGGATTTAGAAAAAGAAGTAGCGACCTTGGACGAGCAATTGAGGAAGTGCGCGAAAGAGGAAGAAGAGCGAAAAATCCTTTTCCAAGAGGAATTAACCCGTTTGGGATGGAGCGAAGCCCAGTTTTACGCTCTCATGGGCAAGGAGAAGGGCAATTGGCAAGAGAAACTGAGTAGCATTGAAGGAGCCTTGCGCCAAGTGGAAGAACGTATTCGTTCCTTGGAACAAGAGATCGAGGTGTTGCAAGAAACACTGAGAGTAGGAGAATTACTGTCTTCTTGCGCTCTGCATAGCAGTTACCAGCAGGGGAGAGGAGATTTCCAGTTGATGTTCCTGTCTCGGTTGGATCTCGAGTCCCTTCTTGAGTGGGAGCGTGAAGAGTGGAATACCCTCCGGCAAACCATGGGAGAGAAGGAGAATCTCCTCGGGAGTTTACGGATGAAGCTCCACCACCTCGAGGAGAGGATCAGAGAACGCTCTCTCCTTGAGGGAGAGATACGAGCAAAGAGAGAAAAGAAGGGACTCTTAGAAACTCTCTTGAACGCTCTTGAAGCCCGTCAATTTAAGAATTATCTTTTGCGTATCCTCTTCCAGAAGTTAGAGGAAGAGGCTTCTCGTCTCCTCTTCTCTCTCTCGGGGGAGCGGTATGTGTTGCGCATGAGAAGCGAAAGTGGTGCTACGCAAATGGTAGTGGTGGATAAGCGGTACGGTCAGGAAGAGCGATTCATCCATGAGTGTTCAGGTGGAGAAAAGACGTTGATTGCCCTCTCTCTGGCCTTAGCCATTTCTCGCCTGTGGCTCAAAGAGCAAGGAAACAACCGTTCTGCCAATTGTCTCTTTATCGATGAGGGGTTTTCGCCTCTTGATCGGGAACATTTGGAATTGGTAGCCGATGCGATTTTACGTCTGGGGAAAAGTGGGAAGATGATCGGCATTGTGACCCATGATGAACTCTTTGCCGATTACTTCCCTCTGCGTCTTGAGGTAAGGGAGGGACAGGTTACTTGGAAGAAGAAGCTCGACTCTTCGCCGATATAGCTGAATTTCTCGGATCGGTGAGGGTTCAATTGGACCATTGGTTCCAGGAAGAAGGAAATTTTACTCACTCTTTTGTTGGGGAGGAGAGAAAAACCCTTGCGCCATCCGAGTTTTGGGAGGTTCAGGATTGGAGCCAATGGGAGGCCAAGCCTCGGGATGAAGTGGAGGAAAAGGTGAGACGTGCCTATTTTGTCGATGGGAGAATGCGTATTCACGCCCGCATTATTGCCGGGACTACGGTCATTTTACTCGGTGAAATTGTCGCTGGCTATAGCGAATGGGATGCAGAGAAAGGGATTTCCATGGGATTTTCTCCCCAAGAGAGACCTCTCTTGCGGAGAGTACTGGGGGTACCTCACGAACTCTTGCAAGGGCAGATTATTGAGAAACGAGATTTGGACTTGGGGGAGGGATTTATCTTTCAGTTGGAGGAATCAACCCGAGTTCCACGTGATGCCCAAGCAGGCGAAACATCGCGGCAAGCGTTTTTCAACGCTTTGAGCCGTTTAGAGCGAGATGTGGTCATTGATCTTCTCAACCGAGGGTTCCCGGTGATTAAAGATGGTATTCTCCCTACCAGTGATCGATTACTCTCTTTTCGACCGGGGGTTGGTCCCGTAGGGATGGTGAAGAGGATTGAGCAGGTTCCTCTTTTGCCTGTAGGGGCGGAATCGCTTTTTCTTTTGAATCGGGGAGAGCGCACTCCTTTTGTCAGTGTTCTCTCGGGGGAGGACCCTTCGTTATTGAAAGTTTTTTCCTATCTCAAGTTGGTAGCTCGGGAAGAACATCACCCTTGGAAAGGTATTGTTCGTCTTGAGGTGGTGGTGAGGAAAGATGATTTTGCCTCGGTAAAGGATGACATAAGTGTTTTTTTTAACGAGATCGCTTGGTTTTTGCCGACCCTCACCGGCGATTTTCCCTGGCGTCGCCTTCCGGAAAATCTTTTTCCCATTATCGCTTTGGAAGATTATTTGGGTCAATTCTTCGCTGCTTCTCCTTGGGTGCAGTATCTTTGGCAGAAAAAGTTTTGGGGGGAAAACCAATGAGTGAAATGATAGGAACGGTTACCGGGCTTCGCGAAATTACCCCTTACCGTTTTTGGATTCGTCTTCACTCTTCGAGGAACAGAGTGTTTGGGTTAGATGAGGTGGTGAAAGTAGAGTACTCGTGGGGAGAACAGAAATTTGTAGCCTACGGGATGATTACCGAAATCGCTGCCTCCTGGGATGGGACCATCTCCAGTGGGTATCAAGAGGAAGCCTGTCTTGAGGGGATTTATGCCGCTGTTTCCCGCTATCTCGGGCAAGTAGTGGTGACGCGAATCCTCAAAAGAGACGGAGATGACATGGTCACCGTGGCACCTTTTTTCCCTCCACCGGTGGGTACACGGGTGTTCTCGGTAAGTGAAGAGGAAATCGATGTTGCTCTTGGATTCCATGAGTTGCGCAAAGGTGAGCGGGCTTTGCCCTTTGGCGTGCTCACGAGCGGCAAGGTTGCCTATCTCGATCTCAAATATATCTTGGGAGATAACGGCGCTCACCTCAATATCAGTGGACAATCAGGTGTCGCGGCGAAAACTTCCTACGCTACCTTTCTCTTGTGGATGCTCCTCTACTATCCCCGATATAGCGGGATGACCAACGCTCCCTTAGCCGATACTCTCTCCCAGAGTCGGGCGATTGTCTTTAACGTAAAGGGAGAGAGCCTGCTCTTCTTGGATCGGTGGAATCGAGAGTGGCAGGAGGCGCAAGAAACTCAAGGAGAGGAGCATCGTCGCTTTGAAGAGTGGTCGACGATGTTTCGGGCTTTTGGCGTCGAACCTCATCCTTTTGAGAACGTGAAGGTAATGGTCACCCCCAAGGATACCCGTGGAACACCCTACTTGCATCACGCCCGTGAGGGGGTGAGATCTTACGGCTGGGATATTCTCGACGTCGTGGAGCTTGGACTTTTACCGCTCATGTTCGATCCAGAAGAAATAGAGCGGAATCCCAATTTCAGCTTGGCGGTGAGTGTCATTGAGGATCTCTTGCGGGATCGCTATGAGCGATTGGTGGAGGAAGCAAAGAAAGAGCTCGCCGACAAGAAGACCTATAACGTCACTTTGGAAATAGACGGTTTAGATGAGGAGAGTTTGGTGCGTGTGTATCTCCACGCCGTGAAACTCGCTTATGGAAATCCGGAAGACGTTCTCAAGCGGTTTGGTCTTCCCAATGATTGCGGGGAACTCATCGATATGCTCCATAGCGATGAGGGAGGCGGGGAAGGCGAGGTCAGCATGGAGTTAAAAAAGGAGCGAATTGAAGATCGAACTATTTTGGCCATTTCGCGAAGGTTGCGGATGGCTCGCCGCACTGGGCTCAACCATTTGTGGAGGAGAATTGAGGTGAAGCAGTTATCCGAAATTCGAGAGGTTCCTCAGCCCACCTACACCATTGACTGGAATCGACCGGGTGGGGTGACGGTGATCGACATCGCCAAGCTCACCCGTTGGGGTCAGTGTTTTGTGGTCGGTGCGCTCCTCAAAGAGGTCATGCATAGGAAAGAGACGAGTTTCTTGGATGAGCCGGTGTTCATCTATCTCGACGAACTAAATAAATACGCCCCTCGTGAAAGCGGAGGACTCTTAGGAAGCATTTTTCAGGATGTTGCGGAGCGAGGTCGTGCATTTCGCGTGGTTCTCTTGGGAGCGGAACAGACCGCTTCGCAGGTCGATTACCGGGTGGTTACCCAGGCTTCGACGGTGGTGGTGGGTCGCCAGAAGCTTGCCGAGTTGGGGAAACCGGAATACGCCCATCTTGATGGATCGCTCAAGGAGAGGACTTCCGGTCTTTTGCCAGGGGAAGTCATTGTCGAACAACCCTTCATGCGCATCCCTCTCATGGTCCGTTTCCCACTCACTCCGTGGGCCATTTCCGAGGAGAATCGAGGCGAAATCTACGGGAAAGAAACCTCGGAAGTCGTCGCGGAGAAGCCGGAGGATTTTTTGGAGAGACTCTTGTAAGAGGCGAAAGAGAAAGAGGTGGAGTCTGCGAATGTATCGGGAATTCATCGTGCGAACCCGTAGTCGGGAAGAATGCGTTTCCATTACCTCAATCGTACAGGAAGCAGTAGGAAGTTCTGGAGTGAGCGAAGGAATATGCGTCGTGTATGTACCGCATACTACGGCAGGGGTCATGATTCAAGAGAGTGCCGATCCGGACGTAATTGCCGATTGTTTGCAGGTTTTGAGACATATGGTTCCGGATGGCCTTGCCTATCGACATGGAGAAGGGAATTCCCCCGCCCATATGAAGGCCAGTCTCGTCGGTTCTTCGGTGACTGTTCTCGTCGAAAACGGGAGGCTCCTTTTGGGGACTTGGCAGGGGATTTTCCTCTGCGAGTTTGACGGTCCTCGTACCAGGCGGGTGTGGGTAATGGTTCGATGAAGATAGTAAAATGAATGATGAAATTTTTCTACCGATCTTAAAGAGGTAGTGACTTGTAATTACTATTATCAAAATATTTCAACGAACATTGACTTCTATGAGGAGCGTGATATAATGGATTGTAAAATTAAATGATTTATAAAATTGGGGTGTAGAGAATGGCCCGACGGATGAAAGAGAGATTTTCCCTCCGTAACATGACCCTAACCCTGTGGGAGACGGGACGACGTCCTATCGTCCCCCTCATGGGGTATCCGGGATTGCAACTAACCGGAACGAGCATTAAACAGAACCAATTTAACCATCTCGTTCAATTTCAAACCTTGAGTCGCCTCTACGATCGTTTTCGCCCCGATGCCATGTTTTTCCTCATGGACCTCTCGGTAGAGGCGAGCGCCTTGGGCTTGCCGGTTCGTTTCCCATTAGAAGAAACCCCTTCGGTAGAGAGCCATCCGGTACAGACCCTGGCTGACCTTGCACAGTTTGAGAAGATCAACATTTTAGGGGATGGCCGGGTGATGGTCTATCTTGAAACCTTGCGCCACATGCGGGTTGCTTTGCCTTGCCCAGTGGGAGCGTATGTGATCGGTCCCTTAACCTTGGCCGGACTCCTTGCGGGAGCGAATGAATTGGCACTCAAAAGCATCCTCGAAGAAGAGTTCTTTGATAAACTCCTCAATTTTTCCTATCGCGTGGTTATGCATTACGCATCTGCCTTACGAGAGGAGGGTGCCGACATGATCATGGTCCTCGAACCGACCGCAGTTATTTTCGGTCCCCAGCAATTCCGTAAGAGTTTAACCCCTCTCTATCGGGAAATGGTGGGAGTTTTCGATGATGTGGAAATCATCCTCCACGTGTGTGGCGATACGACTCATCTCTTACGAGAGATGGCCGATACCGGAGTAGCGGGATTGAGTTTAGATAGCATGGTCTCTTTGCCCCAAGCTGCCTCGGTAGCGGGAGAGAATGTGCTTTTAATCGGCAACATCAGCCCCGTGGGCATGCTCCAAAACACCGATCAGGAAATTTACGTAGAGACCTATCGCCTTCTGGAAGCAATGAAAAATTTCCCCCTCTTTGTTTTGAGTACGGGATGCGATCTCCCCCAGGACGTTCCTCTTACCAACATTGAGGCTTTTTTTAAAGCCGGAAGAGATTGGAGACAAGAAGAAAAAACGCTCCTTTCTCAGGCTCGTCAAAAATAATCCTTTCCCCCGTAGGGGGAAAGGATTAGGGGGTAAGGGTAAGAATCTTTTTCGCTTGCTTGGGATAGCGGGCGATGAAACGGAGTTCGTCTTCGGTGAGAGGTTTTTGTTTCTCCACATTGGCAAAACGCGCCAGTTCCAAGATTTCTCGTGCTTCTTCCTCGTTTTTGAACTCGATCTCTAACTTTTCGTAGACATTGTAGAATCCCTTGATACCACTGTATTCTCCCACCACAATTTGTCTTCCCGTTTCGATGATTTCCGGTTCGCCACGTCCTAATTCATCAAAGTCGTAGAGCTCGTAGTTTTTGCGATCTTTGAGTACGCCATCGGCGTGGATTCCGGAGGAGTGAGCGAAGGCGTTGGCTCCTACACCGGGTTGGGTGATGGGAATGGGCACGCGGAACGCGTAAGACGCGTATTTGCAGGTTTTCCAAGCTGCTTTGAGATTCACCCGCTCATCGAGTACGTATTTCTGGTCGTCTAAACCACTCGCATATTTGAGGGCCAAAATAACCGATACGAGGTCCGCATTTCCCGCCCGCTCTCCAACACCGTTTATGGTGGTATTGATGAACACATTGCATCCTGCATCGATGGCTGCCTTGGCACCGGCTACGGAATTCGCCACTGCCATACCGAGATCGTTATGGCAGTGGAGTTCAATGGCCATCTTGGTTTTCTCCGCAATTCGGAAAATGCGGTCATAAATGGTAAAAGGACTGTCGTATCCCAGGGTGTCGCAGTAACGGAATCGCTCGGCACCCGCTTCTTTTCCCGCTAAGGCGAATTCGATGAGGAAATCAACATTAGTTCGCGAGGCATCCTCAGCATTGACACCGATTCCTTCAGCTCCTAAGGCTTTGGCGGTTTTAACCGCTTCGGTCATGGTATCGAGCAATTGTTCACGGGTCATTCTCCCTTGGAACTTTCCCTGGAGCATCTGGTCAGAGGTAGAAATAGAGAGATTGAGGTACTTGAGCTGAGGAACCATCTTATAGGCGAGCTCGACATCGCTTTTCGTTGCTCGTAACCATCCACTCAAGCGGATGGGGGAAAGAACACCCATATTGTGCAATTCTAAATTGGCGTTCAGGTAATTCGTTTCGTGGCGAGTAGTCGGGAAACCGAACTCACTTTGATAGATACCCATTTCGTTGAGGAAAAAGTTTATCATGGTCTTTTCGATTTTGGCCAATCCCAAACGTGCCGTCTGTACCCCATCGCGATTGGTGACATCGAGTAGATAAATCTTAGGCATTGGTTCCACCTCCTGAAAGTTTCAGTACAAAATCACGCAAGCGGGTCATGCCTTTTTCAATGTTTTCTTGTGATGTGGCGTAAGAGAAGCGTAAATATCCCTCCATGCCAAAGGCAATACCCGGCACACAAGCGACATGTGCCTCCTCTAAGAGGAGTTCTGCCAATCTCACCGAAGTACGGATCTTTTCTCCCCGGAAAGAATGAGCAAGGTAAGGACTAAAGTCAGCGAAAATGTAAAACGCACCCTGAGGAACGGGAAAAACAACCTGGGGGATTTCTTGGAGATACTGGACCATAAGCTTTCTCCGCTCATCGAAAATGCGCACCATTTCGCGGATTAAAGATGGGTCCGAACGGAGAGCGTGAGCTGCTGCTTTCTGGCTGATTGAAGTGGGATTAGAGGTAGAGTGGTCCTGCAACTTTTCCATGGCTTGGATAACTTCTTCAGGCCCTGCGGCATACCCAATCCTCCACCCGGTCATGGAGAAACTTTTAGAAACCCCATTAATGATAATGGTTCTTTCTTTCATCCCGGGGAACGTAGCAATACTTCGGGGAAAATCACCTTCATAGACCAAGTGTTCGTAAATTTCATCAGAAATGACGGTAAGATCGTTCTCACAGGCAATTTGGGCGATTTGAGCGAGGAATTCCTCATCGAGTACCACCCCACTGGGGTTGGAAGGGTTATTGAGAATGAGGAGACGAGTGCGGAGAGTGAGTTTTTTCCGTATTTCTTCACTCTCAAAAACCAAAGTTTGAGGGTGACAATCGAGGAGAACCGGTTTCCCTCCGGCTAACTTTATTTGTTCCAGGTAAGTGACCCAGTAGGGCTTGGGAAGAAGAACTTCATCCCCAGGGTTACAGAGCACCATCATGGCGTTATAGAGAGAGTGTTTGGCTCCACAAGAGACGATAATCTCGCTTTTTTGGTATTGTAAGTTGTTTTCTCGACTGAGTTTATCACAAATGGCTTCCTTCAGTTCTTCGGTTCCCGAAGTAGGAGTGTACTTGGTAAAACCCTGGTCAAGGGCTTTCTTTGCCGCTTCTTTGATAGGAAGTGGGGTATCGAAATCGGGTTCTCCGGCGCTAAAAGAGACGACATCGAGTCCTTTCGCTCTCATGGCCCTGGCTTTCGTGGAAATAGATAACGTTGCTGATGGTTCGATTTGTTTTATTCGCTCGGCAATTCGCATCTTCTCTCCCCTCTACTCATTGCTTTCCGCTACACTCGGGAGTATACTTGGTTACATAGGACTTATGTTCCACAAAAGGGGTGGAAAGTTTTATTCTTTCTTATACAGGAAGATCGAAAAAAAGTCAATAATTTCCAAGGAGGTGTTGGGATTGAAAATTGGCGTGTTTTTGGTGCTCTTCCAGAGTGAACCGCTCGAAAAGGCTCTTGACTACGTGAGTAAGACGGGAGTGGAAGCAGTTGAGGTTGGCACCGGTGGCTATCCGAGTAATGCGCACTGTCAACCTGGGAAGCTCTTGAATGACCCTGAGGCCTTGCGTCGCTTTCAAGATGCTTTCTCCGTAAGGGGTTTGGAGATAAGCGCCTTAAGTTGTCACGGAAATTCTTTGCACCCCAATAAAGAGATAGCCGAAAAGCATCGTCAAGAGCTCGAAAACACCATTCTCTTGGCGGAGAAATTGGGGGTACAAAATGTGATCACCTTCTCCGGATGTCCCGGAGATTCGGACAACGCCCGTTACCCTAATTGGGTGACCTGTCCGTGGCCTCCGGATTTCTTGGAAGTGCTTCGCTGGCAATGGGAGGAGAAGGTCTTGCCGTATTGGAAGAAGGTAGGACAATTCGCCAAAGACCATGGAGTGCGGATATGTTTGGAAATGCACCCCGGTTTTGTGGTGTACAACCCGGAAACGCTCTTGCGTCTGCGACAAGAAATTGGGGAAGTGATCGGAGCTAATTTTGATCCGAGCCACCTCTTTTGGCAGGGGATCGACCCCATTTTGGCGCTGCGGAAATTAGAAGGAGCAATATACCATGTTCACGCCAAAGACACGAAAATTGATTCCCTCAATAGCCCGGTGAACGGAAATCTGGACACGAAACCATATACCGAGGAGGCGAAACGTTCCTGGTTATTCCGCACCGTAGGCTACGGTCATGACTTCAGTTTTTGGAAAGATTTTGTGAGTACTTTGCGCCTGATTGGTTATGATGGAGTCCTCTCCATCGAACACGAAGATTCGCTCATGTCAGGGAGAGAAGGCTTTGAAAAGGCGGTTGCCTTTTTGAGGTTATTGGTTATTCGAGAGAAAACTGGACAAGCATGGTGGGTATGAGATACCCTCTTGGGAAGACGACGTGTCTTCCCAAGAGGTAAAATAAGAGGTTTGATAGTCCTATGGCAGGTTTGACCTATACCAAAAAAGTTTTCCCGTCTGGCTTTCGGGTGATCCATCGCAAAATATCTTCTCCTCTTGTCGCTCTTAACTTTTGGGTTCGGGTGGGGGTACGAGATGAAAAACCGGAGGATAACGGTTTAGCCCATTTTTTCGAACACATGGTATTCAAAGGAACTACCCATTTTCCGGGTACTCTCCTCACCCGCAAAGTACAGGCGATGGGGGGCGAACTCAATGCGGAGACTTCCCTCGATACTACCGATTTTTATTTAGTTGTTCCCAAAGAATATTGGAGAGAGGCACTTGAATTAGAAGCGGAGCTCCTCTTTCACCCTCTTTTGGATCCCAAAGATATCGAACGGGAGAAAATGGTGGTTATCCAAGAAATCCATTTGGACGAAGATGATCCCGAAGAACGGTTGAATCACCTCATCCATCAGAAAGTTTTTCTCGGAACACCTTACGGCATGCCGGTTTTGGGGAGAGAAGAAACGGTAAGGAATCTCGCCTTAGAAGATTTACTCGAGCACCAAAGGCGCTTTTATCACCTTGCCAACATGACCTGTGTGGTGAGCGGTGACCTGGAAGAGGCTGAGCTCTTCTCTTTTTTAGAAAAGGTGATCGATGGGTTTCCCACTCTCGAGCAGTGCGATTTGTGTTTCTTCCCTTCTTTCCCTTTCCCTATACGGCAAATTGTCGAGTGTCGCATGGATGTGTCTCGAAGCTACGGAGCAATTAGTTTTCTCTGTGGAGGGATCAAGAGCGAGGATTTCAACGTATTGCGCTTGCTTTCGGTCATTTTAGGGGATGGCATGGTGTCGCGGTTGAACATCGCCCTTCGTGAGGATCAAGGTTTGGTGGACACCGTTCATACTGCCTACTCCTACTACGAGAGAGCTGGTATTTTTTCCGTGTTTTACACTTTCTCCTCTGGTTCACGGGAAGCGGTTGAAGAAGCAGTACAAAAGGAGTTTGACCGGCTTTTTGAGCAGCCTCCTACCCAAGAGGAATTGGAGCGTGCTCGCAATCTCTTGCGCAGTAGCTTTTTCAGTGTTATCGAAACCACCCTAGGAAGTGCCGAACTTCTGGGGCGATTTGACATGATTGATAATGTGGATCACGCCCTGCAGATTCTCTTGTATTTGGAACACTTGGATGTTGTCCATATCCTCGAAGTCGCCAAAAAGTGCTTTGACATGGAGCGAGCAACTTCTATTTTGATCGGTCCAGGAGACTAACGATGATGCAAGAGATCAAAGATCGCATAGAAAAAGTAGTCTTGAAAAATGGGTTGGTTCTCCTTCTCCTCCCCATTCCAGAGAGTGCTCTCTTTGCGGTGAATTTGTGTCTGCATCTTGGTAATCTCTTCGAAAACGACAAAGAACGGGGCATCTCTGCCTTGATGCAAGAGGCCATTCTCAAAGGTACGACCAAGAGAAATACCATCGAATTTAACCAGGCGGTGGAGAGGTTAGGGGCTGCCATTCGCAGCTCTTCCAACTATTTCACTGGAAGGATTGCCATGGACGGTCCGGCCAATAAGAGTGTGGAGATCCTCAAACTCTTTTTCGAGGTCATTAAATCCCCGGCTTTCCGGAAAGAAGAAGTGGATAAAGAAAAGAAGTTTCTCGTAGGACTTTTACGCTCCTTAGACGATGATCCTCTGAAAGCGGCTTTTCATCGTTTTCGCAGAGCCTTTTTTGGGAATCATCCTTACGCCTTCCCCACCTTAGGGGAAGAGAAGAGCTTACAAATTTTAGAGGTGGAAGAGATTTGGCAATGGTATCGGAAAATCTTTGTGCCGAATAACATGGTCGTTTCGGTGGTGGGGAACTTTGATGGGGCACGGGTGCGAAAGATTTTTGAAGACGAGCTCGGGGGCATGATTCCTCGCGAGAAACTTCGCCCCACCCGCAGTAGCTTTTTCCCCGCTTCGCTCAAAATCGTGGATCGTCGGGAAGTCCGAGATGCATGGGTAGTGATCGGTTTTCGAGCTCCGGGAATACTGGAAAAAGAGGAACGCATCGCTTTTGAAATCATGAATAACGCCTTAGGAGGAGGGATGTACTCTCGGCTCTTCCTCAAGATTCGTGAGGAGCGAGGTCTGAGCTATCAAGTGGGTTCTTCGTATCTGCCCCTCCTTGGTCCCTCTTTCATCTGCGCGTTCTGTGGTTTCCCCTTTGCCTATTTCGATGCCGTGGTGAGCCTTTTGAAGGATGAGTTTCGTAGCTTGGTGAATATCGATGCCGAGGAGTTTGAGGAAGCGAAAAACTACACTCGAGGAATTTTCCTCCATTATTTTGAAACCGTCTCCTCGCTGGCTTCTCTCCTCTCTTTCTGCGAAGCGATAGGGTTGGGTTGGGATTTCCCCTGGCAATACGAAGCGACTCTACGTCGCTTTACTGTGGAGGAAGCAAGAACCATTTATCGCCGTTTCGTGGACCAAAAAGAGTCGATGGGAGCAGTAGTTCCGGTCGTAGTGTAGAGACCACAAATTTTTTCTTCCCCCCTTTCGAGAATACTTGACAGAAACCGGCAATCTTATATAATTTCTTTCTGGAAATGGACATGTGAATAAAGGTACCCCACTAGCACCTCCTATAATAGAAGTCTTTCCCCTCCTTGCACCTAAGGGAGACCGGAGAAATCTGGTCTCCCTTAGGTGTTTTGAGGACAAAACTCTTGTCGGTCTTTGGGCTTCTTGTTATAATGACCACCGTCGGGGCGTAGCGCAGCCTGGTAAGCGCACCTGCCTTGGGAGCAGGGGGTCGGCCGTTCAAGTCGGCTCGCCCCGACCAGGTTTTTCAAGGGTTTGAGCGATTGACCCCTCCTCAAAATTCTTCCTACTACTGCAGTTTTTGGGAATCCTTGGTAACGATGCTCCCCAAGACCTCTCCAATTTTCTTCACTGCCTGCTCTTTGAGTCTGGGCATGACTTTGGAGTAGGTGTCAAGGGTAGCCGCGATTCCCCACGACGTCGGTGTCCATCGCGAGATTCAGTATTCCGTACCGTGACCGTCTCATTCGAATTTTTGAAGGAGGAGAAGCTACGCTCTTACTTCGCCAAGTAATAAGATGAGGCTCGCAAAGGCGAAAAAGGGAGTCACTGCGAGGGGATTCGGTTTTCCTAATCCCCATGGCACTCTGAAGAAGTCACCGCGAGGCGCATGTTTTCGCGCCGTGGCGGTCTCATGAATTCACTTCACTCCCCTCGGGAGGGTTTGCGGAGTAGAGAAAAAGCTTGCAGTGTAACAGCAACTCAAGAGAATTCTTCAATTTATCTCACTCGTTCTGATCTTCAAAGTGTTGTCAAATCCCCGTTGCTTCTTCTTTGAATCCGGCCGTGGCTTTGGAAGGACTACTTTCCTCTTTTCTCAGAGAACTCAAAAAGTGTAGTGTAATATAAGATTTGAAGAGAGGGGAGAGGACCTGGAGGGGAGACTCTCGAAACATCCCACAGCCATAAACTGCAAACATTTTGGTAGTTTAGCCCCGGGTAGAGGCATTTCCCTGGTAAGGTATGGTTTTGAAGGTGTTCTGGTGTGCGTTGGAAATGGGGATTGGTCACTTCATTCCTCTTTATAACCTTCGTGTTCTCGTCTTTCGCGAGAGCCGTGGCGAATATTGGGAAAGGAGGAGACATGCCTTCGATCTTGAGGTGAGGGCAAACGATCCTGAGCTTCCCGTGGAGCTCTCTTACCTCGTTCTCAACTCGGAGGGTACACCCGCTCACCCTACCATGGGGGTGATATTCTATCCTGAGGGAGAGCATGAGACCGGTTAGGTCGGTGGACACCACTACACCGTACCGAAGAGAGGTGGTTGGTCTAAGCCGGAATTCAGGCCTAATCCGCAGTACTTTCCCCTTCCCCACTACCGTACTTGTATCCTGATGCTTGCCCGTTACAAGAAGGTGCATGTCATCTTCCTTCGAGAAAACGATGGCCAACTCACCTACAAGGTCTGAGGGGGTGGACCTTTCCATGGACTCGATATACCGGGATTAGGGAGAGTAACCTGAAGAGGCAACCTTGGGGAATCCTCTCCTACGGTGATCCAATAGAAGTGGGGTTCTGTTTTCGAGGGCAGTATTTCCATGAGGAGGTAACCGGTTGGGCGCGACGGAGTTCAGAGAAAATCCCAAGTGCTATAACATTCCTCACTATGGAATGTTTATGCTTTCAATCGCCCGTTACGGTAAGCTCGGGTTGATCCCTCACAAGAGTAACGCCCCGCGTTTTGCTTCTCTATGTGACTCCTGTGATCCAGGGTATCACAGGCTTTTCCTGATCACCTTTGACAAACTGTACGATGGTCCGATCCTTCCTGCAGGTCAGCACACCTATTTTTACTATGTGGTGAAAGACGAACCACAGGGCGAATGGCGGGCCTTCGAGGGCGGTACCGGCCCTTGAGGGTTTTTTAAGGGATTTCCATCGTTCTTTTCTCGTTTCCATCCCACTATGGTGCGATTTTAACCAAGGATAAAATAGCGTAATGGTACAGGTTTATCAATACCCATGTGCAGCGAACCTCCGGTCGTGCAAAAATCTCGGGGGGGTTCGCTCCAGAAATTTTTCGTGGGGTTTCGTATCCCTTTTATAGGACAACTCCTCTCTCTCGTTATGTTCAAGTACAAAAGGAATGAAGTAATCTCAATGTCAAGAGACTGATTGCTTCAGGGGGGGACTTCTTTTCCCTTTTCCGGGAGCGTTCCTCAAGGAGTGAACGGAGGGAGAGAAAAGATTTCCCGGAAGGGCTTGTCTCCCGATGGGGGAGAGATGTACTCTTTCTTGTGGGTAGTTCATGAGTTTCGAGAGGGGAAAAGTTCGTTTTTCTCCGGTCTCAAACGGAGAATCGGGGAGAGGGGGAAAAGAGTGGTTGTTCGGAGTAGCATTGCGGTAATCATTTTCTTCATCATCTTTAGCTATATTTCTCTTGAGAACTTTCAAGAGACACTGCTTCGGGACCTTGAAGAGCGATTTGCCTTCTCGCTCGAAGAGAGCGAGAAGATGGAAGAGGACTTGTGTCACCTCTTAGGACTTCCTGTTCCTCGGAAAAAAGGGAAAGATGTTCGCATGCCTCCTCAAGCCCTCGCACAGTATGCCCAGGGAGTGGTTTATAGGAACATTGCATATGGAAAGGAGAAGAAGCAACGTCTCGATGTGGTGATTCCGCTCTCTATTCGGGAGAGAGAAAGGCTTCCGGTTTTTGTCTTTGTTCATGGAGGGACGTGGATAGGAGGGAGTAAGGATGATTTATTTTATGCCCAAATCGCCCGCGAGATTATCCAAAATCGCCATGTCTTCGTCAATCTCGATTATCGGCTCTATCCTCAGGCTTCGATCCAAGAAATGACCGATGATGTTGTACGTGCCTTGCATTGGGTCTCGCAACATATTGAGGAATACGGGGGGAATCCCCAAGAGGTCGTGCTTGGAGGACATTCGGCGGGGGCACATCTTGTCGCCCTTTTAACGGTAAACAATCGTTCTCTACCTATTTCTCTCTCTTCTTCTATTCGAAAAGTGGTTCTCTTGAGTGGACCCTACGATTTACTCGCCTATGAGGGAACTTTGGATGTCAAAGGAGAGAAACTCTTAGAACTCTTTTTTACCAACATGTTCCGTGGGCGGAAAAATCTCACCCGTTTTTCCCCTCTCTATCAGGTAGAGACCGTTTCTCGTTCTTTTTTTCTCATGGTAGGGGAAAACGATGAGCTCACTCCCCCCGCGCAAACTGAGCGTCTCTATCGTATACTCCGGGAGAAGGGCAATGACGCAGAATGTCATGTCCTCCCCAAAAGAGGCCATGGAGGGGTGCTCTTAGCCATCAACCCCGATTTCGATTCTGTTTTTGCTCAGGAATTCTCTCGTTTTTTGAGTATGGGCCTTGACGGTAAGTAACACGAGAATGATGAAGAGTTACAGAAAACAAAACTTTCACTTTCGCTTTATTTTTTTCTCCAAATTTCTCGTATAATAGAAATGATACCTTTTTACGAGGTCTTGTGATGGCGAAGAAAGCGTTTCTCATCGACATGGATGGAGTTCTGCTTTACGGTGATCGGGCAATCCCGGGAGCAAAAGAATTCATCGAGCGGTTACGGGAGAATGGGCATAAATTTCTCATTCTCACCAACAACTCGCGATATACTCCTCGGGATTTACAACACCGCATGAATCACGCGGGGATTAATATTGGAGCAGAGCATTTCTTTAGTAGCGCGATGGCCACTGCGCATTTCGTAAGTATACAGAAACCGAAGGGGTCTGCCTTTGTTTTGGGAGGGACCGGCCTCTACCAAGCACTCAACGAAGTCGGATACTCCTTTACCGATTACCGCCCTGACTTTGTCATTTTGGGAGAGATGGAATCGTACCCCTATGATAAGATTGTCCGGGCTTGTCAATTGGTTATGTCCGGTGTGCCCTTCATTGCCACCAATCCCGATCCCTCCGGACCGGGTGAAGGAGGTATCGTTCCTGCCTGTGGGGCGGTGGCGGCGCTTTTGGAAAAGGCTTCCGGATACACACCCTACTTTGTGGGAAAACCTAACCCCCTTATCTTGCGGGCTGCTCTCCGTTACATCGGCGAGCATTCTGAAAACGCGGTTATGGTTGGGGATCGCATGGACACTGATGTTAAGGTGGGCTTAGAGTCAGGACTGGAAACCATTCTCGTTCTCACCGGAGTTACCAAACTCGAGGATGTCAATCGCTTCCCTTATCGTCCGCATCATATTGTGTCCTCAGTTGCAGATATTAAGCTCGACTCAGAAAGTTGACACGCTCTAAGGACTAAGATACAATATATGTACTCTATCGGTGCGCCCGTGGCTCAATTGGATAGAGCAACGGACTACGGATCCGTAGGTTGGGGGTTCAAATCCCTCCGGGCGCGCCAGGGCTTGTGTGAGGCTTTGGAAGTTTTCCTTCTCTTGGGTTTTCCTGGACTTCCAAATTCACTTTCTTCTTTAAGCCGGATTGGAGAGCCGAAGCTTTCAGATATTCTGCTGCTTCCCTTGACCTTTTTGGCGTCTTCACTCCTGAGGGAGGCGCCTTCAGCTCATCTGAGTAGCTCTCGTTGCGTTTCTCCTTGCGGAAAGAGATTGAAGCCCGGGAGAGAAGAAAAGAGAACGCAACGAGAGAAAAAGGGGCCCCCAGTCTTGGGCAAGCTCTGTCGCTTCACTCCGAAAATTTCTCTCAGAAAAGCCTCACCTTCTTCGCCCAAGGCGGTTCAATCCCTGGGGATCACTCTCCGTTCCTATGGGTACTCGCTGCTTCTCGGAAGGACGATGAAATTCGAAGCCTCAGTGTCCTCGCTCGGCTGAGCGGATGGTAGGAGAGAAAGTAATAGAATGCACATGATGGGAAATTTTTGTCCTCTGGGTTGGTGGAGGAAAGAGGGGGGAATGGAGTAGGGTCCTCATCTTTTTATTCCATCTTGGGGTATAACACTCCGAAATGGGCACAGAGCAAAATTTGGGAGAGGAGTGCCGAGCCCCTCAAAATTTCTCCCCTCGATGAGTTTCTAAAATTTGGTGTACTACTACTAAAAGTTCCTTCAATTCCTTGTGAATAACCTTCCATACTATTTCAAGGTCGACTCCAAAGTACTCGTGAATCAACACATTTCGGAAGTCTTTTATATCTCTCCAAGGAATATTTCGATAGTGCATTTTTACATCCCTTGGTATTCTCGCTACTGCTTCTCCTATGATTTCAAACTCCCTTATCACTGCCATATAGGTTTTTCTGTCACCCTTAAACTGTTCAAAATCCATATCTTTTACGTAATCTAAAATGGCATTCCCCGATTCCCAAATGTCCTCAGGATACTGACTTATATCCTTTTCAGGCATAGCGAATGTTCTCTGCAACCTTTGCTCGGATGAGAGGTTTCATATTTTCCAAAAAACCTAAGTCAACTTTCCTGCGAAAATTTCGCTCCAAGTACCTTTTCAAGGCAAAAAAGTGGCGAAGGTCTTTAAATTCCTTTTTCATCTCTACAACGATATCGATGTCGCTTCTTCTGGCGACCTTGCCTTGGGCAAAGCTTCCGAAAACCCCAATTTTGGTGACACCAAAATGGGTAAAAAGAAATTCCCTGTTTTCCCTCAGAAAACCAATGATGTCATCTATTGAACTATACTGCGAGCTTATTTGTTGACCTAAAACCCCTCTTAAACGATTTTCCTTCATAGAAATCTTTCCCTCTCCGAGAATAGAATGGTAAATGAGACTATAGGTCTTGCATCTCCTCACGGTCTTGAAGAGGCGTCACCGAGATAGCTCTGGCTGTGTCTGCCCTGATGAGATTCACAGAAATTACGGTATCATGATCTCCGATAAACGCCAGATTGAGCCGCAAAAAGGTCTATGTCACCTGGCTTTGTGTCCCTGCAGACAGAGAAGCCAGAGAGCACCATCTCTTCGGAGCCGGTTACCTCGGCAATCCTTGCTTGGATCTTTTCAGATTTCTTGAGAAGTGTATTTTAAGAGACCGTAATCTCTTCTCTCCGATTTAGCACTTTATTTTTTTCTATCGGTATCATACTACGAGAACGACTCTTTGGAAAAGAGCAAAACCAGTGAAATATTCCGAAAGCTTTTTCTTGGTGCCTCGAGATTCTTCCTCTTTCTGTCACCTTTTCGCAACCCCTCGGTTGAGCGTTCGAAAGATTTGTTCACTATTTCGAGGAACTCCTTTTGATGGTTCGAGGGGAAACGTTCTTTCGGCTCGCTTCTCAAGAGAGGGGGAATCAAGAAGAGAATAGAGAACGGACTCCAAATCCGTAGGTTGGGGGTTCAAATCCCTCCGGGCGCGCCAGGGCTTGTGTGAGGCTTTGAGCCCTCTCTTTTTCCAGACTTTTTTGAGGACAACGGACTCGCCCGTTACCTATCTTTTCCTCTACCAAGCCCAGCTACTCCCTTCCTCTCATCACTGTTTCCCCTAAGCTCACTGTGCACACCCCACTTTAGCCTCAGTTTTAGCGTCGGAGATTTCGCTTCTGGCTTTAGCCAAGACGTCTTTTAGATAATCGATGGCCACTTGAGCTTCTCTCATCCAGGGAATTGGGCAGTGTATCGTATTTTGGGTAGACATCCGAATAGAAGAAGAAAAAAAAGACCTCCTGATCGGTAAAATGGAAGGCCAA
>CAKZPS010000010.1 GCA_937139415.1 uncultured bacterium
AATTGTATAACAAACACTGGATGGCGAGGTCTCTTCATTTCTTTATCCTGGAACCCCTACGATAAGTTTACACTAAGGGTGGAAAACTTGACCTCGTTTCGCTTCTCGCCCGGGGCTATTTCTTTTTCGCAGCGTGTCTTCGGGAGAGTTCCTCCATCACCTCGTAGAAGGAGAGTCCTTGGTTCTTTAAGAGGACCAAGAGGTGATAGAGGAGATCGGCCACTTCCCAGCGGAGGTGTTCGGGGTTGGTCTTGTCGTTGAGGGTAGCGAGAATCACTTCGGTGGTTTCCTCGGCTACTTTGCGGAGGATCTTCTCTTCTCCCTCCTCAAGCAGTTTATTGGTATAGGAATTCGGTTGAGGATGCCGGGCACGTTCTTCAATCACCTCAAAGAGCTCTTGTAAAAAGGCTGAGAGCGCGTAGGGAGGGTATTCGTCTCCGGAGAGAGTGGGCTGGGCGTCGATTTTTTGGTGGAAACAAGAGAAAAACCCGGTATGGCAAGCCACCCCCTCTTGATCCACCTGGATGAGCAGAGTATCTTGGTCGCAATCGAGGTACATACCCCGGACTCGTTGGGTGTGACCGCTCGTTTCTCCTTTGTGCCAAAGGGTTTGACGGCTCCGACTATAGAACCAAGTGGTACCAGTTTCTAAGGTTTTATAGAAAGCCTCTTCGTTCATGTAAGCCATCATGAGCACCTTACCACTCCTCACATCTTGAATGATGGCAGGAATGAGTCCCTGGGTGTCTTTTTTGAGGGTTTCCCAGATGGAGTTCATTAGTCCTCTGTCCTCACTGGTATACCTCTTTTTTTGAGGAAAGTCTTCGCCTCGGGAATGGTCGAGTAACGGTAATGGAAGAGGGAAGCGACTAAGGCAGCATCGGCTTTTCCCTCTTGGAGAACCGCGGCGAGGTGTTCTAACTTGCCCGCTCCGCCCGAGGCAATGACCGGAATGTTTACCTTCTCGGCTATTTTGCGGGTTAAGCTGATGTCGTAGCCTGATTGCGTGCCATCGGTATCCATGCTGGTTAAGAGGATTTCGCCTGCTCCTAATTTTTCCACCTGTTGTGCCCACAGGATGGCGTCTTTTCCCGTAGGGGTTCTCCCCCCGTTAATGAATACCTCCCAGTAACTGCGATGGGTGATACGGTCCCAGGTTCGCTTGACGTCGATGGCTACCACCACACATTGACTCCCAAACTTTTCAGCGAGTTCAGAAACAAGGTTAGGGTTGAGGACGGCTTGGGTGTTAATCGACGCTTTGTCAGCACCGGCCTTGAGGAGTTTACTCACATGCTCGGCGCTCCCGATACCGCCACCCACAGTGAAAGGAATGGTGAGCACTTCAGCGACTTTTTCGGCCACGTGAATCATGATTTCCCGTTGTTCGTAGGAAGCGGTAATGTCGAGAAAGACCAATTCATCAGCCCCTTCTTGTTCGTAGCGTTTGGCCAACTCTACCGGATCACCAACGTCTTTAATGTCCTCAAAGTGGATTCCCTTAACCACTCGTCCTTCTTTGACATCGAGACAGGGGATAATTCTTTTGGCTAACACTTTCTATTCCCTCCGTAGGATGGTAATGACCTCTTGCAGGGTGAGTGTCCCTGCATACAATGCCTTGCCCAAGATAATCCCTTCCACTCCCGGTATTTCCTTCAATCGTTCTATGTCTTCTCGACGGCTCACACCTCCGGCAAGAAGAATTGAGACGCCACTTTCTTGTAAGAATTTTTGGATCACCTCTGTTCGGATTCCGGAAAGAGTTCCATCTTGGTCGATATCGGTGAAAATGAAGTATCGGACACCCTTTTCTCGAAGCCTGCGGGCAAAGGGCGCAGCCCGTAGGGGAGTTTCTTCCGTCCATCCTTGGATGGCGAGATATTCTCCCCGCACATCCAGGCTCACCGCTAAGCGGTCTGGTGCGATGTGTAACATCTCTTCAAACACCTTCGGATTTTTGACCACCACACTCCCCACGACCACCCGTTCTGCACCCAGGGACAAATAGTGTTCAAAAACGGTACGATCACGGATGCCTCCTCCCACTTCTACCGGTATAGAAACGGTGCAGATAATCCGTTCGATGGAAGAGGTGTTCATTGGTTGCCCCATCTTGGCGCCCTCTAAATCGACGACGTGGAGAAAGGGCGCACCTTCGCTCTCCCATTTTTTCGCCACTTCTTCCGGGGAGGAATGGAAAACCGTAACTCGCCGGTAATCTCCTTTTTCCAGCCGAACCACTTGGCCTTCGATAATGTCAATAGCAGGGATGGGCAAAATCATGCAGGTAAGCTCTTCACCCAATTTTCTAAGAATTTCATGCCCCATTGAGCGCTCTTTTCAGGATGGAACTGTACACCCCAGAGATTGTCAGTATTGACAACGGCAGGAATGACCACATTGTAATTGCAGATGCCCACCACACAAGTTTCATCTTCGGGGATGACGTAGAAAGAGTTCGCAAAGTAGAAGAAACGTCCCTGGGGTATTTCTTGGGTGAAGGGGGTGACTCTTTTGAAGTACACCCGGTTCCACCCGATATGGGGAATTTTGGCGGTAGGCGGGAGCTTCCGAACTTCTCCAGAGAGAAAGGTCAAGCCCTTTTTGCGTGGTGATTCTTGACTCCGCTCGAAGAAAAGTTGCAAGCCTAAACAAATACCTAAAATGGGTCTCCCTTCGAGGTACATATCTCGCAAGGCACCCACTAAATCCATTTTTTCCAGGTTATCCATGGCTTCCCCAAATGAACCAACCCCTGGGAGAACAACCGCTTTTGCTTGCAGGAGAGTGTCCCGCTCTTTGGTGATCACTGTTTCTTTTCCCAATCGTTGTAATGCCTTGGAAACACTATGTAAATTTCCGATGCCGTAATCAACAATGGCGATCATTCTCACCCTCTCCTATAGAGTTCCTTTGGTTGATGGAATAGTTTCCCCTTGAATGGTACCGGCTTCGGCCAGCGCTCTTCCCATTGCCTTAAAGAGCGACTCCAAACAATGATGAACATTTTTCCCCCACCATATTTTAGCATGAAGGGTAATTTTTGCGCTATAGGTGAAAGCCCGCAGAAATTCTTCCACGAGCTGGGTTTCAAAAGACCCTATTCGGGTATCCAGCGTTGGTGTCTCGTAGACAAGGTAGGGGCGACCGCTTAAATCCACGGAAACCATGCTGAGGACTTCATCCATAGGGATAAAAACGGTAGCAAAGCGCCTAACCCCCTTTTTCTCCCCTAAACATTCTGCCAAAGCCTCTCCCAGGACAATTCCTACATCTTCTACGGTGTGATGGTCGTCAACTCGCTCACTATCACCTTGGGCATGTACGGTGAGATCCCATCCGGCGTGAAAGGCCAGGCTTTCCAAAAGGTGGGGAAAGAAGGGAATGGCCATATCAATTCTTATGTTTCCTTTCCCCTCTAAGGACAAAAGTACCTCGATGTGGGTTTCTTTGGTGATCCTTCGCTTTTGGGCTTCTCTCTTCGGCAAGTGATTCACCTCTCTTCTTCCTGATGATTCATGTTCGCAAGGAGCTCTTCAAGCTGAGTACTGGAGAGAATGATACCCTGCCATTCCCATCCGTAGAATCCTTCATTGATCACTAAGTAGAGAATGTTATACTCTGGGTCTCCCCAGTTATCGATGCGAATAACCCACTCGTCATTTTTGAGAGAAGCTTGGTGGGAAACTTGCAGGTGAGGCGAAGAGGCGAGGTGTTGAGTGAGATAATCACGGGCACGGGAAAAAGTATCGATCTCGAATTCGCTAAAGTTTACCCCCGCCCAGAAGTCTCCTCTCTTGGCCAAGCGCTCCAAGGCTTTTATGTCTCTCTTCTCGAAGGCGGCGACGAGTTTTTTGGCCAAGGCGTCTCTCTCTTTTTCTGCGCCTTGAGGTTTTTCGGTGAGATACTGGGTGCGCAGTTGTGCCCAGCGACGGTAAAATTCGTCTTGGGTTTTTTGGCTGACTTTTTTGTATTGTTCAATAGCTTGTGAGGCGTTTTTCATGCGTTCATGGCAAAAAGCAATTTCCATCATGATTCGTGCTTGGTCCTCTTCGTCGGTACAAGAGAGTACTTTTTGGTACGCAGTGATAGCTTGTGCATAGTCTTTTTTCGCATGCTGCCAGAGATACGCGAGGTCTTCTTGAGCTTGACAACGGAGTTCATAAGGGTCCTCTAAATCTCGGGGGTAACTTTCGATGAATTGGCGAAGGAGGGCAATGGCTTCGTCGACCTTGCCTTGTTCCTCTTTGTCTTTGGCAATCCAATAACGGTAGAGATATGCCGAGGGAGTGTGGGGAAATTTTTTGATGTAAGTTTCAAGGGTTGTGACGGCTTTTTCTCTCTCCCCTTTTTCGGAGTATATCCGGTAGAGAAGCTCCACCACATGTGCGAGGCGTTCTTCGTCTTGTTCGTGCAAAAGTGGTTCAAGGAGGGTAATGGCTTTTTCGGTGTCTCCTTCTTCAAGGAGGAGTTCTGCGTAGTCAATGGCATCGAGCGCCAAGGTATTCCCCCACAAGGAGCCGAAGAAACCTAAGCACCCCACGAACACGATAACCTTCCAAAAACCATACTCCACGCCAAGACCTCGTTTTGGGTAAAAAAAGCGGTTTTTCATGGCTTACATCCCTCTTTACCTACGATGCGCTCCTCTTTCAAGCATACTGTGATTTTGTGATTCTCGCAAGGGAAAAGGACAAAAAACTGTGATATTTTGGGTAAGAGTTGTAAGGGCGAGAGAGAGTAAAGAGAAAAGTCTCCGAGAGCGAGGAAGAAGAGGTTTTACCTCTACGATGTCCATGCCGACGAGTATGCATCCTGGTCGCTTGAGAACCTGAGAGAGCTGGGAAAACACGGTTTTGAGCCTTGAGAAGGTCATGGTTTTTTCGGTGGGAAAGTGGGCGTATTGAGGAAAGCCGAAATCGATGTCCCAGGAGAGGTAATAGAAACCTCGGGGGAGATGGGCAAAGATTTCCAGGTTTTCTCGAGGAGAGAAAACGAGAAGCCGTGACTCTGGGAGAGAGCCTTTTTTGAGGAGGTGGAGGAGAAAATTTCCTCGATGTACCTCGTGAGGACTGTGGTCATGAGGAAAAATGTCGAGATGGGCATCAAGGACGAGGAGGAAGAGTTCTTTCCGAGGGAAGAAGAAGTGCAACATTTCGTAAACTCCTCCGGTCAGAGCATGGTCTTCACTGAAGAGGAGAAAAGGGAAGAGATTGCGCGAGAGCAAAGAGTAACCGACTCCTTGGCCGGTTTGAAACCAACTCTCTTCAGGCGAGAAGGAGAACACCTGCGGACAAGAGAAACGTTCGGCGAAGTAAAGAGCGATTTGGTTGAAAAAACGTTTCCCGGATGGCGAAGCGACCGTCCCAATCGCTTTCCAGAACCCCGAAAGAAGAGGAATCTTTTTCAACCTCTTGCACCTTCTTTCGCTTACCAGTAATATAGAACATATGGCGGAAAAGGCAAAGGGGGGAGAGTATGATTGGAAGTGTAAACTTTTGGCACGAATTGCGTTGGAGTGGGGAATATGTGGCTCGAAATCCAGAGCTCATTGTTCCTACCTTGCCCTCGGCATTCCTCATTGCGGTGGCCAATCATTTGGTATGGCGGAGGAGCCTCTCTTGGATTACCGCTTTTTTCCAATGGGGAGTGAGTGTCATAGTGGTGATTTTAGGAATTCTCCTTGGGTTTTTAGCTCTGGGACTCGTGATTGCCTTGGTGTGGGATGGACAGTACCGAGAAAGAGTTCATTTTCAAAGGGCTTGGCGTATTTTTTCCCTGCGTTTTGCCGATATCTTAATCGTCGCTTTGATGGTGGGATTTTTGGTGAGTTTTTTCTCCGTGTTTTTCGTATTTCCGGGCCTTGTGTTCGGCTTTTTACTCATGTTCACTCTTCCTATCGTGATCATCGAGGAAGAGGATGCTTTTTCAGCGATTCGTCGCAGTTTTCAACTCTCTCTGGAAAACTTGGGGGAGTCTTTCACCTTCTTAGTGGTGGTGCTCTTTTTAGGCGTGATGGGGTATTTACTCTTCTGGCTTTTTGGTTTCGTTCCCTATGCAGGAGTAGTTATTAACACTTTTCTTGGTGGGGTTATTTTGACCTATACCTTTACCTTTTTGACCCGTTTCTACCTTGCACTGGCTCGCCTTTAAAAAGAATCGAGGTTCAAAGTCATCCTGTCGCGGGCGGCGATGACGGGAATGCCTGTTTTCTCGGTAAGCTTCTCGGCGATTTCCCAAGGTTTCGCCTGAAGCATGGTCATGCCAAAGTGGGTGAGGATCGCCAAGCGAGGACGAATGTTTTCAATGAGAATACGGGCGTCCTCTACCGAGAGGTGGAGGAGCTCAAGGTGCTCGGCGGGTTTCAGGCGCATGGTGTGAATGATGAGACAGTCACTCTTTGCGTAAGCCTCAAAGAGCTTTTCGGTGAAGAGGGTATCTACCACCAAAGATACCGTGCCCTGAGGGAAAGAGAAAGAGAAGCCATACGTTTCGGTGGTGTGTTCATGGCGTAAAGGTGTGGTAAAGGAAATGTTCCCAACCCGGTACTGACCCCCTGTTTCTAAGAAGACAATCTCGTTCAAGAATTCCCGGAGATAAGAGAAGAGAATTGGTTCCCCTTGGAGCGCCTCGCGGGGGAGAAAAACGCTTCCCCGTTTTTTCGTGCCCCCTTGAGTCATGGCTTCTACCATGATGTTGAGGTCGTTAGCGTGGTCGAGGTGGCGGTGGGAGACGAGGATGGCATGGAGATCGGGGGGGTTGAGCGGAGGGCGACTGCTTACCGCCCTCACCAATGCTCCTGGACCGGGATCGATATGGATATGGGTACCTTGGAAATGGATCCATATTCCCCCGGAAGCACGGAGTTGCCGTGAGACCACAAAACGTGCTCCTGCCGTTCCCAGAAACTTGAGAAAGTTGTCCATTTGCGGTTACTATATCGAAAGAGAAAGGGGATTGTAAAGGGTGCGGATCGTAATTTTAGGAAGACCCGGAGTGGGGAAAACCACGCTGGTCAAAAAGGTGGTCGCCTCTTTTCCAGGCTGTTTTCGGGGGTTTTACACCGAGGAAATTCGGGATCGAGAACGGTTGGGATTTGCCATCGTGACTCTTTCAGGGAAGAAGGGTATATTGGCCCATAGAGAAGGTGTTTCGCCCTTTGAGGTGGGACGATACAAAGTGTTTGTTCGTGACTTTGAAGCCCTGGTTTTACCCGAGCTCGAAGAAGCGTTTGAAAAGCGAAAACCTCTCCTCGTCGATGAAGTGGGCAAGATGGAACTCCTCTCTTCGGCTTTTGCACAATGGTTCCACAAGGCATGGTACTCCGCTTTACCGATAGTGGTCACTTCTTTTTTCCCTCCCCTTCTCCAAGTAGCCCATTACTGGGAAGGAGAAGGGGTACGAAAATTCGTCCTTCATCCTCACAATCGGACTGCCGTTACCGAAACTCTTTTTGCCCTTCTCGCCTCTCAAGGGAGGCGTACCTGACTCTGGAGGGTAATTTCTTCTACGATGGTGAGTACCAGGGACTGAGAGAGGTCGATTTCTGGGGAAAGGATGAGCTTTCCATCAGGAAGGTACTCGCGGATCTGGACGAAAGGCCGAAAAGGGAGAACGGGATTGAAACGACTCACCACTGCTTCTTTACCGTTTGATAATCGCACGACGTCACCCACTTGATAAGGAGAGAGATGACTCACAAAGGCCAAAACCACCCGTTCGCTGAGCTTATATCCAGAATTCCCCATCAGGTACTCTACTACTTCAGAAATGGGTAAGGCCTTGCGATAGGGACGATCGGAAGTGAGGGCTTCATAAATGTCGGCAACGGCGGTGATTTGAGAGAAGATCGAGATTGCTTCTTCTCCCAGATGGAAGGGATAACCACTGCCGTCAATTTTTTCGTGATGTTGCAAAGCGATAATTTTCGCCCAATCGTTGAGATGGGTTTGCTGATCGAGAATCTTTTTGGCTGTGAGGGGATGTTTTTGGATGATCTGGAATTCTTCCTGGGTCAAGGCGGTAGATTTCCGTAGGATTTCGGGGGGAATACTCAGTTTTCCGAGATCGTGGAGGAGTGCTCCTAAGCCAAGGAGGGCGATTTCCGTTTCCTTGAGTCCCAAGAATTTGCCGATAAAGGTAGCGATGATGGCTACATTGAGAGAATGGGTGAAGGTGAAGTCATCGTGTTTCTTGAGTTGAACGATGGGGATGACGATTTCTTGATGGGCACGAACCTCCTCAACAATGGTGTGTATATCGCGCTCTAAGGGTTCGATGGTGGTTGGTTTCACCTCGATGAGTGATTTAACAACATTCTGTAAATCATCCAAGGTTTTTTGCTTCGTTTCCCAAGAGATGTCGTGAGAGGCAACCGATGCTTCTTCTCGCTCTTCGACGATTTCTAAAAAGACGTATTCCATTCCTCGAGCTCGAAGCCGATCGAGGAGAGCTTCAGTGATTGGTCTTCCCTTATTCAGTAAGACGTGCCCCTTTTCGTCGAGGAGCGTGCCGACGAGCACTTCCCCAGTCTCAAGTTGGTTGAGAGCTATTTTTTCGGTACGTATACCCTGCAGTTTACCCATCTCAGCTCTCCCGTATACGGAGTACTTTCGCCCCTCGGATGATTCCTGCTTTGAGTTCTTGAAGGGCTCGATTGGCCTCTGACAAGGGAAAGGTCTCTACTGTGGGCCGGAGAGGGATGGACACAGCCACCTCAAGAAATTCTTCCACGTCGCGGCGGGTGACGTTGGCCACACTCTGGATGGTTTTCTCCATCCACAGGTCTTGGGCGTAATCGAGTTTTGCCAAAAACTCCCGGTCGGTTACCTCTTTACGAATAGCATTGATAATCAGCCTTCCTCCTCGCTCTAAACGGCGGAGCATCATCACCACCGGTTTCCAGGCCGGAGTAGTATCGATTACGAGTTGCGGAGAGCGGGGCGGGAGGTCTTCGAAATCCCCTGCCCATAGGGCGCCTAAGTCAAGGGCAAAAAGGCGTTCTCTCTCACTGCGGGTGAAGACAAGGAGGGGAGAGTGAGGATAGAGGTGACGGGCGGTTTGTAAGACGAGATGAGCCGAGGCCCCGAAACCAGAGAAAGCCAGAACTTCACCATCATGGAGATTGCCTAAGCGAAGGGCTCGATACCCTACTGCCCCGGCACAGAGGAGAGGGGCAGCTTCTTCGTCGGAGAAAGAGGCGGGGATAGGGTAGGCGAACGGTTCTCTAACCACGGCGTACTCTGCATATCCGCCGTGAGCATCTCGCCCGGTAGCCTTAAACTGGGCACAGAGATTTTCTCTCCCTTCTTGGCAGAAACGACATGCTCCGCAGGATGAGTGGATCCAGGCGATTCCCACCCGGTCTCCCACCGCAAAACGAGTAACTTTCTTTCCTTTCTCTACCACCTTTCCCACGATCTCGTGTCCCAACACGATAGGAAAGAGAGAGGGTGGAGTACGACCCTCAATTTCATCGAGCTCAGTCCGACACACGCCACATACCGATACCTCGACGAGAATTTCCTCTTCTTTTAAGGAAGGAAGGGGGAGGTGGAGAAGAGTAAGTGGTGTGGGATTTTCACGCATATCCTGAACACAAGGCAAAACCATCGCTTTCATAGGCATCCCCCTTTCATTGTACTATTTTGGAGCAGGAGGGAAAAGAGGTTCATGCAATCGATTTTTATGAATAAACTTCGGCATCGAGGGAAACGGTTCTCTCTTGCGACGGGGCTTTTGAGAGGAAGGTAGTCGCTCATTCTCTCTACAAGTGGAAGGAGATGTTCCAAGTTGAGGGAATAAACGGGCGATTTTTTGGTCATTACCTAACATGAAAAGAGGAATAAGGTATGAGTGCATTCTTTTATTGACCACCCTTTTCCTCCTTACACTGGGGGGTGAGGTTTCCTTCGCTTCTTCCCGAACTCTCTTGTGGGTTCAGCTTCGGGATATCCCCGAGGTGGGTGCCGTAGAGTGGGGTTTAGCGAGTTTTGTGAGGCGGGCGCTGCGAGAGGCACAAAGGAGAGAGGTGGAATGGGTAGTCTTTGAGATTGACACCCTTGGCGGCCGAGTGGATGCGATGCTTTTCATCAAAGACCTCATCTTTCAATCCCCCTTGCGAACCGTGGCTTTCGTGAATTCCAAAGCCTGGTCGGCAGGGGTATTTGTGGCGCTCTCCTGTGAAAAGATTTTCATGACTCCCGATGCGAGCATGGGGGCGAGCGAACCTCGCCCCTTAGGAGAGGGAGAGAAGCCCGATCCGAAGACGGTATCGGCCCTTCGGGGGCAAATCGAAGCCTTAGCCCAGGCACGAGGTCGAAACCCACGGGTTTTTGCCGCCATGGTGGATCGGAGCGTGGAAATCGAGGAGTTGAAGGAAAAGGATACCCTCTTGACCCTTTCCGCGTACCGGGCCCTGGAATGGGGCGTTATCGACGGAATTTCGGCAAACGAGCGAGAACTCCTTGAGAAGTTGGGTTTTGAGGGAGAAATGATCCGGCTTACCCCCTCCTGGTCTGAGACTTTGGCTCGATTTTTGACCCATCCGGCGATCGTTCCCTTACTCCTCTTACTCGCTTTTGGAGGAATTTTCCTTGAAGTGATGACTCCTGGTTTTGGGGTGCCCGGCGTGGTGGGGATCGTGGCCTTCCTCCTCTTTTTCGGTGGGCGATATGTAGCTGGTTTGGCAGGATGGGAGCCTCTTTTACTCTTTTCGGTGGGGGTGATATTGCTGGCTGTAGAATTATTGGTTCTTCCTGGCTTTGGGGTGGTGGGAATCTCGGGGATTGTTGCCTTAGCCCTTTCTCTGTACTTGGTGCTCCGACCGACTCGCCTTCTCTTTCGCGAGGTGGTTTTCTTTGAGATACTCTTTTACCTTGCCCTCATGGGAGGAGTATTCCTCATAGGTCTTTTCTTTCTGCCCAATAACCCCATCTGGAAGAAATTGGGGTTACAAGCACAGAGCCCTCCCCAGGGCGAAGAGGGTTCGTCGCCGTATGCTTTCCTCGTGGAGAAAGAAGGGGTAGCGAAAACCATCCTGCGTCCGGCCGGAGTAGTGGAGATAGAGGGGGAGCGCTACGATGTTTTGAGTAGCGGAGAATTCGTTCGGGTGGGCGAATGGGTGGTGGTTCAAGAAGTACGGGGGAACAAAATTTTGGTCCGCAAGAAGGAAGGGGGAGAAAAATGAGCTTCGGGGCTTATCTCTTTCCGGCGGTGGTGATCCTCATCGTGGTAGTGGTTTTCTTCACCTTGGTGCCCCTTGGTTTATGGATTTCAGCCTTGGCGGCAGGAGTACGAGTGAGCATTCTCACCCTCATCGGTATGAAGTTGCGCAGGGTTCCTCCGGCGCAGATTATTCTTCCTTTCATCAAAGCGACCAAGGCCGGTCTCAAGCTCGACATTGCCGCCTTAGAAGCTCACTACCTGGCGGGAGGAAACGTGGATCGGGTGGTCATTGCGCTCATTGCTGCTGAGAGGGCTAATCTCCCCCTCTCTTTTCAAAAGAGCTGTGCCATTGACTTGGCCGGTCGAAATGTGCTCGAAGCGGTGCAAATGAGTGTCCTTCCTAAGGTGATTGAAACTCCGATTGTGGCTGCGGTAGCGAAAGACGGGATTGAGCTCAAGGTGAAGGCTCGGGTAACGGTTCGTACCAATATTGATCGCTTGATCGGGGGAGCTACCGAAGCGACGGTTATCGCCCGAGTAGGGGAAGGAATCGTCACTACCATCGGTTCTTCTCAGAACCATAAGGAAGTTCTCGAGAACCCCGATGCTATCTCCAAAACCGTTCTCGATAAAGGCTTAGATACGGGGACGGCGTTTGAAATCCTCTCCATCGATATCGCCGACATCGACGTAGGGGAGAATATCGGGGCGAGACTACAAACCGATCAGGCCGAAGCCGATAAGCGGGTTGCTCAAGCCAAAGCCGAGGAACGCAGAGCGCTGGCCATTGCTCGGGAACAAGAGATGAAAGCTTATACTCAGGAAATGCGCGCCAAAGTGGTGGAAAGAGAAGCTGAAATTCCCCAGGCCATTGCCTTTGCTCTGCGGGAGGGAAAGTTAGGAGTGCTCGATTACTACGCTCTCCAAAATCTCCAGGCGGATACCGAGATGCGAAAAAAGTTAGGAGGGGAGGGAAAAAAAGAGAATGAGTGATGACGAGAATTTGATCTCTAAAATCACCCAAGATTTTTCTTCCTTTTACCTCTTTTATGAACTCTTTTCTCTGCCGGTAGCGCGGAAAAGGCACCCCTTTTTCCGCCTCCATCCGGTAAAGCCATTGTCAATACAGTTTTTCCCCACTCTTACTTTAGAAGAGATGCGCAAGGGTCTTTAAAAGGGGGAAGCCTCCCCATCTTTCAAGATGGGGAGGAAAGGCTTATATTTGGAATACACTCACCGTCTTCTGCAATTCTTCCGCTAATTTGGCCAGTGACGAAGTAGCGGAGGTGATTTCCTCGAGAGAAGCACTCTGTTCCTCGGTTGAAGCGGATACTTCTTCGGAGGAGGCGGCGTTTTCTTCGGCCACGGCGGCGATAGAAGCCGCCTTTTCAGTGATTTCGTTAATTGAGGTGGTTATTTGTTCTACGGCTTCAGCAACTTGAGTTGTAACTGTGGTATTTTCTTCCTGTACCCGCGAGAGTTCTTTTTGGGCTTGGTCGAGGATATAGGCAGAAGAGGCGATTTGTGCGATATTTTCAATCACTTTTTGAATGGATTGCAGAATTTGATCGAAACTTTGCGCCACAATCTCTCCCTTTTCAACACCTGCCTGGACTTCCCCTTGGGCACTTTCCATATTTTTCACAACCATTTGGGTATCTTGTTGAATTTCGTTAATTAAAGAGGCAATCTGCTGTGCCGCTTGAGCCGAACCCTCGGCAAGTTTACGTACTTCCTCTGCAACCACGGCAAAGCCCCTTCCTGCCTCTCCTGCTCTTGCTGCTTCAATAGCAGCGTTTAAGGCGAGAAGATTGGTTTGTTCGGCAAATCCCGAGATTACATCCACGATCTTGCTGATTTCTTGAGAGCGCTCCTCTAAGGTAGCGATACTCTGAGCTACTCCCTGGGTGGCTTGGGAAATAGCAGTAATTCCATTCATGAGCATTTGGAGAAGTTCTTGTCCTCTGAGGGTTTCTTTTCCTGCTTCTTCACCAGTTTGGGTGGCCTTATCGATTTCTCCTCTGATACGGAGTAGGGCTTGGGTGTTGACCTCTAAGCTGTTTTTCATGGTGGTATTCAGATGTTCCAAGTTTTCTTTGGTTTTCTGTCTCACGTTTTGAGCCATTTTGGCAATACCTTCAATGTGCAGACTCAAGGTTTGTAATTCCTCTCCTTGACGATTAGAGCCCTCGGCAACCTGCGTCATAGTTTTGGCGATTTCTTGGGTGATTGCAGATACCTCTTCAACGGCAGCCGAGAGTTCTTCACTTGCAGTAGCAAGCTGGGTAGAAACGCTGAGCGTATTTCCCACCAATTCGTGGAAATTCTTCACCATGCTTTGGAAGGAATTGACTAAAAGACCAACTTCGTCTTGACTCCGACGCTCCTCGAAAGTGATACGAAGGTCTCCTTGAGATGCTTTTTGCAGAGCTTGGGCAACTTTTCGAATCGGTAAAGCTAAGGAAGAAGCGATTTGAAGCGAGAAGAGTACTACTGCAACGACGGTAACGGCTGCGAGTATCAAAATGAGTCGGATCATCTTGACCACCGGTTCACGGAGTTCGGCAAGAGGGGCAACTGCAGCGATGCGCCACTCTTTGAAGTTTACTTCAGAAAAATGTCCGTATGGTTTAAGAGTTTGGAAAAAGACAATACGTTCTACTCCTTGAAAAGAGTACCGGAGCACTCCCTCCTTATTTTTAGTAAGTTTCTCGTCAATCTGCTGTAAGCTTGACTCTACTGCAGCAAGACTTTTCCCAACCAAATTTTGATCAGGGTGAAGAATAATCATTTTTTTCGCAGCATCATAGAGATAGGGGTAGCCAGTTTTGAGAATGTGGATGTCTTCCGCAATATTCTGATAAAATTTCTCTAAGTCGAGCCGGGTAGTGACTACTCCTTGCAATTGTCCTTCTTGATCGTATACCGGTGTGCTACAATTAATCACGTACGCTCCGAGATCGATGGATTTACGGATGTCAGAGAGGTAAGTTTTTCCTTCTTTGGCAGAGGCTTGGAACCATTCCGTTTGGCTTTTATCTTCACCGAGATTGTTTCCGTGGGAGTCGGCTACTTGCACTCCTTGACTGTTGGCAAAAGAAGCAGAGGAAAAGAGCGGGTTCCTTTCTATGAATTCCCTAAGTATGGTAGATTTTGCCTCATCACCCGAGGTTTTTCCTAAGGATTCAGAGAGGAGCAAGGTTGCCTCAGTCACGTCATGAAGAGTTTTCATCACATACTTTCCCAGACTTGCAGTCAAATTTCTTCCGTTTTCTAATTCTCTTGCGGTGATGGTTTGGTCGAAACGAGTAATTCCACTGTATACGACGATCAAAAATGGTATTAGAGCAAAAACCAGAAAGAACGCCAAAAATTTCCCACGCAAATCTAAACTGATGGTTTTAGCCATTTGTTTATCCTCCTTTTCGTGGCATTGACTCCTGTATGACAGGTAGTTAATGATCTTTTTCCTTGATATTCGTTTCTTGTGAAGGTAGCGCAAAATGATAGCGCCAGAGAATGTTTTATGAATCCCTTGATTGGATTTTCCGAAATGGGGATCGTCTCGTTAGGGTAAGCTCATTCAGTCAATTTCTATTTACTCCATAGGAGGTGTTTGTCGAGAAAAGAGTAAAAAGGCTTATCCGCATCCATCGAAGATTGTTTTTCCCTTCGGAATGGGAGAGAAAAGAATATAGAAGACGCGAGAGGAAGTTTGAGCGCTGGAGTTGTAGGGTTGCTCATTTAAGGTTGGGTAATACCAGGTGTTGCCGTAAAGTTGTCGATCCTGTGATAAGTCAGGTGATGAAAGTTTTTGGGTCATTCTCCTTCACACCCCTTCCAAGGTTTTTTCTAATATATCGGCATTTTTGACAATTTCTTTAGAGGTAAAGAAGGAAGATTGTTCAATTCTTGCTTCTTTCTCCCACCAACCAATGAGATCGGCTTGATGCAGGGGTAAAACGAAAAACGCAAGGCAGGGAGGGTGCTCCCAGGAGAGGAGAGACAATTTTTCCCGAGGGACACACACCCATGAAGCGAGTACTCTTTCACCGAGAACGGAGTTTTTCGGGGTTCTGTTCCTTCGCTCTCCTGTGTATTATTCGATATCGCATTTTTGCCTATTTTTGGGGATGAGGCAAAAATGGAGTGATTTGTCCATAAGTACCGTTCCATAAAGAGCACTTCTGTCGAAAAAACGACTCTCCATCGTAACTACTTGGAGAAAAAGTACTTCTTAAGGATTAGAATAAAAGAGGAGAGGATGAATCTCTTTTCCTTTTCGCCGAGGAATTGGGAAACAAAGACCCCTATTTATAGTTCACCACTTTTTCTTTCGGTTTCCGGGGTGAGGCAGAAGACACAGCATCCACCTTTTCATCTACTCTCCCGATGCGTAAGAGTGCAATCACCCGGTAACCTTCGGGGATATCCAGTTCTTGGCGGATCCTCTCTACATTCCCTACCGGGCTTGTGTAGATACGGGCGCCTAATCCCAGACTTTGGGCAGCAAGGTACATGTTTTCTACTGCCAGGGCGCAGTCAAAGTCAACGTTGATTCCCTCTCTTTCTCCATCTTCCCCCGAGACGATAATAATGAGGTTACCTTTAGGAATTCCTCGCATGATCTTTCCTACGAGTTCTACATCTCTCACCACGGTGAATTTCCAGGGCTGAAGGTTTCGTGCGCTGGGGGCTTTAATCCCTGCTTCAATGATTTGTTCCAATGCTTCCTCGCTCACTTCTCCACTCGAAAAAGCGCGGGCAGAGTAACTCTTGAGGATTAAGTCTACAACGCTATTTTGTGCTTGAGATGGGAAAGGAGCAATCGTAACAATCATTGCTAAGATGGATACTAAAAGAATAGCTTTTTTCATCTCCAAACCTCCTTAGGTCCTTTTTTCACACTATATATTATCACCTCTTTTGTTTCGATAGTTCCCGGGGGAGAAGGAAACTATTGGTCCTCAATCGAGTAAGCTCCTTTTCTTTTGAACGTTCATGGGGAGTGAGGCGCTGAGGAGCGAAATTTTTTCCTAAGATTTTTTCCCAATGTATTGAAAATGATGGGGGAAATGCATATACTTCACACGAACTCCATAACTGCGGAGTTACTCCTTGAGGGCGTAGGTGATTTTAGGGCGATGGAAAGAAGAGCAAGGGTCTTAGAGAAAACTATTCCGGTGAGTGAAGAGCTGGTTGTCAATTTGGTGAAACGATATGGGACACCTCTTTTCCTTATTTTGGGGGAAAGGATAGCGCGCAACTACGCTGCCTTTCAAGAGTTTTTCCCTGGGGTAGAGATTTTTTACGCCGTGAAGGCTAATCCTCATCCCCTGATTTTAGAGATGCTTGCCCGGTGGGGATCCTCGTTTGATGTTGCCTCAGCGCAAGAAATCGCCCTCATTTTAGAGCATGGAGTAGCGGCAGAACGAATGATTTTTGCCAATACCATTAAGAAGAAAGAGGCTCTGCAGTACGCGCGAGAGAAACATATCCGCCTCCTCACCTATGATAATGAAGCAGAACTCTATAAAATCCGTACCTTTTACCCTGAAGCGGATTTAGTATTGCGCCTCAAGGTTCCCACTTTGGGGAGCCGCATCGACCTCTCCTATAAGTTTGGTGTCGAACCGGAGGAAGCAATGTATCTCTTGCGTTTGGCGAAGAGTTTGGGTCTTCGTACCGTGGGGTTGAGCTTCCATGTCGGTTCTCCCTGTCATAACCCTGATAACTACCGTCGTTCCTTAGAGATGGTGAAAGTCATCCTCAACGACAGCGCGCGGGAAGGCATTTCTCTCTCTCTGGTGGATATTGGAGGGGGATTTCCGCTCCATACCTACTATGCCGAGGGAGAAGAAGCCAGCGTGGAGTACATGGGTGAAACCGTCTATCCCCTCCTCAAGCCCTTCATGGCCCGAGGGTATCGAGTCATTGCCGAACCGGGCCGAGGAATTGTGGGGAATGCTTGTCTTCTGGTGACCAGAGTCATTGGCAAGGCAGTCCATTCGGGGAGAGTCTGGTATTACCTGGATGACGGATTGTATGGAACTTTTTCCGCCATTCCCTTTGATAAAGCGAGTTTTACCTTTCACACCCTTCACAATGGAGAAGAAAAGATCCCTTGCGTTTTGGCAGGGCCGACCTGTGATTCTCTCGATGTGATTGCCGAAGGAGTCTTCTTGCCCTCCTTAGAGATCGATGATTTGATTCTCGTCCCTAACATCGGAGCGTACTCGCTCGCCTCGGCGACCAACTTTAACGGTTTTGAGAAACCGAGGGTACTCGTGGTGTAGTGTGATATAATGAAAGTACCCTGTGCTGAAGGTGAAGACCGTGTTGAAAGTTGAAAAGTTGCACGTGGCGGTAGGTGAACATTTGGTTCTCCAAGGAGTTGACTTAGAAATCCACGATGGAGAAGTCCACGTACTTCTCGGACCGAATGGGGTAGGGAAGACCACTCTCCTCATGGCTATTATGGGTGTTCCGGGGTATGAGGTGGTTTCCGGAAAAATCCTCTTCCAGGGAGAAGATCTCGTTCCCCTATCGATGGAAGAGCGGGCAAAAAGAGGGATCGGTATGGCGTTTCAGAAAATGCCTCCGGTACGGGGAATTTCTTTGCAGACCATGGGTGAAATCATCCTCAAAACTCATGGGCACGATGGGACGGTACATCTTGAAGAAGAAGCGGAACGGCTGAACTGTTCCTATCTCCTTCCTCGCGAGATCGGTATCGGTTTTTCCGGTGGGGAGGCGAAACGGGCTGAACTCTTGCAACTCCTCTGGCAACGCCCCTTATTTTCTATGGTTGATGAGCCCGAATCCGGAGTGGATCTCGACAATATCACCCTGGTTGGTAAAGCCTTGCGGGAGCTCTTTGAGCGGGAGCAGGTGAGGACCAAGAAGCGTTCTGGTCTTGTGATCACCCATACCGGGTACATTCTCGAGTACTTGAACGCCGATCGGGGACATGTGCTCATGGAAGGACGGATTGTTTGTAGCGGAAACCCCCGAGACCTTTTCGAAGACATTCGGGTCAAAGGGTACGGTGAATGTCTGAGGTGTGAACGATGAGTGGAGTGGAAGACACGCTTCGCGAAATTCGCGAGAGGGCAGAAAAAGCCCTTGAGAAAAAGGCTCCTCTGGGACCGGATGTCGATTTGACCCGTTTCTATGAGTGTTCACCGCAAGAGCGCTTGGGGAGCTTAGAAGAGATTGCTGCCCAGTTACGTGAGGCGGCATTGTACGCAGGGGTAGAGTTCGAAGCACCCGGAGCGGGAACGTATCTCCAGGTGGATCGTTCGGCGGTGTATGAGCGGGTCATTAAGCCCTTCGAGGGGAAATTGGAAATTATGACCGTGCGTCGGGCACTTGAATTGTACCCCGAACTCGTCACCCAGTATTGGTGGAAACTCGTGCCGGTTGACGCCGATAAGTACGCCGCCTTTACCGAGCTCTGTTTTACCGAAGGCTATTTCATCCGGGTTTTTGCCCACCAGAAGGTGGAGATTCCTCTCCAGGCTTGCCTTTTGGTTTCCGAAAGATCTCGGGTACAGAGTGTGCATAACTTGGTCATCCTGGAGGAGGGAGCGGAAGCGAATATTGTCACCGGGTGTGCTTCGGTGAGAGGAGTGGATGAGGGTGTTCATATTGGGGTGAGTGAGTTTTACCTCGATCGGAATGCACGACTCACGTTTACCATGGTGCACAACTGGGGGGAGCGCTTCCACGTCCGTCCTCGTACCGCAGTGCACATGGAAGAAGGGTCTTTCTACAGTAGTACCTATGTCCTTCTCAAACCTATAGCTTCTCTGCAAACCTTTCCGCAGGCTCTTTTGAATGGCAGAGATGCTAACGCTCAATTTCAGAGCATTATTTTTGCCAAGGGTGATTCGGTTATTGATATCGGTTCAACCGTGGTCTTGAGAGAACAAGGATGTCGGGGTAATTCCATCTCCCGGGTATGTGCTATAGAGAACGCCGCAGTGTACACCCGAGGGAGGCTTATCGCTTACCACAACGACACCCAAGCGCATCTTGAGTGTAAAGGAATTCTCTTTTCTCCTCAGGCGAAAATTATTTCCATTCCCGAACTTGAGGTTCACGGCGCACCGCAGGCGCGCTTGTCCCACGAAGCAGCAGTGGGTCCCTTAGAAGAAGAAACCATTAATTACCTGAGAGCACGAGGTTTGAGCAAGGAAGAGGCTCTGTCGCTTCTCACTCGAGGATTTTTGAATGTGGATATTCCTGGTATTCCCCTTGCTTTGAAACGGTATATCGAGGAAATTGTAGCCATGACCTCGCGCGATGTATTGTAGGGGTGTTTTTGGTGGGGGTTCAGGCGTACATCTTGATCCAGGTTCAGGCGGGGAGAGCGCAAGGCATTAAAAAGGAGTTAAGCCAAAGCCCCTACTTTTTGCGTATTGACCGGGTTATGGGACCTTTTGACCTAATTGCTTTGGTCGAAGTGGAGAGCAATCAGGAAATCGGTGAAATAGTGTTAAAAGAGATTCAATCTCTAAGTGGAGTCAAAAGAACGCTCACCTGTCCTGTTATTCCTTGAGAAAAGGGCGATGGAAAACCGAAAACGCATCTCTCCCAAGGGAGAAGAAATACTCTTTTTTCTCGAATGGTACATTCAAAAGAATGGATACCCCCCCACCGTGAGAGAAATCGGTGAAGCCGTCGGTTTAGCTTCTTCATGTAGTGTTCATTACCATCTGCGGAAATTAGAGGAACAGAATCTCATTCGCCGCACCCCGGGTAAACCCCGGGCTATTGAACTCAATGTCCATCAAATGAATTTTCAGTTGGAAAAGGAAGTAGTGTTTCTTCCCTTTTTAGATAAGCTCTCCTTCACCAAAAGAGGCCTTGAGGTGGGGAATGCGGAAAAATTCTTCTTGTTCTCCCGTTCGCTCCTTGAGGATGAGGAATGTTTTGTTTTCCGGGTGAGAGACGATAAATTCCAAGGGTGGAATATTTTGCCTGGGGATTATCTCATCGTGGCCAAGAAGGATTCAGGATGTGCAGGGAGTCTCATGTTGGTGTGGGAAGGAGAGAAGGTTGGCGTGCGAAAGGTAGGAGAGAACGGAAGATTGATGATGGAGCCTGAATCATCTTCTCCTTGGGATGCGTCAATGGTGGTAGGGAAAATTGTTGGCGTGTGGCGAAAGCTATAGGGGTGATAGAAAGTGGTGGTGACCCAGGAACTTCGTCTTTCTACTTCCGGACATACCGAGATTATGAAAATCACCGAACAGGTGCGCGAGTTACTCCGTGGTTCTTGCCTCCGTCAGGGTGTGGTGTGTCTCTTTGTGCCGGGGAGTACCGCATCGATTACCACTATGGAATTCGAGCCGGGTCTCATCGAGGATTTGCGTCGGGCATGGGAGAAAATTGCCCCCGTTCACGGAGAGTACGCACACAATGCCCGCTGGCATGATGGCAACGGTTATGCCCATGTTCGGGCGAGTCTCGTTGGTCCTTCACTCGTCGTTCCTTTTGTCGACGGAGAACTGCTCCTCGGTACTTGGCAGGATGTGGTTTTCATCGATTTCGACAATCGGTCCCGCGATCGGCGGATCATCGTGCAAATCGTGGGGGAGTGAGCCATGGCAGATACTTTTCTTTTCCGTCTTCCTCGAGAGATTTACTTTGGGAGTGGTCAAGGGAAGAGAGTGGGGGAGCTCGTACAGCGTTTCGGTGGGAAAGCCTTGGTCGTTACCGGAAAGCACTTTACCAAAAAGTACGGTATTTTAGATGAAGTCCTTGATTCTTTGCGTTCTGCCTCGGTCGAAGCGATAGTGTTTGACCAAGTGGAACCGGAGCCTTCCCTTGCTACCGTGGATCGCGGCCTTCGTTTGAGTTACGAAGAGAATTGTATCATGGTCATTTCCTTAGGAGGAGGGAGTGTCCTCGACTGTGGGAAAGCCATTGCCGGAGTGTGGGGAAACGGGGAGAGTGTCGTGCCTTATTTTACGAGCGGAAGTCAAGTTTCCCGTCCCGGATTGCCTTGGATAGCCATGCCTACCACCGCCGGGACCGGCTCAGAAATGACCAATAACGCCGTACTCACTGACTATGAACATAACCTCAAAAAGAGCGTGCGTAGTCCCTTGTTCATCGCTACCATGGCGATCATCGATCCTCTCTATACGCATTTTATGGACCGGTATTTAACGGCGGTAAGCGGTATCGATGCCTTAGTACAGGCGATCGAAGCCTATACCAGTCCTCGCGCCAATCCCATGACTGATTTTTTAGCCTTGGAGGCAACAGAAACCCTTTGGAGATATTTACCGCTTGCGGTTGAGGAAGGGAGTAACCCTGAGTATCGGAAGCAGATGGCCTTAGGGAGTATGGTGAGCGCCATGGCTTTTGCCAACACTTCTTCCGGTCCGGTTCATGGATTGGCGCATATGGTTGGTCCGGATTTTCACATCGTTCACGGGGAGTCCTGTGGTCTCTTATTTCCGCCGGTAGCCCGTTTCAACGCCCAGATTCTTCGGGAGCGCTACATCCGTTTGGCGCAGGTTACGGGGTATGATACGGTGGAGGGATGGATTGAGGCTTTCGAACAACTTTTACGGCGCATTGGTTTGCGGACTCGATTGCGTGATTTCGGGAGGCGCAAGGAAGAGTTGCAGGCGGTAGTACGAGAAGAACGAATCGGACCCAATATCCGGGAGAATCCCCGTGCGATGGGTAAAAAAGAGTTAATCATGCTCTTAGAAGAAGTGTGGTGAGGAGGAATACCATGGAATGGGTACGAGAGGAAGAGAAGGCTTTTCGTGAGGGAGATTGGGGGATTAAGTATCTCTTTCGGGGTCCCCGCCTCGATTGGGGAATCGTGTATCTCAAGCCGGGGACCAATATGGGAGCTCACTACCACGAGGAGGTGGAAGAAACCTTCTTCATTTTGGAAGGGAAGGGGATTCTCAAGGTGAATGGTCAAGAGATTCCGGTGGAGAGAGGAATGGCGTTTCGGCTCGAGCCTCACGAGAAGCACGATCTCTTTGCTCCTTGTGATTCTTCCCTAAAAGGCATTTTCATCAAGGTTCCTTACCTTCCGGAGGATAAGATCAATTGCTGAGGCGAGGAAAGCTCCTTGAAGAGGTTGCTTGGTCGCTTTATGAGCGCTTGAAGCACTGTGATTTGTGTCCTCATCAGTGCGGAGTCAACCGCGTGCAGGGGGAGAGGGGTTTTTGTCGTGGGGGAGTGCACCCACGTATAGCCAGTGCTCATCCCCATTTTGGGGAAGAAGCTCTCCTCAGCGGGAGGAGGGGTTCGGGAACCATCTTTTTTGCGGGGTGCAGCATGCGGTGCGTATACTGTCAGAATTACTCGATTAGCCACGAGGACGAAGGAGAGGAAGTGAATATCGAGGTTTTGGCGCAAGTCATGCTCCAACTCCAAAGAGAGGGGTGTCACAACGTTAATTTGGTCACCCCGACGCATTTTCTCCCCCAAATTTGTTTGGCTCTCTTACAAGCAGAGCAGCAGGGGTTTCGTCTCCCCGTGGTATACAATACCGGTGGCTATGAACGGGTGGAAATTTTACAAACCTTGCGTGGGGTAGTGGATATTTATCTCCCTGATATGCGTTATGCTAAAGACGAAAGTGGTCAAAAGTATTCGGGAGTCCATTCTTATCCCTTTTTCAATCGGAAGGCGATCCAAGAAATGTTCGCTCAAGTGGATGGGGTACAGTGCAATGAAGAGAATGTTGTGGAGAGAGGAGTCATTGTTCGAATACTCCTCATTCCTCCTCTCCTTGAGGAAGCCAAGGAGAACTTGCGGTTTTTGGCTGAGCAAGTTTCCCGAGACGTTCATATTACTCTGATGCGTCAGTATCACCCTGCGTACCGTGCCCATGAATATCCAGAATTGAATTGTTTCGTCGATCGGCAAAGGTATAGAGAGGTACTCCATTACGGGCTAAAATTGGGTTTAAAAAACTTGATTCTCCAATGAAGGAGGGAGGAATATGGAAGAAATTTTGCGACAGGTCGCTGAGCTCATGGCGGTTTCTGCTCGTACTGCGCCGAAGGCGGGGGGCAAAGATTTTGTTACCACGAAGATATTGGTGAAAGATGAAGTGCAAAAATTAGGCGAAGCAATGGTACAATATGGAGAGGAAAGGGGAATTCGGGGTTTTGTTCGTGACGGTCAGAACGTGTTGAATTCCCAAGTGGTGCTTCTCATCGGTATTAAAGATGCGCAGGTTATGGGTTTAGACTGCGGGGGGTGCGGTTTCGATACCTGCAAAGAACTCGTGCCTCAGGAGAAGCGAGAATTTAAGGGTCCACAGTGTATGCTGCGGCTCTTAGATTTGGGGATTGCTTTGGGATCGGCGGTGAAAACGGCATCGCTCTTCAATGTGGATAACCGCATTATGTATCGGATTGGCGTAATAGCGCGAAAGTTGGAGATTTCGCAGGATGATATCGTGATGGGTATTCCCATTTCGGCATGGGGGAAAAATATTTATTTCGATCGCAAAGAGTAGAGGTGAATGCATGGGAGCGTTTCGGATTCAGGATATTATCGGGTTAATCCTGGCGATTCTCATTGTGGCAATTTTGGTGAGCATTATTTTAATCCTCCGAGAAAGTGCCCGTGAACGGAGACGATGGGTAGATGAAGAAGAGGAAGAGGAGGGAGGGAAGGAGAGAAAGAGGCAGTTTTTCACGAAACCTTGGGAAGCGCATCGAGGGAAGAGCGAAGCATCGTTGGAAATAGAGGCAAAGAAGCGATGGAGCTCCCTACCACGCGAGCGCAAGGAAAGGGATTGGCGAGAAATAGGAGGAGAAGAAGGTATTGAAGAAGTGGTCGAAGAAGTAGTGAAAGAAGAACGGGTCATTCAAGAAGAGAAAGTGACGAAAAGTGTTTTTTCTGAAGAACAGGTTGAGGAAAAAGAGAAGATTCCCAAGGGGAAAGAGCCTAAGCAGGTCATTTTGGAACGCGCTCTTCGAAAAATCGAGGGATGGGGAGTCGATTTTGCTAAGCTCAAACCGGTGATTACCGAGGACATGTTGGTTTTTTCTCCTCTCCTTTGGGAAGTGAGGGGAGAGGTCCGTTCGGGCAAGGAATTAGGCGAGATCGTAGTGCATACCGTCTTTCGAACCATCCCGGGATACTCAGGCGAAGAGATCGTCGAACGGTATCGTTCGGGTGATGTTTCCATCGTGGAAAAGTTAGAAGCGAGGATTCGGACCCCGGAAGGACGTGATTTTCTCGTGGCAACCCTAAGTTTGGACTACTTTCACATTCCCGAATTGGAAAGGGAAGTGAAAAAGGGTAATTTAGACCGGGAGGAATACGAGCTTTTACGAGCCTTGAAGTTTGTCGATCGTGTTACCAAGAAAGAATTTGCCCGTACGGTGTATGCCCAAATCATGAGTGAGGAGGATTGATGGGGAAAAAGGGTGTTACCGGTCCTTCATTTCCCGAGTCGTAAGCGGAGAGCTTGGAAAAAGGTGTATTGGATTCTTTTCTTGGTGAGTTGGGCTATTGTCCTCTTCCTATACCTCTTAGGAAGTTTCTTCTCCGATAGGCTTGTTTCCTTTGCTTGCACGGTGATACCACCTCTCTCTGTGTTATAATCTTGGCAAAGGATTTGAGGGGAGGTGGTTCTTTGAAAACATGGTTGTCACTCCTTGTAGCCATTGTGGCGATTATCTTCGCGGTGGTGGTATTTTGGCAGGTTTCTCATTTGGGAAGTCAATTTCAGGGAGCGCAAACGCGGTTTGAGACCATAGAAAAACGTGTAGGAGGAGTCGAAGAAACCATTCAAGGATTTCCCGCCGATTTTTCCCAGTTGCGAGAAAGGTTGAGCGCCATTGAGGGGCAAACGGCTCGACTTGAAGAGATGGAATCACTGGTACAATCGGTGGATGAGAGAGTGGACTCATTGTCGTCTTCTTTGAAAGGTATTGAGGAGAAGCAGAAAAATCAGGAGGAGGTCCTTGCGAAGACTCAAACGCAGGTTGAGTCTTACCGCGAGACATTGAGCAATTTAGAGAAGGTCACCGCAGAGAATCGATCGGTAATAGGCACCTACGAGAAGCGAGTGGAGGAACTGGCTGGTACGGTGCGCGCTCTCTCTACGCAGGGGAAAGAGCAGGCTGAAACCATGACTCAACTCGGCGAGCTTTTGCAGTCTGCCTTGCGCTCGATAGAGAATCTCCAGGGACAGCTCACTGCAATGGAAAAAAGAGTGCAATCCCAGGGAGCGGCAATGGAGAAAATGAGAGAGGAGTTCACCGCTCTTCGCCAATTGGAAGAGGATGTCCGACTCTTGCGCCAAAACTTTGACCGTTTGAACGTTGACCAACGTTTTTCTGCCCTCTTACAGTACTTTGATGCCAAAACGAAAGACCTTATCGCTCTGTGGGAAGAAACCGAGAAGAAGCTCGAGGAAGAACGGGCTTCCCAGGAAGCTTTCGAACAGATCCTCCGAGAACAAGTATCCAAACTCGAGAACGCTTTGGAAGAAGCCAAAAAAGAGGTGAACGCGCTTCGGGAAGGATTGGAGAGGAGGATGGAGCTCTTCTCCTCTTCTCTTACTCAGGTTGAAGCACTCTTACAGGAGAAGATGAAGGAATGGGAAGGACTCAAAGAGCGGTTAGAGAGTGTCGAGAAGGGTTCTTTGGAGTGGCAGGAGACGGTTCGAGTTTTGGAAGAAAGCGTAGGAACACTTCAAAAGGGGATCGAGGAACGTTTACACAATTTTGAAAATTTCCTCTCCACCCAATCACAGCGCTTAGAAGAAGTGACCAAAACGGCAAGTCTTGCTATGGGCGATTTGGAAAAGAGGATTCTCCTCCTTGAAGATGAGTTTTTGAAGAATAAAGAGGCGGTAACCAATATCGAAGGACGTTTGCAAGAGAGCACTACTACACTTGAGGAGTTGTATCGCGAGATTAGTGTCGCTCAGGGTAAGATTGCTTCTTGGGAGGAGAGGCTTACAGGGTTAGAGGGTACGGTTGGAACTTGGAAGACCCAGCTTGAAGAGATCGAGAAGGACTTAGCGCAAGTGGTCCAATTGCTCCCCGATAGAGCGAAGCTCGACACCTTAGAGAAAGAAATGACTTCGTTACTCGCCGAAAAAGAAGAATTGAAAGTGCAGCTTGGTTCTCTTTACGCCGAAAGGGAAGCTCTCAAGCAGGAACTGGAGGGGAGAAAGAAAGATATTGAAGCATTAGGGAAACGGGTCGAAGAGGCTGAGAAAGGAACGGTTAGGGCTCGGGAAGAAGTCTTGGAGGTATGGAAAGACCTCTATCCGGTGCTTGAAACCCAAAAGGGATTAGAGGAGAAGTTGGTGAACCTCGATACCCAGATTCAATCTTTAGAATCAACCCTCACAGCCCTGGAGGAAAAAATGAATGCTCTCCTTCAAGCAACTGGTGAAGAGTTAAAACGTCTCACCGAAAAAGTCCTGGCCATTGAAGAGAATATCCAAGCCCTTGCAGTTCGAGAGACGCCGATTCCCGAAGGGGTCCAAACACTTGTCGAAAGCGTGAGGGAACAAGTTAAGACGCTGGCGGGTCGGTTGAGCGAGATAGAGGAATTCTCGCAGAATTTTCTTCGCTTAGATATTACCACCAAAGTTTCAGCATTGGAGGAGAAACTTGCGCAAATAGAAGGGAAAATCGAAGATGTCATCGAAGATTATCAAGTAACCCTACCGGAGATAAACTCGCTCAAAAGCATGATTGAGGAGCTGCGTCAGGGGAAGAAGGAAATTGAACAACGTATCGATTCGCTCTTTCAAAAAGTGGAGGAAAAAGCAGAAATAGAAACTATAGTTGGCGATGTCGAGAGTCTTAAGGAGAAGAAAGAGGAATTGCGTCAAGAGATCGAGAACTTAGCTCGGGAGAGAATGGAATTAGAGGAAGAACTGCGCAAGAAAGAGTCTGAAATCGAAGTTATGGGTCAAAAGCTTGCCGAACTCAAGGAGAAAGAGGGATCGATTGAAGAGATTCGATCCTTAGAGAAAGCGCGTCTTGAAGCACAAGAAGAGGCACAGATTCTCTCCGAAAAACTGAAAGAACGGGACGATCGGATTGAAGCCCTGGAGAGAGAAAACGAACAGCTCTCCGCGCAACTTGAGGAGGCGGAGAAATACACCTCTTACGTAATCCTCCCCTGGGATAACTTATGGAGCATTGCCCGACGCTATTACCGTGATGGTCGAAAATGGAGAGCCATCATGGAGGCCAATAGAGATGTCATTACCGATCCCCAAAAGCTGCAACCGTATGTCGAGATTCGCATCCCTCGTGAACCCATCGATCAAGATTGCCCTGCGAAATGAAAGGGAGGAATGGACATGGATCTTAACGAAGCCATGGAGAGCCGAAGGAGCGTCCGAAAATTTCGTGCCGAAGAGGTTGCTGAAGAGGACTTGCGAGAAGTTTTGAATGCTGCTCGTCTTGCTCCCTCGGCAAATAATCTTCAGCCTTGGAAATTCGTCGTCGTCAAGGCGGAGAAAAAGCGACGGCTTCTCGCTCAAGCTTGCTTTGGACAGGAGTTTATTGGGGAAGCGCCGGTTGTGATCGTGGCCTGTGCGACTTCTCGGGGTGGTTGTATTGGTAATTACATGGAGAGTTGGCCGGTTGATGTAGCCGTTGCCGTTACCCATTTGGTATTGGCTGCGTGGGGGAAGGGTTTAGGAACGTGTTGGATTGGTGCCTTTGATGAAGAGCGGGTCAAAGAGGTTTGTTCTATTCCTCATGAGGTGCGAGTGGTAGCGGTATTACCATTGGGGTATCCCTTAAAACTTCCTCAGGCTACCCCGCGTCGGCCCTTGGAGAAAATCTTTTGCGAGGATGTGTATGCGGAATAAGGGGGAGAAAGGTGGGGATTATTCGGTTAGAAGTTGACGATGTGCTCTTTTTGAAGAAGGCACATCCCTGTGGGAGTCATGAGTGGAAGGTAGCGAGAATTGGTGTAGATATCGGCATCCGGTGTCTGCGCTGTGGTCGCTTTGTCATGGTTCCCCGGCGGAAATTAGAAGGTAAAATTCGCCGTATCAACCGTCGGGGAGTTTCTCTTTTACCTCACGAGAGTATGCTTGAGGTGTAGCGTGGGCTTACAAGTCGGTATTGTCGGGTTACCAAATGCGGGAAAGACCACGCTCTTCAACCTCTTAACCCGAGGGCAAGCAGAGGTTGCTGGTTATTCATTTTCCACCATTGATCCGAATCTCGGGATGGTTGAGGTTCCCGATGAGCGTTTAAAAGTTTTGGCCCACATTCTCTCTCCACCTCAGGTGGTTCCTGCCACGGTTGAGTTCGTAGATGTAGCGGGCTTGGTAAAGGGAGCAAGTCGTGGCGAAGGACTGGGCAATCAGTTTTTGAGTGTTATCCGTTCGGTCGATTTAGTCTTAGAGGTCATTCGTTTCTTTCGCGACGAACGGGTGCCCCACGTGATGGAGACGGTCGATCCGCAAAGAGATCGAGAAATTATCGATTTAGAGCTCATTCTCTCCGATTTGGAGATTGCCGAAAAACGTTGGGAAAAGGTCAGGGATTTAGCCAAAAAAGTGAAAGACGAGCGAATCAAAGGAGAGGAGGAATTATTGGCCAAGTGTCTTGCCTTTCTTCGACAAGGGGTGCCATTGCGTCGTGTTCCTTTGACCCCGGAAGAGCGAGAAATGCTCAAGCCGTACCAGTTTATTACCATAAAGCCCTTAGTATACGTGGCGAACCTTGATGAGCGTGAAGAGTCAAAAGAGCGCTTTGTCGATGCGCAAAGAGAGATGGCGCAGGAAGGTGCGGTGCTTTTGCCGGTTTTCTCCAGGTTAGAAGAAGAATTGCGAGATTTCTCGGAAGAAGAACGTAAGGTATTTTTGCAAGAATTCGACATTGAGGATACCGGATTATCGTTGGTAGTTAAAACTGCTTACCATCTTTTGAATCTCATTACTTTTTACACCTTTGGAGACAAAGAATTACGGGCACGAGAATTGCTCCGGGGGAGTAAAGCACCCCAAGCGGCAGGAAAAGTGCATAGCGACATGGAAAAGGGATTCATTAAAGCTGAGGTGATTCATTTCGCCGATTTGGTCGCGGCAGGTTCCTTAGAGAAAGCTCGTCAGAGTGGGTACCTCCATCAGGAGGGAAGGGATTACGAAATCCAGGATGGAGACTTAGTGCATTTTCGCTTCGTTCCCCCTCACTGAGGGAGGCTTTGTTTACGGGTATACCGTTCTTGGGTGTACCATTGTCCAAAGAGTTTTCCTTCTTGCGCTAAACGACCGATCACTTTTTTGAGCCGTGGAGAGAGAGGGGTGCCGGTTTCTCTTGCCCAGCGAGTTCCGGGAAGAGGCATGAAGGTGTGAGCATGGATGAGCGCTCCCATCTCGGCGAGGGTGAGGATGGTGATGATGGTCTCTTCCACGTCTTCTTCGGTTTCTCCCGGACAACCGAAGATGAAGTCAACTTTGGCTTTGAATCCTGCTCTCAAGGAGAGTTCAGTGGCTTTAAGGATATCGGCTTTTTGGTGTTGTCGGTGCATACGGGTTAAGAGACGGTCGCTTCCTGATTGAGCACCAATAACTAAATTATCGTTGTCAACGTATTCGCGCAGGAGTTGAAGTGCTTCCCAGGAAACGAATTCCGGTCGAATCTCCGAGGGAAAAGAACCGAGGAAAATCCGTCCCTTTTTCCCCATCAATCGACGGAGTTCGGCGAGGAGAGTGGTGAGTACCGCGAGTTGTGGTGTTCTCCCATCGGGGGAGCCATAACCGAGGGCATTCGGAGTGATGAAGCGGAGGTCGAGGAGATTTTTGGTTTTCATGATTCGCACTGCTTCAAGAATGTTTTCTATGCTGCGATGGCGAACGGTGGTTCCAAAAAGCGTAGCTGTCTGACAGAAGGCACATTGGAAAGGACAACCCCGCGTGATTTCGATCGGTCCGAAAATCCCTAAGGAGTGAGGAAAGGGGAGAAAGGCGTCGAGATCAACCGGAGAAGGAGTGAGGAGAGGAGGAAACGAGGAGAGTTCACCTTCTATGAAGGCTTGAACAATGTGGAGGATGGCTGCCTCTCCTTCTCCCTTAACTGTAAGGGAGGTCAAGTCGGCAAAATCTTCTGGACAAGCGCTGAGATGCGGTCCCCCTCCACACAAAAGGAGATTCGGACGAAGCGTTTTGATCGCCGAGAGCACCCTTTGCTTCTCCTCTCTTTCGGGAGTGGCGCTGGAAAAAAGGAGGAGAAGGGGATCGGGGAGGGTGCGTACGTAATTTTCGAGCTCGATCGGGTTCGTAGCGAGGAAGAGGTTTACTTTTTCCTCCATCTTTGCTTGGGCTAATGACCCCATCAGGGCATTAAAACTCAGACGGTTCTTGCGGCTATACCACAAAAGGAGGTTCGGTTTTCGGAGTACTCTCATAGAGAGTATTCTATCATCACTTGGGGAGAGAGGAGAAGGTTTTTGTGTTACAATGAAAAGACTTGAAAGGAAGGAGTTTCGGAGGCCATGAATAGGAAAAAGAACGAGGAGGAACTGCGCAAACCTTTTATAGAGGCCTTAGCGCTTCACCATCTCTACCGTGGAAAGATCGAAGTGACCCTTAAATGTCCGGTACGGAGTTATGATGATTTCGCTCTGTGGTATACTCCTGGCGTAGCGGAGGTGTGTCGGAAGATTGCCGAGGAGAGAGAGCTCTCCTTTCGTCTCACCAACCGTTGGAATTCGGTGGCGGTGGTTTCTGACGGTTCCCGAGTTTTGGGTTTAGGGAATATCGGTCCCGAAGCAGCTTTGCCGGTAATGGAGGGGAAGGCGCTTCTTTTTCGTTATCTTGGCGGGGTAGACGCCTTTCCTTTGTGTGTGCGTGTAAAACATCCTGAGGAACTCGTGGAGTTTGTTGCCACGGTTGAGCCGAGCTTTGGGGGTATTAACCTCGAGGATATTGCTCAGCCAGCTTGTTTTCAGATTCTTGAGGATCTCAAGAAGCGCCTCACTATTCCCGTGTGGCATGACGACCAACAGGGAACGGCCTTGGTGGTTTTGGCCGGTCTTTTGGGAGCGCTCGAAGTGGTGGGGAAGGAGAAAGAAAAAGTTCGGGTGGCACTCATTGGAGCGGGAGCTTCTAATATTCGTATTGCCCATCTTTTCATCAAGGCGGGAATAAAGGCTGAAAATATCGTGCTTTGTGATAGTAAAGGAATTCTCCATCGGAATCGGGAGGACCTGGTGAACCATCCGTGGAAATGGGAACTCTGTCAGGTTACCAATGGAGTAGGCCTCACCGGAGGGAAGAAAGAGGCCATTGCCGGGAGTGATGTTTTGGTGGCTTTGTCCACCCCGGGACCTGGGGTGATTCAACCAGAGTGGATTCGACAGATGAACCGTGATGCCATTGTCTTCGCCTGTGCCAATCCTACCCCGGAAATTTGGCCGTGGGAAGCCCAGGAAGCGGGAGCGCGGATTGTGGCCACTGGTCGTTCTGATTTTCCCAACCAAATCAATAATTCCTTGGGATTTCCCGGCCTTTTCCGAGGAGTGTTGAGTGCCCAAGCACGGGCGATTACTGACGATATGTGTGTTGAGGCAGCACGGGCTTTGTATCATTTCGCTCGCGAGAGGAATTTGCGGGAAGACTACATTATCCCTCGAATGGAGGAATGGGAGGTATATATTGCGGAAGCGAAAGCGGTAGCTTTGAAGGCCAAAGAGGATGGATTGGCGCAGCGTTCTTTTACTCCTCAAGAGATTGAGAGAGAGGTTGCTGGAGTGATTGAGCGGGCACGAGCTATGGTTCATCAGGCGATGAGAGAAGGATACATTGTCCTTCCTTGAGGAGGGAAAAGGGTGCGTATCATTCGGGTTGAAGAAATTATCCAGGGAGTAGATCGAGCCCTCTTAGAGCTCAATGTACGGGGGAGTCAAGGCTTACCCGAGAAGATGTTCTCCGCCTTGGAGAGGGAAGAAAGTGCTCTCGGTAGGGAAATGCTTACCGAGATGATTGAAAATTATGCCGTTGCTGAGGAACGGAAAATTCCTCTCTGTCAGGATACGGGGATGGTTATGGCCGAAATAGAGTTGGGCTGTGACGTGTATATTGAAGGTGGCAACATAAAAGAAGCCTTAGATGAAGCCATTCGTCGGGCGTATGGACGGGGATATTTTCGGAAATCGATGATTTCCGATCCCTTTTTTGGGAGAAACACCCAAGATAACACTCCTGGTTTATACTTCTTCGATGTGGTGGAAGGCGAGAGGTTGCGCATCGATCTTCTCGTCAAGGGGGGTGGGTGTGATAATGTCAGTACCCTGGAAATTCTCGAACCCGGAAGCACGGTAGAAGAAGTGGAGAGATTTATCCTCCGGACCTTAGACCGGAAAGCCCCCTTAGCATGTCCGCCCATTATTGTCGGGATAGGGATTGGAGGGAGTGCTTTGTATGCACTCTTTTTAGCCCATAAAGCCCTTTCCCGTCCCCTGGGAAGTGAACATCCTGACCCTCGCTATCGGGAACTGGAGAAACGGTGGTTGGAGAAGATTAATAATTTAGGGATCGGTCCACAGGGGGTAGGAGGGCGGGTTACTTGTCTTGAGGTTCGTGTGGCCACTTACCCCTGTCACATCGCCAGTTTTCCCGTAGCTTTGGCCTGCAGTTGTCATGTGTTTCGCCAGAAAACTTTGTGGTGGTGAGGAAAGTGACCGGACGAGAATTTATTTTGAAGGCCCCTTTCACGGTGGAGGAAGTCACTATGCTCGAGATCGGGGACACAGTGGCCCTCAGCGGGGAGATATATGTAGCACGGGATGCCACGCACCGACGGATGCTCGAAGACTGGCGAAAGGGAAAAGAGCTTCCCACCCCTTTATTGGGGAGTGTCATATACTACGCCGGTCCTACTCCTACACCTCCTCAACAGATCGTGGGATCTGTTGGACCGACCACAAGCCGCAGGATGGATCGATACATGGCCTTCCTTTTGGAACAAGGAGTACGAGCCACCATAGGTAAAGGAGAACGAAGTGCGGAGGTAAAAGAATTATGTGCAAAGAAGAAGGCAGTCTATTTCATCGCTTGTGGTGGTGCGGGAGCGTATCTTGCCAGTTTCGTGATGAAAAAGGAAATTTGTGCCTATGAGGATTTGGGAGCGCAGGCTCTTTTGCGCTTATGGGTACGGGATTTTCCGCTTGTCGTGGCCTATGATACCCGTGGGGGAGACCTTTTTGAGCAAGGGAGAAGCGCTTTCCGTCAGGTTACCTTTGATGAACCATAGAGAGGGGGTGAAAAGATGTTCTGGAATATTGTTTTTCTCTTGCTCCTCTTGAGTTTCTACTTACCGGTTTTGCAGAAACGTATTCTCGAACAGCAACGATTTGCCGCCATTCGTAATCTGGAGAGAAAACGTCGTTCCCGAGTTATTGTGCTCATCCACCGCCAAGAATCGGTGAGTTTTTTGGGTTTACCGGTAGCGCGATACATTAACATTGAAGACTCGGAAAAAGTTTTGCGGGCTATTCATTTGACCCCCAAAGATATGCCCATCGACCTTGTCCTCCATACCCCTGGAGGACTGGTGTTGGCCGCTGAACAAATTGCTTGTGCTTTGAAGCGTCATGAAGCGAAAGTAACAGTCTTTGTTCCCCACTATGCCATGTCGGGAGGAACACTCATTGCTTTGGCTGCGGATGAGATTGTGATGGATCCTAACGCGGTTTTAGGCCCGGTGGACCCGCAAATCGGTACCATGCGCGGACAGTATCCGGCGGTTTCGATCTTAAAAGCCTTGGAAGAACCTAACCCGAATCGAGATGATGAGACCCTCATTCTGGGAGATGTAGCATGCAAAGCTATAAACCAGGTACGCCAAGTCATTTTGAATTTAGTGAAAGATACCATGCCTTCGGATAGAGCCGAGGAACTGGCTACCGTTCTCTCCGAGGGAAGGTGGACACACGATTTCCCGCTCACCATCGAGACCCTGCAGGAGTTGAGTTTACCGGTCCGAGAGGGGTTGCCAGACGAAATCTACGAGCTCATGGATCTCTACCCCCAACCCTTGGCGCAGCGGCCATCGGTAGAATACATTCCTTCGCCGTATCGTCCTTATCGTCGACCTGCGGTGAAAGAGTAGACTGTCAGATAGAGGAGATGGAGAATGGGTAAAAAACTTGTTCTTACCGAAAAACCCAGTGTTGCTAACGATATTGCTCGAGTCTTGGGACAATTCACCAATCACAAAGAGTATTTAGAAGGGGAGAATTACATCATCACTTGGGCGCTGGGACACTTGGTGACCCTGGCTGAGCCTGAGGACTATGAGAAACGCTTGAAATCGTGGCGCCTGAATCTCCTCCCCATCATTCCGGAGAACTTTTTCTTGAAACCCATTCCGGGGGCAGAGAAACGTTTAGAGGTGATTCGGAAACTCGCCACTCGTAAGGAGGTAGAAGGGTTAGTCAACGCCTGCGATGCAGGACGAGAAGGAGAGCTCATTTTCCGTTACATTTACGAATTCTTGGAGCTCGATAAACCGGTATGGCGACTGTGGCTCTCCTCTATGACCCGGGAGGCGATTGTACAAGCATTCCGAGAACTCAAGGTTGCTGAGGAGTATGAGCTCCTCGCCCAGGCTGCCCGTTCTCGCTCCGAGGGAGATTGGCTCGTGGGAATTAACGGGACACGAGCTTTCACCACCCGTTATAAAATTCTCCTTTCGGTGGGAAGAGTCCAGACGCCGACCTTAGCCATTCTTGTTCATCGCGAGCGGGAAATTCAGCAGTTCCAACCGGTTCCCTACTTCGAGGTTTTCGCCACCTTTTCTCTTCCCCAGGGTCATTACACCGGAAAATGGCATAATGGAGAAGATCGTCTCTTCGAGAGAGAGAAAGCGCAAGGAATTATCGATCGGGTTGCAGGGAAGAGAGGAGTGGTGGTTCATTTCACCGAGCAAAAAACTGCCGAGGCCCACCCCCTTCTCTACGATTTGACCGAGCTCCAGAGGGAGGCCAACCGCCTCTTTGGGTATTCGGCGCAGAGGACTCTTGACCTTGCCCAAAGACTCTATGAGCACTACAAACTTATCACCTATCCACGGACGAGCTCTCGTTACCTTTCCAATGACTTACTGGGGCAAGTCGAAAAATCGTTAGCTATGCTTGATCGGTGTGGTTTTCATGATTTTGTGGCCTCGATTACGGCGTTAGAGCATCTCTCCGACCGGAGGATCTTCGACCGGAGTAAAGTTTCTGACCATCATGCTATTATTCCTACCGGAGAAGAGATTGCCTGGGAAGAACTCCCCGAAGCGGAGAAGAAAATTATGGATTTGGTGGTGCGGCGCTTTATAAGCGTGTTTTACCCTGAGGCGATATGGATGCATCGGGCCATCAAGACCGAGGTGGAGGGAGAAAAATTCGTGAGTAAGTCGAAGGTGCTTTTAGAGGCAGGATGGAGGAAGCTCTACCGGAGCGAAGAGGATCAGGAAGAGTACCTTCCGCGGGTGGAAGAGGGAACCGAAGTGGGGGTAGAGCGAGTGTGGATGGAGAAAAAGGAAACCAAAGCACCTCCACGGTATACCGAGGCGACTCTTCTCTCGGCCATGGAAGGAGCCGGTCGCTTCGTAGAAGACGAAGAGTTGCGGGAGATCCTCAAAGAGAGTGGTATTGGTACCCCTGCTACTCGTGCAGCCATTATTGAACGTTTGATCGAGGTAGGGTACGTGGAGCGGGAGGGGAAAACCCTTTTCCCAACTCCTAAGGGGATGGAGCTCATTCATCTTGTAGAGAGTATCCCCGTTTCCGAATTAGCTTCTCCCCAGCTCACCGGAGAGTGGGAAAAGAAACTAAACCTCATAGAGAGGGGAGAGTTTTCTCGGGAAAATTTTATGAAGGAAATCCGTGATTTGAGCATCGAGATTGTGGAGAAGGTCAAAACCCAGGAAGTAGGAGACGTGAGAGCCAAGATGAACTCGGCGGTGGGGAATTGCCCCTTGTGTGCAGCCCCGGTGTACGAAGGGAAGAAGAGTTTTTTCTGTTCACGTTGGAAGGAAGGATGTTCTTTCTCGGTGTGGAAAAAAATTGCCGGAAAGACCCTCACCCGCCGTCAGGTCCAGAAACTGCTCACCGAAAAGCGCACCGGTCGTATTGCCGGTTTTCGTTCTCGTCAGGGGAAACGCTTTGCAGCCTCGCTCGTTTTGGGTGAAGATGGAAAGGTGGTGTTCGACTTTACCCGGGAAATAGAGCCTCAGTCAGTTGATGGAGAGAAAAAATAAAAGAGCATCGGTAACCCAACGACAGAACGGAGAAAATTAGATATAATTGAGCTGAAGAAATTCCATTATGTGGAGAAGGCTATGGCGAAATTCCGTATTTGGGGAAACCGTCCCCTCCAAGGTGAAATTACCGTTGGTGGTTCAAAAAATGCCGCCCTACCCATTTTAGCGGCGACCCTTCTCACCGAATCACCTTCTACTATTCACAATGTTCCTGATTTGCTCGATGTGCGAACCATGATCATGGTGTTAGAGAGCTTAGGTGCACGGGTTGAAACCGTAGATCGAGGAAGCTATACCATTTATCCCCAACAGTTGAAACCACTCGAACCTCCTTATGAACTCATTCGCAAGATGCGCGCTTCGTTTTTGGTCACTGGACCTTTACTCGCTCGTTTTGGAAAGGCACAAGTTCCACTTCCCGGGGGTTGTGCCATCGGTTCCCGTCCTATCGATCTCCACCTCAAAGGATTTGCCCACCTCGGGGTCGAGGTGTCGATGCGCTCAGGGTATATTGAGGGCTGGGCAGAGAAAGTACACAGTGGGGAGGTGTATCTCGATTTCCCCAGTGTCGGTGCCACCGAAAATGTGATGATGCTTGCCGCCACCATTGAGGGAGAAACGGTAATCGCCAATGCGGCCCGCGAACCAGAGGTAGTGGATCTCGCTCACTTTCTCTCTTTGATGGGAGCAGAAATTAGCGGTGTGGGGAGCGATACCGTAGTGGTCCGGGGTCGGAAACACCTTGAGGGGTGTTCTTATACCATTATGAACGACCGCATTGAGGCGGGGACGTTCTGTGTCGCTGCAGCGATCACCAAAGGAGAGGTTATCGTGCGGGGAGTGGAATACGCTCTCTTGCGTTCGGTACTCACTAAGTTGGAAGAAGTTGGGGTACAGGTGGAAAAGATTGACGAATACGATGTGCTGGTGGCCATGAAGGAAAGGCCTCACGCGACCAATATCAAAACCATGCCCTATCCGGGATTCCCTACCGATATGCAAGCTCAGTTCATGGCTCTTTTGTGTCTTGCTGATGGAGTCAGTGTGATTACCGAAACGGTGTTTGAGAGCCGTTTCGCCCATGTGGGGGAATTAGAGCGCATGGGAGCCAAGGTCCAAGTTGAGGGGCGGAGTGCGGTGGTGATGGGCGTAGAGCGCCTCACCGGAGCCATGGTGACTGCCACCGATTTACGAGCCGGTGCAGCGCTGGTTCTTGCCGGGTTGGCTGCCGAAGGGATGACCGAAGTAAACGGTGTTGGACACATTGATCGAGGGTATGAACGTTTAGAGGAGAAATTAGCTTCCTTAGGTGCGTCGATAGAACGTGTGAGCGATGAGTAGGAGGAGTTTGTATGTGGAATAGGCGATTGGGTATTGATTTAGGAACGGCAACGACGTTGATTTACATGTATGGGAAAGGTATTGTCCTCAACGAACCCTCGGTGGTGGCTGTTGCCAAGAATTCCAACGAGATCTTGGCAGTGGGACGAGAGGCCTGGGAAATGATCGGGAAAACCCCAGAGTACATCATTGCTCACCGACCCTTGCGAGAGGGAGTGATCAGTGATTATGAAATTACTCGTCGGATGCTTTCCTACTTCATTCAGAAAGTCTGCGGGAGGAGTCTCTTTAAACCGGATATCGTGGTATGCGTTCCTTCCGGGGGTACCGAAGTAGAGAAGCGTGCCGTTTTAGATGCTGCCTATCATGCCGGGGCACGGAGAGCGTATCTCATTGAAGAACCAATGGCAGCGGCACTGGGTGCGGGGCTTGATATCGTGGGTCCTTCGGGAAACATGGTCATCGACATTGGGGGAGGAACCACCGATGTGGCGGTATTGTCCTTAGGGGGAGTGGTGGTGAGCCAATCGGTGCGGGTCGCCGGCGACAAAATGGATGAAGCCATTATAAGGCACCTGCGGAAAAAGTCGAACCTCATGATCGGCGAAAGGACGGCAGAAATGATTAAAATCGAAATCGGCTGGGCTATTCCACCCCAAGAGGAAAAGGTGATCCGAGTGAAAGGGCGTGATCTTGTTTCTGGACTTCCCAAAGAGGTTACCATTACTGCTTCCGAAATTTACCGTTGCCTTGTGGAGCCTCTTTCGGCGATTGTGGAGACCGCTCGGGCGGTGTTAGAACGAACACCACCGGAACTGGCAGCCGACATCGGTGCCAAAGGCATTTGTCTCACTGGTGGGGGTTCGCTTTTGCGAGGTATTGATGAAATGTTCTCCCGTGCCTTAGGGACACCGGTGTACGTAGCCGATGAGCCCATTTCCTGTGTTGCTTTGGGAGCAGGGAAGGTGTTAGACCATCTCAAAGCCTTGCGTAATGGATTCCTTTTTACTAAGGAAAGGAATGCATAATCTTTGTCTTGCGTGACGCGTAGCGTTGTCCTTTTCGTTCTCGCAATAGTGATGGTTTTCACCGTAGCGGGTCCTCTCTCTGCGCGGGTGAGCTATTTCCCCTTCTCGGAAGTGAAAAAGGGGATGGAGGGGATTGGTAAGACCGTTTTTCAGGGAACCAAGATCGAAGATTTTGCGGTCGAAGTGATCGATGTGGTTCAAGGGAGGAACATTGCCGACAGTTACTTCGTGATCCGGGTGAAAGACGGGAAAGTTCAGAGCTTGGGAGGAATTTCGGCGGGAATGAGTGGAAGTCCCATTTACATCAAGGGGCGCATTGCCGGTGCGTTGGCTTATAACTGGGAGAGTAGGGATAATTTGGTGGGGGTGGTCACTCCTATTGAGGCCATGCTCGCTATTTGGAAGGAAGAAGAAGTCATTCTTCCCTTAGAAAAAGCCGGAAGCTCGGTATTTCTCCTCCACGGTTTTCGTGGGAGGGCAGGGGAATTGCTGGCCCAAAACCTTAAGAGTAAATGGTCTCTCTGCAAGGCTTTTACTCTGCCAAGTTTCCTCTTCGGGGGGAAGAATGCGGGAGAAAAAGGGGCACTCCAGCCGGGGGGTGCCATCGGTATTCAGCTCCTCACCGGTGATGCAGAAATTATGAGTATCGGGACTCTTACTTTCCGTGACGGGGACCGCATCTTGGCTTTGGGACATCCCTTCTTGCATCGAGGCAAGGCGAATTATTTTCTTTCTTCGGTGTATGTGAATTTTAGTCTCGAAGGTAAAGATTTCCCTTTCAAGGTGGGGACCTCTCTTGAGACGGTGGGAATGATTGACCAAGATCGGGGAACTGGTGTATCAGGACGAATCGGGGTATTTCCCGAAACTACTGAAGTCAAAGTGGCGGTAAAAGAGGGGACAAGAAAAGGGGAGTATCGTTTTCTTGCGGTTCGCGATGATGGGATACTCCTTGAAGTCCTCCCCGAAGTTCTGCTCGATACCATCGATCGGACCATCGATAGCCAAATTCCCGGGAGCGGGAATATCAAGTTACGGATAGAACGGAGTGATTGGTCGCTCGAGGAAGAATTTTTTGTGTGGAGTGATTCGGATATTGCCGATACCCTTTCAGAAACGGTGGGTAGGATTTTACAAATTGTACTGGCTAACCCTTATCAGTTCATCGCACCAGAACGCATGACCTTTGATATCGAGATCTTCACCGATATTCAAAGAGGGTGGTTACTGTCTTGCAAGTTTCCTCGCATTGTGAAGCGGGGAGAGCCGATAGAAGGGCAGATCACCTTTTTCCTTTACCGTCAAGGAGAGCGGAATATTCATTTCCCTCTCGTTCTCTCTGCCGATTTTCCGGTTGGAGATGCTGAAATCATGGTCCAAGGGAAGGGGGTAAGCGGGGAAGAGGAAGCATCGCCCTCTCTTGAGAGTTTTCCTCCAACCTTAGAGGAGTATCTCCGCGTCCAGTTGGATGAGTTCAAGCGCCACGGGGTGAAGGTGGAAGTGGTGGCGAAACAAGAAATATCGAGTAATTACACCACCTACTTTATGCAAACCGTGTATCTCCCTATTATTTTGGAAGGAAGTTTCTCTACCAAGGTGTGGGTGAATTGAAGCGGTGGATTTCTCTTTTCTCTTTTCTCTTCATACTTGCTTTTATAGCTCTCTTCATTGCCTCTGAGAAAGAGCGACTTCTCGAGCTCATGGTGCAAGAGCTTACCGCTCGTTTGGAGACGTCTTCGGCTCTTGCGGTGAAGATAGACAAAGTGGTATGGCACTTTCCCCTGACGATAGAACTCATCGGTGTGACTGCAAGAGGGGACCAATTTGTTTTGTATATCCCTCGAGGAACAATTCAGGGAAGCTGGTCGCTCCTTTTGGGGAAGGGGGATACCCAACCGCTCCGGGTACACTGTGACGAGATTCAATTGACCTCCCACCAAGAGAATCTCTTAGCGTTTTTATCCTCTTTTCCGTTCTCCTCTCTCCCCCCTTTGGTGGTAACTACCCCGTCCTTGCGTCTTACCGAATGGAAAGAGATGGGCGCGCTGGCGGTGACCATGGAAAAGGAAAAAGAAGGGTTGTGTTTTCAGGTTAGAGGTGGAACGTGGGAGGCCCAAGCCTTTCTCCACGAGAGAAAAGACTTAAGCGTGAGGGTGCACCTTTTAGGAAAAGAAGCGTGGTGGGAAGGGAAACTTGATTTTACCGAGAGCATGGTGCAAGGGAAAGGGAAGTGGAGAGATCGGGAATTCGATTTCCAAGGGCAATTGGCATGGGAGGATAAAAAAATTACCTTTTCCCCCTTTTCTCTCGCCAGTGGGGGCTGGGTTGTGCGTGGTGAGGGGACCCTTGACTGGCAAAAAGAACCCGGAGTGAACTTACGGGGAGAGATGGTTCCCAAGGGAGGGAAGGAGAGTATTGCCTTTCGCCTGCAGGGAAAACGTTCGATTTCTTGCGAAGAGTGGAACGGGGTAATTGAAGGGGCACTGGGAGGAGGGAAAGCGCAGTTTCAGGGGGCCTTTTCTCTTCGTGAGAAGGATTATACCTTTACGGTGAAAGTAGAATCCGCGGCGTTTGCCGGTTTTACTGGTCAGGGAACCATTGAGGGACGGTGGTCAGACGAAAAAGTGATGCTTTCTTTCCCTGCTTTTTCCGTGACCCTCTCGGGAGAGGAATTCCCCTTCCAGGGAGAGGGAATTTTGAAAGGTACGGTATGGCTTTCTCCCTCGGGATGGGAAGGGCAATTGGTCTTCGATGGAGAAGCGTTTTCCTGGGAACAGGTGCACATCTTAACCCCTCATCTTGAAGTGGAATACCGAGATGCACGAGCTTCTTTTCGCGGAACGGGTACCTTGTGGGGAGGGAACGTTTCGGTCCGGGGTGCATGGCAAGAAGGGGCTTTGAATCTCCAGGGTGAGGTACAGGCATTCCATCTTGAAGAGATACTCGCTTCCTCTTCCCCGGTTTCGGGAACGCTTTCTGGAGAACTGGTAGGGGTATACGATTCGGCCAACGCCTTCCTCACCCTCACCGTAACCGAAGGGAATCTCAGGTGGAAAGAGTTTGACCTGGGACGCATCGTGGGAGGAACCCTCACCTACCGCAATGGGGTCATCCGAGGAGAGGGCTTGCGCCTTGAGCAAGGAGGGGGGTATATCGTAGGCGAGGTGGAGCGAGAGGGGGAGCGAATAGGGGTACATTTTCGTATGGAGTCGTACCCCTTTTCCTATTCTTGGGGAGAAAAGGTCATACAGGCTTCTTGTGATGGGTCGGGCTATCTTGAAGGAGGACAAGACCAGTGGAAGGTGGGAATGTCTATGCAGTCCTCTTGGGAGCTGGGGGAGACAACGAAGGGTATTTTCGCCTTGCAAGGGGTATGGCAGGACGATACTCTGGCCATTGAGAAATTGTGGTGTGATTGGGGAGAAGGGAAAATCGATGTTCACGGACGGGTGAAACTCTACGAAGAGGTGGATCTCCAAGGATCGATTACCCATCTTGTCCTTCCCCCCAACGGATGGGATTGGAGTGGGGAACTCCACAGCCTGGATTTCGTGCTCACTGGGCCATGGAATGGTGCTGCATTTTCCTTTCAAGCGCAAGGGAGTAACTTTGCCTTTCGTGGAGAGCCGATGGGAGAGGGTCTCACGGTGAAAATGTCCGGGAGACTTCCTCTTCCCCAAAGCTTTGGGGAGGGAATTTCCTGGACCACCCTCTTTCATCCCCGCTTCTTTGAGGAAGGCGAGATTCGGGTGAAGGGTATGAATCTCTCTTCGCTCTTCGGGATCGATTTTCTCCGCCGTTACGAGGGAGAAGGGCGTTCGGACCTCATTCTCACCCTTGATCCTCACCGAGGGAGATGGCGTTTCTTTACTGAAAATCTCTCTCTAACATTGTTAGGGGATTTTACCTGGCACGGTACTGTAGAAGGGTGGTACGACGGGGAAACGTTGACGGTGAATGAACTCACCCTAAGCGATACGAAAAACTATTCCACTCTTACCGGACAGGGAAAGATCGCCCTCGGGGATGAGAAACTCGATCTTCGCCTCCAAGGAGTAGTCAATGGGGTGTTTCCTTGGAAGGAAAGAGAGTGGTTTATTTCTGGTAAAGGGGAAGGGTCTCTTGTCGTTGGTGGAACGATGAAGATCCCCACTTTTTCGGGAGAGTTTTTGCTGGAACAGGGAGAAATTCAAAAGGGAGGTAAAACTCTGTTCCGTTGGGGGGATATTCATGCCCGGTGGGAAAATGAGGCCTTAACCGTTCTCTCTGGATGGGGAGAGGTGGGGAATCTCACCGCTCATTTTGGCGGCATGTTGTCCTCGGAAAATGTTCATCTTCAAGCTACACTTCGGGGGAAAGACATTATTCCTGGCTGGGAGGCAGTGTTCCGAGGAGAGTGGGAGGGCACGGCGACTCTCGTCGGGAAGTGGGATGCTTTGACCCTCCAGGGGAAACTTGCGCTTCGTGATGGTGTTTTAGATTTGAGTGGTAAGCATTCCTCCTCACCCTTTTCCGGAGAGAACTTTCAAGAGGAAATGCAAAAGATTTTCGCTCCGTTCCCTCTCGCCGTGAAACTGGATCTCGAGACAGGAGATACATTGAGGGTGAAGACTCGCTTCTTAGACTTAGAACTCAAAGGAGCACTCCATGGTGCGCTTGAGGGAGAAAATCTTACCGTGGAGGGAAAATTGGAAGTTGTTCGAGGAGAATACGATCTCATTTTCTGTCAATTTCCGCTCCAAGGATCTATCTTCTTTGGAGATTTATTTCCTCTTGAACCACAGTTAGCACTCGAAGGGGAGAAAGAAGTGAACGGGTATCGCATTCGTCTCGCCGTCCGTGGTCCTTTAAAGGATTACACCATGACCCTCACTTCAGAGCCCTCTTTGTCCCAGGAACAAATCCTTTCTCTACTCTTTTTGGGAAATGAGGATGCCTATCTTTCTCTTGATACCCTCAACCTGACGCCTCTCCTTTGGAAAGGACTCCAGTTTTTGTGGGGGAAAAAGGGAGGGAATTTGGAGAACATACCCTTTTTCGATCGCCTCGAATTAGACCTTGCCAATTTTTCTCGCCTTACCGTAGAAAAAAGACTTGGTAAAAACATTTCTTTCGGGTATACTCAAAAACTAAAGGAGGAGGAAGAATCCTCTCTCCATTTCGCGATCGATTTCAGTCGTGAGTGGTCATTCAAGGGGGAAGTTACCTCGTCGGGTGAAACAGAGTGGTGGCTCGAGTTTAAAACTAGATTCTGAGGAAGGAGGTTGGACACGGTTGAGCACAACTACGCTAAAAGCGTTGTTCATGGCAGTTACCATACTTGCTTCTGTGACCGTTGTTCAGTTAGGTTGGACACAGGGGGTTGCTCCCTCAATTGTAGCCATTCGGGTGGAAGGCAATCAGAATATTGACTCCCGTTTGATCCTTTCGGCAGTCTCTTCTTCGTTGCGTGAACCTTTCAACGCAGAAAAGATCAAAAGCGATATTAAGGCTATATCGGATTTAGGGTATTTCTCGTCAGTCTCGGTGGATACCAAGCAGTATCCGGAGGGGGTTGAGGTTATTTTTAAGGTGAAAGAGTTTCCGGTCATTCAGGAGATTCAGATCACCGGAAATACTGCTCTGACGGAAGAAGAAATTCGCAAGGCCATGATCATAGCGCCTCTGCAAGTCATGAATTGGAAAATCCTTCAGAGAGATTTGGAGCGCATCCGAGCTCTGTATAGCGACCAGGGATTTTTGGTAACCGCTATCGAAAATGTGGAATTCGACGAGCAGGGTGTTTTGCGTTTTGAGATTCGAGAGGGAATTGTTGAACGTGTTGATTTTGAAGGCTTAGAAAAAACCAAGGAGTATGTATTACGTCGGGAAATAGAGTTGGAACCGCCATTCGTATTTGATATGGCAAGAATCAGGAAAGACCTGCGTGCCATTTATAATTTGGGCTTTTTTGACGATCTTTCTATGAAACTTGAACCGGGGAGTGACCGTGACCACGTGGTGGTAAAGGTAAAGGTGGTGGAAAAGAAGACCGGTGAAGCAGGATTGGGGATAGGGTATAACAACGAGAAAGGTTGGCTGGGCTACCTCAAGTATCAAGAATCAAACATTGGCGGAAATGCCCAGAAATTGGAAGTACGTTATGAATTTGGTTACCGTACCTTATACCGTATCTCCTTTGAAGAACCATGGCTCTTTGGAACCCCAACCGCTTTCGGTATCTCCGTATATGACCAGATTGAAAAGAAAAACTATTGGAGAGAACGAGAGATCGTTGGAAAGTACGAAGAAGAGCGCATTGGTGGGCAGATCTATTTGGGGCGCGAAATCGCCGAAAACTGGAAGGTGAATCTTCGCTATAAGAACGAAGATATTGCCATTCGTACCTTAGAAGGAGAATCCCCGGATGGAGAGGGGAAAACCATCTCTTTGACCCCTACCGTGGTGTATGACACCCGTGATGACATTTTTAACCCTGATAGTGGTTGGTGGTGCAGTGCGCAGGTAGAATTGGCGGGAGGGTTTTTAGGGGGTGACTATGACTACACCAAATACATTGTCGATGTTCGTAACTACATTGATACCGGGGAAAGGTCAACCTTGGCACTCCGCTTTTTAGGAGGCATTGCCGATACCGAGCTCCCCAGTTTTGAGCGCTTCTCCGTGGGTGGGGCAAACACGCTCAGAGGATACGATTTGTACGAGTTTGAGGGAGACAAAATGTTGGTGCTGAATGTGGAGTATCGTTTCGATGTTTCTAAGGGAACGCAGTTTGTCGTTTTTGGGGATGCGGGATACGCTTGGGCTTTGGATGAAGATATTCGCTTCAGTGATATTAAGACCGGTTACGGAGTGGGTTTGCGTTTTGATACCCCCATTGGTCCGATCCGTTTAGATTATGGCATTGGAGAAACAGGTGCCCAGACCTATGTCAGTATTGGACACACTTTTTGAGAAATAGAAAGGAGCGAAAGCGGAATGAAAGCCTATGGCTGGTTTTTTGTGGTGACATTTGCAGTGATAGGAATATTCGTATTTTCCGGAGTTGGCTTAGCCCAAGCCAAGAAAGCAACCCCTTCACCGACTCCAGCGAAGGGCGAGACTCAAGGCGTTCTTAACATGACGATCGGTCTCGTCGATATTAACAAGATTTTTGACAGTCACCCCAATACTCAGAAGGCAGCGGAGATCGAGAAGAAAGTGGTAGAAGAGCTACAGAAAAGACAGCAAGAATTGAATGAGAGAGGCAAGGGCAAAACCAAAGAGGAGGTTGATCAGTTAGAAAAGGAGATGAATGCCGAGTGGGCACCGGTGCGAGACGAAATGCTCAAAGAACGTCAAGCACTCCTCGATGCGCGTTACGCCGACGTCATCGCAGCTATAAAAAAAGTTGCCGAAGAACTGAAGCTCACCTTGGTGATTCGGAGTGAACTCCGTATTCCTGTCAGTCAGAAAGAACTCTTAGAGATGCCCCTTGTTTTTTATGGTGGTCTTGATATCACCGATAAAGTCATTGAAGCGATGAAAGGTGTCCTCGGTAATAAGGCCGGACAATGAAGTTGAGAGAAGTTTGCGTTCTCCTACAGGGGTCTCTATGGGGAGACCCCGATTTTGAAGTGGTCAGCGTTCGTGAACCGGAAGAAGCGGAAACCCATGATTTGACTTTTTTGTATCACAAGAGTCGTTTGGAAGGGGTACGTGTTTCTCGTTCGCAGGCGGTAGTGACTACCCGAGAACTTGGAGAGAAGTTACCGGAAAAAAATCGGGTGGTGGTAGACAACCCTCGTTATGCTTTTGTCCAAATCATTCCTCGCTTTTTTCGCTTGATTCCTCAACCCTTCGGCATTCACCCCCAAGCGTGCGTTCATCCTACTGCCCAGCTCGGTTCACGGGTTTCCGTGGGGGCATTTTCGGTGGTCGAAGAAGGGGCAGTGATCGGTGACGGGACAGTCATTTTCCCCCAGGTGTATGTGGGGAGAGAGGTAGTCATCGGTAAGGAGTGTCTCTTGTACCCTCAGGTGGTGGTTCTTGAGCGTTGTGTGGTGGGGAATAGGGTGATTCTCCAGAGTGGGGTGGTCATCGGAGGCGACGGTTTTGGCTACGAGTGGTGGGAAGGGAAGTACCATAAAATACCCCATGTGGGGAGGGTGATCATTGAGGATGAGGTCGAGATTGGAGCGAACACCACTGTGGATCGAGCCACCTTAGGAGAGACACGTATTGGTGCAGGTTCGAAAATCGACAACTTGGTCATGATCGCCCATAATGTCTTCATCGGAGAAAAGACGATTATCGTGGCGCAATCGGGTATCGCAGGGAGTGCTCGGATCGGTGATCAGGTCATCATGGGAGGACAGGCAGGGGTAGTGGACCATGGAGTGGTGGGAAAGGGAGCACGTCTTGCCGCCCGAGCGGGGGTGATCTCGGAGGTTAAAGAAGGAGAGATGGTGTCAGGGTTTCCGGCGCGCAATCATCGTGAGGAACTACGGAGGCAAGCTTTCATTGATAAATTACCCGAGATGTGGAAGAAATTGAGAGCCTTAGAGGGAAAAATTGCTCAACTTTTCCAGCATGAATGACTTTGTCATGCAAAAAACCATTGCCACTTCCTTCATGGTGGAAGGTAAGGGATTACATACGGGCGAGGAAGTTAGGGTAACGCTTTTCCCTGCGGCAGAGGATACCGGGATTGTTTTTCAGGTCATTCAGTCCTTTCGAGAAACACTGATTCCTGCACGTTTCGAGTTTGTTGCAGAAGGGGTCCGTTGTACCGCTCTCGAGAAAGACGGGATTACTCTTTTAACGCCCGAGCACTTACTGGCAGCCTGCTGGGGAGCGGGAATTTCTAATCTTTGTGTCCAGGTCCAGGGTCGGGAACTCCCTGGGGGTGATGGTAGTGCCTGGATGTGGTGGGAAATTCTCCAGAGGGTTGGCATCAAGGTACAAGAGGCACAGCAACCCATCTTTCCGATATCTCGTGTGATAGGAATAGAGGTGGGTAAACAATCTCTCTTCGCCTTTCCTGCAGAGAGAATCCAAGTGATTTACCTGCTCGATAGTACTTCCCATGGCGATTTTGCCCAGGTTGTACAATTCAAGGAGGGAGAGGATTTCACTTCGGTCGCTCGGGCACGAACTTTTGCCTTTGAGTGGGAAGTAGAGAATATTATTGAAAAAGACCTGGGGTTGGGGGTACGGAATGAAGCATTGGTGTTCGGACGAAATGGGAGTAGTAACCGACTTTTGCGAGTTCCTCACGAGGCTGGTTTGCACAAGATTTTAGACCTTTTAGGGGATTTAATGCTTTTCGGTCCAAGAGTGTGTGGAGGCTTTTTGGGAATTCGTTCGGGGCATCGTTTAAACCGATTGATGATCGAGCGTCTTCGAAGGGAGGCTCAAGACTATGCAAATTGACCCAACTGCCCGCATAGCTCAAGGAGCAATCATTGGAGAGGGAGTGGAGATTGGTCCGTATGTGATTGTGGGGGAAAAGGTGAGAATCGGTGCATATACGAAGATTGGCGCCTTCGTGGTAGTCGAGGGGCAGGTAGAGGTAGGAGCACATTGTTTTATCGGTTGTCATTCAGTCATTGGTACACCTCCTCAAGATGTTTCTTACCGGGGAGAGGAGACCAAAGTGGTGATCGGAGACCGAACTATTCTCCGTGAATTTGTGACCATCCACCGAGCAACCGGTGAAGGCAAGATGACTCACCTTGGCGAAGACTGTTTCATCATGGCTTATTGTCATATTGCCCATAATTGTTTTCTTGGGAATGGTGTTACCATGGCCAACGCCGCCATGCTTGCCGGATACGTGGTGGTTGATGACTGGGCTACGTTGGGTGGCCTTGCCGGGGTTCACCAATTTGTGCATGTCGGGAAATTATGCATGGTTGGGGGAATGTCGAAAGTGGTGATGGATGTTCCTCCGTATACCTTGGTTGACGGTCATCCGGCGCGAATTTTTGGTTTGAACCGGATAGGAATGAAGCGTCGGGGCATTCCAGAAGAGAAGCGTGAAACGGTCAAAAAAATATATACCATGCTCTATCGGAGTGGCATACCGATTCATAAAGCGCTTGAGGAACTGAAGAAGAGCTCATACGATCCGGCGTTGGTCGAAGAGATAATCACTTTTTTTACCCAGAGCAAGCGAGGGATAGTTCGTTGGGTTTCTGGGGAGGTCAATAACGTTGAAGAAGATGCTCCTTTTAGCTGGTGAAGGGAAAATCCCTCTCCTTGTTTACGAGCGAGCGCGGAAAGAACGAGAGGTTTTGGTGTTGAGCTGTGCTCCGTTGCGAGTAGAAAGGGATTTGCCTCTTTGCGAATACTTGCCTTCCTTCTCCTTAGGTCACCTGGTTCGCTTCCTCACTACTCACCGGATTGAGGAGATATGTCTGGCGGGGAAAGTACCGAAAGCGACCCTTTTTGAGCACCATATTTTCGAGCAGGTCATCCGGGAATGGTCTTCTCCGTCTTTTGAGGATCGCGTTTTAGGTGAAATTGTATTGCAACGTCTGGAAGAACGGGGCATACGGTGTCTTTCCCCCCTTCTCTTTTTGCGTGACCATTTGATGCCTGCTGATTTCTTTTTCGGTTCCCCCCTCGATGCCTCCGATTGGTCGGATATTCGCTTAGGAGCGAAAATTGCCCGTTTTTTGGCTGATGCCGAAGTGGGGCAAACGGTGGTGGTGAAGCGAGGTACCGTTTTAGCGGCAGAGGGAGCCGAGGGAACGGATGAGACCATTCGCCGGGGTTTAACCTTAGCTTGTGGTGGTGGGGCAGTGGTGAAAATGGCCCGTACTCAGCAGAGTTTTCTCGTGGATATCCCCGCCATCGGCTTACAAACTGTGGAGTTAATCGGTCAGCATAAGGGGAGAGTTCTGGCCGTAGAGAGCGGAAAAACTCTCTTTTTAGAACGAGAAGAAGCCCTGCGTAAAGCCAAAGAGTATTCGATAAATATCGCCGCTATTACCGGGTGACATGATTCCTCGGCTCTTCCTTTCCTGTGGTGACCTTTCGGGAGACATTTATGCCGGAGAAGTCATTCGCTCCCTTCGTCAGAGAGTCCCGCAGGTGGAGATCGTCGCCTTAGGAGGAGAGGCGTGTGCGGAAAACGGCGCTACCCTCCTTGCCAATACCACGCGAATCTCCACCGTGGGTTTCGTGGAGCTTTTCCGTTCCCTCTCCCAATGGTGGACTATTTGGAAACTGACTACTACAACATTGTGCGAACATTCCTTTTCCGTTCTCCTCCTCATCGATAATCCCGGCTTCAATCTTCGCCTGGCTCGTTTTGCTCAAAGCATGGGTCTGCCGGTCGTGTATTTCGTCCCTCCCCAAGTGTGGGTGTGGGGGAGAAGACGCGGACGCACCCTTGCGCAGTGTGCCGATTGGATTCTCCCCATTTTCCCCTGGGAGGAAGAGTATTTTCGGGGAGGAAAAGCTCGGGTAGAATGGGTTGGGCATCCTTTGGTGGAACTGTGGCGCGAGCGAGGACAACGAAAAACGAAAAAGGAAGAATCACTCCTCCTCCTTCTTCCCGGGAGTCGTCGGCAAGAGGTAGAGCGTTATCTTGCGGTGATGCGTCGGTGTTTTGTCCGTTTTCCTTCTTTCTTCTCTTCTTACCGGTTGGTGGCAGTGGCGGCGTCAGGGGCGCTTTTTTCCATCATCGAGGAGTATTTCCAGGGTTTTCCGGTACTCATTGAAGAGCGAGAAAAATTACCGTTTCTTCTCGAACAAACCTCTCTGGCTATTTCCTGTGCCGGGACGGTCACTCTCGAAGTTGCCTTGGCGGGAGTGCCACAAATCATCGTCTATCGTGCTTCACCGCTCACCTTTCTTTTGGGGCGATGGTTGGTCTATGGTCATCTCATTGGCTTACCCAATATTGCCATGGGAGAAGAGGTTTTCCCCGAACTTGTGCAATACCAATTTTCCCCTGAGCAGCTCACCGCAGCAATGGAGAAACTCGCCACTCCCTTTTATGAGGAGCGGGCAAAAGGAGTAGCCGCTGCATTACGGATGAAACTCGACAAGGGGAATCCTTTTGCCCGCGTGGCGGAGGTGCTCATGCACTACTTTGGATAATCGAGGACTTTTGCTCATTACCGTGAATAGTCCTGGGGAAGTGTACTATGCGCTTTCCCCCTTACTTTCGGCGCTCTCCAACTTGCAAGAGCCCCCGCGGGTATGGGTTTTCCTTCCTCCCTGTCAATTCGCCACCGGTCGAGAGGGAGGAACGGTGTGGCAGTTGCCTCTCGTAGAGCGCGTGTTTTCGCCTCGGGAAACAGTAACTTACCTTTTGGGATTCTCGTCTCTACCTCTCGCCCGACGGGGTTTAGTGCTCTTTTTAGGAGGGGACGTTTTCTACGCCGTACTTCTCAAAAAGCGTACCCGCTATCCTCTGTGGGTTTATGGGAGGGTTCCCCGTTTTCCGGCGTGGGTGGACCGATACTTAGTCCGTTTTCGGCAGGAGTGGTCCTCTTTTCCTGCGGAGAAGAGGGTGTACCTGGGAGATTTACTGTACTCGGTGGTATTGCAAGAGGTCAAGGCGCACAATCTCTTTCCTCCCGGATTTCCCCGCTTTCTCTTTTTGCCGGGGAGCCGGAAGTTTGCCTATTCTTCTCTCTTTCCCCTCTTTGGGCAATGGATGGGTGTCTTGCGCGAGAAGTATCCAGAGGCTTCCTTTGCCTTAGGTTTGCCGGGTCATTACTCTTTCTGCGATCTCCCTCCTTGCGACTTTTCCTCACTGGGGGTAACAATCCTTTTCGGGATGACCTCCGAACTCCTCAGCGAAGCAGACTGCGTGATTACCGTTCCCGGTTCAAACAATTTAGAAATCGTGTATCGGAAAAAGAAAGGAATGGTGGTGTTTCCCATTGCACCGGCGCTCCATGATCTTCCCGTTACTGGGTTTTTGAGCATAGTAGAAAAATTTCCGTATTGGGGTAAAATGATAAAGCGAGCGTTCCTGTTGCGTGCATTATCTCGGAGGAAGTGGCTGTCGTTACCAAATATAGTATGGGATCGGGAGATTCTCCCCGAGTTGGTGGGAGAAATTTCCCCGCAATGCCTGGTCCAAAAGGTGGAGGAAGTGTTCCATCGCGGAGAAGAAGATTTTCGGGAGGAAATTCCTCAAGAAGATGTGGCCTTATCGCTTGCGAGGATGATTGAGGAGGTATTCTATGGAGAAGCGTCGTCATAGCCTCTTCCGTTTATTGCAATATTTGCGTCCTTATGGGCGGTATATTGTGGGAGCCCTGTGCATGGCCCTCCTTGGGGCTCTCCTCAACCTTCTCCTCCCTTGGCTTTTGCGTGACACCATTGACCGGGTGCTTTTGGCGAAAGACTTTCGCTTGCTTGCGTGGATTGCTCTCGGGATTATCTTCATTTTCTTTGTAAAAGGTGTGACCTCTTACGTGCAGAGTTACTGGATGTCGTTTGCCGGCTTTCGAGCCATTACCAAGCTTCGCTCGGAATTATATCAACATCTCCACTCCCTGTCGGCAGCCTTTTTTCAAGAGACTCCTTCAGGTGAAGTGGTTTCCCGCATGACTAACGACATCACCATCCTGCAGAATCTCTTCTCTGGGGTGTTCGTCAACATCATTATGGATTTACTCATTTTCATCGGTTCCATCGTTTTCCTCTTCTTCATCCATTGGAAATTGGCACTTCTCTCGTTACTCGTTTTCCCCTTGGTGGGAACCAGCGTCGACTATTTAGGAAAACGGATTCGTGGTTTTTCCCATCTCTTGCAGAGCAAGGCGGCCATCCTCACCGCCTTGGTCGAGCGAACGGTAACGGGGATGAAGATTATCCAATCCTACGTCAGCGGTCACTATGAGGTAGAAAAGTTTGAACGGGAGAACGAAGTGAACTTCTACCTCGCCATGCGTCAGGCTAAAGCCAAGGCGATTTTCACTCCTCTTGTAGAACTTTTGACCTCCTGTGGTTTAGTGGTGGTTTTTTGGTATGGAGGGAGGGAGGTCATCCAGGGAAGCTTAACCGCTGGAGGATTAGTGGCCTTCTTAGGGTATTTGGTGATTGCCTCTTCTCCTTTGTCTCGTTTTTCTTCGGGATTTCAAGCTTTGCAGCAGAGTTTGGCTTCCGCGGAGCGCATCTTTGAATTTTTAGATACTCCTTCCTTAGTGTGCGAAGATCATCAGGCCATCGAATGGAGTACGATTCGCGAGGGGATTCGCTTCTCTCGCGTCTCTTTCGCCTATCGCGGTGAGACCATTTTGCGCAATTTCGATCTCTCCATTCGGATGGGGGAGAAGGTGGGTATTGTGGGACCGAGCGGTGCGGGGAAAACCACGCTCATTAACCTCCTCTTGCGTTTCTACGATCCCGATAGCGGATGTATTGAAATTGATGGTGTCGATATCCGTCGCTTCAAACTTTCTTCGCTTCGGAATCTCATCGGAGTGGTCTTGCAGGATGCTCTGGTTTTGGGTGGAACGGTGCGGGAAAATATCCTCTACGGGAACCTCGATGCCTCTCAGGAAGCACTACACATAGCTTCCAAGAAAGCTCATGCCCATGAATTCATCGTGAATCTCCACAATGGGTACGACACCGACGTGGGAGATCAAGGGGTGCGTCTATCCGGAGGACAGAAGCAGCGCATTGCCATTGCCCGTGCCCTCTTGAAAGACCCGCCCATTATGGTCTTCGATGAAGCGACTTCGAGCCTCGATCCAGAATCAGAGCAATATATCCTCCACACCATTTCCCAAATTGGTCGGGATAAGATCGTCATTATCGTGGCCCATTCCCTCCGCATGGTCAAAAACTTAGATCGGATTATCCTCCTTGAAGACGGGGAGGTCAAAGGAGATGGGACTCACGAAGAGCTCATACGTTCCAACCCTCGCTACCAGAGGCTCTTTCAGGAGGAAGCTCAAGCATTGAGCGAGGCACGGTAGAGCTCGCGGATTTTGTGGAGGATGGGGCGGTATTCGTTACTTGCGTAATCGCGATACGTGTACTCAAAAGGGTGGAAATCTCCTCGTTCCCATTTGATGGTGGCTTCGGCAAAAATGCCTTTGCCGATGTATACTCGGTGGGCGAAATTCTTGGTGGTGGCTAAAACGATTTTCCCACCGTCAAAGTATCCGGGATCGAGATTAATGCGCCTTGCGTGGGAAGAGTCGGCAGTGGTTTTTTCTACTTCGTTCGTGAAGAGCTTGATCTCGGCGAGTTCTCCCGGGTCGATGAGGTTGCGAAAAACCCAGAAAACTCGCCGTAACCGTTCTCCGATGTCTCGATAGTAGTCGGTGTAGGTGAAGGGAAGAGGAGTGCTTTCCCATTCAATTTCCCCCAAGCGTCCAGAGAGCGGTTGACGGACTTGGGCAAGCACCTCTTCGTGTTCGTAGAGAATGGCGATGAAAAGCTTTACTTTTTGTGGTAACCGGACTTCTCCCATTTTCTCACCATCTTCTATTATAAATAGGGATGGAGAAGTGTTACAATAGGGAAAGACAGAAAGGAAGGGATGGATTCATGGTTTTTCGCTTTTCACCCTCCGAGGTTTTAGAGATGGCGGTAGAATTGGAGCGCCGGGGAATTCAGTTTTACCGGAAGTTGCAGATGAATGCCTCTCCTCGCCCCAGGGAACTTTTTGCTTTTTTGGAAGAACAAGAGAAGAAACATCTCCAGCTTTTCACCGGTCTGCGCGAGTCTCTGGAGGAGGCATTGACCTGGAGCTATGACGAGGAAGCAATGAAGTATCTTGGAACCATCGTGGAAAACGGTATTTTAGGTAAAGTGTTGGGGGATACCCTCCCTTCTTCTTTGACTCTGGAAGAGGCGATCGAGATTGGGATTCAAGTAGAGAAGGAGAGCGTCCTCTTCTATCAGGGTTTTTATCCCTTGATGAGTGAAACGAAGCACTCAATTCTCGAAGAAATTATCGCCGAGGAGAAGCGTCATGTGGTGCAACTCACCGAGTTGAAGAAGGAGTTTTTAGCGAGGGGGTGAGGATGGTTGGGCAGACGCAGGGTGATGATTTTTATTGAAAACCAGTATCAGGAATTGGAGTTGTGGTATCCGCTCTTACGCTTGCGAGAGGAAGGTATTGAAGCAAAATTAGTTGGTCCAACCATTGAAGAAACCTTTTTAGGCCGTCACGGATTTCCTACGCGGGCTGAATTGGTTACTTCTTCGGTGAATGGGAGGGATTTCGATGGAATCATTATTCCCGGTGGATTTGCCCCCGATTACTTGCGACGCTTTCCGGTAGTTTTGAACCTGGTGCGGGAATTCTACCAGCACAATAAACTCATCGGAACCCTTTCTCGTGGACCGTGGGTATTGATATCCGCGGATATTGTGCGGGGGAAGCGAGTTACCGGACTCGTATCGGTGAAAGATGACGTGAATAATGCCGGAGGAGAGTTTGTCGATGCCCAGGTGGTGGTAGATGGGAATATCATCACCGCTCGAGGCCCCGATGATTTGCCGCTCTTCATGCAAGAAGTTTTACGCTTTTTGTGGCAGAGTTTGATTCGTTTGGGAGACACCGTACCGGACGGGCGACTCACCGATGCAAGCGGTCATGAAATACTCCTCTCCCAGTGCGTTGCTAAGAAACCGGCGGTGCTCTTCTTTTTCGATTCGGTGTATAACCCTCGCGCTGTGAATCTCCTCCCTACCTATAATCGGATTGCGGAAGCTGTGCACAATAGAGGGGGTCTCTTCCTCGGCGTTAGTGCCGATTCCCTCTTTGTTCAGCGGGACTTTCTTGCCCGTTATCCCCTTTCCTTTCCCCTGTATAGCGATATGGGCGGTGAAGTGAGTAAGACTTTTGGAGTTTTCAAGCCGGAAGAGTCGATTCTGTGGGCGGTGTTCATTGTGGACCGGAATTGTGTACTCCGTTATAGGGAATACTGTCCTGCCGGAGAGATATTGACCTTACCCGGCTTTGAGAAACGCTTAGACGCCGTTTTGGGATAGGAGGGAAAATTATGTTTTTGCAAGAGCGAGATAAAGAAACCTTGACGAATTTTCTGCGTGAAAATCTCCTCCACCCGGTGTCGGTGAAATTTTTTACCCAGGAATTGGAGTGTGAAACTTGCCATGATGCCCGACTCCTTCTCCAGGAAGTTGTAGCTTTATCTCCTCTTCTCAAGCTCGAAGTCTATAATTTCCTACTCGATAAGGAGAGAGTCAATGCCTACGGTATTGATAGAGTTCCTGCCATCGTTCTCGAAGGGGAGAAGGATTACGGTATTCGTTTCTATGGAATTCCGGCGGGGTATGAATTTTCTGGTTTCGTGGAAACGATGGTATGGGTTTCTCGTCGAACCACGGATTGCACCGAAGCTACTAAAGAAGCCCTTCGTACTTTGAGTCAACCAGTTTCTATCGAGGTTTTGGTAACTCCCACTTGTCCGTATTGTCCCCAGGCAGTAGTTTTAGCGCACAAGATGGCCATGGAAAGTGATTTCGTGCGGTCGGCGATGGTTGAGGCAACCGAATTTCCTCACCTTGTGCAACGGTATCAAGTGAGAGCAGTTCCCAAAATAGTCATCAATGGAGTTGTCTCTTTTGAGGGGGCGCTCCCGGAAGAGCAATTTTTGACTTGGATACTGAAAGCGACGAACCAATAAAGAGAGAAAGAGAGGAGGAATGTCTTATGGGTAATACCATGAAAGTTGCAGTCATGCAAGGGATTGGGAAAATCACCATCGAAGAACGTCTCATTCCCATTCCCAAAGAAGAGGAAGTTTTGATTCGGATAAAGAGCGTCGGGGTATGTGGCTCGGATGTTCATTACTTTGTGGAGGGAAAGATTGGAAGTTACGTGGTGAATCCCCCCTTTGTTTTGGGTCATGAGTGTTCAGGAGAAGTGGTGGAGGTGGGAAAGAAGGTGACCTCACTCCGTCCCGGGGATCGGGTAACCATGGAGCCGGGGATTCCCTGTGGCAAGTGTGAGTTCTGTCGCTCGGGACGATATAATTTGTGTCCTGATGTGGTTTTTTGGGCGACTCCTCCCATCGATGGTGCTTTTTGCGAGTATGTTGCCCACCCTGCCTCTTTCACCTACCCAATTGCTCCCCAGGTGAGTTTCGAAGAGGCTGCACTGGTCGAACCTCTTTCGGTCGGCTTCTATGCCGTACGGAGAGCCAAACTCGAACCCGGCAAAACCGCTCTCGTTTTAGGAAGCGGTCCTATCGGCCTTGTGACCTTAGAAGTACTCTTAGCCCAAGGAATTACCGAGGTCATCGCGGTAGACATTTTTGATATTCGCTTAAAGAAGGCCAAAGAACTGGGTGCCTCCTTGCTGATCAATGCCCAGAAAGAGTCGGTGAAGGAAGCGGTTATGGAGTACACCAAAGGGAGAGGTGTAGACGCCGTCTTTGAAACTGCAGGAAGTATTCCCACCGCTCAACTGACGGTAGAGGTGGTGAAAAAAGGTGGTAAAGTGGTTTTGGTCGGGCTCCCTTCGCAGACCCGTTTCGACCTCGAGATGATGCACGTCATCAATAAAGAGTTAGACATTTTCGGCATTTTTCGCTACGCTAACACTTACCCCGGGTGCGTAGCTCTCCTCAATTCTGGTCGGGTGAATCTCAAGTCTCTTGTTACCCACCGTTTCCCATTGGCGCAAACGCAAGAGGCTCTCCAATTTGCCCACGAACATAAGCAGGAAGCGATAAAAGTGGTGGTGCAGGTTTAATATCCGGATAGAAAGGGGAGCACGGATCTCCTCGCCGTGTTCCCTTGACACCTCACCTTTCCTCTGCGTGGTTTATGCCTTCCATCTCTTTTTCCATTCCGCTACCATTTCGGGGATGTTTTCGGAGATGAAGAGTTGACTCCCGATAATCACCCTATCGATACCAGCTTCTTTCAGGAGGGGGAGAAGGTCTAAATTGACTCCCCCGTCGATGCCGATAGGAATAGTATATCCTGAGCGGTCAAACATTGTCCGAGCTTTGTATACCTTAGCAAGGACTGAATATTCAAATTCCTGTCCTCCAAATCCCGGTTCTACGCTCATGAGGAGGAGGTAGTCAAGATAGGGAGCACAGTACTCTATGGGGGTGACATCTCCGCAGGGACTCAACGCTATACCTGCCTTTTTCCCGTATGCATGGATCTTTTTGAGAGTGCGGAGGGGATGAGGACAGGTCTCCCATTGGAGGATGATGAGATCGGCTCCTTTTTGGGCAAAGAGGGGGATATACCGTTCTGGTTCAAAGATTTCCAAGTGGACTTCAAGGGGGAGGGTGGTGATTTTTCGTAAGTCCTCCACGTTTTTCGGGTTGAAGGCGAAGTTTTCCACATAGTGACCATCCATGATATCCAAATGAATCCAATCCACACCCGCTTTTTCTAAGGTCAAAACCGTTTCTCCCAAATAAGCGGTGTTACACGATAGGAGTGATGCTGAGATATCAATCATTTATCTTCCTCCTTCAGCGTTGGCCGAGTTCTCAATTCATTCTCCCATTGTATCTCTTTTGAGAAGACAAGAGAATTCTCAAGATGGGTTATCTCTTACGGAAGGTTGCCATTCCCCGAGAGACTGATTGTCGAAGGCAGAAGGTTTTGCATCGATAGAGAAAAACTATCATAAGGTTTTCGAAGAGAAACGGGAGTTTTGCTCTTCACAAAGGGGAGAAATGAAGATCTCGAGAACTGGAAACATCGATTGGTAAGAATTACCTCATGATGTATAATTTTCAATAATAGATTTTCTTTTCAGAAACATTTATAGAGAATAAGGGACGATTAACATACATGTGGCTATAAAATGAGGTGATAAAAAGTTTTCAACATGTTTTATAAAAAAGCATCGCTGTCCTCGCGGCCGGTCTTTTAAAATTTTTTTCAAAGTATATTTAAAATTATTGTCCCTCGGTCAATTGGTATAGATATTCCCAGGAAATGAATGGAGATGGAAAAAATTATCGCTACCATGGTAGGGGGAATCGCGGAATTGAAAGTATCTGATGGAGCATGAATTTTTCTTTCTTCTCGTTGGGGAACCTGTGAAAAATGGGATAGAGGTGAAGGAAATTGAAGTTGGGAGCCAATACTTTTGTCTATGAAGTAGGTAATATTCCTATTCAACGGGCACTGGAAAGTATTGCCAAAATTGGGTTTACCTTTGTGGATCTTGCTGCATATGGGTCAGCCGATCCGCGTTCTCTGTCTCGGGAAACGCGTAAAATGCTTGTCAAACAGTTTCGCGATCTCGGTCTTGTCTCTTCGCAGCTCCTTCTCGTGAATACGCAAGATATTGCCTCTTGCGATCTTTCAAGGCGTAACGAAGTTATGGAGTACATGAAGAGAGCGGCTGAACTTCAGTTGGAATTAGGTGGAAAGCAAGTTTTGATCTGCTGGGGATGTGGGGTTTACCAAATGGGCATACCAAAAGAAGAAACGTGGATACATTCGGTTCGTACTATTCAGGAATTCGCTCGTTGGTGTCAATCGCATCACCTGATCGTCGACTTAGAAATGGACCCCCATGTCTATTTCGTGGTCAATAACATGGAGAAAATGGCCAAGATACTTGAAGATATCAACGAACCGAACGTCTATCCTAATGTGGATATTGGTCACATGTGGCTTACTCGGGAATCACCCATTACGCTTCTCAAATTTCGCGATCGTGTTATTCATATTCACCTGAGCGAGACGGAAGGTTTTGAACATACGAATAGTATTATCGGTACTGGCCAGGTTGATTTTGTGAGTTATATCCGACAAATTGAGGCACAAGGGGCACATGAAACCTGCGAGAAACTGAATGAGACATTGGTGGCCGGTATTGAGATGGGTAAACCAGGAGGCGAAGTAGACGATCCCGAACGGTGGATGCAAGGAGCGTTACGATATTTAAAAGAGATCTTACCAAACTGCACATTATGAGGAGAAATGGAAAATTTTCCCTCTCTCTTCGAGAGTTTATCGTTCTGATTTTGAGGAGTTTACTTTCTTTACGATTCGTAGGATCATAAATTTTTTTCATAGTGACAGGCTTTCCTTCATTCTCTATTGAGATTAGTATTTTACTAAATCTGAAATTATTTTCATTTCTTTCTTTACTTTTTGGGGAGATAGGGTATCATAGGAGTGAAAAATTTTTCAAGAAAAGGGGGTGAATGGAAAGAGAAGAGATGAGAGCCAGTTTTTTCTTTTCGATTTTCAAGTCGTGCGAAAAGGAGGATAGGGAAAAGTGAGGAAGATCATAGGGTTAAGTTTGATTATAGGGATATTGTGTCTAATCAGCGTAGGTTACGCGGCGGTAGAACTTCGTATCATGACCGTGTGGGGTGGTTTGCAGAAGGAATATCTGGATCAGATGTTTGCCGAATATAC
>CAKZPS010000011.1 GCA_937139415.1 uncultured bacterium
TTTTCTTTTCTCTCGATGTTCTCTTAGCTCTCTGTCTTTGGCTTCAAGGACGGTAGTGAGGATATCCTTCCCTAAGTGGTGGAGAGCCTCCCACAGTTTCAGTTCAAACTCCTCAAAAGTTCATTCCTTGCTCCAGGAATACAAGGGTTACCTCCAAGACCCTCTGGCATCCTTTGAGAATTTGGTGTACCATATGCATGAGACCTCGCCTCCTTTGGTGGTTGAGTTTTTCAAATTGTATAACAAACACTGGATGGCGAGGTCTCTTCATTTCTTTATCCTGGAACCCCTACGATAAGTTTACACTAAGCTCACATTATAGGGCTTTCCAGGTTTTCAAAACCGCTAAGCGCGGATCAAGGTTATCTTCTTCACAAGAGCATTTCCCCTGATCGAGATTAGTTCCACATCGTGGACATATACCCAAACAATCTGGGCGACACAGAGGTTTCATGGGAAGATTGACCAAAATCAATTCTTCTATATCCTGGGTAACATCGATATAGGTGTCATTTTCACAAAAATAGCGAATCTCGTCAGTTTCCTCTGCTTCAGCCTCAACATCTGAAGGACGATGTAAACGATCAACATTGCGGAGCTCCAATCTAAACTCGACTTTGAGTGGATGAAGAAATGGTTCTAAACAACGAGAGCAGGACAGAAGAAGAACGGTCGACAAACGTCCCAAAACCAAAATTTCCGAACCACAGTTTGTGAGGGTCATCTCCACTTTCACCGGTTGGGCAAAGAGAACCTTTTCTCCTTCCCACATTAAGGGGTGAAAAATCTCACTCACCGTGTCTTGCAAAGTTCTCCCAACCTCTTTCTTCACTTCTCCAATATACAAACGCACTTAAGCTCACCTCAGCTCCTCTACAATCCTCCATGTATCCCGGGCAATCATAAGCTCTTCATTGGTTGGAACCATAAGAATTTTGACTGGAGAGCGATCCTCATTCAAGAAAGCTTCTTTCCTCCTCGCTTTATTCCGCTCTTCGTCGATATAAATACCTAAGTGTTCTAATCCCTTACAAATAGAGTATCGTATAAAGGAGGAATTCTCTCCAATTCCGGCAGTAAACACTAAGGCATCTAACCCGCCAAGGATGGCATAGTAGGCACCAATGTATTTCTTCGCCCGATAGGCGATAATCTCCAGAGTCAATCGAGATCGATGATGAGACGGGGCAGCGTCCTCAATATCACGAGTATCGCTACTCACGCCCGAAATTCCCAAAACACCACTTCTCTTGTTCAAAATCTCTTCAACTTCTTCGGCAGAAAGGCCTTCTTTTTCCATTAAAAAGAAAACAATAGCAGGGTCTAAATCTCCACAACGCGTCCCCATTACTAATCCTTCCAAAGGAGTAAACCCCATCGAAGTATCAATTGATTTACCCTCTTTAACGGCAGCAAAACTCACTCCGCTTCCCATGTGACAAGTGATCAAACGCAATTCTCGAAGGTCTCGACCCATGATCTTTGCTGCTCTCTCCGCTACATAGCGGTGGGAAGTTCCGTGGAAGCCGTATCGCCGTATCCGGTATTTTTCATAATATTCATAGGGAATAGCGTAAATATAAGCATACTCAGGGATAGTACCGTGAAAGGCAGTATCGAAAACAGCAACCTGGGGAACTCGAGGCATAAGTGCTTGACAGGCTTCAATTCCCAAGATATTCGGAGGATTATGCAAAGGAGCCAAATCGGCACATTCTCGAATGACCCGAAGCACTGTTTCGTCGATCAGGACCGAACCGGTAAACTTTTCCCCTCCGTGGACTACGCGATGACCAACCGCTTCGATTTGAGAGATACTGTGCAAAACTCGGGTCTCGCCACTTGTAAGAGTCTCAATGATCCATTCCAAAGCAATTCGATGATTAGAAGCATCTCGTTCCTGGGAAAAGACTCGTTCTCCAAATTTGTGTTCTAAACGACTACCAGGAATACCTATTCTCTCAACCAGTCCTTTGGCGAGAACCTGATACACTTCTTCTCCGTCCATAGCGAAGAGCTGATACTTCACCGTAGAACTTCCACAGTTAACCACCAATACGTTCAAGGAACTCATCTCCTTTGGCAAAGTTCGACTCAAAATTGCGTTTGTAAAACAGTAATGGCAATCTGATCACGGATATCTTCCACTTTACACCCTCGGGAAAGATCGTTAACCGGTTTACGGAGTCCCTGTAAAATTGGTCCAATAGCAGTACCCTTTCCTAAGCGCTCAGTAAGTTTATAACAAATGTTTCCCGCGTTGAGATCGGGAAAAATTAAAATATTCGCTCTGCCTGCCACAAGACTCTGGGGAGCTTTCTTTTTGGCAACCTCTGCTACCAGTGCTGCATCTGCCTGAAGCTCACCATCAACTAAAAGTTGGGGGTCCAGAGAACGAACCATTTCCGTGGCTTCTACCACTTTGTCGACCAATTCATGCTTGGCGCTTCCCTTGGTAGAGAAGGATAACATCGCTACTCTCGGTTCCCCGCCTACAAGGAGCTTCCAGGTTTTAGCCGTGGTGAGGGCGATGTGGGCAAGCTCATCAGCATTGGGATTGGGATTCAAGCCACAATCGGCATACAAGAAAGTTCCGTTCTCCCCGTAAGGACATTGAGGGAAAACCATGAGAAAGCAGCTCGAAGCGAGTTTCATCCCCGGAGCAGTTTTAATAATCTGTAAAGCTGGTCGTATTACGTCTGGGGTAGTGTATACTGCTCCACCCACTACTCCGTCAACCTCTCCGTGGTAAAGCATCATGCAAGCATAATACATGGCGTTGGTTTGTAAAATTTTCGCCGCTTCATCCTTGGTAAGTCCTTTCGAACGCCTCAACTCGTACAGAGATTCAGTATATTCTTCCCTTCTCGGATCATGCATGGGATCAACGCAGTTCACGTTGTTCAGATTGATGTTTAAAGCATGAGCATTCTGCTCGATCATCTGTCGATTTCCAATGAGAGTGACAGAAGCAATTTCTTCGTCTGCAGCTAACTGTGCAGCCTTGAGTACTCGCTCATCGTTACTCTCCGGGAGAACCACCCTTTTCTTGAGGAGACGAGCTTTCTGGCGAATTTCTTCTAAAATTTTCATCTGAGTAAGGCCCCTTTCTATCTGAAAGTATCAAATCTCTCCCGCAATTTCCTCTCCACGACCGGAGGTACTAGTCCTTTTACGCATCCCCCAAAGCGAGCGATTTCCTTAACTACCGTGGAATTTAAATAGGAATATTCGGTGCTGGTAGGGAGGAATATGGTTTCAATTTCAGGGAACATTTTGCGGTTAATGACCGCAAGCTGAGTTTCATATTCGTAATCAGAGATAGCTCGTAACCCTCTCACAATAACTTTACAACCCTTCTCTTGAGCAAATTTGACCAGTAACCCCTCAAAAACCGCTACTTCTACATTTTCAAAATCCTGTACCACTTCCTGAATCATCTGCGCTCTCTCTTCCACCGAAAAGAGAGGAAGTTTATGGGGATTACGCAAAATTGCTACGATGAACTTTTCGAAAAGCTTTCTCCCTCTTTCGATGATATCAAGGTGCCCGTTGGTGATGGGGTCAAAACTCCCCGGATATACGGCAATGAACACGATGCTACTCCTTCTCACTCAATCGTTTTTGAGATACCCAAAGAATATTATACTCCTTCCGTACCGCCGTAAATCCTTCTCTCTAAACCAAGAGAAGGGGAAAAAAGACCTCTGCTCCTCCGGATAACGGATGACAAGAAGCGCTCTCTCGAATACCCTGGCAAAATCTACAATTTTTTGTCCTACCTGCCTACAGTCCTCTGCAAACGGAGGGTCAAAGAAAACCACCTCCGGCAACTCCATCCACTCGGGGAAGTGTTTCATTCTCAAGAAATCGAGACATACTACTTTACTCTTCTCTTCGCATCCACAAGAGAGAATATTCTGCCGAAGAAGCGAACAAATTTTCGGTTCTCTCTCCAGGAAGTAAACTGTTCTTGCTCCTCGACTCAACGCCTCAAAACCAATAATACCACTTCCTGCAAAAACATCATACACCACTCTCCCCGGAATAACTTCCTTCAAAATTTCAAAAATCGCCTTTCGTATTACTCCGGTCATCGGTCGGACATGGAATCCTGAAGGAGTGACAATTTTCCTTCCCCTCATGGTTCCACCAATGATATGGATATACCCCATTTTACCCAATATCTCCCAATTGCAAATATCGCCCAAAACGCCTCTCGATTTCCTCAGCTAAAAGACGGTATTCTCCTCCTAATTGAGGATCGACTGCAAGAATTCGTTCTGCCTCTAAGTGGGCTTTTTCTAAAATAGACCAATCCTCCAATGGATCAGCCAGTCGAAATTCTGGAACACCGTGCTGCCTCACTCCATAGAACTCTCCCGGACCCCTCAGACGGAGATCTTCTTCGGCGATTTGAAAGCCATCGTCAGTGGTGGTCATGATCTCCATTCGCCGACGTACCTCCTCCCCGTTCAAAGAAGCGAGGAGTATACACAACCCCTCAACAGAACCTCTGCCAATCCGACCGCGGAGCTGATGCAACTGAGCTAAACCAAATCGTTCTGCATTCTCAATAACCATCACACTCGCATTGGGAACATCGATACCAACCTCGATGACTGAAGTAGCAACCAAAACCTGAATTTCTCCCCGTTCAAAGCGATGCATAATCATTTCCTTCTCTCGCGATGGGAGCTTCCCATGAATCATTTCTAACTGAAAATCTTTGAGCCATTGAGAACGCAAGAGTTCTAAAACGGCCTTAACATTACTAATTTCCTCCTCGCTCTCCTCGATGGCCGGACACACCACGTACGCCTGTCTTCCCTCCTCTACTTTTTTCCGTAATCTCTGATAGGCCTTAAAACGTTCCCGGAGAGAAAAACAAAGGGTGGTCACCGGCTTTCTTCCCGCCGGTTTTTCGTCCACTACAGAAACATCCAAATCACCATAAAGAGTCAAAGCAAGCGTCCTGGGGATCGGGGTTGCAGTCATCACCAGAGTATGGGGAATAACTGCCTTTTTTTTCAATTTCGCCCGTTGAACAACTCCAAAGCGATGTTGTTCATCAACGATAACCAACCCTAAATTGGGAAAGGTTACCTTCTCCTCAATAAGGACGTGAGTCCCTATGACCAACTCTACTTCCTGTCGCTCTATCTTCTCAAGAAGCGTTGTCTTTTCCTTATTGATACCTCCCTTAAGAAGACCCACTCTTACTCCTAAGGAAGAGAGGACATCCCGAAAACGGAAATAGTGTTGCTCGGCTAAAATTTCGGTAGGAACCATGAAAGCAACCTGTTTCCCCTCACCAATGACGTGTAAAGCACTTAAAATAGCTACCAAGGTTTTGCCTGAACCAACATCTCCTTGAATGAGTCTATTCATCACTCTACCACTACTTAAATCCCGAACAATTTCTTGGTAGACCCTTGCTTGCGCCGAAGTCAATTGAAAGGGGAGGAGGTGGAGCAATTTCTCTACCAAAGGGGAATGCGGGTGACAAGGCTCAACGCAGACACGATCGAGGAGGCGGCGGCGTAACTTGAGGCTGAGAGCAAAGAGCAAGAACTCCTCAAAAATGAGCGCGATATGTGCTTGACTGCGACGCCTATTGAGCGCTTCTTCCCAAAAAGAGGGGCAGTGAAGTTGGTAAATGGCCTCTCGCTTAGGAGGAAAACCATGTCGTTCTCTCACCGCTTCGGGGAGAATTTCCGTCACCGCGGGGAGAAAAGTATGAAGAGCAAAAAGAATGATCGAACGAAGTTTCTTGGGTTGCAAACCTTCGGTGAGAGAATAAACAGGAATGATTGATCCTAAATCCGCTTGACCATTTTCCCTCGCTTGAAATTCAAAATTAGCAATTTCCCACCCTGAAGGAGACCTTTGGAAATTACCCCAGACCATAACCGACATCCCCTTGGGAAGTACTTGCGCTAAATATCCACGATTAAAACACACTAAAAACACTCGACCGCTTTGGTCTTGCACGCCAATTCTCAAGAGAGGACCACGCCTCGTATGCTTTCGTTCATGAGTTACCACAACTCCCTGAATAGTTTCTATGCCTTTACCCTCCAAACGGCTGATCGGCTTCACTTCTCCCCGGTTTCTATAACAACGAGGGAAGAAATACAAGAGATCTTCCACGGTATAAATCCCCAACCGTTGTAATTTTTTCTCTAAAACCGGCCCAACGCCCTTGACATATCGTATTGGCTGACCAAGGTCAGGCGAAGGAGAGGGAGGAAGTTTTTGAGCGGGAGGAGTAGGTCTTGCTCGGATAAACTCTTCAAGCTTCTTCAGGATTTCCCTTTTTCCTTGCCGTTGAAAAGTGGGGTATTGCTCAAGAAGGGAAAGAAACTCGGACAGATTCTCTCGATTTTCATGTTGAGCGAGCCACCCTGTTAAAAACTGAGCAAAGCCACCGATGACTGAAGTATTATCGAGTTTTTGTTTTTCCCGGTCAACGATTTTCAAAATGAGTTCTCGGCTTGTTCTGGTCATTTCTCTTCACCTGCTATTTTATCCATTTCCACATTCACGATAAAGATGAAAGAGAAAAGATAGAGAGACTTGCAGTCTCTCCTGAAAACTGTTATATTGTCATAGTCATTGGAAAAAACTGAAGAAGGTGAGGATACATGGCAAAGTGTGAGATCTGTGGTAAAGCCGTCTTTTTCGGGCACAAAATCAGTCATTCCCATCGTGTCAGTAAAAGAATTTGGCGCCCCAACGTCCAAAAAATAAGAGTCTTCGTCAACGGAAAACCCCAAAGAATCTCTGTATGTACTTCTTGCCTCAAGGGAGGTAAGGTGAATAAAGCGTGAAAACTCAATGCGGTCAAAACCGCATTGAGTTTTCACGCTTGAGAGAACATCTCCTTCTCCTCACTTCATTAAAAAGGGGCGATTCTCGTTTTGAGCTTCTCCACCCGCTCTCGAATTTCCCCCTTATGAGAGAAGATGAGTGATCCGGCAACAATCCACGAAGCACCACGAGAAGCCAAAAATTCGATGTTCTCTTCGTTCACTCCTCCGTCTATCTCTACCTCGGTAGAAAGTCCCTCTTCTCGAATCATCTTCCGTAAAGCAGTAATTTTCTCTTCCATTCCTACGATGAATTTCTGTCCTCCAAACCCCGGATTGACCGTGAGCAACAAAACCAAATACACCTTCTCCAAAAGATGACGCACTGTCTCAAGCGGTGTTCCCGGACAGAGAGCAATACCAGGCTTTAAACCCCTCTTCATGATTTCGTTCACCACGGCGTCGTAATCTTGTACCGCTTCGACGTGAAAGCTGAGAATATCTGCCCCCGCTTGGGCAAAGTCAGTAACGTACGAGCGAGGATTCGAAATCATGAGATGGACGTCCAAAAGAGCATGGGGCAAAATGTTTCGCACTGCCTCCACCATGAGAGAACCAAAAGTAATATTAGGAACGAAATGGCCATCCATTACGTCAATATGGATGGTATTCGCTCCTCCTTCCTGAGCAAGCAAAAGTTCTTCACGAAGGCGAGAAAAATCACAGGAGAGAATTGACGGAACTAATTGTGCCATGGTTACCCCCTTTTACCCTACTCCAAAGTTTTCTCCCAATAATAGTAACCGTTGAGGAAGATCACCACTTTACCTTTCCCCTTGGTCACCGCAGAAAACTCTACCAAATCGCCCCCTTGATGGGTCTTCTCGTATAAAACTCTTTCTCCCAATTCATCGTTAGCAACTACCTTCACTTCAATAGGAACTCGAGAGTCAGGGAGAGAGAAACGCAAACTCAATTCCTTTGCTCCAGAAAGGGTGGAGGCTTCATCGGTTTCTTGGGTTCCTCTACTTACTCTTAAGTTAACTTTTTTCCCTACCTCCACTTCCTCTCCCGCCAGAGGTTCTTGATCGATCACAATGCCTGCTCTTCTTTGAGAAGTTTGCACTTCTTCTACATCTCCCACACTCAAACCCTCTTGAGCAAGAACGGCTTTCGCCTCATTCAGTCGTAATCCCACCAGATCGGGAACCACCACCGTTTGCTTCGCAGAAGTCAGACCTCCCTTACTTACGAGGAGACTCACCACCGCTCCTTGAGCAATCTTACTCTGGGGAGGAGGATTCTGGGAAATAACATATCCTTGAGGAACTCGCTCATGACTCGCTTCAACAACTCTCCCCAATTGGAATCCACTCGCCTGAAGAATTTGCTCCGCCTCTTCTAAGGTTTTTTCTCTCACATCAGGAACTACAACGATATTCGCAGAAGAACCTCCCTGAGTGGTAGCAAAACCCTCCCCACCGTTTACCACTAACCACACTCGACTATTCTTCTTAACCTTGCTCCCGGGTGCTGGATCTTGCTCAATAACCGCATTCGGCGCAACTTCAGGATCATACTCGAGCTTTTTCACTTCCACCTGCAAACCCAAACGGGCTGAAGCGTTTACTGCTTCAATCAAACTTTGATGACGAAAGTCGGGGAGAGTAACAGTCCCCGCTTCCAAGTAAGCCTGGAAAAACACTAAGCTCAAATACCCACTCAATGCCAATCCCAGCGCAAACAGGAGAATATAGATAATCCCCCTGAACAGTAACGAAAGTCCTTTTTCTCGATTTTTGCGAATTTTTACTTTCTCTTCCATATCGCTAAAAAAAATCCATCATTATGAAAAACATGGGGAAGGATGAAAAAATTTCCTCTCCCCCATTCCCGTACTAAAGGAGAAATTTGTTCCACCGAAAAGGAAACTCTTTCGAACTCTTCTCCGTTCACTTCTTCAAACCTCCGCACCACGCCCACCGTTTCTGCCAGGGTGAAGGTACAAACACAATACAGTATTATACCTCCTTTCTTCACTAAACGGGAGGCAGAACGCAAAAGCTCGAACTGCTTCTCTGCCAAAAGTTCAACTTCCTCCTCGGTAATCTTTTCTGCAATCTCAGGGTTCTTCCGAAGTGTTCCCAAACCCGAACATGGTGCATCCAAAAAAACCCGGTCGGCACTGAAAAGATACTGCTTGGGAAACTTGGAAACATCAACCACTCCGGGAAAAACGCTCTTCACAGACATTCGAAGGATGAGATCCTGCAAAATACTGATTTTTTGGGGATTCTTATCCCAAGCCAATATTTCCCCCCGATCCTCCATCATCTGGGCAAAGGCTATAGCCTTACCTCCCACCCCACAGCAGAGGTCCATCACCCTTTCTCCCCCACGGGGATGACAGAGAAAAGCGGCAACTTGGGATCCCAAGTCTTGAGGATAAAACAACCCTTCTTCCCATTCTGGCACATTGAGAAGGTCGGAATACTCTCCTTCCACTTTCAAAGCCCACGGGAGGACTGGTATTCTCTTCACCACAAACCCTTCTTTTCTGAGCCTGGCCTGCAAATCATCTCCTTTGATCCGCAAAGTGTTCACCCGCAGAGTGAGGGAAGGAGGCTGCCAGAGAGATTTCTTGATCTCACCAATTTCCTCCCGAGTAAAGAGAAAACCCCACTCCTCTTCCACCCACTCTGGAAGCACTACCTCCCATTTCTGCGCTTCCAAACGATACTCCTCGATCCTCTCGGTAACCCTGCGTAATACCGCATTGATGAGAGAGGTAAATTTCCCCTGGAACAGAGTCTTAGCCATCTCTACCCATTGGTGAACGCTGGCAAAAACGGGAATTTGGGAGTGAAAAATCAATTGGAAAAGAGCCAAACGTAAGAGGTTCTGAACGGATAGAGGGAGTTTTGTCCATCGTGGCAAACAGGGGAGCATTATGGCCTCAAGATGGGGTCGAGCTTTAATAGTTCCCCTGAGAAGACTCACTAAGAGTGACCGTTCTCGAGCGGAATACCCATAGCGTGAAAAACACCTATTATACTCCTGATCCAAGAAAGATAACCGCCTCGTATAGAGGCGGTCAAGGATTACGAGAGCATCGTGGCGATAACGATCAATCAATCGCGACTCCCCCGAATGAGTAAGAGTCGAATGAGTTGCAATGCAGAAACGGCGGTAGCCGCCACATAGGTAAGAGCTGCCGCGTTCAGCATTGCTTTCGCTAACGGTTTCTCGTCTGCTGCAAGAAGACCTACTCGTTCTAACACCATGGTTGCCCGGCGGCTCGCATCGTATTCAACCGGTAGGGTAATGAGTTGAAAGAGAACGGCAAGGCTAAAGAAGAGAATACCAATATCCATGAGTGGACGAAGAGCAAAAAGCAAACCGATAAAAAAGAGCGGCAGGGCTAATTGGGAACCAAAACTGGCTATCGGTACGAGACTGGAACGCAACGCGAAGAAAGAATATCCTTCTCTCTTCTGTAAAACGTGCCCGATTTCGTGTGCTACGATACCGTAATCGGCGATCGAGGTTCCACGAGCTACTGTTGAGGAGAGTCGTAAAACATCTCTTGCCGGATCATAGTGATCGTTGAGTGAACCGGGGATTTCTTCCATCCTGATGCGCAAACCCAAAGCGTTCATGAGTTCTTGGGCAACCTGCCAACCGGAAAGTCCGACTCTCGCCTTTTTGCGCGAGAGTGCTGCATAGGTGTTTGCCACCTTGCTTTGCGCATAAAAAGCCAAAATCAACGCAGGAATAAGAAGTACAAAAGTATAATCGAAGGGATAGAAAAACATTGATCTCACCCCCTATTGGAACTGATCTCCCACCTTGATCTGATACCCACAACACAAGTCACGAAAAAGCATTGGAGAACGATTTTCCGGTTGCACAACGTACAACGCTACATAACCCTCTTGCGCCTTAACAATAATCCCCCTCTCTCTATCAATATTTACTATCGTGCCGGGGAGAAAATCGTTCCCTTCTCCCTGCACCACAAAAGCCTCAATGACTTTCAATCTCTTCCCCCGCCAAAAGGTATACGCTCCGGGAGAACGAGTAAAGGCCCGTATTCTATTCACGATCCTTTCCGCTTTCTCTCCCCAAGAAATCCTCGCTTCTTCCTTAGAGAGACACGGAGCGTAGGAAACTTCCCCTTCTTGAGGACGGGGAACGAGGGTTCCTTTTCTCCAACCTATGAGCGTCTCTCCAAGAAGAGTTCCTCCCAAAGCACCCAACAACACTACCAAAGAAGAATAATTGTCCCGCTCTCCAACTTCTATCGGTTGCTGCGCCAAGATCGGGCCGGTATCGACACCCTCGTCCATGAGCATCACCGTAACACCCGTTTCGGCGTCTCCCTGAAGGAGCGTCCATCGTATGGGATCGGGACCACGATGACGAGGGAGGAGAGAAGCATGGACATTGATGCATCCCAAAGGAGGTAAGGTGAGAAGAGATCGTCTGAGAATCTGTCCGTAAGCAGCAACCACAATAGCTTCGGGAGAAAGAGCACGCAGAGTCTCTACAAACTCGGGATCATTCACCCGCACCGGCTTCAAAACGGTAAGGCCAAACTCTTGAGCCTTCATGGTAACCGGTGAGGGGGTGATTCTTTGCCCTCTTCCGGCTTTGGCATCAGCCTTACTCACCACGGCCTGAACGGTAATATCGTTTCGGCGCAGAATCTCTTCCAAAACCATGGCTCCAAACAAGGAGGTTCCCATGAAAACAATCTTCACCGTTCATCACCATTGCGAAGCAGCTTTTTTTAACTTACCTCCTAAGAGCAATCGTCGTGAGGGGCTCAAACGATCCACAAAGAGAATGCCATCCAAATGATCGATCTCGTGTTGCAGAATCCGCGCCAAGAACCCTTGGGCTTCCATCGTCACCTTTTCTCCCTCTTCATTCATCCCCTTGACCAATACCTCCCGACTCCTTTCTACCTTCGCGTATATCTCAGGGATACTTAAACATCCCTCTTCCCCCAACTCCCTCTCTTCGCTCCGATACACAATTTCAGGGTTCAAAAGAACACCGTCTTTTTGGGTTTCAGGGTATACAAAGGTAATAATCCGTAAAAGCACCCCCACTTGATTCCCTGCCAAACCTACCCCCGAGGAAGCATGCATGGTTTCTTTCATATCCTTTACGAGGGTAAGAACTGTTCCATTGATCTCCTCTATCTCCTGAGCCCGCTTTCTCAATACCTCACTTCCATATTTCTGAATCATCCGCGTAGCCACTTTCTCACCTCTTCATTACGCATCAACCTCGATATCCCAGGTAATGCCTTCTCTACGACGGTAAGGCAAAAAGGAAACAACCGTTTCAAAAACGGCCTCCAAATCTTGTTCGGGAAAACACACACCCAGTTCTTCTTTCCACCGACCCCTTTTCCTAAAGCCGGACCCCGGAAAAGGTCCTATTACCGTCATGCCCTTTTTTTCCAATTCTTCCTGTAGGGATTTTAGAACCAAAAGACAGGCGTCTTTATTCCGACTCTCTCCTATTATACGCAAAAGATAACCAAAGGGGGGATAACCCAATACTCGCCTCTTTTCTAAACCCTCACTATAAAACTCTCTCCAAGATTTCAAGAACTGCCCCATTCTCGTTATTGCCTCTTTCGATCCCTGGACAAATACCTGGGTATTGAGAGCAACATCAACACCTAAAAGCTGTAGTGCCTTTCCCCACTTCACGTAGAATTCCTCGCGAGCATTGAAATCACTGAGATACAACCAGCTTTCCAGCGAAACGACTACAAGAAGCGCACTCCTCCTCAAAAGCTCTTCCCGAAGAATCGCCGAAGTACCGACGACGATGTAAGGCGTTTTCGATTCAAGAAGCTCTTGCCCCTCTACAAACATTTCTGAATCGATGCGGAGCGTGTGATGCTTGGGGAAGATGGTTTGTATCTCTGCGTGCACCTTCTCTAATCCCTCCCCCCAATTCTCCCAAAGAGTACCTCTACAAATCGGACAAGCATCGGCAGGTTCAACTTTCCTCCCACATCGAGGACACCACAAAAATTTGCTGTCCAGGTGGTAACGGAGCGCAACCTCACAATCCGGGCACATATAGTAAAAGCCACACTCACCACATCCCAAAGCAGAAGCGTAGCCCATCTTCTGTACCCAAAGGAGTACCGACGCACCCTGCGCAGTGACGCGAGCAATTTCCTCTCGTATAGGGGGAGCAAGAACCAATCTCTGCTTCCTTGACTCATAGGTTATGGTCTTCACCGTTTTTCTCTTGGGTAAATTGTTCTCCGGGAAATCTCTCTCTTCAAATTCTCCTTCACGGAGAAAATGAGCAATCCCGAGCGGAGGGACAATACCCACTACATGAAGTTCTCCTCCCTTAATTCTGAGCTTTTCATAGAGAACCCGTAGAGCGCTGTAGCGAGGAATCTGATCAGAAAAATGACCTTTTTCTTCCGGATCAAAAATCACGTGGTAATACAAGTCAAAGGCCGGCAAAAAGAGAGCCAGTCGTGTCCCGAGAATAAGGTCATACTCACCTTCTTCCACCAACCGAAAGGCGAGGAGCCTCTTTTTTGCAGAAAGGCGGCTATCATACTTTATAACCCGAAGCAAAGGACATCGTTTTCGAATGAAAGCCTCAAAAGAATCTAAACTATGGAAATCGGGGAAAACGAGGAGAATCTTTCGTCTCTCTCTCTGAGCGTTTTCTATCATTTCCAGGCACCACTGCCTTCGGCTCTCGGTGAAGAGAATACGCCACCAGAAAAATCGCTTCTCCGGGAAAGAAGACTCTTGGGGAAATGTGCGCTCTCTCTCTAAACGGACAAGCCCTTCTTTCAGGAGTTTCTGCCAAGTACGAGAAGATACACGAAAGGTTTCCCGAAAAATGAAGAGATTCCGACCACCGGAGGGAATATCCCACCTTGATTCACCATCTTGCGTAAAAACTCTTTGCTCCAAAAATTTCCATTGGGACGGGAGACAAGGAGGGAAGAAAAGCTGAGCAATTTCGCCCAAAGGGAGGAAATATATTTTAGAAAGCCTTTTTGCCCAGTCCATTTGCTTCTCTCCCCAAGGAGAAACGGGAACAATCCGCAGGATCGGCTTTAGATTTTCTTCGTTCCTTACTTGAAGCGCGCAAACCAATCCCATGAGGAGACGCTGGTGAAACTCGACTTCGACAATGCTTCCAACCCGCACGGTATCATCAAGAGGGGAAGGAAGGAAGTAGGAGAATTCCTGAAAAACTGGAACAGGGAGTGCCAGTGAAGCTACTTTCATTCGAAAAAAGTGCGCACGAGGTGTACCAGAATTTCCTCAGCAAGATCTCGTTTATCTAAGAGCGGGAATTCGATTTCGTTTCCTTTTCGATCCACAACCCATGCCTGACTGGTAGGAGTTTCAAAACCACTTTCCCCTTTGGTAATACGATTCGCTACGATCATATCTAAGTTCTTATTCTTGAGTTTCCTCCTCGCTTCATTGAGGAGATCCTCGGTCTCGGCACAGAAACCAACCACTATCTTTTCCCCCTTATGAGGGGTAATGCTCGAAAGCAAATCAGGAGCAGGCACCAAAGAGAGAGAAAAAGACTCTCTTCCCTCCTTCTTTATTTTCGAAGGAAAAGGAGTAGGACACTGGAAATCGGAAACCGCCGCGTTCATGAGAAGAATATCACAAGAGGGAAATGCTCGCTTTAGTGCTTCTTGCATCTCGGAAACTGTTTCTACCCGTTCGACAGCAATGCCAGAGGGAAAACGCACCGAGGAAGAAGCCATAATCACTTTCACTTCTCCTCCCAAAGCCCGGGCCATACTTGCTAAGGCGCACCCCATAAGCCCACTACTCGGATTAGAAATAAAGCGTACTGCGTCTAACCACTCTCGAGTGGCTCCGGCGGTGACGAGCACTCTCTTCCTGCAGAGCTTTTTGGGCACATAGAGGCGATAGAAGATTTCTTCTACCAAATCTTCGACTTCTTTCAATCTCCCCGTGCCCACCTCTCCACAAGCCAATATTCCTGAATCGGGAGGAATAACCTGCATCCCCTTCTCCTCGATTCGCTTGATATTCTCCTGTACTATTGGATTCCTCCACATATCCACATTCATCGCTGGGGCAACAACCACTTGGCGGGGAGCAACGAGAACCAACGTACTCAAGAGATCATCAGCTATACCGTTAGCAACCTTCCCAACGATGTTGGCCGTGGCGGGAACAATAACAATACATTGATTTTCCCGTGCTAACGAGATGTGGACAATGTTCCCCTCTCCTTCAAAAAGGTCATCATACACTCTCCTCCCTGTGATGGCTTCGAAGGTACTCTTCCCCACCAGTTTCTGGGCGTGTTGGGTCATGCAAACAGTAACTATGGCTCCCGCCTTGACCAAATAACTGGCCAAACTTACCGCTTTGAAAGCAGCAATTCCTCCGGTAACACCTAAAAGGATTTTCTTGTCTTTCCAAAAAGAAAGAGGGTGATAGACGATCATTCTTCCACAAACTCGAATTGAATCGATCCGGCCATGACTTCCTGGAGAGCAATGAAGAGTGGTTTGTGAGGTTCTTTGAGCGATATGAGAGGTGTTGCCCCTTCATTGAGTTGCCGCACCCTTTTCGCCACCACTAACGCCGCAACATAGGAATTACCCACTTTTTTGACCAACTCATCGATGGACAACATATCTACTCACTCCCTTATCCGACAACGCTCTGCAATAATAACTGCACGGAATCTAGCGACCGCTTCTTCTAAGACATCATTGACAATCAGATAATTATAATCCCGAATAGATTGCATTTCAAGATGAGCATTGGTCATGCGGAGGAGAATATCGTGCTCTAAGTTTGAGCTCCGATTTCGCAATCGCTCTTCTAAGATCCGCAGAGAAGGTGGAGCAATAAACACAAAGATTCCCTGAGGATACACTTTCTTCACTTGTCTTGCTCCTTGCACATCGATCTCCAAGATGATATCAAATCCCTCTTTCCACCAATTTTCCAAGGGACGGCGAGGAGTTCCATAGTAGTTTCCGTGAACCTTTGCCCACTCTACAAACTCGCCTTGATCACGCATTTTTTCGAACTCTTCAAGGCTTACAAAATAGTAATCAACTCCCTCTTTTTCATTTTCCCGAGGAACACGAGTAGTATAAGAAACCGAGTATTTCAATCCTCGACAGATGCGCATGACCTCTCTGCGAATGGTACTTTTCCCTACCCCTGATGGTCCAGAAATAACGAAAAGAAGGCCAGACATATTATTCCACGTTATGCACTTGTTCCCACATCTTCTCTAAGGCGGTTTTCATGTCAATGACCAAAGAAGACAGGGACACCCCCGAAGCCTTAGAACCAACGGTATTAATTTCCCGATGCATTTCCTGGAGAATAAACTCTAACTCTCTTCCCACCACACCCGAGGAGGAAAAAACCTTTCTCGCTCTGGCGATGTGCGCCTTAAGCCGTACAACTTCTTCGTTAATGTCACTTCGATCAACGTAAAAAATTAACTCTTGTGATAAAAGATATTCATCTACCTTCGTCTGAGGGATGTTTTCTCGGAGTTTTCGAGCGAGCTTTTCACGGTAATACTCTTCCACTACCCCCGCTTCTTGCTCCACAGCGGTCACCAAGCGCTCCAGCCCCATAAGTTGCGCCTTCAAATCCTCTTCAAGCTTTGCCCCTTCCGCTTCTCGATAAGTTAAAAAGCTCTGCACAGCAGATTCAAAAATGGGAACAAAAAAACTCCACTCCCGTTCCCATACATTTTCCCCTTTTTTGAGATGGATGAACTCCCCCACTTGGAGAAGCAATTCTAAGCGTGGTTCGAAAGATAAAGCCAACTCCTCACTCAACCGTTTGAGCACCTCGAGATAAGACCGAGCTAAAGCCGTATTCACCTCTATAGCAAAGGCCTCTTCCTTCGGTTCAAAATCGACCCGAAGCTCTACCTTCCCCCGGGAAATTGATCCACGCAAAGCAGTGTTAATTTTCTCCTCCCAACTCACCAGCTCTCGAGGGAGACGTAGATTCACTTCCAAAAAACGGTGGTTCAAACTTTTCACATAAACTTGGTAAAACCCGAGCTCTCCAAACCCTTCAGCGTAACCAAATCCAGTCATGCTCCTCATAGGATGCTCCCTTTACAAGAGGTTCATTTGTCACTATATTATTGAATATCACTCATCCTGTCAATGAAAGGCATGCCCATGAAAATCTTAGAGGGATTACCACTCCGTTTCTTCGTGCAAGAAATAGCACCAATGGTCACCAATAGTCGTATTCAGCGGGTGCTTCACCACCCCACACGACACGAAACTTGGCTTGAACTCTATACCTCTTCGGGGAAAAGATTCCTCCTCATGTCTTGTTATCCAGAGCTCAGTCTTTTCTATGTGTCTCCGGAAAAAGCCTCTCTTCCCCCTCAAGTACCTCCTACCCAGTGGATACAACTTCTGAACAAATATCTGGTGGGTGGAAAAATCGTTGCTCTCGAACAAGTAGGTTGGGATAGAGTGGTATGTTTTACGATCCGTAATGCGTCACTCTGGCAGGAAATACAAGAGTTTTACTTATTCCTCGAACTTACCAGACGGAATGCGAATTGTATTCTCACTCGCAAAGATGAACAACGAACTGTCGTAGGAGTGTATCGAAGGGTTCCGCCGGACAAAAATCGCTTTCGCACTCTTTTAGTGGGTCACCCCTACCTTTTCCCTCCCCAAAAGAGGAAGGAAAATCCCCTCGATCTCTTGAGTGGTAGAAAAACCCTGGCTATTGAGACCGAGAATGAAAACATTGCCCAATGGATAAAAGACCATGTCGATGGGATCGGCAATTTTTTGGGGTCCATTCTCGCCGCAGGTTTTTCTCCTGAAACCCAAGATTGGCCGACCATTTTTCAAAAACTCTTCACCCCCCTCATTACGGGTAACACGAAATTTTTCGTGTTCAGCGCTTCTCTTGAGGAAACACCGCAAGGTGTTTTCTGGGAGAATGCTTACTACCATCCTGAGGGATACCGCCAATATTTTTCCTCTTTCAACGAAGCCGTTGTTGCTTTCCATCAAAGATGGTGGGAAAAGAGAGAAGAAGAAACACGAGAAAAGGAAAGACAGAAATGGATACACCGAGAACTCGAATTTGTGGACACACAGATGCAAGAAATTCAAGCTCTTCTCTCTCAAGAAGAAGATGGAGAAAACTTCAGAATGAAGGGAGAACTGTTAAAACTCCTGCCGGGGTTACTAATTCATGAGCAAACCCCTGAAGGGATTTCTGTCGGTCATCCTCTTTCGAACACGCCCGTTTTCATCTCCCTCAATCCTTCCTGGAGCATAGCTCAAAACATGCAACACTACTTCCACTTATACCGAAAGGCGCTCATTCGCAAAGAGAAACTAAAAGAGAAACTCCAAGCTCTAGAGAAGAAAAAAACTCAACTCCTCACCTATCTCGGTGATATCCCCTCTTCTGAGATCTCTCCTTGCCCTTCTTCCACCTCTGCCTTCTACAGATTCAAAACCGATCGAGGAAACGAAATATGGGTAGGGAGAAATAAAAAGAGCAATCAACTCCTCATCAAAAATGCAAGCAAGGAAGATTACTGGCTCCACGTCCGGGATCTCCCCGGAGCTCATGTTCTCCTCAAGTTCTCACACCCAGAGAACCGTGAAGAAGAAATACGTAAAGCAGCACAGATAGCAGGATACTTTTCGGCTGGGAAGAATGACAATAAGGTAGAAATCATCGTAACTCAGGTGAAATATCTTCGCAAGATAAAGAAGAGCATAGGGAAAGTCATCTTTCGCGAAGAACAAACTCTGAGAGTGCAACCGGTTTGGCCCGACGGGGTTATATCTCAAGACGATCTTCCCCAAAAAAACTACCAATGAACTCTTGCATATCGGAAGGCAAAGAGGCGGCAAAAGACATTCTCACCGAGGAAGTTGGGTGCACGAAAGAGAGTGCGAATGCATGGAGAGCTTGACTGGTAAAGTACTTCCGTCCCTCCTTACTCCCATAGGTTTGATCTCCCGCAATGGGATGACCCATAGCACTCAAGTGAGCCCGAATTTGATGAGTTCTTCCGGTCTTCGGTTTGACGAAAAGCAAGGAGAATTCCTTTTTTCTATGCAGCACCGACACCTCCGTGCATGAGGATTTGCCGTGGGTATAGTGAACTTCCATCCGTAAAGGATTTTTTCGACTTCGCGCCAAAGGGAGATCAATGGTGCTCACTCCTTCCCACCATCCCTCCACTATGGCTACATAGGTTTTTTCCACCCGACGAGCCTTAAATTCCTTCACCAAGTGGAGGTAAGCATAGTCCGACTTGGCTACCACCATCACTCCCGAGGTATCTCTGTCCAAGCGATGGACAATTCCCGGACGCAATGGTCTGCCATAAGAAGCAAGCGAGAAACCATAGTACACAAGCGCGTTAACCAAAGTATTTTTCTCAAAAGGTGAGACAGGATGGACGGAGATTCCCTTTTTCTTCGAAAGGACGAGGAGATCTCGGTCTTCATAAATAATATCGAGAGGGAGAAATTGCGGTTGGGGATGAGCAAGGGATATTTCCGGCCACGAAATTTCCAAAAGGTCACCCGGCTGCACTTTTCTACTGGGCTTCTTAATCACCTGATGATTGATTTTGAGTCGCCCTTCCTTTATAAGCCGGCTCAGGAGAGAACGAGAAAGCTCGGGGAAATTATTTCGTAACCAAATATCTACCCGATCGAAGGAGGAATCATAAACTCGAATCTTTTGCCTTCTCATACCTCACGACTACGGAAAATGAATTTACTCAAGAGAAGGCCTACCCCTCCTACAATCATAACATCGCCTAAATTGAAGGTAGCCCAAAAAGATGGTTCAATGAAATCAATCACGTGGCCCCACCGCAAGCGGTCTAAAAGATTCCCCCACGCACCGGCCAAATAGAGAGCAATACCCACGAAAAAAGGGGCTTGCTCCCTCCTTACCCGCGTAATCCAAATCACGAAAACCACACTCAATACGATGGTGAGTAAAAAAATGGCAGTCCTACCCAGAAGAACAACCCCGAAAGCACTCCCTACATTGTGACGTAATCGTAATTCCAATATTCCCCGAATGAGGGGAATAGAGCCATCTTTCAAAATGTGTATCGCCCAATATTTGGTGCTCTGATCCACAAAGAGACTAAGCCCAAACACACTCAAGAAATACTTCCATCGCTTTTCCATTATGACTTCCTCAGTCTGCCCTCGTCCTTAAATTCCTTGAGCGAGAAACGTGCTATTTCTCCTCCCTCCTTAGGCTCTCCCCGACTTTTATCCACCTCTCCGGTCTCGAGTTCTGTGTTTTTCCATTCGATGCTTTCCATGAAGGTTTGCAACATCGACCTAAAGCGAATTTGGAAGAGACGGTACTTTTCCAACAAATCACTGTACCCCGCTTCCACTTCTTTCTTCTTTCCCAAAGCTTCCTCCACAATTCGGTAAGCCCTCATTTGAGCCTCTTCTACAATCATAACCGCTTCTTTCTTTGCTAACTCTCTCTCCACATCAATCTGTTTCTTCCATTCTTCGATTTGAGCATCAATTCTCTTCACATATTCTTCCCTTTCAGCGAGCTTCTTCTTCAATTCCCGGTTTTCCTGCACAAGCTTCTCACGCTCTTCTAAGAGCTCTTGCCAGTGAGAAGCTAATTCCTCCAAGAATTCTCGAACTTCTCCTTCACTATATCCTCGAAAGGAACGGCTAAAATCCATTTCGGCAATATCTTCTGGTCGCAGAGCCATTGTTCTTCACCTCACCTCAGAAATCAACCCACAAGACGCTTATACGCTTCGCGAAAACCCTCCATTACAATTCCCTCAAAACCATGTCTCTTGAGTGCTCTCACACCAGCAATGGTTATACCACCGGGGGAAGCAACCAGATTTTTGAAATATGCAGGATGCAATTCCTTATCCTTGAGGAGCGAAGCTGTTCCTAAAACGGTTTGTAGAGCCACTTTGAAACTCGTTTCCCAAGGAATACCCATCTCCACACCGGCATCCATCATTCCCTCGATAAAGAGAGCCACGAGAGCAGGACCGCTCCCACTCAGAACGGTAAAATAGTCCAGGTATCGCTCTTCCACCTCGAGAACCCAGCCTAAGGAAGAGAGAAGGAAGAGTATCTCTTCCTTCTCGGTGCTGTGAAGCGCGTCGGAAAAGGAGATCGGAACTACTCCCTCTCCAACCTCTACACAGAGATTAGGCATGAGACGAACAATCTTACCTCCATGGGCGAACAACTGAGTGAGAGAGTGAATATTGACACCGGCAACGACGGAAAGAATGATAGCCTGAGGGAACTTATTCACTATTTTGAAAGCTACCTCCACATCCTTTGGTTTTACCGCTAAAATGAGAAAATGAGGAGAAATACCCTCCATATCCTTGACGCTTTCCAGTTTGAGTTCCTGAGCCAACTGAGCCGATTTCTCTTCCACCGCATCGTAAAGCAAAAAACGGAATTTTTTGTGCCAATGGTCTCGACACAAACCCCGCACCAAGGCGCTCCCCATATTGCCACAACCCACAAGGAGAATAGATTCTTCCACCTATTTCACCCTCTCTCCAAACAATGCTCTCCCTAAGCGAACCATGGTAGATCCTTCCAGAATGGCCAAATGAAAGTCGTCGCTCATGCCCATGGATAGTTCTTGTACTTCCTCTCGTAAGATACCACTCGAGTTCACTCTGTCGCGTAAGAAACGTAATTTGCGAAATGTTTCCCGCACAACCTCTTCCTCCGCCAAAGGCGCAATGGTCATAAGCCCCATCACTTTTATACCCGGTTGCAAAGCAACACACTCAAGAAGCGGGAAAAGGTCTTGTTCCCGAACTCCTCCCTGGGTCGTCTTACCCGATAGATTCACCTGAATAAAGATAGGATAAGCTTCCCGACCTAACTTTTCAAGCGTTCTGGCAATGCAAGTCACTAACTCAGGACGGTCAACCGATTGGATGGAGTGAAAATTTTCCACCACCTTTTTTACTTTGTTGGTTTGGAGGCGTCCCACGAAATGCCACTCGAGGTGTTCCCGGCGGAAAAGAGCTATTTTGGGTAAGGCTTCCTGTAAACGATTCTCTCCGAGAAGATTGATACCGTTCTCTATAGCTTCCCGGATTCGTAACTCGTCAACGCCTTTGGTAATGGCTATGATTTTAACCGTCTCTTCTTTTCTCCCTGCTCTCTCACAAAAGAGACAAATCTTTTCTCTTACCCGCTCTAAATTTTCTCTTACCCCATTCTTTCACCTCTCAGTTGACTACCATACTCCACGGTCTCAGTTTTCCCCTCCATGGGTGAAAAGGCCACTCTTCATCTCGCTTGAGATCTCGGAAAACCTTCTTCCACTCCTGATGTTTCCCCGCCGAGGGAAGAAGAGAGGGAAGCTTTTCAGCTAACAGCCGATCGCCTCGAGCAAGAATTAATTCGGTAAGGGCAAATCGTGGACTCTCTCCGGTAATGGTTATACCCAGCTTTCTCACTTCTCGTTCGAATTGATTTTTCTCCTTCCTCCATTGGGGAAGAGAAGGAACAAAATCTTGCCACGGGGTATGTGGTTTGGGGATGAAAAAGCTATAAGAAACTCCTATTCTTTTGGGATTCACATGTCGAGTAATCTCCTGCAAAAAAACGATATCTTCTTCAACTCCTTCTTTTATCCTCCCTAACATGAAATAGAGTTTTATCGCCTCAAAACCTATGGCTACCGCATCTTGAATGAGTTCCCTCCACTCTTCATTGGCAAGGCCTTTCCCCAAATGGGCGCGTAAAAGCGTGTCACCACTTTCCGGGGCAATAGTCAGGGTGCGCAATCCCCCTTGACGCAAAGCCCCAAGGAGCGAAGGTTTCTGGATCAACCTTTTTGCGGAAAGAGAAGAACAGGTGAGTTTTTTCTGATGCTTGCGCAAATAAACCACCAACTCCTCAATCGTAGGGTAACTGAGAACATCCGAACCGACAATCCCGATTTGGTCCGTCCACGCAAACACTCGATTGACCATTGCCTCCACCAGAGGAAAAGACCGCTGCCGCAAAGGGGCATAGAGAACATACCCTGCACAGAAACGACATCCGTACCCACATCCTCGGTTTACTTCGATGAGAGCTGTCTTCCGAAAATGAGCGTAAGGCGTATAGATAAATGTTCTCGTTTCACACCTATCGAGGTTTATTCGCTGCCGTTCCACCGGAAAGGGAAAACCCTCTTGTACCTCAAATCCGATCAATTCCCCTTTCTCATAGCGAGGAAGGATTCCCTCCGGCACATACACTCCAGGAAGAGTAGATAAGAGCTTTTTCATTTCCCATCGAGGAGTTTTTTTCTTCTTCTCTCTCGCCCAGATGACGAGGAGTTGAGGAAAAATTTCCTCTGCTTCACCGATAAAGGCAAGATCGACAAAGGGAGCTACAATTTCTGGATTCAAGCTCACCAGGGGTCCGCCAGCAATGACCCAAGGGTCATCTTCTCCTCTTTGAGAAGTAAAATAAGGAATAGGGCTTTCCTGAAGCAAGGAAAGAAAGGGGAAAAGTTCCAATTCGAAAGAGAGAGTGAAAGCAATAATATCGAAAGCAGAGAGAGGAGAACTCGTCTCGAAGGAGTAAGGCCCCCAAGAAGCAAAGAACCGCTCTCCACCCCACGATGGCGTTTCGAAAACCAGCCGAAGAAGCGATTGGTAACCCAAGTTCGACATTCCCCAGGCATACTCCCCCGGAAAACAAAGGGCGATTTTCCATTCCCCGACCTTATGAAGTAGAGAAAGCCCCCTTTCCTCCTTCAATGGCAATTTTTCTCTTCGTCTCATCGACATCAATTATTTTTTGCGCAAGAAGGTGGGAAAATCTAAATCTTCGGGTGGGAAAGAATCAACGAGATGGTCATGCCGTACTGATTCCTGAGGCTCTTTTCCTTCCTGAGGAGCAAATCCAGTGGCAATAACAGTTACCTCAAGCTCTTCCTTCATGCGCTCGTCAATGACCGCTCCAAAAATAATATTTGCTTCCTGAGAAGCGGTTTGACTGATGACTTCAGCCACACGGCTGACTTCCCAAAGTCCTAAATTCGGTCCCCCGGTAATATTGAAGAGAACCCCCTTCGCTCCCTCAAAAGGGGTTTCAAGAAGTGGACTACGAACCGCCATTTGTGCTGCTTCTTTCGCCCTTCCTCCACCACTCGCCCTCCCGATACCCATGAGTGAAGTGCCGGCATTCGCCATAATTGCCTTTACATCTGCAAAATCGAGGTTAATGATTCCCGGAACGTTAATCAAGTCGGAGATGCTCCGAATGCCTTGGAGGAGAACATCGTCAACAATCTGAAAGGCTTCCAAAATCGAAGTAGAAGTATCAACGGCTTTCAATAGCCGATCGTTCGGAACCACTATTAAAGCATCGACACTTTTTTGCAGAAGAGCAATCCCTTCTTCTGCCTGCCGCATTCTCTTTTTGCCCTCGAAAGAAAAGGGTTTGGTAACTACCCCAATGGTGAGAATACCTAATTCTTTCGCCACTGAGGCAACTACCGGAGCTCCACCTGTTCCCGTACCTCCACCCATTCCAGCAGTGACAAAAACCATATCCACCCCTTCAAGGAGCTTGAAAATCTTGTCTTTATCTTCCTCCGCAGCTTTCCTACCAATCTCAGGGTTAGCACCCGCACCGAGCCCCCGAGTCAACTTTGCTCCAATCTGGAGCTTTATCGGCGCTAAGGACTTTGCTAAAACTTGGGTATCAGTATTGATAGCTACAAAAGTAACCCCTTTTAATCCTGCCTTGATCATCCGATTAACCGCGTTACCCCCTCCACCACCTACCCCGATGACCTTAATATTCACCGTACCATTGTTGGCATTATTTTTACCCGACCATGACATTTGACATACCCCCATACTCAACCGATCATAAAGAAATCTTTCAACCAGCTTATCACTTTAGAACCCTTTTCTTCTAAGTTCAATAGGAGTGGTTTACCTATGCTCCGTTCGATCTTTTCCCCAAAAGCAAACTGCAAAAGCCCACACGCAGTGGAAAAGATAGGGTTACCAATGCTCTGGATCATCCCCACATAATATTTACTATCCGGACAACCAAGACGTGCCGGAAGCTTGAGAAGTGAGGAAGCAAAATCCACAATACCGTCAAGAAGGGCTGTACCCCCCGTTAAAACTACTCCCCCTCGCAAAACAGGCATTGCCCCCGATGTTCTCATTTCCCGGAGTATAAGGAGAAAAATTTCTTTTACCCGTGCTTCAATGATCCTACACATAAATCGCCTTTCGATTGTTTTGAGAGAGGAAGACCCTAAATCGCGCACTTCCACTGCATCATCGCCTATCACTTGACTTCCAAACGCGCAACCATAGCTCACTTTAATTCGTTCTGCTTCATCGCGGTAGGTACGAATACCAATCGCTAAATCCGAGGTAATATGCTCGCCCCCCACCGGGAAAATCCGAGAATGACGAATGCTTCCTCCATAGAAAATAGAGAGATCGGTCGTCCCGGCTCCAATATCGATCAAAGCAGTACCAATTTCTCTCTCCATAGGGCTCAAAACTGCCAGAGAAGAGGCGAGAGGTTGAAAAACCGCCTGTGCCACTTCTAAACCTGTCTGCCGAAAAACTTTAAGAAAACTTTGAAAATGATTATCTTGAATGAGAACGAGATGCGTTCTTACTTTCAATTTTGAAGCGACCATCCCCACCGGATCTGCGACACCCATCTCATCATCCACAAGATAATCCTGGGGAAGAACATGGATCACCCTCTTCGCCGTCAAATCGACCTGTGACTTGGAACCTTCAATAGCCCTCAGGAGGTCCTTATCGGTGATTTCTCTCCCCCCCTTTCCTAAAAAAATCTCGTTTTCCAAGTTCAGCGAGGAAATATAATCTCCGGAAATACCGACATAAAGGGTATCGGGAACCGCCTTAGCAATTTCGATAGCCAGGGCAAAAGATTCTTTTACCGACTCTGATATCTTGGCAATATCCACCACTTTACCCTTTTTCATGCCCCGAGAGCTACTCAGGCCAACACCCAATATCTCTATAGTTGTACCTCTCTTCCTTCCGATCAAGGTACATACCTTACTGGTACCAACGTCAATCGCTCCTACGAGAGAAGATCCCATGCTCACCATAGAACGCCACGTCCTCTGTACGTCAATCGCTTTCTCCGGTTATAATGACAATATCTTCACCCGCTTGTACATCGAAACCAATTACTCGAATCGAACGTATCTTTACTTCGCGTAAATAAGGTTTGAGCAGGCTTACTTTACTCTTCAAATTCAATACCCCACCACATTTTATAACTATACCATTTTGGAGTCGGAGAATAAATAATCTCTCGTGAACCACTTCAATCTCTTGCAGGGGAAGATCAAAAGTATCTCGCCAAACAGCGGCTAAGGAAATTGCCTCTTGCAAAAGCTCTCTCTTCTCTAAGAGGGGCTGCGTTGCTTCCCTTTCCTTAATTTCCACCAAAGGAGCACCATCGCCCCAACACGGTATCGTCACTCCTTCCTCATCAAAACAGGTAAAACTCTTTCCCTTCTTCACTACTGCAAGAGGCTTACGTTCTTCGAGAATAATTTTCACAACGTGTACTGAGGGTTTTTCTACCCGAGCAGTTTTAATTCCGGGAATTCTTGACAGACTCCGTTCGATCTCCCAAGGACGAATCGCAAAAACACTCTTTCCTTTCAAGCCTTCAAGAAAATGGAGCACCGATCCCCCTAAAAGGCTCTTATCACCTTCAATTTCTACGCTCTTTATGGCGAATAAATGACTCCGAAAAACTATACCAAATATTCCAAAGGCTATGAAACCTATCAAAAGGTAAAAAAAAAGATTTCTTTAAAGAGTCGTGTTTTTTTCCAAATCATCGCCATATTTCCACTTCATTTTCCAACCATACATTCTTCTCACGATATACTTCTCTCCTGATCCACTCCATGAGGTTCTCAACCTGGGAAGCAGTTGCCCCTCCCAGATTTACGATGAAGTTAGAATGTTTCGGTGAGACCCGTGCTCTCCCTAAGCGCACCCCTTTAAAACCCATTTCTTCAATCAAGCGAGCCGCGTACCCCCCAGGGGGATTACGAAAGATACTACCCGCCGAAGGCCAATCTAATGGTTGAGAAGTTCTTCGGAGAGAGGAAAATACCCGAATCATTTTCCGAGAATGCTCCTCGGACTCAAGAAAAAGCCGAAAAATAACCTTTATAACCACAGCACGCTCGCTCTTGAGGCTTGAATACCGATAGGCAAAAACCAAGTCCTCACGATTCTTCCACTTTAGGAATCCATGTTCATCTCGCAACAAAATCTTATCCACCAAACTACCGATTTCTCCTCCAAAACACCCCGCATTAATGAGAACAGCTCCTCCAATTGTTCCCGGAACACCAACCAAAAATTCACACCCTCCAAGACCCTCTTTCAAGCAAAAACGAACCATTTTTTGGAGGCTTGCACCTGCCCCCACTTCTATGCGATGCGTGTCCAGCCTTTTCAATCGAACGAAGGTACCTCTCAGACGAATGACTACCCCATCAAAGCCACGATCTCTCACCAAAATATTCGATCCACGGCCAAGAATACGCCAGGGAAGATTCCCATCTTCACATCTCGCGATAACTGTGTCTAACTGTTCTTCGTTACAGACGTCTACTAATGCTATAGCCCGCCCCCCAATACGAAAGGTGGTGAAAAACCTCATTTCCGGATAATCGATCACTCGCAAACCTTCTATACTGTGAAGACCTTTGACCACATTTTCCCATTCTTCTGACAGAGCATAGCACCTACTCTCCATACATCACCTGCACCCATGGTAATAAGCATATCGCCCGGCTTAAGAATTTTTTCACATGCAAGCGCCACTTCCTGAAAATCATCCATGAATTGCACCGTCTCGTACCCTTTTTGAATCATCACCTGGTAAATGAGTTCTGAGGAAACCCCAGAAATCATTTCCTCATTTGCCGAATAAATAGGGAGAATAAAAACATGGTGGGCAATTCCCAAGGCCTCGGCCATCTCTTGGTACAAACGTTTCGTTCTCGTATATCGATGAGGTTGAAACACCACCACGATTTTCCCAGGAACAAAATCGCGAGCTGCCTCTAAAACCACCCTCATTTCGGTAGGATGATGCGCATAATCATCAATAACCAAAGCCCCTTGAAACATCCCCACCTTTTCAAACCTTCTCTTCACCCCTCGGAATGAAGCGAGTGTCTCTTGGATGTAATCTACTTTTACCCCTAATTCCATGCCCACCGCCACACAGGCTACGGCATTACTGACGTTGTGCAACCCGGGGAGATTCAGGGAAAAGTCGGCGATTTTCCTGCCCCGCCACAGGGCCTCGAAGGTAAACCCTCCTACCCTCTTTTGCAGAACTCTCCCCAAGAAATCCACCAGAGAGCTGGTGATACCGTAGGTCGATACTCGTGGCACGTAAGCCTTTTTGAGGATATCGACCACGTTGGGGTGATCTCCACACACCACCCCCATCCCACCTTCCTTCACTCTCTGGAGAAAAGTTAAAAAAGCCATTTTCTCCCGTTCTATATCACCATAAAACTCTAAATGATCGTCCTCAATGTTGGTTACTACTGCGCAGAAAGGCGAGAGCTTTAAGAAAGAGCCATCACTCTCATCCGCCTCGGCAACAAAAAATTCTCCCTTTCCCTCTTTTGCATTTCCTCCAATATCTTCAAGCTCACCACCAATGAGGACTGTGGGTTCTAATCCCGCAGTTTCAAGAAGCAGAGAAATCATCGAAGTAGTAGTGGTTTTTCCATGCGTTCCGGCAATGGCCACACCCTTTTTCCGATTCAAAAGAAGGGCCAACATCTCCCCGCGATGGATGACGAGAAGACGCAAACGCCTTGCCTCCTTCAGTTCTTCGTTACTTTCGGGAATCGCCGAAGAGACTACCACCGCCTCGGTTTCCCACACTTGCTCCTTCCGATGCCCGACAAATACATTTATCCCTTTCGCTCGCAAACGTGAAATAGCATCATTCTCAACGAGGTCTGAGCCACTCACAACATACCCCTGTTCCGCGGCTAAAAGAGCCAACCCGCTCATCCCTGTTCCACCAATACCAATAAAATGAAGCCGAAGAGGTAACTTTTCAAGTTCAAGATTTCCTAATGACATTAACCACCTTTCTCCTCTCTTGCCAAGACCCCTCTATGATTCTCTGTGCAATAACTTGTGCCGCATCTTGAAAATATAACTCTTCCTCATGACGTGCATAGGGATGAACCGCCAACATCCTTTGTATCTTTTCCGCTAAGAGAGCAGGACAAAGCTCCCCTTCTTCGACTATTTCTACTGGTTGATGTTGTTGCAACCATAAGGCATTGTATCCCTGATGTGAATCGGCTGCATCTCCGTAAGGAATTAACACTGCGGGTAAACCAAAGAAAAAGAGTTCGAAAACCGTATTCGCTCCAGCACGACCAACAACTAAGTCCGAAGCAGCATAGGCGATCCCTGGAGAAGAGAGAAAAGGGTATACCCGATAAGGAAAAGGGGAATTTTTAGCTTTCTCTGTTACTCGCGAAAAATGGTTCTCTCCGGTGAGATGAATAACTTGAATATCCTCCTTCCTCAACCATGATAGAGCTTGCAAGAAGGTTTCGTTGATGATTTCTGAACCCCGACTTCCACCCATCACTAAAATAGTACGGCGTTGCGAGTCTAAATGCAACTCTTTTTGCGCTATTGCCTTTTTCCCTTTCCAATACCTCACCTCTTCTCGTAAGGGATTACCAACCACTTCCACGTTGTGGCGTTGTGGGAAGTAACAAAGTGTATCAGAAGCCGAAATGAAGACCTTCTTCGCCCAGCGAGAGATGATACGATTCGCGAGTCCCGGATATATGTTTTGTTCGTGCACATAAATGGGGATACCCCATAGCTTCGCCCACATCGCTCCCAAGAGAGAGAGATAACTCCCCATGGCCAAAAGAGCTATCGGTCGGTAACGCAAAAAATACCACCCTCCTAAGATCATCCCCAAAATATTTTCTCCCACCATACGAAAGAGGGTTCTATCAAAGCGCCGATCCCATCCCCGCGCAGTGAGATAAAGGATGGGAAACCCGTGATCGGCAATAATCTTCCCCTCCATGCCTCTTCTCGTTCCCAAAAAAACAATTTCCAAATCTACTTGTTTCTTGAGCTCTAAGGCGACACAAAGAGAGGGAAAAACGTGCCCACCCGTACCCCCTCCAGCGATGAAAAGACACGGTTTCATACTTCCTTCTCCGTACCCGTACTACGGGCAATGTTAAAGAGAATTCCTATGCTCACCAGGGTCACCAAGAGCGAAGAACGACCATAACTGAGTAAAGGGAAGGTGATCCCGGTAACCGGTAAAAGCCTCAACACTGCTCCCATATTGATAAAAGCCTGCAAAACAATCATAGACAGTATACCCATAGCCAAAAGAAAACCAAATTCATCATGAGTATTCAAGGCGATTCTCCAACTCCTCCAAAGAATAATACCCAAAAGAACCAAAACGGCAAGCGTTCCCAAAAACCCTAATTCTTCCCCAATTATGGCATAAATGAAGTCAGTATGTCGATCAGGAAGAAAAAAGAATTTTTGACGACTCTCACCCAAACCCCTCCCCCATATTCCTCCTGATCCCAAAGCAATGAGTGATTGAATAATGTGAAAACCTTTTCCCAGAGGATCTTTCCATGGATCCAAAAAAGCTATTAACCTGTCCCTCCAATACTCCTTCCCTCGAACGAAGAGGAGAAAGAGTCCGGGAGGCATAAGTATCGCCCAAACCAAGAGAAGATGAGTAATTCTACTCCCGCCCAAAAACAGCATGACAAAGGTAAGGAGAATCAAAAAAATAGCGGTCCCCAAATCCGGCTCTATTAATACCAAAAGGCAAATAATTCCTACAATGATGAAAAAAGGTATCACTCCTCGCCAGAAGTCTTGAATCCGATTTTGGTAGGTAGCCAGGGCGTCTGCCATATAGAACACAATAGCCAATTTAGCAAACTCCGATGGTTGGAAGTTCGAAATCCTTAAGTTTAGCCATCGACTCGATCCTCCCGCTTGTTGTCCTATACCCGGCACAAAAACCAAGACGAGCAAGAGAAGAGTGAGAAAAAGGAAGGCCTTGCTCAATTTTCGCAATTGCTGGAGAGGGAAAAAACTTGCCAACGCACCACCCAAAAGACCCAAGAGAATCCCGATAATATGGTCCTTGAGAAAGTAAAAAGCATTTCGGTATGCATAGATCCCAGTGGTCATACTGGCACTAAAAACCATGGTGGTCCCCAAAAGAAGCATGATGACCACCGACCAAAATAAATAAGGATCAATCATCCACCACCATTTTGCTCCGGTCTCCAAAGAAGGTATCACAGAAAACACCTTCTTCCATCCCATATCCTATTCATCACTCAAAACGAGTTTACGAAAATGCCATCCCCGCTCGGTAAAATCTCGATACTGGTCCCAACTGGTACACGCAGGAGAGAGGAGCACTACATCTCCACTCTGAGCAATGTTTCTCACTACCTCTACTGCTTCCTTCAAGGTGGGGACGAAATGAGAGAGCCGGCGTGGAGGAATAAAATGAGCAAGGAGCTGGCGAGCTTCGCCGTAAACTATAATCGCTTTTACCTTAGGCGTATCTAAAACATCTCTCAACTCAGAAAAATCACGAATTTTCGCTTTTCCTCCCAAAATGAGAATGAGAGGTCCAGGCAATGCTTCTATTGCCCTTCTTGTCGAGGAAGGAGTAGTTGATTTAGAGTCATCGATATAGTGTACCCCGTGAATACAACCTATCCACTCTAAACGATGAGGGAGACCCCGAAAGGTAGACAATGCTCGGGCAATCGTCTCCTGAGGAATTCCGGTAGACCTTGCTATCGCTACGGCAACGAGCACATTTTCCCAGTTGTGCCTTCCAATCAAGGGGAGTTCCCTTATAGGGACTACCGTTTGTTCCGGCACCCCCGCTTCCCTGATCACCCCTTGGGAGACGTACAAACCTTCGCGTAAACGCTTCCCCACCGCCACAGGGAGAATCGATGCCTTGAGACCGCTTATCACCCGCGTTTGCCACTCATTCTGGGTCACATTCACAATCGCAATATCGCCTTTCTTCTGATGAGCAAAAATTCTGGCTTTCGCCCGATAATACCTCTCCATAGTGACATGGTAATCTAAGTGGTTGGGAAAGAGGTTGAGTAGTGCAGCAATGTGAAAACGTGCGCTATAGGTCCTCTCCAGTTGGAAACTACTCAATTCTACAACTCCCCATTCCCACTGTTTCTGAGAAGCAACGCTTTCGATCAAAGAGGTTCCCAAATTCCCTCCTACAAAAACATTGTATCCTGCCTCTTTCAAGAGGTGCCCAGTGAGACTCACGGTAGTACTTTTTCCACAAGAACCGGTTATTCCGATGAGGGGAAAAGAAAGATGGCGTGTCGCAAACTCGATCTCACTCACCACCGGAATCCCTCGTTCTTCTAAAAACCGAAAGACCGGATGGTCAGGAAAAATACCAGGGCTGGCAATACATTCCTCAACCGATCCAGGGTATTTCCCGATAAATTCCTCGGTAGAGAAAAATTGAAAATGAGGACAATCAGTAAATTCCTGAGGAAGAACCTCCCATGACAAACGATCGTCGATGGCGATAACTCTCTCCCCATGCGTAAGCAAATACCGAGTTACCGCCTGCCCAGTAGTTCCTAAACCTAAAACTAAGAACAGAGACATAGTTCACCCACGCACGCTTCCCAACGCAACGAGAACACCCAAAATTTGCACAATCCAAAAGCGAATGGTAACATGGCTCTCCTTCACTCCCCGAAGTTCAAAATGGTGATGCAATGGACTCATGAGAAAGAGGCGTTTCTTTCGTATCTTGAAGGAGATCACCTGTAACACTACCGAGAGGGTATCAACCACGAAAATGACTCCCGCCAAAACCAAAAGGAGGGAATGTCCTGAAGCGAGAGACAAAATACCCATTAAAGCTCCCAAAGGAAGCGAACCAGAATCGCCCATAAAAATTCGTGCCGGCCAAAAATTGAACCATAAGAAAGCCAGAAGGGCACCTATGGCTGCTTCGGAGAGACCTACTAAGGCGAGACGATTTTGGGTCCCAAGAATGATGGACCAAAATGCAAAGGTGAGTAGTCCACAACCTGCGGCTAATCCATCAAGCCCATCGACAATGTTAAAAGCATTCATAGACGCGACCATGACCAATACTCCGTAGAGCAAAAATTCGACCACGCCTAATTCCACACTGTAATTGGTAAAAGGAATGGTAAAATGGTGGGGAAAGAAACGAAAACCCCACAGGAGTAAGCCAGCACTCCCCAAGAGTTGAGCAAAAAATTTGTACCGCGCCTTGATACCCCAAGGTCTTCCCAAAACACTCTTTTGGTAGTCATCCCAAAACCCTAAGGCAAAAAAGAGGAGAAGGAAGAGAAAAATAACTCCCGTCAAACGGTCTAATCCTCCACCGAACCACAAACCCAAAAAACTACTCATGATGATGATTAATCCACCCATGGTAGGAGTATTTTCCTTATGGAGATGTAAATTGGGTCCTTCTTTTTTGATTTTCTGTCCTACTCCCCATGATTTTTGCCATCGGATGAAAAAAGGGAAAAAGACCATTCCTCCCCCAAAGGCGATGAATAGTGGTGCTAAGATGGTTTTACTGGGCAACATCTTCTTGCCTCCATTCTTCAGGAATTGCTTTCTCCATAGTCATCGCTCGTGAACCCTTGAAGAGAACAACCCAATGAGAACGTGAAGAAAGAGTTTCTACTAAAAACTTTTGAATACTTTGATGGGAAGAAAAGATCGACAATCGCCCTGCTCTTACTTCTTGAGGGAAGTATCTCTGAGCTACTTCCGCAAAACAGGAACCCAAGAGAACAACCTGCCCAAGAGACGGAGGAGCTAAAACCTCGGTGAGTAACTCTCGATGCGCCCTCTCGGTAAAGTCACCCAGCTCCAACATGTCTCCAGCTACAAGTACAGTATAAAGTCCTTCTCGAGCAAGGAACTTGAGCAATTGGAGAGCTTTCCGAAAGGAGACCGGATTGGCGTTATAAGAATCATCGATCACCGTGCCACCTGGGGGAGAAAAAGTATTTCCCCGACCAGGAGGCATTTTCCAAGAGGAAAGGACCTCTTGGATAGTTTCTTGGGGAATACCCCACTCCAATGCTAAGTGAAAAGCGGGAAGAAAAGAGATTAATACCTCGGGAAAAAGGATGGGAGCTCGCCAGGAAAAAAGGCGATGGTCCCATTCTACCGAGAATTGGGTTACCATTTGGGGAAGAGTAAAAGAAAAATGGGATATGCGGAGGTCATCATCTCTTCGCGTGCCGAAGGAAAAACATTCCCTTTCACTCTCTTTCCAGGAACCCACCGGCAAACGAGCCTTCCAATCTCCCGGAAAGTAAATACGTCGCGTCTTTGGGGTAACCAATTGACACTTCTCTTCGATAACTTGCGCTACGCTTCCCAAACCCTCGAGGTGCCCCTCGCCGAAGGCGGTGAAGATAACCGTATCCGGCTGAATAATCTCTGCCAAGGTGGCCATCTCTCCACGCTGACTAATCCCCGCCTCAACAATGGCGAATTGGTTCGTCTCGGTAAAATTAGCTAAAGCCGAGGAGACACCGATAACCGTATTAAAGCTCGAAGGAGTCATTTCGGTGGCAAACGCGCTCTCTAAGAGCGCTCGCAAAAAATGCTTACTCGTGGTCTTCCCCACTGTCCCGGTAATGGCAATCTTTTTCCCCTGGAACCGCTGTGAAGCTCTTTGACCGATGTTTTTCAAGCCCTGAACGGTATCCTCCACTTGGAGAAGGGTTCGATCACGCACCTTCCCGGGTACGGTGTTCTCTTCGATCAGAGCCCCATACGCACCCCGAGAGAATCCGTCCTCAATAAAGAAATGTCCGTCAGTTCTCTCTCCTCGGAGAGCAACAAAGAGCTGTCCCCGGTGAGCGAGGCGACTGTCAATCGCTACTCCCTCGAAAAGAAGGTACGTTCCTTTACGAATGATAGAAGCTCCTGTTGTGCGCCGTAACTCTTCTAAGGTAAATTTCATACCGTCTCTTTTTTCGATAATCTCTTTTCCAGTAATTTTTTAGCTACCCAGTAATCGCTGTGGGGAACGATTTTCCCATCATACACCTGAAAGCGCTCCGGTCCTTTTCCTGCTAAGAACACCACGTCACCTTTTCGAGCAATGGACAAAGCCTTTTCAATAGCTTCCGCACGGTCCAAAATAACCTCACAGGAGAGGCTCTTCTCTTGTCTCACCTTCTCTACACCTTTCAAGGCATCTTCTGCAGTTTGTACGGGATTTTCACCACGAGGATTATCCGCGGTGATAATACACCAATCACTATATCGAGCTACCGTTTCCCCCATAAGCGGCCTTTTATTACGGTCTCTCTCTCCACCACATCCGAATACGGTAATGACCCGTCCCAAGGCAAATTTCCGTACCGTAGACAAGGTAGATTCTAAACCATGCCAATTGTGGGCAAAATCGACGACAACGACAAAATCCTGCCCCGCTTCCACTAATTCCCATCGGCCAGGGACACGGCGACAACTCACCAGGCCTTCTTGAATTACCTCTTTACTTATTCCCTGAAAAAGGGTCACCGCTATGGCTCCCAAGGCATTGTATACGTTGTATACACCTGGATAGGGAATGGTGACCTCCATATTCCCCCAAGGAGTGAATACCTGAAAACGAGAGTGACGGAGGGAAAAATCGAATCGTGTCGCCCAAATATCCCTTTTTTTGTCGAGACCAAAAGTCAAGGCAGGAACGGTTAAATTCTCGAGCATCCGCAAACAGTGAGGATCGTCTCCGTTCACCACCACTCCCCGTGGATATCGTTTCGCCACATTCTCTTCGACCTTCTCTAACAATTTCCGTTTACTCGAAAAATAGTGTTCAAAGGTCCGGTGAAATTCAAGGTGTTCGGGAACGATATTGGTCACCACCCCGGTATCAAAGCGTACCCCTTCCACCCTTCCGATCGCTAAACCATGAGAAGAAACTTCCATAACCACATGGTCGATGCCCATGCGGCGCATGGCATCGAGGTAGGCAAAAATCCGCAAGGATTCTTCAGTGGTATTCACCGATTCAAATTCCCACGGACCGATGAAATTCCGCACCGTGGTAAGGAGACCGCAAGGGACACCACTCTTCTCCAAAATATTGTGGATAAAAAAACAGGTGGTGGTCTTACCATTCGTTCCGGTAACCCCGATAACCCGCATTGATGCCGAGGGATCGCCGTAAAAGAGACAAGAAAGGAGAGCCAAGGTTTTACGCCCGTTCTCAACCAAGATCCAAGAATGCTCCTCTTCCAAAGACGCCAATGCCTCTCGGCGTTCGCCGATACACAAGATCGCCCCCTTGCGCAGTGCTTCGCCTAAATACAGATGCCCATCGGTATTCGCACCACAGAGAGCAAAAAATATGTCCCCCGGGCGTACCTTGCGTGAATCGAAAGAAATGCCTTTAATCTCCTGATTCTCGTCATGTATTCGTGCTTCAATGTAGGGGATTTTCCCCACTATATCCCTAACCTTCAAAATACTTTCACCTCGGCGTCTCCTGATATTATACCAGCATACCTCACGATGTTCATAGCAATTTCCCGAAAGACGGGTGCGGCAATATCTCCTCCATAATATTCGCCCTGAGGTTCATCAAGCATAATGAATATCCCAAACAAGGGTTCAGGGAGAGGGAAGAAACCGACAAATGAGGAATAAAACTTCCCCAGAGCATATCGGCCACTCTCATCTACCTTCTGACCGGTACCGGTCTTACCAGCGATTCTATATCCACTGATACCCGCTCTCTTGCCCGTCCCTTTACTCACCACTTTTTCCATCATTTCCAATACTAAAGCGGCGACTTTCTCCGATACTACTTGTTTCAGAGGAGTGACGGGAAACTCCTCCACCACCTTCCCGTTGCTCCCAACAATTGCTTGTACTAACCTCGGCTGCATAACCCTTCCTTTGTTTGCCAAGGCTGACAGAGATCGCAAAACCTGCAAAGGAGTAACCATCATCTCCTGGCCGATAGGAATCGCGCCCAAGGAAAGCAAAGACCAATCCTTGGGTTTCCGTAAAAGTCCTATTTCTTCCCCGGGAAACCCCCAGCCACTTTCTTCAGCCAGTCCAAAATCACGGAGATAGCGATACAGTCTATCCACTCCTAACTTCTGAGCCACTTCGATCATGCCTACGTTGCACGAATTGATGATGAGATCCTCTAAGCGCTCCTGGCCGTGCGCCTTGATATCTCGTACTCGGTGCTTATGGACTACAATACCCCCTGAACAGAAAAATTGATCATCGAGACGTACCACTTTCTCTTGGAGGGCTCCGGCCATCACTAAGGGTTTCACCGTCGACCCCGGTTCAAAAACCATCTCTAAAGCCAAATTTCTCCACGAAGAGGGATCATAAGTACTGAAATAGCGATTGTCGAAAGAAGGACGGGAGGCCATGGCTAAAATATCCCCAGTTTGGGGATTATTGACGATAATAACTCCTCTTTTGGCCTGTGTTCTTTCCATAACCCCATCTAAAGCTTTTTCTACGAAAAATTGAATATTCACATCCAGGGTAAGGATGAGGGTACATCCCTCACGGGGAGGAAAGTATTGAGTACTCAGGGGAATCTCTTCCCCTAGAGCATCCTTTTCGAAAGAGGCATAACCCTTCTCCCCCTGGAGATATCGGTCGAAGACGAATTCCAATCCCTCCAATCCCTGATGCTCGTCTCCCACAAATCCCAAGAGATTACTGAGCAAGGGGGCTTTGGGATAGAAGCGCATTTGCTCTCTTACCCAATAAATTCCTGGCAAGCGTTCACGGAGCAACTGTTCTTCGAGGTGGAGGGGAACTCTCTTTTTAATCACGAGCCAAGTCGTTCCCTGCGAGAGTTTCTCGGAGAGATCCTGTTCATCGAGGGAGAGAGTTTGTGCTAGCTTTTGAGCAACCTTTTGAGGGTCATCGATCAAAACTGGACAAGCGAAGACCGACAAGACTTCCACATCCTTTGCCAACACCTCCCCATTCCGATCGAGAATTTGTCCTCGGGGTGCAGGAATTTCGTTGAGTGAAAGACGCGAGAGAACAAAATCTCGATACAAGGGAGCAGCAACTACTTGCACGGAAACAAGCCGCCACAAGGTAATCCCTATGAGAGAAAAAAACACGAGTACCAGAAAATTTGCCCTCTGGACAAACTTTCTGGAAATCATCGCCCTTTTTCCTCACCCCGTTCCTCAAAATTGAGGGCCAGTTGCGTTTCGCCTTCGCCCTTTGCTGTTTTTGTCCCGGTGACAAGGTATACCACCTGACGAGGAGACACCATACCTAAGCGGTTTTCAGCAATCTCTTTTATCCGTTCCAAGGAGGTTAGTTGGGCAATTTCCATCTCAAGGCGTATCTTTTCCGCCATGAGATTCTCTATTCGTTCCCTCTTACTCTCCACCAAAAATCCCCTCTCTAAGAGCAAAGCTTGCAAACTCAGATAAAAGAGTGCTCCAAAAAAGCATAAGAATACACCAACTACCCATAAATTTTTCCATCGTTTCATTCTACGCCCACCCCGTTTCGTTCCTCTCCGCTACCCTAAACCGAGCGCTTCGAGAACGAAAATTACTTTTCACTTCTTCTTTACTGGGACGAAGGGGTTTTTGAGTGAGAACATTGAGCAAGGGTGACTCACGAAAAAACTTCTTCACGATACGATCTTCCAGGGAATGGTAACTCATCACGCCTACCCTTCCCCCTCTCTCAAGAAGCAAGGGTACCTGGGAGAGAGCCAAAAACAATTCTTCTAACTCTCGATTCACAAAAATGCGTAGCGCCATGAACGTTCGAGTCGCAGGGTGAATTCTTCCTCCTTTGGGCACGATCCTCGAGATAAGCTCGGCGAGTTCACGAGTTGACCGGATAGGTGCTTTTACCCTCTCTCTCACAATTGCTCGAGCAATACGACGAGCGTATTTTTCCTCTCCGTAGCGGAAAATAAGGTCAGCTAATTCTTTTTCTGAGTAATGGTTTACCACCCAGTAAGCATCTAATGATTGAGTAGTATCCATGCGCATATCTAAGGGCCCCTCCTTGGCAAAACTGAAACCTCTTCCTCCCTCATTGAGCTGCCACGAAGAAACACCAAGGTCGAAGAGTATTCCCGTAACTCGGGAAATATTCAATGCACTCAGCACTTCCCCTATATGAGAAAAATTTCCGTGAACGAGCGTAACCCGATCTCGAAAAAGCTCCAAAACTTTCCTCGCCCTTTCCAGTGCTTCCCGATCCCGATCGATACCAACCAAATATCCCTCCGGAAGACGACTCGTCAAAGCCAGAGCATGTCCTCCCCCTCCAACCGTCGCATCCACATAGACACCTTGGGGACGGGTCACTAACCATTGGCACACTTCCTCCACCATAACTGGTTGATGAAAATCATCAATCACCATGAATCGGTTCAATCATTTCAATACTTTCGGCAATAGCCTCAAACTTACCTTCTAAATTCTTCATGTAGTTATTCCAATTCTCCTCGGACCAGATTTCTATGCGATTCCCAACCCCGGCGAGAACCACTTTTTTGTCAATCTGGGCATAATTTCGTAGATGAGTAGGCAACATGACCCTCCCTTGAGGGTCAATCTCAGCAGAAGCAGCGCTTGACAGGAAGAGACGCATGAAATCACGTGCTTCTTTCCGGGTAAGAGAGAGAGAGGCTACCCTCTGATAAAACCTCTTCCATTCTGATTCGGTGTAGAGAAAAATGCAGTTCTCGATACCCGGAGTGAGGAAAACCGTTTCTTGGAGTTTTTCGCGAAATTCGCTGGGAATAACGATGCGACCCTTTCGGTCCACGGAGTGATAATAATGGTTAAGAAACATGGTCCCTCCCTTTTGCCCCACTTTCTACCACAATAATACCACAACCAACCACCATAAATATAAAATAGTGCACAATGAAAAAAAATAGAATACTTGTTTTATTCTCGAAGGGGAAAGAGCGGTGAGGAACTAACTACCGGTGAACGATCTTTCGTCCATCCCGACCGTAAAGGGCCAAGATAAATTCACGCCAGCCCATACCACGCATCGCGAAATGGGTAACTCCTTGTCCAATCTCCTCCAAAGAATGAGCATCAGAAGAACAAAGGTATTGGAGGGCAGGTGAAAAACCACGATGTAACACCTCCTCACGGGAAGTCGCAGGAGAAATTTCGACAACTTTGATTGCCAATTGAGGGGGAATAAACCCCAGTTGAGAAAAAAGACTATAGCTTTTTCTATCCACATGGGCAGGAACGGGTATTCCTCCATGTGACACCACCAAAGCATGGGTTTCTTCCAAGGTCAAATGAATGGGACAAACAAGAAGATGGTCTTTCTTCTCTACTATTGTTCCCTCTTCGTTGACCACCCACTCTTCCCCCCAGATTTCTTCGCGGAGAGGAAGGCGGGGGAGAAATCGTTGGAGTTCCTGAGTGAAGCGAGAGAGCATTGTTACAGTGGGAAAATAACCGAGGAGATGAATTTCTTCTTTGGTTTCTACTTCAATACCAGGAATAACCCATACCCCAAAACGAGCACCTAAGGATACCGCCACTTCTACGTTGTCACAGGCATTGTGATCACAAAGAGCTATAATGTCGATTTTCTTCTCTAAAGCCTCCAAAATAATACATTGCGGAAGCATCTCCCGCTGGGCACAGGGAGAGAGCACGCTATGAATATGGAGATCGGCGACAAAGAGACGGAGGTCACCGGACAACACGCCGCTTTTTACCAGGTACACCGAGACGAGAGAGAATAGCCACCGTTTCAAAAGAAGAGAGAGAAGTTCGAAGAAGGGTAATTTTTTGCTCTCTCGCTTTCTCTAAGGTTTGCTCCTGCACCTCCTGGCTGTTCGTAACGATAATACAACGTATTCCCACCAATGTCGCCACCGCTACCACGTTGGGGTGAGATTGGACAGTAACCCAAACACTGTTCTCCTCTGCATGAGCGATACAATCACTTAAGAGGTCCCCACAATATCCTCCTTCTACTTCTTCGCTTTCCATGCCACCTCTGACCAAAATTTCCGCTTGCAATGGTTCGACGAACTCACGAATTTTGATTCCCAACTTTTTTCCCCTCCTCTTCTTTAATCATCGTTTGAGGAACTTTACTCGCCAATTCGTACATCTCCACCGCTAAGTCCACCATTCGATTACGCAACAAGAAAGGACAATCCACTTCCAATGCTTTTTCTTGTACGATATCTTCAGCCAAAGCCCGGCAAGTAGGAGAACCACACGCACCACAGTCTAACCCGGGGAGTTTTTCTACCAGTTTCTCAATGGTCTGATATTTCTCCAAAGCGCGATGGAGGTCTCGATCGAGCCGCATGACCTCCTTTGCCTCGTAAGGTTTGCTCCGCAAGAAAACTCCCTTCTTCCTCCACTCGGCTTGATGCGTTTTCTCTATCGGGGCATAGAAATTATACTTCTGCAGGAGGTGATTGACGTTCACTTTAGCAATAAAGGGATTTTGAACCGCAAGCACTCCACCAATACATCCCCCTACACACGCTTGCGCTTCACAGTACACTACCTCCTTCAGCTCCCCCACTTCAATCTTTTCGAGTACGGCAATGACATGATGGATCCCATCAACGGCCATGTACTCCCCCGGTCCCAAGGATTCTTGTTCTCCACCGGAACGAGCCCAACCAATCCCTCGAAAACCGGCCATCTGGGAATGAATGACTTCTTCGATGGTTGCCAATTCATTGACCAGGCGCGAGTAAACACTACTCATCGATATCGCTCCATCAACACGTGCCAAATCATCGCCGCTCTGCCTTACCTCGGTCACTTTTGCTGGACAAGGAGTAATAAAGAAAATCCCTATTTCCCGTGGACGATAACCCTTTTTCATAGCCTCTAAACGAGCAATTTTTGCCACTACCCCGAGGGGTGAATCGAGGGGAAGAAGATTTTCTAAGAGAGAAGGGAATTTTACCTCGATGAGTCGGACAACCGCAGGACAAGCAGAAGAAATAACCGGCTTGACAATATCTCTTCTCTGCAAATAGCACTTGATTTCTTCGGCAAGGATTTCAGCTCCGCGTGCTACCTCAAAAACATCATGGAACCCAATCTTGAGAAGACCGGAGAGAACTTTACTCAAAGGGAGAGTAAACTTGAATTGAGCATAAAAGGCGGGTGCAGGAAGGGCAATAGTGTATTTAAATTCTTTAATCGCTTCCAATGGGTCGGATTGCGCATATTTAGCATAATTGGGACAGGTTCGGATACATTCCCCACAATCGATACACCGCTCTTCATTAATCCGAGCTTTACCACCCTTTACCCGAATGGCCTCGGTAGGACACCGTCGAATGCAGTGAGTGCATCCTTTACATTTGCTTTCGTCCAATCGGACGGAATGAAAAATCTCCTCTCGAGACAATTGTACTCATCAACCTTTCATGAAGGATGGAAGAAAAAAATCCATGATTACCCGAGTCCCCTCCTCTACTCTGGTATCGATGTGCAATCGATCAGAACACTTCTTCATGTTTGATAAACCGTACCCCGCTCCAAAACCCATCTCTCGAATGTGAGGAGGAGCGGTCGAATACCCCTCTTGGAAAGCCAACTCCAAATCAGGAATACCAGGTCCTTCGTCATCTACCTCGATATGCACTCGATCAGAATAGATTTGTACACGAAAGATGCCCCGGTAAGCATGAATAACCACATTCATTTCTGCTTCATAGGAAGCAATAACCACTCGGCGATTGAAAGGAGCTGGAAAACCGGCTTGCTGGAGAATGTTTTTCAACTCGCTCGAAACATCACCTGCCCGCTGAAAGTCTCCTCCTACAATTTCTCGCTCCATCTCAACTAAGGGGTTTTCCTCAGGCATCGCTCAGTTCACTACATCCTCGAAGTCCTTTGAGGTACAAACGACCACAAGACTCGTACATGGGAAGATGGGTACTCAAAAGAGGAATCTTCTTGAGCGAAGCCAACTCTACGGTGGCGGTTTCGGGTTTTTTCCCTCGCACAAACACAATTCCCAAAAGGTCGATCATCTCTGCCGTACGGATAACCTGGGCGTTGGTTAAGCCGGTGAGAAGAAGCGCATGTTCTTTGGCAAAAGCCAAAACATCGCTTAAAAGATCGCTCCCACACGCATAGTAAATTTCCCGATCCAAAAGCTCTTCTCCGACCAAAACCTTGGCCTTCAATATTTCTTTGATCTCTCTCAATCTCATGCCTCTCCCCTTACCTTCCCATGAAGCACTCTATTCCTTGTGCTTTCAATCTATTGACCACTTTCTGCGCCTCTTCTTGCGAAGAAAAACCGTATATCCTCACCCGATACAAGGAAGAAACTTGTTCCACCACTGCCGAATACCCCAATCCCTGGAGGGTATTCACCATATTCTGGGCATTGGCTTCCTTAGAAAACGCACCCACCTGCACAAAGAATTTACCTGATTTCGGGGATACTCGCGGCGAAGGCTGTGGAGAAGGGGAAGAAGACTTTTCCACCTTCGGTGGCTGCTGAGGAGTGACATCGGTCTCTTCCTTAGAAGCAACAATGTGTACCGATGGTGAAGGGGTAACAATTGCCGTTTGTGCTTCTTCTACCCCATTTTCCATGTCTTGGGATTCTTCTCTCAACGGTTCCATAACCCCCACGGCGAAATGGTCCGGCACCGCCACCGTCTCCTTTTCAAGAAACGGAACTCCTCTCACCAGAAGTCCCATATAAGCGTCAAGATCTCCTCTGGCCATGAAAAAGGCGAAAACCACTACCACTAAACCTCCCAGAACCACCACCAGCATTTCTATCGGGTCTCGATGGTGGAAAAACGGGAAAAGTTTCATTGCATGCCCTCTTTTAACCTCTTCCATCTTTCTTCCTCTTGAAGAAGCCTGGAAAGCCTCTCTTTTTCTTTATCCACGACTTCCTGCGGAGCTCTGGCCAAAAAATTCTCGTTTTCCATCTTGCGTTTCACCTGGGCAATTTCCTCCCCGAGACGGATCATCTTCTTACTTAACCTCTCTACTTCCTCCTCTACGTCAACGAGCCCTTCGACCAAAAGGTAGATATCCACCCCGGGCACTCTCCCTACCGCCACTTGGTGAGGCTTGGGAAGATGCAATCCCATCTCGAGGTCACACTTTCCCAACTGCTCAAGGTAAGGAACATTCTTTTCGCACTGGGACAAGAATTCCCTTTCGGAAAAACTCAAGTATACCCGACACTTCTCCGCGGGAGAGATTCCTAATTCTGCCCGAAGGTAACGTATTTCTCGAATAATCTCCTGGAGGAGAGCGACAATTCTTTCCGCCTCTTCATCCACATCACCGTTTACCGAGGGCCACGGCGATACGATGAGGCTTACCCTTTCACTTCCGGGAAGATTATGCCAGATTTCCTCGGTAATAAAAGGTGCCACAGGATGGAGAATTTTTACGATACCGGCAAGAAGATATACCAGGAGGTTCTGCGCCTTCATTCTCTTTCGGGCATCTCCATGGTACAAATCCTCTTTACTCCACTCCACGTACCAGTCGCAGTATTCTCCCCACACGAAGTCGTAGGTGAGTTGCACATATTCTCCAAAATCAAGATTTTCCAAGGCTTGCGTTGCCGAACGGAGCAGACGATGGAAACGAGAAACGATCCATCGATCTTTCACGTCAAAGGTTTCCACCAAGGAAGACCAAGGCATGGCTTGAAAATCTTCCGAATTCATGAGCACAAAACGAGCCGCATTCCATAATTTATTCATAAAATGACGTGCCGCCTCTACGCGTCGCAAGGAAAAGTGGATATCTCTCCCTTGAACCGTAAGCCAGGCCAAGGCGAAACGCAAAGCATCGGCGCCGTAGTTCTCTACTATCCCCAGAGGGTCAACCGTATTCCCCAGAGATTTACTCATTTTTTTCCCTTTCTCGTCACGCACTAAGGGGGTAATGTAAACCTCGCGGAAGGGGACTTCTCCCATAAACTTTAAACCCATCATGATCATCCGCGCGACCCAGAAGAAAATGATGTCAAAACCGGTCACAAGGAGTGAGGTAGGATAGAAGTCACGGATATCAGGGGTTTTCTCTGGCCAACCCAAAGTGGAAAAGGGCCATAGAGCCGAGCTGAACCAGGTATCTAAAACGTCCTCGTCTTGTAAAACTGCCCCGCCACACCGAGGACAAGCCGAGGGTTCTTCCCGATGAGTAAAAACATAATCACATCGTTGGCAATAGAATACCGGGATGCGATGGCCCCACCAAATTTGCCGAGAAATACACCAATCCTTAATATTTTCCATCCACTCGAAATATACTTTGGCCCAACGCTCGGGAACGAATTTCACCTTTCCTTGGCGGACGGCTTCAATCGCCGGTTGAGCGAGATCTTTCATTCTGACAAACCACTGTCTCGAAACCAAAGGCTCGATGACCGTCCCACAACGGTAACAGTGACCTACCGAATGAGTATAATCCTCTATTTTCTCTAAAAGACCTGCCTCTTCCAAAGCCGCGACCACCTTTTCCCGAGCAGTTTCTCGGAGAAGACCGGCAAATTCTTTGGCGCTTTCGGTCATCATACCCTTCGCATCAATGACCTTCACGAGCGGCAATTTATGTTTCGCTCCTAATTCAAAGTCACGGGGATCATGTGCCGGGGTAACTTTTAAAACTCCGGTGCCAAATTCCATATCCACATAGTCATCGGCAATGAGAGGTATTTCTCTCCCCACAAGAGGGAGAACAAAGATTTTTCCCACGAGATGACGGTAACGTTGATCTCGGGGATGAACTGCTAAGGCCACGTCCCCCAGCATGGTTTCCGGTCTTGTAGTAGCTACCACAAGGTAATCGGTGGGATCGGCCTTAGAAGGATACCGAATATAGTAGAGAGAAGAACGATGTTCCTCGTATTCGACTTCGATATCGGCGAGAGCGGTTTGACAACGAGGACACCAGTTGACAATATATTCGTCTTGATAGATTAAGCTCTCTTCAAACAGGCGAACGAAAACTTCTCGTACCGCCCGGGAAAGCCCTTCATCCATGGTAAAACGTTCCCGAGTCCAGTCACATGAAGCGCCCATTCTTTTAATTTGTTCTACAATTCGCTTATGGTATTCCTCCTTCCATTGCCAAACCTTCTCCAAAAATTTCTCCCTGCCCAGATCTTCCCGCCGCAAGCCCTCACGAGCTAACTCTTTTTCCACCACATTTTGGGTAGCAATTCCAGCGTGATCCGTTCCCGGAACCCACAGGGCTCGATCGCCTTGCATCCTCCGAAAACGAATAACGATATCCTGCAAAGTGAGATTCAAGGCGTGACCCATGTGGAGGTGTCCGGTGACATTGGGAGGGGGAATAACGATGCAAAAGGAAGGCCCCGAAGGAGGAGGAACAAAACATCCCTTCTCCTCCCAGAATTGGTACCACTTCTCCTCGATGAAACGGGGGTCAAAAGCTTGTGAGAGCACTGCCTTCTCTTCCATGAATACTCTCCCCTAAGCCAGCTTTTCTTCGTCCTCGAAAACCGAAAAGTAATGTTCTCTCGCTACTGCCTGTTCATCAATAACAACCTTTTTCAATACATTCCTCCGCGAGGGGACTTCAAACATCAATTCCATCATAATTCTTTCCATGATGGTTCGCAATCCCCGGGCACCCGTACCTTTCTCGATCGCTTTACGAGCAATCAGTCGCAAAGCTTCAGGAGCGAAAATAAGTTCTACTCCTTCCATGGCAAACAACTTTTGATATTGTTTCACCAAGCTATTTTTGGTGCCGGTCAAGATACGTACCAAATCTTCCTCGGTCAGTAGGTCTAAAGCACAAACAATGGGAATACGACCGACAAACTCGGGGATCATACCAAATCTGAGTAAATCCTCGGGTTGAACCTCGTGAAGGAGATTCTGCGCAACGCTCTTCTCTCCTAAACTCTCTTGGGCTCCAAATCCGATTTTGCGGTCTTTCAAGCGATTTTCTATAATCTTTTCCAGACCGACAAAAGCACCCCCACAGATAAACAGAATGTTTTCAGTGTTAATCTGGATAAACTCCTGATGAGGATGCTTCCTGCCACCTTGAGGCGGGACGTTGGCAATAGTTCCCTCTAAAATTTTCAAAAGCGCTTGTTGTACACCTTCTCCAGAAACATCTCGGGTAATCGAAGGACTGTCACTTTTGCGAGCTATCTTGTCCACTTCATCAATATATACAATGCCTCGTTCCGCCTTTTTCACATCGAAATTGGCGTTTTGAATGAGTCGGAGAAGGATGTTCTCTACATCTTCACCTACGTATCCCGCCTCGGTAAGGGTTGTGGCATCGGCAATGGCAAAAGGAACGTTGAGGAATCGAGCCAGAGTCTTGGCCAAAAGGGTTTTCCCTGAACCGGTGGGACCCAAAAGAAGGATATTGCTCTTCTCGATTTCAATATCATCTTCAGAGGGTTGAATAATACGCTTGTAATGATTGTATACTGCTACCGAAAGAGTAATTTTGGCCTTCTCCTGCCCCACAACGTATTGATCCAAAAACGCCTTAATCTTCTTTGGGGTAGGTAACTCCTCGAGAACAAACTCTTTTTTCCTTCCCTTTGTGTCTTCATGAAGAATTTCGTTACATAACTCTATACACTCATTACAAATGTATACCCCAGGGCCGGCAATTAATTTTTTTACTTCAGACTGGCTTTTCCCACAGAAAGAACAACGCAATTTAACTCTTTCCTCCTCAATTCGCGGCATCCTCTTTCGATTCTCCTTTTTGGTCTTCTTTAGGATAAAGAACCCGATCGATCAGTCCGTATTCCTGTGCCTCTTCGGGAGACATGAAGAAGTCCCTTTCAGTATCGCGACGGATCTTTTCAATGGGCTGCCCGGTGTGATACGACAAGACCGCGTTCAGCTTTTCGCGGATTTTCACCATCTCCCGCGCATGAATCTCGATGTCGGTTACCTGTCCTTGTGCTCCCCCAAGCGGCTGGTGAATCATAATCCGAGAGTTAGGAAGGGCCATCCTTTTCCCCTTGGTCCCCGCAGCAAGAATCACCGCTGCGCCACTTGCTGCCTGACCAATACATATGGTAGCTACGTCGGGTTTGATATAGCGGATCGTATCGTATATCGCCAGAGTAGCCGACACCGAACCACCGGGGCTATTGACATAGAGATTAATGTCTTTCTCTTTATTCATCGCCTCGAGAAAGAGTAACTGAGCAATCACCAGGTTCGCCACCGTATCGTCGATCTCGGTCCCTAAAAAAACAATGCGGTCTTGCAAAAGACGAGAATAAATGTCATATGCTCTTTCACCACGTGGTGTTTGTTCCACCACTATGGGGACTAAGTAGCTTAACCGCGGCTCTCGTCTCATGATATCATCTCCTCTTCTGGATTCTCCAAGACTTTCCATTGATCAAAGTTCAGCGGCTCCTCTAAGGTCTTGACCTTCACTCGAGAGGTAAGATGTTCCATAAGCTTTTGCATTTTCAAGCGTTCTTGTGTTTCCTCTATTTTATCATTTCGTGTCAGAATTTCACGCACATCTTCTTTGGTTCGCCCTGAAATTTGAGCCAATCGCTCTAATTCCTTATCGAGATCTTCGTCGCTCGCTTCAATAGCATACTCTTTCGCATACTGCTGAAGGACAAAGAACTTTTTGAGTTCCCAATGTGCCACTTTACGTAGTTCCTTCTCTACCGTGGCGAAATCGGTGTTGGTCAACTCTAAGTACCGTTCCAGCGTCAAACCGTCTTTCTTCAACTGATCTTGAAATCCATCAATTTTGTGCCTGGTTTGAAGTTCTAAGAGCGGCGCAGGGATATGCACAGTAGAATGTTTACCCAAGGCTACTATGGCCTCTTTTTGAAACCTCTCCTCTACAAGATCGTTTGCTAAACGTTCCAAACTCTCACGAATTTTGTCCCTGAGTGTTTCTAATGAGTCAATATCACTCCCTAAATTGCGCAAAAATTCCTGATCGATCTGGGGGATTTCCTTCTCCATAAGGCCGGTCACTTGAAACTCAACCTCGGTGGCTTCTCCTTCCTGGTTGGTGAGGGCTACCTTTTTGCTCTCACCAACCTTCATTCCTAAAACTTCTCGAGCAATGGCGTTTTGCTCATCCTTTTCTTGCGCCAAAATGGTGTAGTTGCGGCCCTGAACGGTGAGTTTCACTAAGTCACCGCTAATAGCCACGCTCTCTTTTTCCTTCTCCTTCCAAGTACTTCGTGCTACCCGTAACCGTTCCAGCTCTCTTTCGATATCCGATTCTCTCACTTCCAAACGGTATTTCCGCGCTTCTAAGTCCTCGGGGTGCGGGAGAAGCACGGTTGGATTTTCAATGACTTGCAAACGAAAAACGAGAGGAGCGTCTTCGGCGATGTGGAGAATCTCCATCTCTGGTTCCCCGATAACTTCAATCTTTTCCTGTTCGAGAACCTCGCGGGTCACTTGAGGAATCAGGGTACGAGCCAAAGAATCTAAAATTGCTCCTTTCCCCAAATACGTCTTGAGGATATTCCACGGCGCTCTTCCCTTTCGAAATCCCGGAATATTCACCCGACTACTCAGATCTCGATATGCATTTTTCAAGGCTTCCTGAACACGTTCCTCTTCTACGGTAACCTCTAAAAGATACACGTGCTTTTCTTTTTCCTCTTTTTTGACCTCTACCATCCTTAGCCACCTTCCTCAGTAAACTGACAAAAATATACCTCGATGAATCCCATCGAGGTATAGAGAGAATGCACCGGCATTTTTCTATTCGGGATCGAGAAAAGAATAGAGACTACCCACCAATGAGCTTATTTTATATTCCTCGTACCTTTCTGTCAAATGAACATTCAGGAGAAACGTTACCCTCCAAAAGATCCTTGACCATGCGATACAAATGGGTAGATCGTCCCCGAGAGAGGAGAGTTTTTTCTCCGGTTATTCGATAACCCAACCGCTCATAGAAACGAATTGCAAAGACGTTCTCCTTTTCTACATCTAAAGCAATCCATCGACAATCTTCTTTTCTTGCCTCGCTTTCCATAAAGGCAAGGAGCGTCTTCCCGAAGCCCTTTCTTTGATACTCCGGAGAGACGGCGAGGTTACTCAGGTAATAGGTAGCAGGATGGTCTACTCTGGTTGCCCGACCCAAAGAAACCCAAAAAGAAAACGTGTTCATCATCTGCCACCCGAGGGAATACCCCAATAAGAGTCCCGTTCGTAAGCTCTCCTTTCTCCTTATCCCACTCCTATACCCCAGCGCCATTCCCACCTTCGTTTCCCCGAGGAGCACAAAGTAGGTGTGCTCAAAGCTCAAAAGAGTGTTTCTTCGAGAGAAAAGCAATCTCAAGGCCCGTTCTAATCTTCCCGTATCCTTTAAAAAAGATTTGAAAAACGACGCTGAAAGAAGAAAGAGGGGTACAAAATCGTCTCCCTCTTCCCAGGACGCTCTCCGAACTACAGTATGCAAGGAATCACACCTCTTTGAACGGACAGGTCACAAGAACAGCTATTCATCCTCACTCTCCCTCAACGGATAGCGGGATACGTGGTAAAGACTCTCCCCCAAATTGACTCATATAGAGTCGATAATAAGAACCCTTCTTCTGCAATAATTCCTCATGAGTCCCTCGTTCAATAACTTTGCCCTCTTGGATTACCAAGATCATATCAGCATGGCGAATAGTACTCAAACGATGGGCAATGACTAAACTGGTACGACCACTCATGAGACGACGCATGGCCGATTGAATATACTTTTCAGTTCGAATGTCCACATTGCTTGTCGCTTCGTCAAGAATGAGAATCGCAGGATCAGCGAGAATAGCTCGGGCAATGGCAAGAAGCTGCCTCTGTCCCTGACTCAGATTTTTCCCTCCGTCAAAAAGGAACGTATCATATCCCTCGGGTAGTTTGAGGATAAATGATTCCGCATGAGCGAGTCGTGCTGCTTCTTCAACTTCTTCGTCAGTCGCGGAAAGGCGCCCGTAACGTATGTTCTCTCGTATCGATTCCGAAAAAAGATACGTATCTTGGAGTACTATCCCCAATAACGACCGAAGAATATCTCTTTTAATCGTTCTTATATCCTTTCCGTCTATGAGAATAGTGCCACTATCGATATCGTAAAACCTGGTTAAAAGATTAACAATGGTGGTTTTACCCGCCCCGGTCGGTCCTACCAAAGCCACCATTTGACCGGGTTGAACATGGAAGCTCACGTTTTCAAGTACTGGCACGCCTTCCCGATAAGAAAAGGAAACATTTCTGAATTCCACCTCTCCGCGAAGACGCTCAGGCTCTTCAGCGTCGGGGGGATCGGGAGGTTCGGGAGGTTCATCCAAAATTTGGAAGATCCTCTCTGCACTGGCAATAGCCGACTGTAACATATTCAAATTGGTAGCTAACTCGCTGAGTGGACGAGAAAACTGTCTTGAATAGGTGATGAAGCTGGCTATGGTTCCTACCGTGATCACTTTCTGAATAGCGAGCCATCCTCCAAATCCTCCAACCAGGGCGAAACTCGCATTGTTGAGGGTATTCATGAGCGGTCCAACTATTCCAGAGTAAATTTGTGCTCTGATACTTGTATCTCGCAAGCGTTCATTCACCACATGAAACTTCTCTCTCTCCTTTTCTTCTCGAGAAAAGATTTTCACCACTTTGAGGCCGGAAATATTTTCTTCTACCAAGCCATTGAGTTCGCCCAAAATGGTTTGATTTTCTGAGAAATATTTGCGGGTTTGACGGGAGACCGCTTGAGTACACAAAAAGGTCAAAGGAGTCACAATCATGCTTATCCCGGTGAGCACAGGACTCAACCATAGCATGACTATCACTGTGCCAATGAGAGTAATAAGGCTTGAAAAAATCTGCGTTACACCCATACTGAGGGAATTACTGATATTATCGAGATCATTGGTGACTCGACTCATCAGATCCCCATGAAGTATACCATCAAAAAAACGTACCGGAAGATTCTGAAGGGCGTCAAACGCCTCTTTCCTCATTTCGAAAATGATTTTTTGAACCGTCTTCGCAGTGAGGCGACCCTGTAACCAAAGGAGGAGAGAATTGCCAAGATAGAGAACGACCATAAAGATAACCAAAGAAGAGAGACCCGGGAAATTTTTGGGAATGATAAAATTATCGATGGCCTTTCCGATGAGATAAGGACCCACCAACGCCGAAAGAGAAGTGATCATGACTAAGACAAATATAGTCGCAAGATGCAAAGTATGACTTCTAAAGTATTTCCACAACTTCCTCACGGTGTTAACGGTATTTCGAGGTTTTATCGGGGAACCAAGAAAAGCGTGACCCATGGGTCCAGGTCCGAGAGGCAATCCCCCTGGACCTCTGTGCAAACCAGAATACGGTGAAGCATCTCTCTCTCCTCTACCGTGAGGCATAGTGAGCACTCTCCTCCCCTACCTGAAGCTTGTACATTTCCTGATAAATGGCACAGCTTTCTAAAAGTTCGGGATGACTCCCTTGGGCAACCAATTCCCCCGCATCGAGTATCAAGATTTTATCCGCATTCATAACCGTACTCACCCTTTGCGCAATCATAAAAATCGTACCTCGATACACGCGCCTCATTTCCCTCAGAATACGTTGTTCGGTAGCCACGTCAACCGCACTCGTACTATCATCGAGAATTAAAATGGTCGGCTTTCTTACCAATGCTCTGGCAAGAGCAATTCTCTGTTTCTGTCCTCCAGAGAGATCGACCCCCCGTTGTCCGATAAGAGTATGGTATCCGCAAGGCAAGGTAAGGATAAAATCATGGATCTGGGCAACTCGAGCTGCCTCTACAACTTCTTCTTCCGACGCAGCATCGTTTCCCCAGCGAATATTGTCCTCTATGGTGCCAGAAAATAAGAGTGGCTCTTGGGGCACCATACCAATCGCAGACCGCAAGGTGTGAAGATCGAGAGTACGAACATCCCGTCCGTCCACGAGCACTCGACCTTGGGTAACATCGTAGAGACGAGGGATAAGATGAACCAGAGTTGACTTTCCCGAACCGGTTGCTCCTAATATTGCCACCATTTCTCCAGGATGAACCACAAAAGATACATTTTTGAGGGCAAGATCTTTTCCTGATCCATGGTAACGAAAAGAGACCCGTTCAAAAACAACTTCACCTCTCACGATGCTTGTTTGATCAGGGTTTTCAGGATTCTCGACACTAACGGTAGTTTCAAGAATTTCATTGACCCGGCCTGCCGAAGCACCGGCTCTACTCATAAACATGAGAATACTTCCAATCATCATTAAAGAGAACATAATTTGTGTTAAATAGGTAATAAAAGCCATGATTTCCCCAACCTGCATGCCATCCCGAGCCACGAGCAAACCACCAAACCAGAGTACGGTAACCACGCTGAGGTTCATCACCAAAGTGAGAAAAGATATGAGCGTCATCATCGGTAGAAGGGCTCGAACAGTACTGTCCATGAGTTCTTCATTAGAAGAAGCGAATCGCTTCCTCTCTTTCGCGGAGCGCACAAAGGCTTTTACCACCCGCACCCCGGCCAGGTTTTCTCTGAGTATCGTATTCACCTTGTCTATCTTTTGTTGTACCAAGACAAAGAGAGGGAATCCTCTCTTCATGAGATAGAAAAACACTCCTACCTGTACAGGAATGGTAATCATGAGTAAAGAAGATAATTTCCCATTGATAGATATGGCCATAATGATTCCACCGATAAAGAGAAGTGGTGCTCTTACCACGATTCTCAAGGTCATCAACACTAAGTGTTGGAGCTGGGTAATATCGTTCGTAATTCGAGTAATGAGGGTTGAAGGCTTAAAAGCATCCACGTTAGCAAGAGAGAAAGATTGCGCCTTTTGAAATACTGCGCTCCGCAGATCCGTTCCGAAGCCCTGGCTTGCGATACTGGCGGCTATGGTACATCCAACCCCTCCCATCATCCCCAAAAGAGCTACTCCTACCATCAAGACTCCCGTTTTCCCGACGAGCTCTATATCTCCCCGGACAATACCTTGATCCACAATCCGGGCTAAGAGGGTAGGTTGGGTCAGATCACAGATTACTTCTCCCACCATAAGAAGCGGTGCCAAAATGACCATTTTCCAATAAGGCTTAAGGTACACGAAGAGTTTCCTCATTTGATCCTCCAGAAATATTTTGATAGCTAATAACTTTCTCCAGTTTTCTCGTTGACACCTTTGAGATTATCTCGAATTTGAATGAAAAATCTTCGTAAGAGAACCCTTTCTTCAAGGGTAAACCCGGCAAAACATTCCTCTTCCAAGATTTTGGTTACCTTTTCTATACTTTCCTTGATATTTCGCCCCTTCTCGGTGAGATAGACTCGAGAGATACGCATATCCTCCAAATCTGGTTCTCGTTTTACCAATCCGGCACGTTCCATCCGTCTTATGATTGCTGTTACCGTAGGTGGTTTGAGCTTCAAATGGTCGGCGATCTCCTTTTGGGTTAAACCATCTTGTCCCCACAATATGGCCAAAACCGGAGGTTGACCCTTATGAATTCCAATGGTGCTGAGGAGATAATGATGTCTAATGAAGTGTTGTCGTATTACCTGCCACAACAAAGCATGCAAGGAACTCTCTTCCTTCCCCAACATATCATCCTCCATTTAGTTAGATAGCTAAATATTAGCAGAAAAGGCGTGCATGTCAAGCATCTCGGACAATGATTCTCCATTCACTTCGAACAACCAATGATGCCCGATGCATCAAATGAAGCTTTGCTCAGAAAAGATTTATTTACCAAGTCAATGGAGAAATATTACAATAGATAGAAAAAACAAGGTGGTGCTATGCCGGCAAACTTACCGCCCCAGTACTTTGTGGTAGAAGAGAAATACCAAAAAGCCAAGACCCCGGAGGAAAAACTGGAAGCTTTGGAAGAAATGTTAGCGGTAATTCCCAAACACAAGGGAACAGAAAAACTGCAAGCCGAAATCAAGCAAAAAATCTCCAAACTCAGAAAGGCCGCACAAGAGAGGACAAAACGGGGGAAAACCTTTGATCCATTTCTGATCGAAAAAAGCGGGGCCGCGCAGGTTTTGGTCATCGGTTCTCCCAATAGCGGAAAATCAACCTTCCTCCACGTTTTTACTCATGCTCGACCCGAGGTCGCGGAATACCCTTTTACCACTTTCTACTCCACTCCCGGAATGATGCCTTACGAAGACATTCAAATTCAACTCCTCGATACGCCCCCGATAGCTGAGCGCGAAATAGAAGGAAATTTTATCAACGCTCTGCGTCGTGCCGATGGAGTTCTCTTCCTCCTTGATGCCAAGAGCGAAAAACTCCTTGACGAGCTTGAAACCATTCTTGAAGCTCTTAGAAAGGGGAAAATCGAGGTTGACCGGAGAAAGACTGCCATTTCCGAGAACTGGTGCTTCTTGCCCGCTATGGTTCTCATCAACAAGATGGAAAGAGAAGAACACCGGGAAATCGTCTCCCTCGTTCGAGAATTGTTTGGCGAAGAGTTTCCCGTAGAGGGAATTTCTCTCCATCACCTAAGCGAAGAAGAGAAAAGGGAACTCAAGCAGAAAATTTTTGCCATGGTCGGTATCGTGAGGGTCTATAGTAAACCTCCGGGAAAGCCTCCTGATTTCTCTCGCCCCTTTATTCTCAAAAGGGGGGCTACAGTCCGAGACTTGGCCGAACACATTCACCATGATCTCTTGAAAAATCTCAAGGGAGCACGAGTGTGGGGTTCAGCCCGTTTTGAGGGACAATTGGTTCCTCCAGAATACCTTCTGTCGGATAGAGATGTGGTCGAAATCAGAACTTAAAGAGCCAAAAAACATTGGACATCTTCGGCAAAGGGGTCACGAGAGAGAGCGTAGGTTAAAGCCCGACAGCCAAAACAACCGGCTACTTGGCAACGACTACACCTTCCCTGGAGACGATCTCTTCGCAAGAGGGAAACGAGGAAGGGATGATTCTCAATACTCGGCCACAATCCTTCCTTGAGGATATTCCCCAAAGGATAGACAAAACGACGGCACGGAAGGAGCATCCCATCGGGCATGATACAGAAGGCTTCCCCAAGATTACACCGTGCTCCCCACAAGGTGATTCGAGGAGTGAGTTCAAAAAGAAAGGCTTTATAGGGAAGTAAATCTTCGGGAGTAACCTCAATCTTACTCCAGTCGATGATCATTTGCACGAGTTTTTTCCACTCCAGTGCCCCCAAGGTTTCCACACTCATCTGCCGTCCCCTTCCCTCGGGAATGAAACGTTCGATCATCACTCCATCCAGGCCTAACTCTTGTGCCCAATCGAGAAGCTGAGGAATTTCCTCAAAATTCCCCCGGTGAGCGGTGAACATGAAAAGAAGCTTTTTCCTCGTCAATTTTCGCGTCATACGCACTCGCTCCACTACTTTGTGAAATACCCCTTTCCCTCGGATACAATCGTTGGTCGAGGCGTTTGCGCCCTCAAGCGAAACCTTGAGGGCCTCGAGCTTGGTGTAGTTATCGAGAGTATGCAACAACGGTTCGTTGAGCAAGAGACCATTGGTGATGATGGTCACCTTTTGAACCTGCGCGGCTTGCTCCAAAAGATCGAGGAGGGAGAAAAGGACTTCACCCAAAAGAAAAGGCTCTCCTCCGGTGAGGTTCAGGGTAGTCATAATCTCTCTTGCCCCTAACTCGGCAAGGAGACGGTGGGCAACGGAGAAGATGGTCTCCGGTTCGCTACCATCTTCGAATTCATCCTGGTAGCAGTGGAGACAACGGAGATTGCAATGATTGGTGAGGTGCCATTGAAAATCGAGCGTATGCACTTACCCTTTTACCGCTCCTCCTGCCAATCCCTGGACCAATTCGCGTTCGATGAACATGAAAAGAATGACTACCGGAATGAGAGCTAAGATGGCTGCTGCCATAAGGTACTGCCACTGGACCGTCCACCGACCGATGAAATTGTATAATCCCAAGGTGAGAGGTCTTTTATCCATAGAGGTAATGAAGGTCAAAGCGAACATGAATTCATTCCACGCAGAGATAAAGGTGTAAATAACCGTGGTTACCACTCCCGGCATAGCCACCGGTAGGAGAACACGAACAACAGACTGGAGGCGCGAACATCCATCGATCAGCGCCGCTTCTTCAATTTCCTTGGGAATACCTCGGAAATATCCGCTCAAAAGCCATATCGCAAAGGTAAGGGTAAAAACACTGTTCGTGAGTACAAGGGAAAGGAGGGTATCTAATAAACCCAGGAGAGCGACAATTTTAAAGAGAGAAATAACGACAATGATGGGAGAAAACATCTGTACCACTAAAAACAAATACATGATAAAGCTCTTTGCTCGAAATCGTAACCGCGCCACGGCGTAGGCCGCAGGGATACAAAGCACCATGTTTAAAAAGGTAGTCCCCAAAGAAATGATAAAGCTATTCTTAAAGTAAGCACCCAAGGGGTATTTGCCCCAAATATCGGAGAAATTAGCCCATCGCCACTCTCGCGGTATCCAGTGAGGAGGGTTAGCATAGACTTCACTCACCGGTTTCAAAGCGGTGGAAACCATAACAAAAAAAGGGAAGAGGAGAATAAGAAGGATAAAGACCGTAAGTGGATAGACGAAATACAAGCTCTTTCTTTCTCGTTCTTTCACTCTACAGCGCTCCTTCGCGAAAGTAACTCCGCGCGTAAACTATACTCACGATGAGGAGAATGCCAAAGGTAATAACCGCCATAGCCGCCGCCGGACCGAAACGGAGATACTGGAAGGCATACTTATAGATATAGGTGATGAGGATGTCGGTGGAAGTTCCCGGACCCCCGGCGGTGAGCACGTAAATGACGTTAAAATCGTTGAACGTCCACAAGGTGGAAAGAAGGGTAGCCACGGTGAGGACACCGCTCAAAAGAGGCAAGGTTACGAAACGAAACTTACTCCACGGAGTTGCTCCATCGACTTCGGCTGCTTCATAGAGCTCTTGAGGAATGGCCTGCAGTCCAGCAAGAAATACCAAAGCCATAAAAGGAATCCCACACCAAATGTCAACCCAGAGATTGGCCATAAAAGCAGAACGAGGTTCTGCTAACCAAATAGGGGGGTTTCTCCAAACACCCAAAGAGCGCAGGGTATGGTTCAAGAGCCCAAAATCGCTATTGTACGTCCATTGCCAAATCATGGCACTGATGGGCACAGAACTCGCCCAGGGAATGATTAAGAGGGTGCGTGCCAATCTCTTCCCTACAAATTCTACATTGAGAAGGAGGGCAATAACCAACCCAAAAGCGGTTTTCACTGCCACAGCGATAGCCGTCCACACACAGGAACGCACCACAACTTGCCAAAACTCAGGCTTATCAAACATGAAGCGAAAATTACCCCAACCAAAGAAGGATACTAAATCTCCTAATTTGTTGACCCGAAAGAAAGACATGAGAATCACATACACAATGGGATAGAACATGAACATCAAGAGAAACACCGACGCGGGGATCATGAAAAGGTATGCTACTGTGGACTCGGTTCTCCAAAATTTGCCTTTCGTCAAAAAGCACGCTCCTCATAAAGTGTGGGGAGGGAGGAAATCCCTCCCCATAGGGTTATTCTACATTCCTCGAATCGAATCGATCTCCTGAGCAGCGTCATCCATAGCCTTTTGCGGAGTCTTCTCGCCTAAGAAGGTGGCAACAATGTTATCCCAAATGATATCGTTACATTCCGGCCATTCTGGCATGAGCGGCCATCCTTTGGCACCGGGAATCTGCTGAATCATCACCTGATAAACTGGCTTTTGGAAAGCAGGATCATTGGCTAAGGATTTGGTTACCGGGGGGAAACCGACCAACTTGTCGAACTCTAAACGCCATGGGTCAGAATAGAAGAAATCTAAGAATTTGCCTGCTTCTTCCTTTGCTTGAGAATCCTTGAACATGACGATAGAATCGGTAATGATGATGGTACTCTGAGGTTTTCCCTCAAAGTGAGGCATGGGCGCAACGCTCCATTCGAAAGTCGCTCCCCGTTGCTCTAAGAGGGTCGCAGTAAAACCACCGCTTAAGAAGATTCCCAAATTACCGGCGATGAAGAGGTCTTGGAGTTCATCTCTCCGGTACGCAGTAACGCCGGGTTGGGTAACCTTGTACGTATTAACCAAATCATTCATGAAGGTGAGTGCTCCTACGCCGGCCTCATCGTTGACAGTGCACTTCCCGTAACTTCCGTCGGGTAAAATCTCGAAGAAATACCCACCGTTCCCGAAGAGGTAGTAAGCGTATTCGGTAAGCTCCACGTACTTTTTCCCACTCATTCCCACCGCATAGAATTTCTCATCAGGCTTATTGATCTTCTGAGCAACTTGGAGCATTTCTTCAAAGGTTTCTGGAACCTTATCGATGATATCAGAACGATAGTACATGAGTCGTGTCCCTGCAGCAACTGGTAATCCGTAGAGAACCCCCTTAATCTTTCCTTCCATAAGAGCGGGATCAATATTATTGAAGAGGTCTTTGCTGATCCACTGTTCAATCGGCTCCACCACACCCATGTCAATGAGCTCAAGGAGCCACCGCGTCCCGATAACCGAGAGATCCGGAGGTTGTTTACCGGCAACGAAAGCAATCAGTCGATCATGCATTTTATCCCAGGGAGTAGAGATGATGTTGAGATCAATATCTGAATACTCCTTCTCGAAAGCCGCCTCTAAGTTGGAAGCGTAATCGGGAGTGAGACCATCATACTCTGCCCATAATACACTCACTTGCTTTCTCTGCGCCGAGACTCCTCCTCCAATACCTAAAAGGAAAACCACAACCAAAATCCAAACCAACTGTTTCCTCATGTACATCCCTCCTTACTAAGAATTCTCATCCCCTTTTTAAACTCGAACCCTCTTTTTTCGCCTCCTTTCCAAAGATCATTGTATCCTATGCTTTATTCTATGCCATCTTGAGAAGGCAATCAAGATTGGCAGAGAGATTCATCAGTAACGCTTCCCGATGGTATCGGTACGGAGGAATGAATTCGGCAATGAGATAATCATCGTAATTGATTGCCTTGAGTGCTTCCATGACTCGAGGCCAGTTGACATCTCCCTCCAAGGGGAGACAAAAACCATGAATATTTCCTACCGCCACCTTAAAGTCTTTCACGTGCACCGCCACAATACGATTCCCAAGGATATGAATCCACTGCTCGGGATAACCAAAAGGCAACATATTGCCTGTGTCAAGGTGCACTCTTACCTGAGGATGGTTAATTTCATCAATGAACTGACGGAATTCAAGCGGCGAAAGGAGAAACTTATTCCACACATTTTCAACCCCCAAGAGAACCTCTGTTCCTTGGGCGAAAAGAGCCAGTTCTTGAAGGGTAGATATAGCTCGTTCCCAGGCAAAATCATAGGAAACAACTTCTGCCTGGGGTTCCCAGGGAATGTTCACATATCCCGGAATCACTAAAACCGATCTTGCTCCGACAAAATGGGCGATTTCGATTAATTTCTTCCCCACATCTTTGGCCTTGATCGCTACTTTTTCATCCGAGGACACCAAGTTATACTTCCACCATAATCCTGAAGCAATACTCCGTATTTCTAAGCCGCCATCGGACACCTCGGCGCGCATGCTCTCCCACCGTGCCGGAGGAAGGTGAAGGGAAAAATCTCCTTCCTCCCCTACACACAGTTCTATTCCTTGAAAACCATACTTTTTACTCACTTCCACTATTTCTCGCAAACTCAACCTCTCCGGAAAAGCCCAAAGATTCACTCCTTTCTTCACCTCATGCACCTCCCCTTTTATCCTCCTCTAAAGTCTCACGCTCCTCTTTTCTTGTCCGAAGTAAAAAGGACAACTAAAGGGAATACCCCTAACGGAATGAGAATGGCCAAAGACCCTACGAGGGGAATGACTTGAGATTGAAAGCCATAGTACCATGAAGCTCCCAAACCTATACTGATACCACAGATCATACTCACTATGGCTGCAGGAAGATTGGCTCTCTCCCAGTAAAGACCGTAAAGATAAGGGGCAAGGAAAACTCCTGCGGTAGTTCCCCAGGAAATGGACATGAGATTGACAATGAAACTGATCCGATAAAAAGCGATCAAGAGGGAACAGAGAATGAATACCCCACACAAAAGACGCATGAGGAGAAGGGAAATCTTTTTGTCCCGTAAGGAGAAAAGATCGATGGCAATCGCCGAAGAAGATACAAGCACCAGAGAAGAAAGGGTGGACATGGAGGCAGAAAAAACGAGGAGTAAAAGCACCACGGCAAACGAGAGAGGCATAAATTGAGACATGAGCTGGGGCATTAAGAGCTCAGGATTCGGTTTTCCCGCAAATTCGGGAAGGGTGGGAAAAAAGAGATGGGTAAGGGCACCGGAAAAGTAAGCACTAAAAGTGCATACCAAAGCAAAAACGGTAGCGATCACCGTTGCCGCAGTAATCACCCGTTCACTCTTAATAGAGTAAAATTTTTGAACCATTTGCGGTAATCCCCAAGCACCGAGACTGGTCACCATTACAAGCCCAAAAAGCGACCAAAAACCCGGTGCGCCAACCGGGGCTACTAACTTTGGATCGATCATTTTTAAACGCTCTATCGCTTGATAGAGCCCACCACTCTCCGGACGATTCAGAATAAAAAGGATGAGGAGCAATGCACCAAAAAACATGATCACCCCTTGGACCAAACTATTCACACTGACTGCCAAGTATCCTCCCATAATGAGATACGCACCGGTTAAAACGGCCATCAGGAGAAGGGCGTAAACATAGGGAATTCCCATGACCACATCGAAAAGATAACTCAATCCCATGTATACCGAGGCAGAGTAAGGCACAAGAAAAATGAAAATCACCACCGCCGAAAACACCCGCAAGAATCGACTCTGATAGCGACTCTCCAAAAATTCGGGCATGGTCATTGCCCCGAGCTTCTCGGTTATGACCCTCGTCCTTCGAGCTAAAATTAACCAGGCAAGGAGAGAGCCTACCAAAGCGTTCCCCACAACGATCCAGAGACTGGAAAGCCCAAATCCCCAACCAATTCTCCCCGCGTATCCAATAAAAAGTACGGCGCTAAAATAAGTCGTTCCATAGGCGAAGGCAGAGACCCAAGGACCCAAGGCTCGATTGGCCAAAAAGAAATCGCCCACGGTTTTGGTCCGACGCATACTGTAATAACCGATACCAATCATGACCACCACGTACCCCAAAAGCAGAGCGAGCTTCATTGGAAAGCTTTCCCCCTTGTGCTATTATTGGTCCTATGAATAACCAAGAAATCGAGACCGTTTTAACCATTCTACAGAATGAGAAGAAGAAATGGCAAGACGAAACCTTGAACACCTTAGAAAAAACCCCTTTTCGGGTGTTAATCGGGGGTATCCTCAGCCACCGCACCAAGGACACCATCACCAAAAAGGTGATGGAAAGAATGTTCCGCGTGGTTCAAAAGCCGGAAGATTTTTTGGCCATTCCTGAGGAGCGTTTAGCGGAACTCATCTACCCGGTGGGTTTCTATCGCCGGAAAGCCCAAATACTCCGTCAACTCGCTCAAGTCCTCCTCAGCGAGTACCAGGGTAAAGTTCCCAATCAGCTCGAGGCCCTCCTTAACCTTCCTGGGGTGGGACGCAAAACCGCTAATCTCGTCTTGGCCTTAGCGTTCCAGAAACCCGCCATCTGCGTTGATGTCCATGTCCACCGTATTGTCAATCGGTGGGGATACGTCTATACCAAGACTCCCGAAGAGACTGAAAGAGCATTGCGGGAAAAACTCCCCGTTGTTCACTGGATTCCCTTGAATCATCTCCTGGTGGTATTCGGCCAAAATGTGTGCCTTCCCCGTCGTCCTCGTTGTTCGGTGTGTCCCGTGGAAAAGATGTGTCCTAAAATAGGCGTTCCTTTCTCAAAATGAGGTACTGGATTTTCTTTCTCGTCGCTTTCTTCTCCAGTTTCGGGCTGTGGAAGTGGATCTATCGCCGAAACACCCCCTTGCGGTGGGGAGTCCTCACCTTTATGGTCTTCGGCTTCACCTTCACCCCTTACCGTTTTTTAGAAAAAATGCTCCTTGAGGTTTTCTCGGGGGTAGAATCGGCTCTCTTGGTAAGCCTTCTCCTCAACGCCCTCGAGTACACGGTGCTCGTTAGCCTCCTGTGGTTGGGAAGAAAAAGAGGATTTTTTTCCTCCACCACTCAAATTTTCGCCTTTTCTTCTCTCTTGGGACTCACCATGGGATGGGGCAAAGCCGGTCGGGATTCTCTCCTCGTTTTCTTCCCCTCTCTCTCGCAGTGCTTTGGATACAGCCAATTCCTGATTTTTCCCTCCCACTCTTACCTCTTGATCAAGACCCTGGAAGTGCTCTTCGAGGTGGAGGTAACCGTAATGGTGGGAAGAGTGCTCTCCTCTTCTCTCCGAACACCCCTTTTTCTCTCCATTCTCTTTCTCTTTCGCGGAACGGTAGGGATGTTCCAAACCGCTGTACAGTTCATTCCCCCGTTCAGGATCTTCTCCCTTCTCTATTCGGTAGCTTTTCTCCCTCTCCTCTTGATCATAGGAGCGAGCATGCTATGGTATCTACGAACCAAGTTTGTAACTCAATGAGGATACTCTTCTCCCTCACCCTCTTAGGCGCAATTTTGGGTTGTTTCGGTCTTGTCTTCGCACAAGAGATCTTCACCTATCAAGTGATCATAAGAGGTAAAAAGGTGGGAACGATAGAATATCACATTGAGAGAGGTATTTCGTTCACCCGTTACACTTCTTTCTTCCCCACTCAAGACGGTCGCCAACAAAGGGACGCCGAATTCTGGCTTACTCCGAATGGGAAACCTCTTCTCTCGCGAAAGTGGTTACCCGGCGCTCATGGTGAAACCTTTGTAGAAACCCGCTATCACGAAACATACATCGAAGTATGGCTCAGGGCTCCCCAAGGAAGAAAGAAAATGCGAATCAAGCTTTCTTCTCCGGTATTCGATCTTGAATCTCTGCCCTTTTGCCGAGAACTATGGGAGAAAAAGGATAACGCCTCTCCGTGGTTCTCGGTCTTTATTCCCGTCTCGGGGATGATCTGGAAGGGGAAACGACACCTCATTGCCGAAAAGGAAGCAGAAACTGTGACCCGCTTTTCGGTTGCCGGGGAAGCAATCATTGTCCACTCCTCAAAAGAGGACAAACTCCCCCAAGAAATTCATTTTCCTGAACGGGGGTACTCTCTCTATCTCTCCCCTTGATGAGAGAATTCTAAAACAATCACTTGACCTGTACGGAGCGGAGGAGTCAAAAGGAGAGAGTGAATTACACCACAAAAACCACAATGAAGCTCTACTTCATGTTTAAAATCTAAAAAAACCCACTTCCCGATGGACCGTCCCGGAATGAGAACCCCGATCTTCGCCCCATCCAAGTACAAATCTCCGAAGACATCTTCACCCGAAGAGGCAAAATACACTATCCCTACTCGCGTCTCTACTCCTACCCCAACCCCAACGGAACATCCTCCCAAAAATAGCATTCCTCCCAGAAGACCCAATAGAATAATGAAAGAGGAATACCTCTTACCCGTGTCCTTAGGGTAGGATAATCGTTTGTCCATCAAAGGCGGGGAGGAAAGACCCTCTATAAGTTGTGCCATCAGAGGGACTCCATACTTCAATGCGGTGACGCTCATCGAGGATTACCTCAATATATCCGGTGCAATTGGGACCACCCCATCCGTCAATTCGATACCCGGTAGAAACATCATCAATATACACATATCCATAAATGTAAGAATCATAGGTACAAATCCTCACATACCCAGTGACTTCGGGTGTGAGAATGATAGTGCCACTACATCCAGAAAGGAGTAACGCTAAACCTGCGATCACCAAAACTCCTAAAAAGAGCTTTCTCATCATTTCACCTCCTCTTTTGGTAAACTACCATATTTCTTTCTCACTTGTCAATCAAGATGAGTCGATTCTCTTTGATCTCGGCGATGCCGGAGGAAGCTCGTTTCAGCCGATCCATGATGGTTCTCCCCAATCCTTCCTCTTTCACCGGCAGGGCGATAATCCCCTCAAAAGCGGATCGTTCCAACTCACGCAAAACACCGAAGAGATTGCTCGCTACCTCCTCGAGATTGTTGTCTTCACTCAATACCACGACAGATTTCCCCGGTAAGGAGAGAGAAAAGGGGGAAAGCACCACCCAATTCCCGAGTTCGCATCGGAAAAGGTCACTGACCTCTCCTAGAAAGAGGTAAAGAGGGAGGGAAGGGGCATAATGTTTTTTCACCATCCCCGGCGCAAGAATCGATGAGGAAGGAAGAACCGTCTCTATCTTCCCCACTACCTCTTCGAGCTCTTCGACACTTATTGCCCCTGGCCGAAGCAATACCAAACGCTCTCCTTCCCCCAAAAGGACGGTCGATTCCACTCCCCTCTCGCATTTTCCCCCATCCAGAATGAGTTCAACCCTATCTCCTAAGTCACTCGCCACTTCTTCTGCCCGGGTGGGACTCACGTGACCAAAGCGATTGGCACTGGGAGCAGCGATAGGGAATCCGGCTTCGCGGATCAGGGACAGTGCTACCTGGTGCGCCGGCATTCTCACCGCAACGGTGGAAAGTCCTGCCGTAACAATATCAGGTACCGTTTCTCGCTTCGGAAAAACGATGGTGAGCGGTCCTGGCCAAAAGGTGTGGATCAGCTTCTCAACCCGAGGATTTATACTCTGCCAAAGAGTATACACCTCTTCTAAAGAGGCAACGTGCACAATGAGGGGATCAAAACGCGGTCTTCCTTTCACCTCGAAGATCCGGGCTACGGCTTGAGGGAGAAACACCCCTGCTCCCAAACCGTACACTGTCTCGGTGGGAAAGGCCACCAATCCCCCCTTTCTCAGGATATCGGCCCCCCTACGGATGTTCGCTAAAGAAGCCGGAAGAATATTTTTCCTCTTCATAGCGTATAAGAATAACATGATTTTCGATTGCCGAAAATAGTCTTTTGGTATAATGAACACGCAGAGGCAAGGAAAGGAGTACAAGAGATACTCTCTTCGAAGGAGGATTCTCATGGACTGGAAAGCCATTCTTTTAGGAAGTATTCAAGGACTCACCGAATTTCTTCCCATTTCTTCTTCGGCGCATCTCATTTTTCTCCATCGTTTTTTCTTTCAAGAAGAAGCAAGCCTTTGGTTTGATGTCCTACTCCACGGGGGAACCTGGTTTGCCGTTCTCATCTATCTTTTCCCCTCCTATCGTCGCGTATGGAAAACACCCTCTCTCGTGGGAAACGTTCTCCTTGCCACCCTCCCTGCCGGCTTTCTCGGTTATCTTTTAGAAGAAATGGTCGAATCCTATTTCCGTAACCAACTCGTTTTGATTGCCTCGATTCTCATGGTTCTCGGCATCGTCTTCCTCTGGCAATTCCCCAAGGGCGACCGAACCCTGTCCTCTCTCAGTCCCTGGGAAGCACTCCTTGTGGGTAGCGCACAAGCCTTGGCGCTCTTCCCCGGGGTATCTCGTTCGGGAATCACCCTCATTGTGCTCCTTAGCCTTGGTTTCGAAAGGAGTGAAGCAGTGTTCTTTTCTTTCCTCCTCTCTATCACCACGATCGGCGGAGCTTTTCTCAAAGGTCTCTTCCACCTCGCCACGTTCCAGGAACCGTTCAACGCGGTGGAGATAGGAAGCGGTTTTGCGTCTGCCTTCTTGGTGGGGCTTTTGGCGTGCTTTGTTCTCCTCAAAACGGTCAGAGTTAAAGGCCTTCGACCCTTTGGATACTACCGCATCGTAGTAGGTGTGGGAATACTATTACTCCTCTTCTTGGTCAAAACATAATTTCTTCAAGAAGAATTTCAATGCGTTCGCGGAGGATATTCTCTATTCGCCGGAATAACCACTCTGAATAGGTTGATACCGGCAACCAAACTTTAATTCTTCCGTCCTCGAAAACTACATTGATACTCTCTTCAACTTCTGTTTCCCGAGTAACCGATTCCCGTAAGAAGCTGTTGAGCGCGTTAAAAGGCATGAAATAGAGTTCATAGGGGCTATCGAGTTCGTATTCCCAGTAAATATATACCGTTTCCTCATACCGATACGGTACCGGTTCTAACTTGAGACGAATCATCGTATCACTCCAAGGGCAAAATAGGTTCCAAAGAAGAGGAGCAAAACACCACAAACCCCCACTAAGCCCTTGTAGAGAGAACGCGAAAAAATATTTTTTCCTCGATCGATGGTAAAGGAGACCGAACTATACCACACGAGATCAGAGAGAATATGACCAATGAAAAAGGCCATAATGCCCCACAACCGAAAACGGCTGGCAGAGAGAACGAAACTCAAACCCACCGTAGCCCACCACATAAGCCAATAGGGATTAGAAATACTGGCGATAATCCCCTTGAGAACCAGATTTTCCTTGACCTCACCCTGGTCATTACGGGTACCGACGGACAAAGTAGGTAGACTGCGGAGCATATCGATACCCAAATACACAAGAATGATTCCTCCTACGACCCCAATGACTTGATAGACCACCTGATGGGCGAATACTTTTCCCAAACCTAACACCAAGGCAGTAACCATTCCCAACTCCAAAACGCCGTGGCCTGCCACCGTGAGCGGTCCTGCTTTATATCCCACTCGAAGGCTCCCCGAAAGGACTAAAGCGAGAAGGGGTCCGGGCATGAGCGCTCCCGAAAAACCAATGACAAAGGCACTACCGAAAATGGAAGCAATTTGTAATGCATCGGTCATCTCGATCCCTCGTCACTTACTGGTGGAGGCGGCGGGAGTTGAACCCGCGTCCAGAACTCAAGAAGGAGAAGAGCCTACGAGCGTAGCCTCAGATTCAATTCGTCTTCGCTCCTCCCTGAGGCCGGAGGTAGAGAAGACGCCCTCAGGAGTCTTTCGGTTTCCAGTACCTGAGGACTTCTGGAAACCTACCCTGCTCTCTTGCGCCCTTGAGACTTAGCAGGGATCAGTCTCAGGACGTGCCGCGTTTTACGCGGCAAGCGCCAATTCAGGTTCGGCGTTTATGTTTTTCCACCTTTTTTACGAGCCCCGGTGGAGACCTCGGCTCGCCTCTTATCCCTCAACAAGCCCTGTCGAAACCCTTACGCCCCCAAATTCACAAGTCTACATCTTTTCCTTCACCGCTCGGCGGAGTTGTCGCTCTTCTTCTCTTTCTTGAATATCTTTGCGACGATCATACACCTTTTTGGGTTTCACCAAAGCGATTTCAACCTTCACCTTACCTCGTTCGTTAATATACACCCGCAAAGGAACAATAGTCAACCCTCGCTCGAGAGAACGTGATCCCCAACGGATAATTTCTCTCTTGTGCAACAATAATTTCCTCGGCCTCTTGGGATCGTGGTTGCAAATGTTACCGTGATCGTAGGGTGCGATGTGCATATCGTAAATCCACATCTCCCCTTTCTCGACTTTGCCAAAACTCTGGTCAATGCTCGCTGCGTGGTTACGCAAGGATTTAATCTCTGTTCCCTGTAAAGCGATTCCCGCTTCCATGGTGTCCAAAACAGTATAGAGATGACGCGCTTTTCGATTTTCAGCAATAATTTTCATGATCATGATAATCAAAACCCCAAAGTGAGGACAAAATTCCTCCCAGCCTAACCAATACTACTTACCTTTCTAAGCATTGTCAACTCCTACCGCAAGGGAGATCACCATAGTTCGCTCAAAATCTATTCTCTCGGCTCCACAAAAAGGGCAACACTTACTCTACAGACTTTCTCCTAAAAGGCACGGGGAGGAAAACGCTTGCGGTAGTAATTCCGCAAAACAATGGATAAAGAGTTCAAGGAGATGGTCACCGCCAAAAGAACGATAATCGCCGCTGCAGCATTGGCATGAAAAGCCTTTTGAGGCCGAGAAACCCAATTGAAAATTTGAATGGGGAGGGTAGTGAAAGGATCAAGAATTCCTCGCGGGAGAAAAGCAACAAAGGTGAGAGCACCGACCATGATAAGTGGAGCCGCTTCACCGATCGCTCGGGAGATGGTCAAAATGACACCGGTTAAAATCCCTGGAAAGGCCAGGGGGAGAACGTGGTCTTTAGTCACTTGCCAACGAGTGGCCCCCAAAGAAAACGCTGCTTCACGAAGAGAGGGAGGAACAGCACGGATACTCTCCCTGGTCGAGATAATCACAATGGGAAGGACAAGTAGAGCCAAGGTGAGCGCTCCTGCCAAGAGACTCCGTCCCAAACGCATCGTCCGCACAAAAAGCTCAAGACCCAATATACCATAAATGATGGAAGGAACCCCTCCCAGAGTGGAGATGCTCAATTCGATAACCGAGCTCAACCAATTTCTGGTAGCGTATTCCTCAAGATATACACCCGCTCCAACACCTATGGGAACAGCCACCAACACGGTAATCAAGGTCACATAAATACTTCCTACAAAAGCAGAGAAGATTCCTGCTTTTTCTGGGTGACGAGAGGGAAAATTCCGCAAGAATTGCCAATTCAAACGGGGAACGCCATCAAAAGCAATATCGATGAGAAGGGTAAAAAGAGCGGCGAGAGAGAGAAAGAGGGCAACCAGCGCCAAAGCCAAAAATATTCTTTCCCGCCAATAACGACGAAAAATTGGAGCAACCATTTGCGAAGTCTTCTTCACTGGTATCGCTCCCGAAAACGCTCACGCAATTTTTGCGCCACAAGGTTGAGCAAGAAAGTAATCAAAAAGAGCACCAAGCCCACCGCAAAAATGGTCTTGTACTCTAAACTCCCCGTGGGGGTATCACCCATGCTGATCTGCGCAATGAATGCAGTCATGGTTTGAATAGGAACTAAAGGATTAAGAGTAAGCTGGGGCATCTGGCCAGCAGCAATAGCCACAAGCATTGTTTCCCCTACTGCTCGCGACATACCCAAAATGAGGGAAGCAGTCACCCCAGAGAAGGCAGCAGGAAAAACCACCTTCACCGACACCTCAAACTTGGTTGAACCAAGAGCATACCCTGCTTCTCGTAAGCTCTGCGGTACTGCATGCATGGCGTCTTCGCTCAGAGAAGAAACAATAGGCAAAATCATAATACCCATAACGATGCCAGGTGAGAGAGCGTTAAAACCTGCAACCGAAGGGATAATCCTCCGTAAAAGAGGCGTAACAAAAAGGAGGGCAAAGTAACCGTACACCACCGTAGGGATACCTGCGAGGACTTCAAGAATTGGCTTTACCACTTGCCGCACTCGGGGTGGAGCGTATTCACTGAGGAAAATGGCAACCAAGATTCCCAAGGGCGTAGCCACCAAAAGAGCGATCAGAGTAACGAGAAGAGTTCCCACAAGAAGCGGTAAAATGCCAAAATGCTTTTCATAAAAGAGCGGAGTCCATTGAACGTCAGTGAGAAATTTGAGGATGGGAACCTCGGCAAAAAACTGCACCGCTTCAAAGAGGAGAACGGCAATAATTCCCAGAGTCGTAAAAACCGAAACCAAACTGAAAAGGAGGAACAGGAAACGTACCCTTTTTTCCTGTGTTTGCGCTCTCTTTAGAGCTTTCCTTCTTTGTGAATGCAAAGAAGTACCCTTCTGAACCATCCATGATGGTTCAGAAGGGTCAGTAGCACTATTTTTTTCAAAATTGGGAGAGGAATTAATTCGCTTCTCTTTCCAGGAGTTCTTCAATTGACACACCGGGTGTAGCGCCTTTTCCTCCAAAGATAGACCCTGTCTTTCTCGCTTTCAATCGCTCCAAAGCCAGTTCGTACGCTCTTTCGGGGAGAGGAACGTATCCCACTTCTTGAGCTAAGGAACGAGCATTCTCAAGGTAAAAAGTAACGAATTTTTGAACCTCTTCGCGAGCTAAACTCTTGGCGCTCACGTAAATGAATAACGGCCGCGCCAAGGGTTGATATGTTCCTTGCAAAACATTTTCGGGAGTAGGAGCAAAAGGACCTTTTCCGTCTTCATCTTTTTCATTATCAATCAAAACCGCTTTCAGGGTATCTTGGTTTTCCAAGTAGTAAGCAACTCCGAAATACCCTAAGGCGTACTTATCTTGCGCAATTCCCTGTACCAGCACATTATCATCCTCACTGGCAATATAGTCTCCACGGCTCTTCCCTGCTTCTCCTACAACTGCTTCGGTGAAATACTCAAAAGTCCCCGAATCAACTCCAGGTCCAAAGAGATTGATCTTTTCTTTCGGCCATCCGGCACGAAGGTCAGCCCAGGTAAAAGACTTCCCCTGCGCTTCCGGTTCCCAGATTTTCTTCAGTTCGGAAACGGTCAAATAATCCACCCAATTATTTTGGTTATTGACCACCACTGCTAAAGCATCGTACGCCACCGGCAATTCGACAAAATCAATATTGTTTCCCTTACACGCTTCTATCTCGGAAGATTTAATGGGACGCGATGCGTCATTGATGTCCGTCTCGCCGCGGGAAAACTTCTTGAAACCCCCACCGGTACCGGAAATGCCTACCATTACCTTCACGTCAGGATAGACACTCTGAAACTCTTCGGCCACCGCCTCAGTAATCGGGTACACGGTGCTCGATCCATCGATCTGGATAATTTTTTCCTGCGCCCCTACTCCCGAGGCCATCAAGAAGAGAAACATGGCGCCAAGGAGAACCATCCAACCACTTCTTTTACTCATTTTCTTCGCCCCTTTCTTAAAGTATAAAACAATCTTGCCCTATTGTTCCAGAGAACGGACAAAAAAATTTTAAGCTACGATTAAAAAATCTTAACAATGAATACGCCGTAAAAGAGCTACTTTCGCAAGATGAAGCGAGGAAACCCTGAACCAATTCGAGAGAAAAACGAGCATCCGTAGAAAAGAAAAACCCGCTGAGAATGTTACTCGATCAAAAAATCATGGGTGTTTTCTGAGAGCACATTCTCTTCCCACCGAATTGAACTTTCCGATCCCTGCACCACTCCTACAGAATGGTTCTCGATGCGATTCCTACAGAAAGCTCCTTGACCCTCACGAGAGATCAAAATTCCCCCCAAGGAATTTTCCTCAACGGTACTGTTCCTCACTTCTCCAAAGGCTCCCCGCGCAAGACTTATTCCCCAAGCATTCTCACGAAAAACAGAGTGATCGATAACCGCCCTTCCTCCTCGACGTACGAAAACACCTTCTCGTCCATTGCGGAAAAAGAGTGACCTCTCTACGACCACTTGAGCCCCTTTTTCCACCACCATTCCTGCTCCTTCATTTTCGGCAAAAACACAACGACGAAAGAGGGCTTGGGCGCCTCTTGCCACTACTACCCCGTTCCCCATCCAACTCATTTTTTCCTGCACTCCCCCGATAAAGGCACAGCCTACAAATTCAACCCTACCGCCCAAAACGAGTACCACATTCCCCTTCTGTTTTCCTCGATGGAAAAAGGTAATCCCCTCCACTCTACCCTCTTCCACCCCTTCAAAACGTACCGCCTCCCCCTCATTCACCACTACGGTGAGACGTTCCTCACCCCGGAGATGGAAGAACGCCGAGGTAAAACTACCACGAGAAAAGAGATGCTCTCCCGGGTGGAGAAACAAGGTCCCTTTTGCCGAAGGGAAGCTAAACTCTTGCTCGGGGAGGAGAGGATGAACCGGAGCAAAAGAGGCGACAGGTTCACTCTTCTTTACCCGAAGATGCATATCCCTTTTCTTCTCCTTCTCACGAAAACGAATAGTGCCCAGAAAAATTTTCCCCCGCGAGGGAGCGTATACTTCAAAAGTCCACCACGGTCCTACCTGTTCTACAAGCTGAACAAAGGGAGGGAGAAGCTCTAAGCGAGCTTCACTCAATCCATCGAAAGTGATCTCCGCTTTTTGAGCGATATCGAGTAAAAGTGATTTTCCGTCTTCAAACTGTACAACCATCTTCTTTAACCTCCAAGAAATACCCCCCAAAATCGAGGAGCATACCCCGCTCAAGAAGGATTTCTTCTCCTTCTTCTAAGTACCCCGAAGAACCAAAAGGGGAGAGCCATTCAATCCTCCTCGTAGAGAGATTGCGAAAAGAATAGCCCTTTTCGCGCCAGAGTATTTCTCCGAAAATATCTTGACACCTTTCCTGGAACATTTTTCCCACCACCTGAAAACGATGTCCCAAAACTACTTCCCCACGAGAAGCAGCAACTTCACTACTCCGTTCTCCATACAATCTTCCTAAAAGCGGGTAGGGAAACTCGACTCTCTTCCCGCAAAAGGGGCAACGCCGCAGGAAGAAAGGAAGCCAATAAGGGTAGAAAAAATATTGGGTACATTGCTTACAACGCCATACGGTGAAGAAAGAAAAGAGAAGTGCCTGTTCCCATTCCCGAGCCAATGGTCTTCGTTCAGGCACGAACAATCCCTCAAGAAAACTCCGCTCCACCAAATGTCGCAAAAAAGGAGGGAACATGGAGTAACTCAAAACTCCCCGACGAAAGAGCGGTCTCCCCAAAAAGAGAGGACGATGGCGGAAATCAAAAGGATGCTCACTAAAGAGTGCCTGTTCTCCCCAGCCAATTTTCTCGTCTCTCTCCTCATCCTCAGGATCATAGCAAATGAGGGGCTGGAGAGGATTACGAAAGAGAAGCGTGTGAAAAATGAGCACGGCGAGACTGTGTCGGTCGGTCTTTTCGTTAGGGGTGGCAAAGCCACGGATAACTTCAGGAGCCATGAAAGGCATCATTCCTGCCACCTGAGGGGGTAAAAACCCCGGTACCACCAATCCGTCTAAATCGATGAGTACCGAACGACCATTCTTGAGATCGACGAGAAAATTCTTGAAATGTAAATCGGCATGGGCGCATCCCTTGCCGTGGAGAACAGCAACGGTTTTGGCCAGCGAATGGGCTACTTGAAGGTAATGAAGCCAATTGGCGCCTCTCTCTACTGCTCTTTTGAATTCCCGAGGGCTGAATACTACATCTACAAGTTCCTGAAAGGGAGGACAAGGCACTTTTCTCGTCACTACCCCGATTTTTCTTCTCCCCTCCAATTCTTTCACCAAAGCTAAAGGCCAACACAAGAGCTTGGTATCCTCACCTAAATTCCTTCCCAAAAAGAGCACTTTTTCCAGCATTTTCTCCTTATCTTGAGGGAGCATTCGATCGTGATATACCTTGACCACAAATTGACCGCACCGGCTGAAATAAACCTCTCCCTCCCCTCCCATAAAGGCGGGACCTTCTACTTCAAGACGCTTGGGGATATCGGGAAATGGAGAAACAGTACGAACCTTCATCGGTATAACGCGAGGAGCGTCCGGTCATCAAAACTTGCCGGAGCCTTATAATGACCGAGCCAATCTACCAATCGGCAAGCTACCACTTCTTCGTTTTTAAATCGCTTAAGTTCTTTCACGATATCACTCCCAAAACGATGTAAGAGATCGTGAGGAGGACCGTACAAACAGTCATCGGCAACACCGTCGGTCATGAGCAACACCGCCTTAGTATCAACATGCCAAGTGAAATGAGCTACTTGGTACCATTCCTGCCAGTTGGACTGGGTGAGCACCGCCGTTTCACCCACCTCAAACTCTCTTCCTACCACCACCGGCCGACTCTCCTTACGAGTTACTTCGAGAATCAATCCATCTCCCAGCTGAAAAGCGACTCCCTTTTTGGAAGAGGTATGGAAGAGAACCCCAAGAAGCGTAGTAGCTAACGTACCCGGCGAACAGTTTTCCTTTTGAGCAATTCCCAAAAGGAAACGGTGAGTCTTCTCAAAGGCGTTTGTAACCCACGCTATGCATTCTTTCTCGTCGATCGGATGAGCACTTTCTTTATATTTCACCGGTCGATACCACGATAAGGTTCCCACTCCTTCGCCGACCACAGGAAAGGAAAGAGAGAGATCGTGTCCTCGAGGTCGACGTCTCTCGAAAAGGATGGTTTCCCCTTCTTCAACGGACAACATAGAGAGAAGCTCCTCAGCAAAGAAAGCGACGGCCAAGGTCGCTCCCCATCCCCCCAACCGGGCTGAACCCACACCATCGGCAACGAGGAGCAGTAACCAATCCCCCCTGGAACGGATGAGAAAACAATCCTCCCTCCCTTTCCCATCCCGGAGGTGGAGTTTTCCAATGGCACTCGCTCCCACAAAGGAGAACCCGTTCCTCCTCCCAAAGCCGGCACTCCAATCGGGGTGAGTGGAAAAGGCCAAAGAAACGATACGATCTCCTACGATGAAACCGCTAGAAATTACCTTCACCCCCTAAGGAATATACTGCAAAACATCCGGAGGGATAGGCATCGGGGTAGGAATATTCTCACCTTGTGGTTGGCTCACACTCTGACTCACCGACTTCACTGTCTGAGAAACCCATCGGAAGAAAGCGGCAAAAGAAGCTGAATCGGCATCCATTTTGAAACTCGGACCAATGGCAATTTCCCGCAAGGTGGTCTCATCAATGTCGGGACCGCATCCTACGGTGATAACGTTGAGAACCTTCCGTTCTTTGCGCATGAGAAGCTCATTGCGAGGGCTTTTCCAATCATCGGTAGGCTTCCCATCGGTGAGGATAAAAACGAGGGGCTTCCAATCTCCTTTCTCCCCTCCACGCACCGGTTTTTTAACATCGCGGTCCAAAGAATCGATGAGTAAACGCAAAGCGCCTCCGAGAGGCGTATATCCTCCCGCTTCCAAACTCGGGATTTCCAAGCTGTCAATGGGAACTAGCCCCTGGGTGAGGTTTAACACCTCTCGACCGAAGACGATAATGCTCACCCACACTGTTTCTCGAGCAAAGGTGTCCTTCTCAACCTCCCGCTTAAAGAGTACAAGACCCTCCTGTACCGCCTGTATCGGGGCTCCCGTCATGCTCCCTGAGGTATCAAGAAGAAGATAAACCGGCAAATGCCTCAATCCTTGACTCAAGGTAACATCCATAATCACTTCTTCTTCCACGCTTTTCACCTCCATACTCTCAAGATGAAAATTTTCGCCACCCTCCTACTTCCTAAGGACACGTCGGATCCATGGGTATCGCACCTCGATCGCCCCATGAGGACATAACTCTTGACAACAGAAACACCGAATACAATGCTCTCCAACATACCCAGGAAAAGAGCGCTCCTTATCCGCAAGGAGCGCCTTGGGATGGGCAGGACACATGGTGACACAAACTCCACAGTGAACACACCTCTCTCGCTCGATGACGATGGAGGGTAAGAGGAAACGCCGCACCCAAGGGGTAAAACGTGGGGGCTGGCGGACAAGCCCATATCGATTCGCCGCAAAATCCTTACACACAAATCTTTCCCAAGAATCCCCGACGACCGTGATTGCTTCTTCTCGCCATGTTCCTAAACCTAATACTTCGCCTTCTTTACAAGTGGGCACCTTGTAGGGGTCAAGACCGATCACACGACACAAGGTGGCATCGAGCGCCACCGGATCACGTGCAAAGGCTAAAAGACCCATAAAGCGAGGTCGGCCATTCCGGGGACCGTCACCTTCCATGGCTACGATGGCATCGGTGATAAAAAAACGGGGACGCAAGAGAAGATTAAGTTCTACCAGCATGCGAGCAAAACGCTCCGCATCTGCGAGACGGAAGTGGAATTCCCCTTTACGAATACCGAGAATACATCCGAACTGATTCTTCACCGCCCCGGTGACACGCATGAATCCATGAGTTTTCCACTTGGGCAAACTCACCATTGCCTGATAATCATGTATCCCCCGGGCAATCTCAAAGCTCTTATGTTGCTTCCCTTGCGGGAAATCTACTTTATGGGCGCGAGCGAAGTCGGCTTTTTCGAGACCTAAACGCGCCACAACTTCTCGAAAGCCGGCTTTCTTCACTACCGCCTCCCACGTACCAAAAGCAGGAGAATCGCCAAAACCAACGGTAAAACCTTGTTCCTTGAGTACTTGCGCCACGGCCTCAAAAACTACAGGATGAGTAGTTACCGCCCTCTCTGGCGGCTCGGCAACCAAGAGATTCGGCTTCAAGAGAATCCGGCGTGCCCCTTCCAACACCTCTTCTACGCCGCCGAAAAACGAGAAACCCCGTTCCACCGCCGACTTTACCTCAGCGAGCTCATACCCCGACACGGAAAGCAACGCAACTTGACTCATAGAGATATTATAACGTAGAATTGTGCTACTCCAAGCAAAGAGAAGGGAGTGTGGAAGTGACTTATGAAAGTAAAACTTCGTGACATCCCGATTCTCGGTATGCTCATCGCGCTCAGTATCATACTCACTCGTTTCGCCAGTGTGCGTATTCCCATTGGAGGTATTGAAGGAATCCGGATCGGTTTCGGAACGCTCCCCATTATCTTAGGGGGTATATTTTTTGGACCTTGGTTGGGAATGATGGTAGGAGCTTTCGCCGACGTGGTAGGCTTTATCTTGAGCCCCTTAGGGCCTTACATGCCTCATTTCACCTTGACCTCCGCCCTCTATGGTGCCATTCCGGGCATGATCGTCCATGCTTTCTCTTTCTCCACAGTGGAAAAACGGATCGTTTTAGGAATTACCATCGCTCAGGTGGGCGTGGGTGGAATGCTCACTCCTTACTTCCTTCACACCATTTTCGGCATGCCTTGGCAGCTTCTCATCATTCCTCGACTGTTTACCGTTCCCATAAACATTGCCCTATCCTCGCTTTTGTGCCTTTCTCTCCACAGGGTTTTTGCCTCCTCTTTTACAGCGAAAAAAGAGAGTCTCTAAGAGAGGAGATTCTTCTCCTCTCTTAACACTCTCGACAAAATCGGCGGAAGGAAGAAGTCGCTTTTTCGATGTCTTCCTTCCCTGAAAAAATACTCGAGGTACCAGCGACGAAAATATTGGCCCCCGCCCTTTTGAGGAGGGGTACCGTTTGTTCACTAATTCCTCCATCGACTTCAATATCTACGGCAAGCCCTTGCCCCTCAATCATTTTCCGAACTCTTTCTACCTTAGGAATGACCTCGGGGATAAACTTTTGTCCCACGAAACCAGGATCCACGGTCATAATGAGCACCATATCCACATAGGGGAGAAGATAGGAAAGCCCATCGGGAGGGGTAGAAGGGCTTAAGGCAATACCAACCCGCTTCCCCAACCTACGAATGGTAGTAACCAACTGGTGTAAGCGGGTGACTGTCTCCACATGAATGGTGATCATATCTGCCCCCAACTCGGCGAAGAGAAGAATGTGTGGCTCAGGGTTAGCGACCATAAGGTGAACATCGAAGAGGAGGCGGGTTTGGGGACGTAATTTTCGCATGAGATTGGTCCCCAAAGCAAAATTGGGAACAAAAACTCCATCCATGATATCAATGTGGAGCATGTCCACCCCACCGCGCTCAAGCTTACGCACATCCTCAAGGAGGGCTAAATAATTTGCACAATCCAAGGAAGCAGAAATTTGAATTTCCATAATTTCCCCCTACGGCTCAATAATGACTTTGGTATAAGAAACTTCTTTACGGTACATGGCCTCAATCGCTCGAGGAGCTTCTTCTAATAGAACACGATGAGAAATGAGCGTCTCCAAATTGACCCTCTCGGTCGCCTCGAAATCTAAGACACTCTGCCAGTCAGAAAAACGGGCAGCAAAGGTAGAATTCCAACTCCCAAGAAGGGTAAGTTCTTTTCGCAGAATGAAACTCCAGTATTGGGGAGGAATAATGACTTCTCGCTCCTGATTTCCCAAAAGAAGTACTTTACCCCGTTTCTCAATCACCTGAAGGGCATCTAAAAATCCCCGCGAACTCCCCGAAGCCTCGATAATCACGTGAGGAGAAAAATCCTCTTTAGGGAGAAAAGTTGGCGGTAACACTTGGTCAAAACCGAGAGTCTTCGCCAAGGCGAATTTCTTCTCATCGATATCGACTCCCCAAAGAGTACGAGCTCCGGAAAGCCTTGCCCACATCCCGCAGAGGAGACCAATCGGTCCCAAACCGAACACCATGACCCGATCCCCCAGTGCAGGAGCTACCCGCCGCAACCCATGGAGAGTGACCGCAGCCGGTTCAGTCAAAGCCCCCTCGGCAAAAGAGAGTGTATCAGGTAAGGGAATGAGATTCGCCACGGGGACGATGACGTATTCGGCAAAGGCACCGTTTTGCCTCGAACCCACGTAGCCATAATTTTCACAGAGTTCATATCGTCCTACTTCACAATATGGACACCGACGACAAGGAATGAGCGGATAAGCCGTAACCATCTTCCCAACCCATGCTCGATCCTCTTCCTGTCCAACCGCCACCACCTCACCGGCAAACTCGTGACCGGGGATGAGGGGATAGAAATAGGCAATATCACCAAAAATTCTCGGTATATCTGAACCACAAACCCCACACGCTCGCACCCGCACCAAGGCCTCTCCTGCAGAGGGGGAAGGGGTTTCTACCTCTCGCAAGAGGAACTCCCCCTTCCCCAACACTACTAAGGCCTTCATGGATTGACCACCACTTTTAACCCTTGGTGTGATTCCGCCATGCGGAAGGCCTCATGAATCTCCGCCAAGGGGAAACGGTGGGTGATATACGAGGAGGGATGCACCATGTTCTTTTCCATCACCCGGAGGGCTTGGTGATGATGCCGAGGAAGGCTTCCATGGCTTCCCAAAACGGTGCACTCCTTGTAATGAATGAGATTACTGGAGATATTGATATTCCTTGTCCCCCGAGGCAACCCACCGAAAAAGTTGATGTGGGCACGATTCCGCGCGAGCTTCAAAGACAATTCCTGAGCTTCGGGAGAGGCACAGGTGACCATAATCACGTCGGCCCCCTCACCATGAGTAACGTCTCGCACTTTTTCCTCGACCGTGTCGTCACTGAGGAAATAGTAATCAGCCCCAAAACGTTTGGCCATTTCTAAGCGATGGAGAGAACGCTGAATGACGATGATCCGAGTTGCTCCCATGGAACGACCCAGCTCGATCATCATACAGCCGATGGGACCAGTGCCAATGATGAGCAAGGCATCTCCTACCCCCAAGTGACACATCTCTAAGCCATGAATGGCACATGCCAAGGGTTCGGCAAGGGCAGCCTCATCGAACGATAGAGAAGCAGGAAATACATGAACTGCCCCTTGGGAAACGGTAAGGGCGTTGAGGAGAATGTACTCCGCAAATCCACCCGGAAATTGGTAACCAATGGCATAATTGATGGCACAATTGGTACCCATACCATTCTGACACCAAAAACATTCTCCACAGGGGACATCGGCTCCTATCGCTACCCGGTCTCCAACCCGAAATTTTTCCACTCCTTCGCCTACTTCCACCACTTCTCCAGCGATTTCGTGACCGATAATTTGGGGAAAGGTAACCCGCGGATTTCCCGAGTGCATGATGCGTAGGTCGGAACCACACACCGCGCAGGAGCGAACTCGTACCAATACCTCCCCTTTCCCCACCGTGTAATCGCCGACTTCCTTCACCACCAGCCGATCGAGATCTTCTAACACTGCTGCTTTCATTTCCACTATCCTCCCGCTCTTGTCACCGATAAACACTCACGCAGTCACTAATTTCCCTTCGACTACCGTACCACACGCTAAGGTGTCGGAGAGAGGACAACGCCTTTTCACCTCTTCAAGGAGGACTTGCAAGTCTTCTTCCTTCAGGCTCCCTTTCACTTTGACTACAAAACGAATGGCCAAAAACCCAGAACGAACGACTTGGTACTGTCCCATAAAGCCACGGGGATCAAGGTCACCTTCGGTCTCGATTTCCACTTCTTCTACGGGGAGATTTTTCTCCCGAGCTACCACCACCGTGACAATGCCCAGACAACCTACCAGGGCAGCTAAAAGTCCCTCCACCGGGTTGGGTGCTGTATCCTGTCCACCTAAGGAGGGGGGTTCGTCAAAGTTGACACTGAAGTTACGCACTTTACTCTCCACTCGCAAGCCTCCTACCCATTTTCCTGTGACTTTAAAAGTCATGGCCATACGGATCACCTCTTTCTATGATTGGGGAAAACAAAGAATTTCCTTTACCTTCAGTTGGAAAAATGAATTTTGATGTGCGGAACGGAGCACGATCGCCGTATCGACCCCCCTCCCACTCCCACCCAAGGAAACCACTTCCCGAGTAGTCGGAATCACCCCGGCATCGGCAGCCATGATACTGACCTCTACGGCCACCTTAAACCCTTCAGAAATGCGACGAAAACTCTCAGCAATGATTTCTGGAATGCTCACACCCCCAAAGCGCTCGCGAAAAGATCGACTCACCCCGCTCAAGGCATGCGACGCCCGCACCACCACCGCCCCTCTCTTCTGCAAATCTTCTTCTCTCTCCCGAGAGAGGGAAAGTTGGTCACCGTCTCCAAAGCCGGCATGATAGGTGACCACCACAACCGTACCGGCATACCCCACCTCTTGAGCGACATCGAGGGCTAAAAGACCGGTCTCGCCGGAACTCGAGGGAACAACAAAGTGAGTGAGCGACAACTCCTGGGCTCTCTGTACCGCTCGCTCAAGCACGAAGCGGGTGTATTGTGAACCAGCTTGCGGGAAGTACCAAATAGGTCTCTCGTTCATCGAAAAGATTCCTACTGATGTAACTCTAAGAGTTGACCGGTTTCCATATAGTAAATCCGCTCAGTAATGTTAGTAATGTGGTCTCCGATCCGTTCAAGATAGCGAGCAATCATCAGTACCCAAATCGCTTGTCGGGTAACCGAAGGGTCCTTTTCGATGTGGAGCACCACTTCTTCATGGATGGAGCGGTAGAGTGCATCGACCTGGGCATCACTCTCAATAACCTTCTGTACGATACCCAAATCTCTTTTCAAAAAGGCTTGAACTGTAGCTTCCATCATCTGAATGACTACTTCAGCCATTTTGGGAATGTCTACCAGGGGTTTGAACAAAGGTTTTTCCGCTAAACGAATGCTAAACTTGGCAATATCGATAGAATAGTCACCGACTCGTTCAACGTCGGTAATGATTTTTAAAATGGCAGCAATGATCCGTAAATCTTTGGCAACCGGCTGCTGCAAGGCAATCATGCGCAAGCATCTTTCTTCCAACTTAAAATTGTAATCATCAACCACGTCATCCAGGGCAATTACTTCACGAGCTTTCTCGGCATTCCCTTCTTTGAGTGAATCAATGGCCAGAGCAAGCATTTTCTCCGCTGCATGGGTCATATTCACTAAATCTTCTTGGAGCTCCCGAATCTCCTGGGCGAAATGTTCTCGGATAATTCCCATTTCCTTAGGCCTCCCAAAATCTTATACCCCTACCCACGTTTCTCATATTAAATCAAATGTTGATGAGTTTGGCTACCTTTTTTTGCAAGTTACATAACGCCACCGTTGACTGACCACTCAAAAGGCCACACACCTCTCCCGGGTTCACTAGAATCGACCTCCCTTCTTCCTTGATGATGGCCTCATGGGTGTGTCCATAAACCACAAGATCGTAGTGACCACTGTGAAAAGCCCATTTCGCCGGCTGATAGAAATGAGAAATCCAAATACGAAAACCTCTCTCTTCCAATTCTAAAAAGGGAGCCTTAACTCTACCACCTGATTTCTGAAAAATTCCCAGCACTTCTCCATCATTGTTGCCCAATACTCCCCACCAAGGTAAGGAAAGCTCTGCCAAGAGTTGCACCGAGAAAGGAGCCACGTAATCACCGGCGTGTACAATTAATTCTGCACCTTCCTCCTGCAGGATATCCAAAGCCTTTTTCAGGGCTATCAAATTATCGTGACTGTCAGAGAGAATACCGACTACCATATCTCCACCTCCTAAAACTTTTCCCAATGCAACACCTCATCGACACTGCGTTTCATCAACAATCCGGAGGGAACCGTTTCGGGATATCCAATGGCTACTAAACTCACCAAACGATACCCTGCAGGAACTTGCAGGAATTGGCGAACTTCTTCAGCGTAGCTCTTCTTATCTCCCGCTACCCAACACGAACCTAATCCTAAAGCCCAGGAAGCGAGGAGAATATTCTCGGTCGCCGCACATCCATCTTCTAAATAGAACTCGGTATCCTTACAGAAAACAGCGATGAGAACAGGGGCCTCGCGGATAAACTTTCCGTAATCGGTGAGGCGGGCAATCTCTTCACGTTTCTTGGCTTCGGTCACCACCACGAATTCCCACGGTTGAATATTCACCGCCGAGGGGGCGAGGCGGGCACAGTCAATGATTTCGAGAATTTTCTCCCTCTCTACCGGAAGATCACGAAAACGTCGCACCGAGCGACGCGTTTTCAATGCCTCCAAAGCATCCATACCATTTCCTCCCCTCATGTGAGGAAAAACTTCAATTGTTCATACATTTTCTCTTTCTCGTTTATTCCCAAACGACAATGCGAGAGCAGCTTTTCAAAGAAAGCAATGGTGGTATCATAGGTAGCACGATCGACCGGGAAAGGAATGCCGTCTTTCCCCCCGTGAGCAAAAGAGAAACTCACCGGATCACGGAAACTCGGTTTAGCCCCGAAAACAACCTGGATCGTGAGCGCCAAAGCTCGAACGGTCTTCGGACCAACTCCCGGCACGCTCAAGAAATCGGCAAAATCTTGGGGAGCACGTTCGTGGAGAGAAAGGAGGGTCTTCCCTAACCTCTTCCCATCGAAATCAACAGGAGTAATCTCATGCCGCCGGGGGAGAAAGAGGTATTTCACCTTCCGCATCTCCCGCAACACCATCGGGGGATCCTCACGCACGAACCTCACCATCGCCTCACGACAAGCGGTACTCTCCCGAGCAACTAAATTCAACACCCCTACTTCCTGTCGCACCCCACAAATCCCGGTATGAGGCTCGCACACGAAATCATCTACCCTCTCTCCCAACCAGTGATAACGGCGAGCAAAACGACTTTCCACATTCATTCCCTGTTGTACCACCGACCAAGCACCGCAAGCGGTGAAAAAGAAAACGTGGTGGTATAAGGTATATCCGTCTTGTAAGGCGGTGTTATCCACCTTGGCCGAGAGCTTGCTGTACTGGATGAGCGTTTCCGCAAAAGAGAAACCCTGTCGTTCGGCATGAGTGGCAATTTCTTCGGGGGTTTTCCGCGACACACCCCCTTTTCCTCCGCAAACGTACACCCCCAGCGCATCCTCTTTACCCCGGATACCCTCCTTGAGTGCCCCACACAGAGTGGTAGTCAAACCGCTCGAATGCCAATCAAAACCTAAAAGGCACCCCAGGGACTGGAAAAAAACCGGATCCGCAATGCGGCGCAAAAATTCCTCGGGGCCAAAGAAGGAGACTATAGTCTCGATAATTGCACCGCCCAAGCGCTTCATCCGTTGAAAAAGCCACGGAGGACACTGCCCTCCATGCAAGGGGAGATCGGCAAAACCCCGCTTCACCAACTTCCCTCCTATACCTATAATTTATAGCCGAACTTCCGCAAGAGCGCCTTGCGTTCGGCGATCTCCTTTTCTCCTTCTATGCCTTGAGGCTTGAAACCATCAATCACCCCAAGGATACCTCGTCCCTGTTCGGTTTCTACTACAACCACTTGTAAAGGGTTCGCCGTAGCACAGTAAATACGACACACTTCGGGAACCGCTTTTACTGCATTGAGCACGTTAATAGGATATCCTTCTTTGAGAAAGACGATGAAACTGTGACCTGCTCCAATCCGTAAGGCGTTCTTTCGGGCAAGTTCAACGAGCTCTTCGTCATTTCCCGCCCAGCGCACCAGACGCGGCCCTGAAGCTTCACAGAATGCAAGGCCAAAGCGGAGGACAGGAGAATTCCCCACCAAAACCTCGTAGAGATCCTCCACCGTTTTCACGAAATGAGATTGACCCAAAATGAGATTGTACCCCTGAGGGTTTTCCACTTCGACTAATTGTAGCTCCACTATACATCCCTCCTTCGAACGATGATTTTGCGCACCTCAAACAATCCCAGAGAGACAAGAGAAAGCCCTACCGTCACCGCCCATTGAGAGAAAGAAAGAGGAACACAGGCAAATATTCTTCCCACAAAAGGAACGATAACCGCCAAAATCAAAATGACCGCCGAGAGAAAACACGCTCCCAGAAGATACCAATTGGTCCGAGGATCGATGCGCCACACATTCTTCCGTTCGGAACGAAAACTATACGCTCGCCACAATTCACCAAATCCTAATACCAAAAAAGCCATGGTCCGGGCTGTGGCTACTCCACCTTCTCGTAACCCCAGCCAGAACCCCGCGATCACCGGCAAGGCGATGAAAAAGGCACCCCAGAAGATGAACCGCAAATAGAAAGGAGTAATAATCCCTTCGTGAGTCGCACGGGGCCGACGAGACATGAGATCTTCTTCCGGGCTATCTACTCCGAGAGCCAAAGCAGGAAGTCCATCGGTCACCAGATTAATGAGGAGAATCTGCACCGGTACCAAGGGTCGCAACCAACCGAAGAGAATGGGAAGGAAAATCACCAAGATTTCTCCCAAATTACAGGAGAGGAGATAGAGCACAAATTTACGGATGTTCTCAAAAATAACTCGCCCCTCCTTAATGGCCTCCACAATGGTGGCAAAGTTGTCATCGGTTAAAACCATGTCTGCCACTTCTTTGGCCACATCGGTTCCCGTAATCCCCATCGCCACTCCGATATCGGCGCGCTTCAAGGCTGGAGCATCGTTGACCCCGTCTCCAGTCATGGCTACCACTTCATGATGACCCTGCAACGCTTCGACAATGCGAAGCTTTTGTTCTGGCCATACTCGAGCAAAAACCCGAATCCTCATAATTTTCTCGCTCAATTCGGCAGGGGACCATTTCTCCAGTTCATTCCCGGTTACTACCAAATCACCGGCAGTAAACATGCCCAACTCCTCGGCAATAGTTTGGGCAGTGAGGGCATTGTCACCAGTAATCATCACGGTGGTAATGCCTGCTCTTTTTGCCTCTTCCAGAGCCGCTTTCACCTCTTTTCTCGGAGGATCGATCATTCCCAAAAGCCCTACGAAAGCAAGATCCCGCTCTTCATTGCTTGAGGATTGAGTCCCCTCCACCACCCGATAGGCAAAAGCAAGAACTCGCAGAGCATTTTTCGCCATTTGTTCTAAACGCGCTTGGATTTGGGATCGCTCCTCTTCGCGGAGAGGGTATACTTTCCCCTCGCACAAATATCCCGTACACTGGAGGAGGAGGATGTCCGGTGCCCCTTTGACTAAAAGCTCCCTCCGACCATCCACCGTATGCCAGGTAGACATCATCTTTCGATGAGAGTCAAAGGGGATTTCTCCCTGGCGAGGGTATCGAGAACGAACTTCTTCCACTTGCATTCCTCGTTTTTGAGCGTACTCTAAGAGAGCAATTTCCGTGGGATCGCCCAAGAAAGATCCGTCCTCTCCTCGCGAAGCATCGTTACACAGAACGGCAATGAAGAGGAGTTTTTCCTCTTCTCCAAAGGTAAAGGATTCGCGAACCTGCATACGATTCTCGGTGAGGGTTCCCGTCTTATCGGTACAGATGTAAGTAGTACACCCCAGGGTCTCCACCGCAGGAAGTTTGCGGATGATCGCGCGATGCTGACTCATACGATACACACCGAGCGCTAAAACCACGGTCACTACTGCCGGAAGCCCCTCAGGTATCGCCGCTACCGCTAAGCTCACCGCGGTCATAAACATCTCCAAAAGCTCGTGTTCTCGCCAAAATCCCAAAACGAAAATGAGGGCGCAAATCCCAATCACCAAAACCCCTAACAATTTTCCCAAACTGGCCAAGTGCTTCTGTAAAGGAGTAATGGTCTCCTCTTCCTTCTCTAAGAGGAGAGCAATCTTCCCGATCTCTCGATTCGCACCGGTGGCCACCACAATTCCTCTTCCCCGGCCATAGGTCACCAAGGTTCCCGCATAAGCCATATTCATCCGTTCGGGCAAAGAAACATCGTCAGAGAGCGGTTCAACATCCTTTTCTACCGCTACCGATTCCCCGGTGAGACTGGCTTCGTCAATGCGTAAAGCTTTCGCTTCTAAAAGCCTGAGATCGGCAGGAATGAAATCGCCCTCCCGGAGAATCACGATGTCCCCAGGAACCAAATCTTCAGAACTGATTTCTTGGACTTTACCATCCCGAATGACTTCGCAGCGGGGAATACTCATCTTCTTCAGGGCTTCCAAAGCTTTACTCGCCTTTCGCTCTTGGATAACTCCAAGCAAGGCATTGATAATGAGAATGGCAATAATCACGAGAGCATCAGTCGTTTCCCCTACTACCAAGGAGACAATCGTGGCGGCGATGAGAATGAGAACTAAAAAATCCCTAAACTGTTCCAAAAAGAGGGCGAAGATACCCTTTGCCTTCTTTTGCGGCAGGATGTTGCGACCATACTCAGCCAAACGTCTCTGTATTTCCGGAGTACTCAAGCCTCTTTCTCTATCACTTCCCAAAAGCCTTACTACTTCTTCTTGAGAAAGTCTATGCCAATTTACTCTCTCCTCAGCCACGGGAAAACCTCCTCCAAAAGTCCGCCTACTCGCTGAACCAATCCCTTTTTCTCTTCTCTGGCCACTTCCGATGACTCCTTTCCGGTAATCTCCCGAATGAACCCCTCAATCGCCCGGTCAAACCCGATATCGTGCCCTTCCTTTTGGCTCTTATACCACTTGTAATCCAAAATGTAGGCAAAGATATCCGCCAAGCTCTTCTCCGGGAAAACCTCTTCCAATCCTTTCTCAACAATCGTTTGCACTGCCGGAGTATACACACAGAGAAACCAATTCAAAGCCCCCTCCTTGAGAGATACTTCCTTGTTCAAGGAACGCTGCATCATCTCGGTATAATCCTTGATGTAATTCAAAAAAGAATCGTAGTGACGGGGTTCTCCGGCATCGATGCCTTTGAGCCCGGTCAAGTTTTCGAATTCAGTCCGTTTCTTCTGCAGGGCTCGACTCTCTCTCCGTTCGGTGGGGAAAAACTCAATCACCTCGGCATCCATAAACTGGATCCCCAATTCCTTCGCCACCGCCACCCGGTGGTTTCCATCGAGAACATAATACTCGTCACCCACTTTATAGACAATAATCGGAGGAAGGATATCTCCCCGCTCCATTGCCCGACGTACTCGGTAATAGCGGACGTCGGGGTTTTTCATCCGAAAACCGGGCAAGAGATCCCCTGCCCTCCCCACACTCCCTACGATTTTTTCTACCGGTATCACCTGCATTCCTCGATAAACCCGAGTGGAGAGATTGAGTTTTTTGGAAATCACTCCGAAAGCTCGAATCGGTTGTTTCTCTTCCCGGCGTAGAAGCGGCATATCTTACCCCTTACCTCATTCCAAAATGAAGCTTTCTGGGACGAATCCCGTGCCCATACCTGCCAAGAGGAAATCCATTTTCCCCCACACCATCAGGATTCCCAGCCCTACCAAGAGGAGACCACTCACCATTTCTACGACCCTTCCTCGCTTTTGAATGCTGCGCAAAGAACGCAAAATGCGACTCCATCCCAACCCTAAAAGGATAAAAGGTAAAGCCAGTCCCAAAGCATAAAACGCCAACAACATTCCTCCTCTCCATACCTCCCCAAAACTCGATACATAGAGGAGTATGGAACCGAGAATGGGACCGACACACGGTGTCCACCCCAAACCGAAGGAAAGCCCCAAAACAAAACTCCGCACATGAGCAATATCTTCCCTAAGGCGGAGATGCTTCTCCATATATAAAAGGCGCACTCTCAAAACCCCTAAGACTTGCAAACCGAATAATATGATGATGAGACCGGCAATCCGGTTAAACCAAACCCGGTGCTGAGTAAGAACCCCCCCCAAAAGAGAGGCTCCCATTCCCAAAATAACAAAAACCCCGGTGAAACCCAAAATAAAGAGGAGGGTATGAGCTACGACCTTTTCGCGCTCTCTCTCCACGCTTTCTACCCCGCTAATGTACGTCACATAAGCCGGCGCAATGGCCAAAACACAAGGAGAAAGAAAAGAGAGCACCCCAGCTACAAAACTCACCAAAATATTGAGATCCATATTGCCTCACCATCCTATTTTTAGAATTATAAACTCTCTCCACATTCTTGCCAAATCGGTTTTCAAGAAAACTTTAGTAAAAGAAAAGTCCTCCCTTCATGGGGATGTAGTATAATATCCAAAACACCTTAGAAACGACCATGGAAAGAGAGTTAGAAACCAAGCTCGTCCATCTTGAGCAAATACTGCGCGAATTCGGTAGGGTAGTGGTGGCTTTCTCTGGAGGCGTCGATAGTACCTTTTTGGTGCACGCCGTACAACGGGTGTTGGGAGAGCATCTCCTGGCAGTTACCTTTCTCTCTCCTCTCATGCCCCGGCGCGAGAGAGAAGAAGTGGAAACACTCGTTGACCTCTTACGGGTACCTCATCTTTTCCTCTATGAAGAGGAGCTTCTCGCCGATCAAGCCTTTCTTGCCAATTCCCGAGAACGTTGTTACCTGTGCAAGCGGAAACTCTTTCAACGCCTGCGGGCTCTCGCCGAAGAGAGGGGAATAGAACACATCCTCGAAGGGAGTAACGCGGACGACCTCAGCGATTACCGCCCGGGAAGGAAAGCACTCATCGAACTAGGCATTCGCAGTCCCCTCCTTGAAGTCGGGTTCACCAAAGCGGAAATCCGGGAAGTATCGCGTCAATGGGGTCTTTCCACCTTCCACAAACCCTCCATGGCTTGCTTAGCCTCGCGCATCCCCTACGGAGAGAAAATCACTCCCGAGCTTCTTGCCACCATCGATCAAGGTGAGGAGTTCCTCCATCACCTCGGTTTTCATGAGGTACGCCTCCGACACCATGTCCACCTCGCCCGCATTGAGATAAGCCTGGAAGAAATGTCACTCCTCTGGGATGCCACCCGAAGGCGAGAAATCGTGCACAAACTGAAGAGTTTAGGCTATGAGTACGTCACCCTCGATTTAGAGGGGTATCATACCGGGAGTATGAACCGATGTATCGAGAGCGCCTCCAAATGATTTTAGAAGAAGTTCAAAAAGGGACAATAACCGTAAGTGAAGCTCTGGAAAAACTCACCCTCCTCCCCTACGAAGAGATGGGATACGCCAAGGTGGATCACCACCGCGATCTCGTCAAGGGATTTCCGGAGGTAGTGTTCTGTCCAGGAAAAACCAAAGAAGAAATCGTACACATTGCGGAGCGCATCCTCGAGTACCATAACCGTGTTCTTGCTACCCGTGCCGACCCTCAAGTTTTCGAAGCCGTACAACGGGTGATTCCCGATGCTACCTATAACCAACGTGCCCGGACCATAACCGTGGTCCGTGAACCGTTGGCCTTGCGGGGGAAAGTGGTAGTAGCCTGTGCGGGAACTGCCGACTTGCCCGTAGCCGAAGAGGCAGCAGAAACCGCTACCATCATGGGGAGCCGGGTGGAGCGATGTTACGACGTGGGAATCGCCGGCTTACACCGACTCCTCGCCCAACTCCCTCTCTTCCGAGAGGCAAACGCGATTGTGGCGGTCGCAGGGATGGAAGGGGCACTCCCCAGTGTCTTAGGAAGCCTCATCGCCAAACCGATCATTGCCGTACCTACGAGTGTCGGCTACGGTGCTCATTTCCAAGGATTAGCTGCCCTCCTCACCATGCTCAATAGCTGTACCCCTGGGGTAGCGGTGGTGAATATTGACAACGGTTTTGGAGCCGGCTACATGGCTCATCTCATTAATTCACTTGCGGAGGGAAAGAGAGAATGATTCTCTACCTTGATTGTTTCTCTGGGATCAGCGGAGATATGTTCCTCGCCGCCTTACTCGACTTAGGGGTTGCTGAAGAAGCCTGGCTCCAGGAATTGCATAAGCTCCCCCTCACCGACTATCACGTAGAGGTGCGTCAAGCCCACAAAGGGTTTCTTTCTGGAACCCAAGTAGATATTATCGCCCACGAACATCATCCCCACCGTCACCTTCACCATCTCCTCGATATCGTAGAACAGAGCTCTCTCTCCGCTTTTGTGAAAGAGAAGGCGCAGCAAGTTTTTCGGCTCCTCGCCGAAACTGAGGCACGTATCCACCACCTCCCGGTTGAAGAGGTTCACTTCCATGAGCTTTCCGGAGTAGACACCATTATCGATGTGGTCGGAAGTCTCATCGCTTTAGAACTCTTACAGGTGGACGAAGTATACGCTTCACCACTCCCCCTCGGTGAGGGAATCACCGAAATTGCCCACGGAGTGATTCCTCTTCCCGCACCAGCCACCCTGGAGATCTTGCGGGGGGTACCGGTTTATTCCTCTGGTATCCGTGGAGAGTTGGTCACCCCTACCGGTGCTGCCCTCGTCACCACCCTGGCAAAGCAATTCGGTCCTCTCCCCCTCATGAAAATCCATCGTATCGGCTACGGTGCCGGTCACATGGATCTTCCCATTCCCAATCTCTTGCGTGCCTTCCTGGGTGAGCAAGTTCACTCCACACAAGAAGAGGAGATCGTCCTCTTAGAGACCAATATCGACGATCTCAACCCGCAAGTCTACGGTTACCTCATGGAAAAACTATTCCATGCTGGCGCCCTCGACGTCACCTTCACTCCTACCATTATGAAGAAAGGGAGACCGGGAATTATCCTCCAAGTGCTCCTCCCTCCGGAGAGAGAGGAAACGCTCATGCACCTCCTCTTCCAAGAAACGCCCACCCTCGGGGTCCGGAAACACCGCATCATCCGAACCACCATGGAACGGGAAACGAGAGAGATCGATACCCCCTGGGGACCGGTCAAAGTCAAGGTATCGCGGTATGGATCGTTCACCAAATGCACTCCCGAATTCGAAGACTGTAAAGCGATTGCCCAAAAGTGGGGTCTTCCTCTCCTCACGGTGATGAAGGAAGTGGAGAGGAGAGTTGAGTACAATCTCTTTCCGTGCCACACAGAAGAGGAGAGAATGAAAAACTTCTAAAGATTACCCCTTGCTTTTTCCTTCCTCTCTTCCTATACTATATATAGGAACTTTAATTATCATAAGTACAATATATTGGGTGAATTATGCACTGTCCCTACTGTGGAGCTGGGGATTCGAAAGTCATTGACTCGCGTCTTGTTGATGCCGGAGCAGGTGTGCGTCGTCGTCGCGAGTGCTTAGCGTGCAGGCGTCGCTTTACCACCTACGAGCGCTGTGAACGTGAACCGTTACGGGTTATTAAAAAGAACGGGACGCGAGAGCTCTTCGATCGGCAGAAGGTTTTGGGCGGAATTCTCAAGGCTTGCGAGAAACGTCCGGTACCGATAGAGATTTTAGAGGGAATCGCCGGCGAGGTTGAGAGGGAACTCCGTGACGAAGGATATGAAGAGGTTTCCTCCTCGCACATCGGCGAAAAGGTGATGGAGAAACTCAAAAAAATCGACCAAGTAGCCTACGTCCGTTTCGCTTCCGTGTATCGGGAGTTTCGCGACGTGGATCAATTTATGGAACTCCTTTTAACCTTAAATCGAGAGAGAAATGTTTCTCAGGAGGGAGAGAATCATGATAGATGATTTTGGTGTCCTTGCCCCGGAAAAAGTGCGCAAACGTGATGGTCGCATTGTCCCCTTTGACCGCCAAAGGATTGAGCGAGCCATATATAAAGCCTTTCAAGCAGTCGGAGAAGAAAACGAATTCATGCCTCGCGAATTGAGTGTGAGTGTGACCAGAAAACTCTTTGAAAAATTTGGCGAAAAAACCATAGTAGACATCGAAACCATCCAAGACGTAGTCGAAGAAACGCTCATTGAGAATGGTTTTTCCAAAGCAGCCAAAGCCTACATTCTCTACCGTCGCAAACGTCAAGAGGCCCGTGAAGCACTCACCATCGCGGTAGATGTGGAAAAAATCGTCCAGGAATATCTCCTCAAGGCGGATTGGCGAACTCAAGAGAATTCAAACACCACCTACTCTTATCCGGGACTAGTACTCCACGTCGCCGGCTCGGTAATGGCACATTATACCCTCAACCACATCTATCCCGACGAAGTGAAAGAAGCACATATAAATGCCGATATTCACATTCATGACCTCTCCTACGGAATTACCGCCTACTGTGCCGGATGGTCCTTGGAAGAGCTCATCCGAGAGGGATTCGGGGGAGTAAAAGATAAAATCGCCGCCGGACCCGCGAAACACCTCTCTTCTCTAACCGGCCAAATGGTGAACTTTTTGGGAACCATGCAGATGGAATTCGCCGGAGCACAGGCGTTCAATTCCGTAGATACCTATTTAGCGCCTTTCGTGCGGTACGACGGACTCGACTACTCCACCGTAAAACAACTCATCCAACAAATGGTTTTTGCTATGAACGTCCCTTCTCGATGGGGAAGTCAAGCACCGTTCATTAACTTTTCCTTCGACTGGATCGTTCCCCAAGATCTCAAAGATCGACCGGTGATCATTGGCGGAAAGGAGAGACCAGATTTAGGAACCTACGGTGATTACCAGAGGGAAATGGACATGATCAACCGGGCTTTCTTAGAAGTGATGCTCGAGGGGGATTACGAAGGACGGGTCTTCTCTTTCCCCATTCCTACCTATAATATCACCCCTGATTTTCCCTGGGAAAGCGACAACGCTTTCCTCCTCTTTGAACTCACCGCGAAGTACGGTGTCCCTTACTTTCAAAACTTTATTTCCAGTAATTTGCAACCCGGAGACGTCCGTTCCATGTGCTGTCGCCTGCAACTTGACTTGCGAACTTTACGTAACCGTGGCGGGGGACTCTTCGGTTCGGCAGATAAAACCGGATCGATTGGAGTAGTCACCGTGAACCTCCCGCGGATCGCCTACCTAAGTAAGAGTGAGGAAGAATTTTTCCTGCGCCTGCGACGAATCATGTCTATTGCTAAAACTGCTCTTGAAATTAAACGGAAAGTGATCGAACGGAACTTGAAAAATGGACTTTTGCCTTATACTGCCCGATACTTGGGTACTTTCCGGAATCACTTTTCCACCATCGGTCTTGTGGGAATGAACGAAGCGTGCTTGAACTTTCTCGGGGTTTCCATCGCCCATCCGGAAGGGAAAAATTTCGCCCTCCGTGTTTTACAGTTCATGCGCGAACGATTAGCCGATTTCCAAGAGGAAACCGGAAATCTCTATAACCTCGAAGCCACTCCTGCCGAAGGGACAAGCTATCGCTTAGCGAAACACGACCGCAAACGTTTCCCCGATATTATCACCGCCGGAGAGGAAGCACCTTACTACACCAATAGCACCTACCTCCCGGTCAACTACACCGATGACCCTTTCGAAGCTTTAGAACACCAGAAAGATTTACAGGTTCTCTATACCGGCGGAACGGTGTTCCATACCTTCCTCCCGGAAATGCCCAATCCTCAAGCGGTTCGGCTGTTCATAAAACGGGCTTTCGAACGGTATCCCATTCCTTACCTCACCATTACTCCCACTTTTTCGGTGTGCCCCAATCATGGATACCTCAATGGGAAAATTTTCTCCTGCCCTCACTGCGGACAAGAAACCGAGGTCTATTCTCGAGTGGTCGGCTACTATCGACCTATCCAACGTTGGAATCACGGAAAACGAGAAGAATTCAAAGAAAGAAAAGCGTATCTCCTCACTTAAGGATGATGATTTTTCGCGGATGGCACAAAGTGAGTTATATCGAATATCCCGGAAAGTTGGCCACGGTACTCTTCGTGGCCAAGTGTAATTTTTCTTGCCCTTTTTGTTATAACCCTGAATTCGTTCGTGAAGACCCTAACCTTCCGGTTATCGAGGAAAACGAGGTTCTCAACTATCTTGCCACCCGACGGGGACTCCTCGACGCGGTATGCGTCACCGGAGGTGAGCCTCTCCTCCATCCTGACTTACCCCTCTTCGTGGAAAAAGTCAAAAAGCAAGGATACTTCATTAAAGTGGACACCAATGGGAGCGCATGGCCAATTTTTCAACGACTCCACAACACGGTCGATTTATGGGGATTGGATTATAAGCTCCCCTTTACCGACTACCAAAAGGTAGGGAGAGCAAGATGGATAGATTCTTGTAGGAAAATTTTTATCGCTCTCTCCGCTACACCCCAACGAGTAGAACTCCGGACCACCATTTTCCCTCCCCTTCACACCTTTGCCACGCTTCTTGCCATGGCCGAGGAAGCCCGAGAATTTTCCACTTGGTACTGGCAAAACTTCCTTCCTCACAAAACCTTGGATGCCAAAGCACGCGACATTGCTCCTTATTCCCTTTCTCTCCTCGAAGAGTGGCGGGAGAAAATTAACCAAAGAATGGGGAAAAATCTCGTGGTTATTCGCCCATCACAATAGGAACCGCATTCGAAGTTCCCAAACGGTTAGCACCATGGGCAATCATGTGCAGAGCAAGAGCGCGAGAACTCACTCCTCCCGCAGCTTTAATTCCTAACGTCCCTCCCACTATTTTTCGCAAAAAGGCAACATCCTCTATGGTAGCCCCCCGCGAGCCAAATCCTGTTGAAGTCTTCACAAAACATGCACCAGCGGCTTGGGCAATAAAACATCCTACCACTTTTTCCTCCTCACTCAGGTAGCAGGTTTCTAAAACCACCTTGACGATACCGGGAGACATTTCTTCTACCACACCTTTAATATCCTGGTACACTACTCTCCACTCTCCACTCCGCAGCGCCCCCAGATTAATGACCATGTCTGCCTCCCGTGCCCCTTCTTGAAAAGCCAATCGAGCTTCACGGGCTTTGATCTCCGGCTTGGTTTGCCCTAAAGGGAAACCGACTGCCACTCCTACGGTCACACCACTTCCCTCTAAGAGCCTGCTACACAACGACACGTAGTAAGGGTTCACCACCACTGCGAAGAGTTTCAAAGCTTCGGCTTCTTGACAAAAGACCTCTACCTCCTTTTTCGTTACGAAGGGCTTCACTAAGGTATAGTCAATGCGCGAAGCCAAAAATGTCTTCAGTTCCCCTTCTTCTTGGGGGATAGCTTCCTTTTCGGGAAAGCGCTTCCGACTCCTTATTTCCGTGCCTAATACTTCTTCTACCCTTGCTTTGAGCGCAGCAATAGTTTCCGCTTCCACCTCAAGACCCCCTTTCTATTCTAAGTTAGCATGGCGCACGAGCATCAATCGATAAGCTTCTTCCCGATGGTCAGCAATCATTTCCAAAATACAAGCATCGCAGAAGAGGAAGAGAGACTGCTCAAACCTCGTTCCTCCACCCCCGGTGAAAAGTTGCATCGACGGTCCCGCTCTCTCCGAGGAGAAAACCACCGCATAATCGGCAAGAAGCGCAAGGGGCGTATCAGGGCATCCTATGAACGCAGCCACTTTGGCTCCTTTTTGTTTGGCCTTCTCAGCGAAGAGCACAACCGAGCTAGTCTTCCCCGAACCAGAGGCAACGATGAGCAAATCTCCTTCACCGATTGCCGGACAAGTTATCTCTCCCACGACATGTACTTCATATCCCAAGTGCATGAGACGCATGGCAAACCCTTGCAAAACCAAAAAACTCCTCCCCCGCGCCCAGACGAAAATGCGTCTATTTCTCTCGAGTTCAATACCAGAAAGAAACTGTTTCACTTCCTCTTCATTGAGAGTAGCGAGTAAATCCTGTACCTCTCTGACAATAATTTCAAGATTGTTTCGCAAAGCCATGGATGACCTCCCTGAAGTATTGAGCCTCTCTTTTTGGTGATGGAGCCAAGGTAATGGCCGATCCCACCACCACGATCGCTGGACGGAGTAGGGCAAGAATGGAAGGAAGAGCATCACGATGAATGCCACCGGCAACCATAAAGGAGAAAGATTGAGAACACCACGGCGAACCTAAAAACTCAGTGGCGAGGTTTTTGCCGGTCTTGGCAAGGTCCGAAGGGAGATGGAGCACCACAAAGTCAGGCTGTATACTCTGCAACTCCTCCACTTTTTCCCCCGAAGGACGACGAGAATCAATGGTATCCACCACGAGTTGAAGACCGTACTCCTTACACACGAACTGCGCCTCTTGTAAGGTATGGAAGGAAGCTCCTGCTAAGACCGAAACCATGTCTGCCCCGCTTTTTGCAACTTCCTCGGTTTCAAATCGACCGGCGTCAACGATTTTCGCATCGGCGAAAATAGGTTTTTCCGGCAGTAACGCTTTGATTTCGGTAACCACACGAAGACCGTAGCGGAGGAGTAGGGGTGTTCCCACCTCAATGATATCGGCTTCGTCTTTGAGAAGAACGGCCAGTTCTCTCGCTTCTTCTTGACCCATACAATCCAAAGCAATTTGCAGTCGCATGGTCCACCCCTATGAGAAAAGTCGCATGACGAGACCACTCCACACCTTGGGATAGAAGTAGGTTGACTTTTGCGGCATCCGTTGCAAACTCGTGACCGCCTTTTCAACCAATTCCATCGGTGTAGGACACATCACGAAAACGAGCTGATACTGATTCTCTTCTCGGGCGATACTGAAAACATCTTTTGTGCCGCGAAGGTAGTCGATGTACTCACCCTTGCCTTGTGCTTCTTCGTCGAGATTCAAAATCTCTTTGAAAACCAATTCGTGAAGAATAGCGGTATCTAAGTAACGGTTTACGTTAGCTACACCCAACCGTTCGTCCATAATGCGAGGATCACGAAGAGTAATGGCTCCCCACTTCTCCTCTTCTTTATCGTATACACCAATGGTATAGGGAGGCGCGTGACGCAAATATTTTTCCATGCTCTTCTCGTCGGGGAAAAGGGTCACCTGAAAGTATGGTTCACACCGCTCAAAAAACTTGTCTACTCGTTCAGGGGGGAGATTTTTCACCAAACGATGCGTAGGCAAAATGAGTAACCCCGGGTTCTGAATACTCACCAAGGTCATCATAGTATAATCCTCGGGGGTTTCCTCGAGGGGGTCTCCCAAGCATTCTCGAACTTCCCTGCGATACATGAGACAGGTTTCGTAACGGTGATGCCCATCGGCAATGATGATGGTCCGAGGATTCATTGCTCGACGAATCTGTTCAATTTTTGCCGGATCGGAAAGGCGGAAAAGGCGATGCACTACCTCGCGATTATCTACGAATTCAAAGAGCTTTTCCTCGGGAATTTTAGCTTGCTCTAAAATATCGTCAATAAATCCTCGGTGGTCGTGATAAATACCAAAGATTTGCTCCAAATTCGCCCGTGTTGCCCGGAGGAGCTCTAAGCGATCCCAAGAGTACTTGGGCATGGTTCGCTCATGAGGAAAAATAATCTTTTTCTCAAACTCTTCTAAACGAACCAAGGCAACGAGTCCGGTACGCTTCTTCAGTCCTGAGTGGTGATTCTTGAGGCGAAATTCTTGCTCATAGACATAAAAACAGGGAACCGAGTCTTGTTCGATAATGCCCTCTTCTATCCACTGCCGCAGAGTCTGTGCTGCTTTTTCGTAACCTTCTTCGGTCTTTCCTAAAATAATGTGGACAAAGTTGTAGGGTTCCTCTTTTAAACGCGCCTTTTCTTTCTCTGAAATAACATCATAGGGCGGAGCCACTAAGCAACCGATACCCTTCTCTTCCACAATCTTTCGTCCGTAGAAATACCCCTGAAAAGGTTTCAACACCGCCATTTCTAAACCCCCTATTCTTCTCCTTCAAATACTAAAGACTCAAAAAAATAGTCCTGAAAATCTCCTCGCGCAGATAGTTCAACATATTCACAACGTAAAGCAAGGTTCTCCACCCTCTCGCGAAATTTTCGCGAGAGGAGCGCCCGCTTGGCTCCAAAAAGTGAGGCATTTCCCACTGCCTTTACCGGAGGAAGAGCAGGGACTAAGCCGATCCTTTTAGCACTTTCTGGATTAATAAAGCTTCCAAAAGCCCCGGCTAAAATCACGGTCTCGATATCTCGCTCTTCTAAACCTGCCTCATGCAAGAGAATCTTCCACCCAGCCCTTATCGCTGCTTTGGCAAGCTGGAGTTGAGAGATATCTTCTTGAGTCAGGACAAGCAAAGGATCTCGGCTCAGTACAAAAGCCCGGGTTTTGTCTTGGATGAAGTACGACTTCCACATCCCTTCGGTATTCTGAAATCGACCCGTAGGTCCAACCAGTTTTTGTTGCAAAAGTCCTGCCAAAACGTCGATTAAACCGGTACCGCAAATTCCACGTGGAGAGACACCGCCTACGGTGGAGATGGTCATTTTCCCTCCGTCCATATCGACGGCATGAATCGCCCCTAAGGTGGCACGAGTACCACAGGTAATTTGTGCTCCCTCAAAAGCCGGACCAGCGGCAGTACCACAGCACCACATTTTCCCTCGAGCAAGGAGCGACATTTCTCCGTTCGTACCGATATCGACATAGAGGATGGTGCGGTCGGTAACGTCCAAGTCAAAAGCCACTATTCCACCCACAATGTCACCACCCACATAACCGGCTACCTGGGGGAAAAGATATACCTGCGCATGAGGATGAGTTGCCAAATCTATTTCTTGGGCTCTCACGAGAAAAGCGCGTCGGAAGGTAGGAGTGTAAGGAGCGACACCAATGAGTAATGGAGAAATACCCAAAAAGAGATGTTCCATGATAGTATTGCCAGCCACGGTAACGGCGAAAATCCTCTCTGGTTCTACCTGAGCTCTCTCGCAAACCTCGGCCAAAATCTCGTTCATGGTTTGTATGGCCAAACTCTGGAGCACGTTCAGATTCCTCTGGTCATCCTGAATCGATCGCAAACGAGAAATCACATCCGCTCCCAAACTCACCTGACGATTCAAGGCTCCACTACTCCCCAGAGAAACTCCACGCACGAGATCCAAAAGCTCGCAAGCCACGGTGGTCGTCCCAAGATCAAACGCAATTCCCAAAAAAGGTTTATCCGACCATGGTTCTATAGAGTACACCCGTCTCTGATCACAGATGACCTCGAGGTCTTGCCCGAAATCACTCCCCACCAACCGGGAGAGTTTCTCGACCGCTCCTCTCTCCCACTCAAGTGGTTGGGATAATTTCTCCTCAACGACTTCTTGAACCGAAGTTGGTTTTCCCAAAGACGGCTTTTCCACTATGACTCTCTTTCTTTGCACGGGGAGATGCTCTGCGCTCACTTCCTGCGTCACCGTGTTGACCAATGCTTGATCAGAGAGAGAGAAAGATACCTCACACTCGGTATCACTCCACAGAATGACTTGACACGCCAAGCGGAATCCAGAGGAGAGCTTCTCTCTCAGATGTTTTTCTTCCAGAGCATTGGGAGGAGAAACTTCCCCGTTCAGGATTTTTACCACGCACTTCCCACAGGTACCCATTCCCCCACAGTAGGCATCGAGCACGATTCCTTCCCGGCGAAGGATTTCAAGGAGTGTTTCTCCCTTTCTCGCTTGTATTGTTTTTCCTAAGTCTCGAACTGAAAGAAATACCATCTCTATCCTCTTTACTCTCTCCTCTCGAGAAAACAAAAACTCCCCCTCTTTTCACGCGAGGTGATATACCTGTGGTCAACGGAAAAGAGAAGAAACCTCATGACTACGGTTTGAGCACTACCCGAATTGATTCGTCTCCGCGCTCGGCAACTGCCATAGCTTCTTGAAATTTCTCCAAGGGAAACACATGGGTAATGATTTCCTCTGCCTTCACCATGCCTTCCTGCAAAAAGCGGATCGCGGAAGGATAGGTCCAAGGACTCAAATGAGCCCCGCGAATATCTAGCTCCTTCACGTCACCGATAATGCTCCAGTCGACGGTAGTCGGCTGACTGAAAACACTAAATTCTACATAACGACCCAAACGACGAATCATCTGTAATCCCTGTATGACCCCTTGGGGATGACCACTGGCATGAATGTATACATCGCAACCATATCCATCGGTGAGCTTCTTGACCTCGTCGACTGCGTCCATCTTCTGCGCGTTAAGAGCCAGATCCGCACCGAGTTTCTGCGCCAACTGGAGGCGACGATCGATGACGTCGATCGCGATGAGGAGCTTGGGATGGTATAAGCGGGCTACCTGGAGCATCCCCAACCCAATTGCTCCCATTCCGGCAATGACTACTACATCTTCGAATCCAATGTCAGCCCGCTCGACCGCGTGAATAGCACACCCTAAGGGCTCAACGTACGCAGCAACCTGCAAGGGGAAACCGTCAGGTAACTTGTGATTCACCGAGTTTACCGGAAATTTCATGTATTCGGCAAATGCTCCTTCGGCTTCGTCTTTTTTGAATCCGTAGATGTAATGTCGCTCACACATCCAGTAATCGCCCCGAAGACAAAAACGGCACCGCCCACAGGGAATAATTTGCTCCGACACCACCCAATCCCCCAAGGAAAAACCGTACTTTTCTTTCGCCCTTTCTCCCAAGGCAACCACTTGGCCATAGAATTCATGTCCGGGAACCACCGGAGTTTTAATGTAGGCGGGATGCCCATCCCCACCCCAGATGCGGGGAGCACCATGAAAAGTTTTGACATCTCCAGCACAAATACCACATCCACCTACTCTAATGAGCACTTCTTGAGGCCCTACCTCCGGCACCTTAATCTCTTCGAACCGGAAATCAGAAGGACCGTAATTTACTACCGCTTTCATAGTCTTGGGAAGAGAATCTACTTTTTCTACTGCCATCGAGGCACCTCCAATGGATTTTTCCTTATTGTATCACCCTCGGCGAAAAAGGGTATAATAAAAATGGAGGAAATCATGACCGAATGTCGTGTAGGCACTTGTTCTTGGACCGATAAGACCTTGATCGAGGAGAGCGATTTCTACCCCCCAACCGTTAAAACACCCGCACAACGACTCCAATTCTATACCACCCATTTCTCCACTGTGGAAGTGGATTCGAGTTTCTATGCCTTCCCCGCGGAACGAAATGCCCTCCTCTGGGTAGAACGAACCCCGAAATCATTTCTCTTCAATTGTAAAGCCTTCGCCCTCTTCACCTTTCACCCCGTTGCGCTACACAGCCTTCCCTCTTTTCTTCGGGCAGAGCTCCCCTCTCACCTCCAAGAAACACCTTCTTTACAAGCCTCTTCTCTCCCCCAAGAATTTTTAGCCCTCAGCCTCCACGTGTTCTTTCAGTCACTTCGACCGCTCCAGGAAGCGAAAAAGTTAGGGTATCTCCTCTTCCAATTCCCGCCCTGGTTCAAAAAAGGGGAAAGAGAAATCACCTACCTCACCTGGCTTCGCGAGAGAGCTGGAAACTTTCACCTTGCCATCGAATTTCGACATCGCAGTTGGCTCAAGGAAGAGAATCGTGCCGACACCCTCTCTCTCCTCAGAAGCCTCAATTGCACCTATGTCTGCGTAGATGAGCCACAGCTCTCCTGGACTGTCCCTCCGCTCATCGCCCAAACCACAAAGAGCATGGTGGTACGGTTCCATGGACGGAACAGAACCGCTTGGCAAAACCATCACACCTCCGTCCACGAACGCTTTGCATACTTTTACCAAGAAGAAGAACTGCGACCGTGGGCGCAAAAACTTGCTTCTTTCCTCGGAAAGTCCGAACGCATCTTCCTCATGTTCAACAACTGTTACCGGGACTATGCCGTCCGCAACGCACAAATGATGCAAAAACTCCTTCTCCAATAACGCCTCCTTCACCATACCAAACTTGCCCAGGCGAGAGATGAAAGACTCTTTCTAAAGAAGCAAACACATCGGGAAAAGTATACCGTTCACCGAGAAGGAAAAGGTGGGTAAGGCACCGACAATCAGACGCACCAAAACGGGGAATGAAACCTCTGATCTCAGGAAGCCCCATAAAACACTGAGCGAGAAAACACTCTGCCTCTTCTCTAAAGAGGGCAATCCCCACGATATCTGCATATTCTAAGAGAAAATCGATATGCCAATGTTTCTTCTTTTCACGCCTGAGGTGCCTCTGCAAGCGGGCAGTGAGATTTCGCTTGGCCTGACCAACGTAAAGATAGAGACCGAGAGGAAAAATCTCTTTTTTCCTCTTTCCTACCGATATTTCCCTTGCTTCTTTCAAAGAAATACCTAAAACGTAGAGGGCCATGGGACTATTTTAAGCTGAATCAATGATCTTAAGAAATTCTTCCAGATCCTCAGTGGTGAGTACCCCCATTTCAAGGAAAATTTCTCCCAAGGGTCGATGAACAACCGCCTGCACCCGAAGAGCTTCGAGAAGTTCTTCGCCACTAATGAAACCAGCTTCGAGTAACATTTCTCCGAGTAGCATTTTCATGGGAGACGCTTTATTCTCCCGAAAAAAACGGAGCCCTTCGCGGATAGCTTCTTCGGTTGCCAAAGCCACGGTCACATTCTCCACTTGTAAGAATTCCTCAACCTCTTGAAGAATCGGGAGAGACAAGGGCTCCCGAGCAGCAATAACGGCATGGTGAGGCGTAAGAGCAAGAGGTACTATTCCACGCTGCTCGAAAAAAGCAAGGATTTCCTGAGGATAAGCACGGACCAAATGATTGCCTTCAAGTCGAATATAGGGCATTTTCAGATTCTCGGCAAGCGCCTGAAGAAGCTTTTCCTGTGAGACCATTTCCTTCCCCCTGAGGACCACCCCCAACGGCTCACCTTTTTCTTCGGCCTCTTTGAGAGCTACAAAGAGTGTATCGGTATCGAGAGAATTTTTCTCGAGCAATAAATCGCCCAAACGCCTTCGATAACGAGCAATGACCTGGGGAGAAAGATAGGTGCGTTTCGTCTTCTGCCATCGCGGACGACGCTTGGGAAAGCCGAAAAAATGAACGCGCCACGCAACGAGCGTTGCCGAAAAATTGATGATATTTCCCCATACCATTCGGATGGGAAGAAAAGGAGGAGCAAAAGAAGCTAAAATTGCCGAACGCCATCCGTACACATGGTGAATAGCTATGGCACGCATCACTTGACG
>CAKZPS010000012.1 GCA_937139415.1 uncultured bacterium
GGACGCTGCCGGGAGGAAAAAGAAAGAGAGAAAAGCTGGAGAGAAATCTCCAGCTTTTTTTGTATCTGGAGTAAGGAGGGAAAATATGCGTTTTTCAAGTTTTTTTATCTTTGGCATGATAGGATGGTGGGTGTTTTTGGTGGTTTCTTTCGCCGTGGGACAATCAGTAACGGATCAAACCCCAGGTGCCCAGTTTGCTCCTCTTCTGGCCAGTGATAACCACTTTGCCTTCCGCCTTTTCACTTCCTTGGTGAGAGAAGACCAGGGTAAAAATATTTTTCTCTGTCCCTATAGTATTGTTACCGCTCTGCGGATGACTTATAACGGGACGCGAGGGGAAACGAGAAAAGCGATGGCAGAGTCTTTGGGTATTACTCAATTTTCTTCTCCGGATCTCCACAACATGCATTTCGCGCTCACGGAGCGACTCCTCACTCTGCAGACCGATGATCCTGAGCTTTCTCTCTCCCTTGCCAATGCGCTCTGGGCTCAAGAGGACATTGCTTTTCAGGCTGAATTTTTGCGGGTGAGTGAAGAATTTTACCGCGCCGAGCTCCATACGGTCGATTTTGCTGATCCTCGTGCGCTTTCTTTGGTGAACGAGTGGGTTTGCGAGAAGACCCAAGGGAAAGTGGAGAAAATCTTGGAACGCCTCGACCCGGACACAATCATGATTATCGTCAACGCGGTTTTCTTATCTGCTCCTTGGCAGAGAGCCTTTGACCCTCAGGCTACGCAAGAGCTTCCCTTTACCCTCCTCGATGGGACCACTCGAAAGCACCCCATGATGTATCAACGCGGAGCATATCTCTACTGGGAAGACGAAGAGCTTCAAGCGGTAGCACTCCCCTATGGGGCCACGGGAAGGGTAAATATGTACCTCTTTCTCCCTCGTTTGGGTGTAGACTTTGGAGCATTCCTTTCCTCGTTGAGCGGAACGAAATGGGAGGAGTGGATGGCTCGTTTCGGTGAGTATCAAGGGGTAGTGATGATTCCTCGTTTTCGCCTTGCCTACGGGGTAGAGTTGAAGGAAGTTTTGCGGACCTTAGGAATGGGAATTATTTTTACTCCTCAAGCTGACCTTAGTGCTCTTACCCTGCAACCTGCCTTTGTGAGTGAGGTGGTCCATCGAGCCTTGGTGGAAGTCAACGAAAGAGGAACAGAAGCCGGCGGAGCGAGTGCGGTGGTCATTGCCAAGGGAGGTCCTGCGCAACCTTTCCTCTTCATTGCCGATCGTCCGTTTTTCTTTGTGCTCCGCGATGACCTCACCGGAGTAATCCTCTTTATGGGGTGCGTGGTCGATCCTCAAGAATAGTCTCGTTCCTCGCAAGGGAGTGTAGAGAGTGAAACGGTGCGGAATCTTTTTCCCTATCTTTATCCTTCTCTTTTTTCTCCTTTCCCCACTCGAGGCGTGGGAGCGGGTTGATCCCCGCGATCGATTTCGCGTGGTTGAAACCCCACGGCTCTCATTCATTTTCCCGGCTTCCTTGGAGGATGATATCTCCCGTATCTTTCCGATGGGCGAAGAGGTGATGGAAACCTTAGAACGGTTTTTTGGCTGCTCTTTACCCTACAAACCTCGGATTATTCTCCTCGATATACCGGGGACGGCAAACGCCTGGGCCGACAGTCTCTGGGGAACGGTGACGCTTTCTCTCTCCTGGCCCCTTGATTATTGGGGAGGGACTCACTTTTCCGATTGGTGGCGCCTCCTTTTAACCCATGAGTTGGCTCACCTCTTCCAAATGGGGGTTATCCCAGAAGATACCCTGTGGGATACCTTCCTTGGGAAAATACTCCCCCCGGGGGGACTGCAGCCGATGTGGTTTGTGGAGGGATTGGCAGTGTATGCTGAATCCCGCCTTTCCCCACGGGGACGCCTTGACGACCCTCTCTTTACCATGTATATGAGGGAAGAAGTGCACAATGGCTTAAAGCCTCTCTCTCTTTTCCATGCCTATACCTTTTTCGATGAGTGGCCGGGGAGTTTGGGTTGTTATGTGTATGGGGCGAGCTTTTGCGCCTATCTTGTGGAACGCTTTGGTGAGCATGTTTTGCGGGACATCGTTCTCGATCAGAATAAAACTCTCAACCCCTTTGACCTTGGTGGGGCAGTGAAGAGGGTGACCGGTTTCTCTTTGGAGGAGCTCTTTGAAGAGTGGAAGAGAGAGGAAGAAATGCGCTCAGAGGGAAGAGAGGGGCGGACCCCGCTTGAGTACCTCCATCCTCGGGATTTCTACGCGTGGGGTCTTGCCCTCTCCCCAGATGAAGAGTTCCTCCTTTACAGTCGTTCTCACCCGCATTTAGTGACCGGATTGCGTCTCTACTCCCTTTCGACCCACAAGGAGGATTTGATCGTTGGGGGGAGGATCATCGGAAAGCCGAGTTTTTCCGGGGATGGGAAGAAGATTATCTATAGCAAGCTGGTCGAGGGATTCTTCACCGATTCTTTGGACCTTTTCCTCTACGATTTCTCTACGGGGAAAGAAGAGCGGATCACCCACCGTGAGAATGCTTTTTCTCCCCTTTTTTGGCGTGGGATGACCATTCTCTTTCTCTCGCGCCACGAAGGGCAAACCGTTTTGTGGAGTTTCGATTCTGAGACTCGAGAGAGGATTCCCCTCTTTTTCTTCCCTTCACAAGTTCATCCGGTGAGTATGGTTCTCGCCAAAGACGGGAAAAATTTAGCTCTCTGTGCGTGGCACAACGGATTTTTGGACCTTGCTCTCCTCAACCTCGATAGTTTGTCTTTCCTCTGGATTACTCAGGATGAAGCCATGGATTGGGCACCGGTATTTTCTGAGGATGGGAATTGGCTCTATTCCATTTCCGATCGGGGAGGGAAACACGATTTGTATGCCTATAAACGGGAAGGTGGGCGTTTTTTCCGGCTTACCGATCTTCCCGGCGGAATCTTTGAAGCTGTGGTGAGTTCTCGAGGAATCTACGGTATCTTTTACCATCACCGGGGATATGACCTCGGGATGGTACTGAAAGAGAGTCTCCTCTGGGAAGAGACCGAGGTCAAAAGAGAGGATACTGTAATACCTCTCGTTTCCTCAAACAATGATTTCGTCTCTTCCCCATACTGTCCACATCGTTTCTTTCGTCTCCGTCTGTTGCCTTCTTCGGGAGTGAATTTTATCCTCGAGGACCCTTTGCGCTTTCAAACCCTTTCTCTCACCTATCGGGGGGACGAGGAGTGGAGTTTCCAGTATGAGAACGCCTCTTTTTATCCTTCACTCTTTATCTCTTTTTCTCAGGGAGAGGAGGAAGCGGCATTCGTCGGTTTTCGTTTTCCTTGGCGGAGGGGTTGGACACGTGGAAACTTTACTCTCTCTTTTGGACGTCACTTTGAGGAAGAGGAATTTTTCCAGGGGTATAGAGGGGGATGGTGGGGAAACTTTTTCCTTACTCAGTATGGAGGGAGTGATACCGTGCGATGCACCAAGGAGTGGTATTTCTCTCTCTTTTCCGGATATCGGGGTGAAAACCGAGGTTCGCGTTGGATTGCCTCCTATACCGAGGAACGGGCCTTTTCTCTCTCTGCGGCACGCCTTCGCTTGAAAATTTCTGGGGGAATGAGCACTTTCGAGAAAGATTTTACCGTGGGAGGGGAGGTAATACCGCTTCGGGGGTACACAGAGAGAGGAGGCGAGGGGTTTCTCTTAGGAGAGGTGAACTACGCATTTCCCATCCAAAAACTCTATGTCACTCATACCGGGCCTTTGTTTCTCAAAGATTTATGGGGGAATATTTATTTCCAGGGACTTCTACTCTCCGATACCCCTTCCTACGAAAAACTTTTGACCACCGGTTTTGAACTGAGTTTACGAGGTTTTTTGGGAAATGATGCTCTTCCTTTGTGTTTTACCTTAGGAATGAGTATTCCTTTGGACACTCTCGGTGAACCCACTTTTTATCTGAGTTTAGAGGGAAATTTTTGAATAATGGATTGCTTTTGGGGGGAATTTTTCGGTGCACCGTCAGTTTCTAATTATAGAGTTAACTTTAAAGGGAGGTATACTAATGGGACGTGTTGCTCGAGAAATGGTGGAGAGAGCGGGTATCAACGTGAATGAGTTAGTTGAGCTTTTAGTCAAGAATGCCTCCGCTGAATTGACCACTTACTATTACTACACGATTCTCCGTTGTAACCTCATTGGTCTTGACGGTGAGACCGTGAAAGAAATTGCTGAGGTAGCACGGATTGAAGACCGTAACCACTTTGAGGCCTTGGTTCCTCGTATTTACGAACTGGGAGGTGAATTACCCCGGGACATGAAGGACTTCCACGATGTTTCTGGATGTCCTCCGGCTTACCTTCCCCAACGGATTGAAAAAGTAGAGGATATTCTTCAGGTCCTCGTAGAGGCAGAACGATGCGCGGTGCGTCAATATACCCATATTTGTAATATGACTGTAGGGAAAGATCACCGTACCTATGATTTAGCGCTGGCCATTCTCCACGAAGAAGTGGAACACGAGTCGTGGTTTTCAGAGTTTTTAGGCGAGGGTCCCTCGGGGCACTTCATGCGCCGGGGTGAAACCTCTCCTTTTGTGTCCAAATTCTTGAAATAGGAGGGAGAAGAAGGGGACCCCTCGGGGTCACCGAAAAACCATGCGGAAATTGACGAGAAGCGAACTCCGCCAATATGACGGGAAAGAAGGAAGACCTGCCTATGTCGCCTACCAAGGGAAGGTGTACGATGTGTCTTCGAGCTTTTTATGGCGTTCGGGGAGACACCAAGCCTCCCATGAAGCAGGCTACGACCTCACCGAAGCGCTTGAGCGGGCACCCCATGGCGCAGAACTCCTCCAGAAGTTTCCCATAGTAGGTGAATTGGTCGAGGAGTGATGTTTTTCGGTTCCCCCTTTTTCTCGGAGTGTTAAGGTTTTTTCATCTCTTTTCCACCTTTTTATTCTATAATAGGCTACCGGGGGGCGAGCTTCGCTACTTGCCTCTTGTCCCAATCCGAGAGAAAGGGGGATAAAGCATGACGCAGAGAACGGGCTTACTCATTTTTGGTCATTCTTGTATTGTTTTCGGTTGTTTTCTCCTCACCTGGGGTTTTTACCTCTTACCGGTTTCTTCGCCACGACTGACCCATATTTTGACCCGTCCACTCTTTTGGGGTTTCATTTCTATTTTCGGGGGGATTTGTGCCAATTTCCACGGTTTCTGCCGCTGTGTGAGACAGAGGTAGGGAAGAAACCCAGGATCCATTCATGAGGAAAATCGTTACTTTTGTGGTTCCTTCTATTTATTCCTCGGGGAGTAGCCGATAAATGGTATCATCACCGGGGAGAGGGCGTCCGCGTCCATCGCGGTTACTGGTGAGAAGGTAGAGTGCTCCGTCTGGTCCTTCGACGATGTCCCGGAGCCGCCCGAAGCGGTTTTTCAGGAGTTCTTCTATCTCGACTACTTGATAGCCTTGAGGTGTTTTTCTGAGGCGAATGCGGACGAGAGCCTGGCTGCGGAGGGTGGCCACAAGGAGATCGTTCTCCCAATTAGGGAAAAGGGGACTGCGTACAAAGGTCATTCCTGCAGGCGGGGTAGTTTCCGTCCAGAGTACCACCGGATCGATATAGGTGGAGCTATTCCCTCGCCCTACGATACGGGGCCAACCGTAATTACCTCCTTTGACAATTCGATTGATTTCGTCGTGTCCCCGGCGGAAACCTTCTCCTGAGGGACCGTGTTCGGAAGCAAAGAGTTCCTTAGTTTGGGGATGCCAGGCTAATCCTTGAGGGTTGCGATGACCGAGGGAGTAGATGGGCGAGCCAGGAAAGGGGTTATCGGAGGGGATATCACCTTCAGGAGTTACACGGAGGATCTTTCCACCCAGAGAAGTGAGATCCTGAGCTAATTCTCCTTGAAAGATTTCTCCGGTAGTGATGTAGAGCATGCCGTCAGGACCAAAAGCGATTCGCCCCCCATTGTGGAAACGGGCACCGGGAATGCCATCCACAATAACCCCTTCCACCACTCCTCGCTCTCCTTCATCACGCAGGCGTACCACCCGATTCCCTATCCTCTCTCCTTCCCGGTAAGTATACATAGCATAGAGGTGAGGTTCATGGGGAAAGCGAGGATGTTTGGCTAAGCCCATGAGCCCTCCTTCCCCGATGGCTTCTACATCGAGAACGGCATAAGGAGTATCAAGGAGTTTCCCTTCTCTGATCAAGCGAATTCTTCCCGGTCGTTCGCTCACCAAAGCCCGCTTGTCATCTAAAAAGAGGAGCGACCATGGGACCTCAAGTCCATTCACCCATACTTCGACCTTGAGATCGGCATAGGCCCATGAGCAAAAGAAAAGCACTCCGATCACGATGGTCCACGCTGAGAAAATTTTTCTCTTAAGTCGGTGCATTTCCGATACCTCGCTCTCTCTCGTTTTTGGGTAAAAACCGAAGGGTAATGGGAAAATTCCCCAGAGGTTGGGTGATTGACCTCAGCTTCCTCCAGGGATATCCCCGTAATTTTGGGAATTCAAGATTGAGGTAGAGTGTGTTCTTTCCATCGATTGATTTTTCCTCTCTCCTCGGTGAGGGCAAAGAAATACCGAAGGAAGAAAAAGAGAACTTTTCTCTTCATCGGTGAAAATGAAACCATAATCGGAGAGAGATTCTCAACCCTATTGGAGGAAAAGAGAGAGGACAAAAAATTTTTTTCTTCAAAAGTCTTCTCATCTTGAGAGTATTCCCTTTCCTTGCTCCTCAAGCTTGCAGAGGGAGGAATCATTTTCAGAGGAAACTTCTTTTAAAAACTTGAGGGAAAGAGGGAATCTTCCCCACATCCTCGGATTTTGCCTCCATAACGCTTCCCACTTCCTTTATCACCCCGAGAGGCTTCGGTTTTTCGAATCCCGCGGCGGTCTGAAGTGGTCATCACGAGGGACCTCGATTTTTAAGGTCCCGTGGGGATCTCGTGATTCGGTTCTTTGTCGCTGCGAGGCACGTTTTTTGTACCGTGGCAGTCTCAAAATTTCCACGGGAAACGAAAAAACGACCCTTGGAATGACCATCTCCTTGTCGCCGCGAGGGGTTCTTTTGGAACCCCGTGGCGGTCTCTCCTCTTCTCAAGGGAAAACCATGAGATTGTTTCACCGAGCGGAAACGGCGAGGTTCACAAAGATTCCCCTATTTTTCTCATCGCAAGTACCAAAAATTTTTCCCTCTTTTTCAAAGGTAAGGTCCACTGTGAAACGAAGAGAGAAGCCCCGGAGGAGCTCACAGAGGAGACGCTCCGAGTGTCTCGCAGGTATTGAACCTATACACTTGTTGATTTTTTGGGAGTTTTGTGTTATTATACCTTCCGCTTGCAATGGAATGACGCGGGGTGGAGCAGGCAGGAAGCTCGTCGGGCTCATAACCCGGAGGTCGTCGGTTCGAATCCGACCCCCGCTACCAGGTTGAAAAGACCCCGCCCATCGTGTGGGCGGGGTCTTTTTTCTTTTTACAATCAAGGGCCCTCTCATCGACCTTTCTCTCTCTGTGGTTTTCCTATCGGCATGAGATACAGTGGTACTTCGTTTGCAGGAAGGGCAAGGAGATTGGCGACACTTTTATCACGAAAGGCACCGATGGCTACGGTCCCAAGTTGTAATGCTTCAGCCTCAAGATATACGTTTTGTGCGGCATGTCCGACTTCCATATGGACGTACCGAATGCCTCGCTCACCGTACTTTTGGGTGGTTCGCTCATAGATCGCAGTAAAAACTAAGGTAACCGGTGCTTCTTGAATAGAGCTTTGCTCGAGCGCTGCCTGGAAAAGTTCTCCTCGTCTGTCTCCCTCGAGCACTTTGACCATGCTGTGGTCTTGCGGTAGGTACCGATAGACGCCTGGGGAGAGGCCCTTTACTCTTCCTATGACGGCATAGAGCTCAAGGGGATAGAGCGCTCCGGCCGAAGGGGCAGTACGAAAACCGTACGTTTTTTCGGTAATCCCTTGGGCAGCAAAGAGGAGCTGTCCGAGTTCTTCGAGTGAAAGTGGTTCATCACGAAAAGAACGGACCGAACGTCGACGGAAGATAGCTTCCTCAACCGATATTTCTCCCTGCAAACGAATTTCAGGTAAGAAAATCTTTTCTTCGGTGAGACCCTTATCGAGCATAGCAAACACCCCCAAGATTCCCAAGAGCACAATCCATGAAATTTTTCTCCTCACCGGATTCACCTCTTCTCATGATGAGTTTGCGAATGAATGAAGTGGCATTAAAGTTTATCTTTAAAGAGTATATCATAAGGGGCGATTGGAAAATTCCTGAGCAGGGGAGTATAATGGTAAAGGAGGAAAGAGATAACGTTTTTTGGGAAAGAACCTCTATGTATCGGGCATGTGGAGAACGGGGAGCAACACTCATCGAGGTACTCATCGTAGTTATTTTGGTTGGTTTCGGTGTTGTTGCTTTGGCAGGTCTTTTTGCGCGTAATCTCTTTACCTTGCAAATGAATCGAGAGTATCTCACGTGTTCATCCTTGGTTACCGATATCGTGGAGCGGATTCGTTCTTTACCCTTTGATGGCGAGGCGACGAAGAATATTCCTGGACTTGCTCTCTACTTATCGAGTGACCCATCCCACCAGTACCGACTCTCGCGCTTCTATGAATACTTGGAGGTGAGTACCGACGAAATTCCGGCATTGCGGACGCTCCCCGAGGTTTTGAATGATTCCCTCGTGCAGCTAACACCACAAGCTTCGGGAAACTATATCCTTGAGCTGCGACTTCGATGGAAAGAGTCTATGAGCCCGGTACGGATAGTTACCTACATAGCCCAAGGAGGAATCAACGACCTTGTCTACGCCCAGTGATCGGTCTTTGGGAGTGACGCTTCTTGAGACCATTTTTACTACTAGTCTCATTTTGGTTTTCGTTATTATTTTGTACTTCTTTTCTCTTCTCCTCCCTCGGGTGAGGATTGAGCTTGCTGATTCCTATCTTGCCCCAGGGAGCCAAAGTCAAGTGAATAAGCAGCTTGCGCAAGATCAAGTTAACATTCTTTTCCTGGAGATGGCCCGTGATTTGCGGAATGCCTCAAAGGTAGCAATCGATGTCTCTACGCTCCACTTGACTTTTCCCAATGAGGAAGAAGTTCACTACTTTCTCGAAGAGCGCGTAGTCGCGGGGAGAACGATCCATCTCCTTGTGCGTTCAACGCCGAGTAACACCAGGATCATGGTTCAGGGGGTGAGGAACCTCTCTTTTTTGGACCGGAGTGGAGGAGAGGGAAAGATGATTACCGTTCAGCTCACCATTCCTCTCGGTGATCGTGAACATACCTTTTCTACCACCCTGCTCAAGCGTAACCCCTCTCTAAGTAAATAGGCCAGGAAGTGAAAGCGGGATGGAAAAGGATCGCGGGTCTCTTCTCATTACCACACTCATGGTTATTTCGGTATTGGCAGTACTTCTCGTTGGTGCTTCTTTTGTAATGATCGGAGGCAACCGCCAAACTCGCCTCGCTTTACTCTCCCTCCAAGCGCACTATTTGGCTGAAGCAGGGGTAGATTACGCACTCGATGAACTCAAGAGTAACTGGAGCTATACCGTTACTGACTACGAGGTCAGTTTTCCGAAGGGGAATATCTTAGGCGTCTTTTCCCTGCGGATAACTCCACATCCGGAGAAGAAGCGAATAAAAGTGATTCAGAGCGAGGGAAGAGTTTCAGGTCATGCCAAAAGAATCACGGTGGAAGTAGAAAGAAGAAGCTCTCTTCCGGCCATTTTTCGGAATGCCTTGGCTTCCGCTACTGATATTGATTTGGCTGGTAGTTCCCACATTAAGAGTTCAAACCCTGGGAAAGCGAAAGGTAACGTCTACGGACATCGGCGTATTACGCTTGGGGGCAATGTTACCGTTCGAGGAGCGGTATACTCCGCGATGTCGGGCGGAATATTAACTAGGGGTAGCATCCATATTGAAGATGGTACTTTTGCCGGGGAAGATTATCGGCAGGAAATTCCCTCTGTGAGTGAGAGCTTAAGAGCGAGTTGGAAGGATAAGGCTCGCTCTGGTACTCAATACTCGCAGGGATTGCGGGTTTCTGGGAATACCACCCTTCAGCTCAATAACACCTACATTAATGGGGACTTAGACCTCACCGGAAATGTGGACATCGTCTTGGGAGACGACGTGGTGATTTACGTCAAGGGAAAAGTGAAAATGACCGGTAACTCTTCCATTCGAGGACAAGGCATCATTGTCTCCGAAGGAGTTATTCACTTGACCGGTAAGCTCTCTCACGTGTTGAATCAGCCAGCAAACATCGCTTTTGTCTCCTTGAGTGAGGGCGAGTCGAAAATCACCGGGAATGGAGAAGTGACAGGAGTGTTTTTTGTTCCTCGTGGAAGAGTGAAGATCGCGGGGAATTCGTCGATTTTTGGCTCAGTGGTGGCCCATGAGATTGATTTTACCGGAAACGCCCAAATCACGTATAACGCCGACCTCATGGATGGTGATATTACTTGGAATCCTGCGAAGCCGTTGAGCATGGTGCGGTGGGAGGAAAATTGAAAGGGGGTAAAAAGTATGATAGTGGGGAAAAAAGTGAGTGTCATGGTTTTGGGTTTGATCCTTTTGTGGGTTTCGAGCGTGTTTGCTATGATCCTTCCTTCAGGCGGTGAAGGACCATGGGGTATTGCTCTCTCTCCTTCTGGTCAAGAGGTTGCCGTGGCTAACACCAATTCAGACAAAGTGACTCTGGTGAACATTGAGAATGGAAACATCATTTCTCAGGTGGGAGTAGGAAAAGGACCGAAAAATATTCTCTATGGGAATGATGGCACCGTTTGTTATGTGGTGAATTCCCAATCAAATAATGTATCGATCGTTGACACCATTGGCGGAAGGGAAATAGTCAGGATACCGGTAGGGGATTTACCGCAGGATCTCGCCATACATCCCGATGGAACTCTCCTTTTCGTCACCAATTGGAGTCCAAGCAGTGTGTCGCTCATCAGTATCGAAGAAGAGGGAGAAATCGCCAAAATCTCGGTGGGTTTATCTCCCTATGGCATCGTGGTTCTTCCTCAAGGGAATATCGCTTTGGTAGCCAATTATGACTCTCATGATGTGTCGGTGGTCGATCTTGAAGCGAAAAGAGAGGTGCGTCGTATTCCGGTTGGAGAAAATCCTTGGGATATAGCCTTGACTCCCCAGGGAGAAAAGGCCCTTATAGTCAATACCAGGTCGAATAGCCTCTCGGTTCTTGATACCGTTACCTTGCAAGTGCTTCAGGAAATTCCGGTTGGTGAGTGGCCTTGGTATGTGGCCGTTTCCCCCGATGGTTTTTTAGCCTATGTGACCAACAATGCAAGTCGTACGATTTCGGTGGTCGATCTCCAGTTGGGGCGGATAACACGGACCCTTGAGCTGGGATTTAAGCCTTGGACGGTTGTTGTGACCCAAGATGGGAGGAAAGCTCTGGTGGTCAATAACGACGAAGAGAGGGTCGCCGTTATCGATCTCCAGTGATATGTGTCCATGCCGGGAAATATCATCAGAGGTCTCCCGGCATGGACAAAAAAGGAGTGGAGGCAAGGAATGTTTTCACGCATCACAGTGATACTCTTCTTCATTTTTTCCTTGGTTTTCCCTCTTGAGGCCCAGGAAGAACCTACTCTTCTTTCCGGTCGGGCGTTTGTTCCCCAAATGACCGAAGCAGGGAAAACCGTGGAGCGTTTCTTTTCCCATGCGGGAATTACCGTAATCGACCTTACTACAGGAAAAACGGTTGCCCGAGGGGTAACGAGCGTCAGTGGTTCCTACCTTATCGAAGTTCCACCCGGTGGTCCTTATCTCCTTCAGTTCATCCGGGGCAGAAGAGTCATTTTCGATCTCGCCCCAGAGGTAAGGGAGGGTGTAAAACACCATCTCTCTTTTGCTCGGGTTCGATCTACGGCGATGACCTTGGTCATTTTGCATCTTTTGAGGGAAGGGAAGAATCCTGCCTCGGTGATTGCCTATCGTGCCAACCGAATCCTTCGAGCGGAGGACTTTCCTCTCTTGGAGAAGAGGGCACAAGAAGCGATCGTAGAGGGAAAAGACATACGCGAAGATGAGACTATCAAGGCACTGACTCAAATTATTGCCGATCGGGTTCGGTAAGGAAATTTTCTCTCACCTTACTTGACTTCTTGAAGAAGCAGGGTATAATTTACTCAAAGAGGGCAGAGGTGCCGCATATATCCCTGCGTGAGGGCAGGGGTTTTTATTGCGTTAAGGCAGAGAAGCTCCTTGTTTGGAAAACGGAGGTGTTTCCGGGCAAGGAGCTTTTTGTTTTTGGAGGTGAGGCAAAGGAGCCTGGAGAGACTTTTCGATTTTTTGAAAGGAGTGTGTCACATGCGTCGTTTTTGGGTATTTTTCTTCTTCATTCTCGTTCTTCTTGGGATGAATGTCGTATGGGCTCAGGATCCAATCGGTCAAACCACTCTTCAAGAAAACCCAGCCTTGCCTACCGATTACGTATGGATTTTGGTGTGCGGATTTCTGGTCTTTTTCATGCAGGCCGGTTTTGCCATGGTAGAGACCGGTTTTTGCCGGGTCAAGAACACCACCAATCTCTTGAGTAAAAATTTGGTCGATTTCGTGGTTGCTTCACTCATTTTTTTCGCCGTAGGATATGGATTTCTCAAAGGTAATGACGTTGGTGGTTTTATCGGTTCTGGTTTTTGGTTTCTTCGGGGAGAGGCATACGATGTGGGAACTTACCTTGATTTCTTCTGGCAACTCGTTTTTTGTGGAACGGCGGCTACCATTGTCTCTGGAGCGGTGGCGGAGAGGCTCAAGTTCTCTGCGTATCTTGTATATACCTTCTTTGTGAGCCTTTTCATTTACCCTGTTTATGCCCACTGGGTGTGGGGTGGTGGGTGGCTCGCTCAACTCCCTTTTGGATTGGGGCATGCTGATTTTGCCGGTTCGGGAGTAGTGCATGCTATCGGTGGTATGGTGGGCCTTGCCGGAGCTATGGTTTTGGGACCACGATTTGGGAAGTACACCAAAGACGGAAAGCCTCGGGCTATTCCCGGCCACAACATGTCTTTGGCCGCACTGGGTACCTTCATTCTCTGGTTCGGTTGGTTTGGATTCAATCCGGGGAGCACCTTTAGTGCGCACCATCTTCGCATTGCCGTGGTGGCGGTCAATACCAACCTGGCAGCAGCGGCAGGGGCCTTTGTGACTCTCCTCATTATGCGGGCGAAGACCAAGCGCTGGGATTTAGGCATGGCGCTCAACGGGACTCTGGGTGGTCTTGTAGCTGTTACCGCTCCTTGTGCTTGGATTGAAGCTTGGGCAGCGGTGGTTATCGGAGCTATCGCCGGGCTTTTAGTCGTGGGCGGGGTGTATTTCTTAGAATCAAAAGGTATCGATGATCCAGTGGGAGCGGTCAGCGTTCACGGCATAAATGGTCTGTGGGGGCTCATTAGTGTCGGTCTTTTTGCCGATGGGACGTACGGCCTTTACTCTCTTGAAGCACCTTACGTTACCGGGCTTTTTTACGGTGGTGGCGCAGGGCAACTCTGGGCGCAGCTCATTGGTGCAGGTATGGTGACTCTCTGGGGGTTAGGGTTGGGATACGTTCTCTTTAAAGTCATGGATATTATTTTCGGCATTCGTGTGTCGCCGGAGGAAGAATTGCGAGGTTTGGATATTCAAGAACACGGTACCCCGGCTTATCCGGAGTTCACCCATCATCGGACCTTTTTGGCCGGTTGAGGAGGGATAACCATGATGAAACTGGAGGTATTGGTACGAGAAGAGAAAGTTACCGAGGTAGTCGATCTTTTGGAACGGTTGGGATATCCTGGAGTGACCTTATACTCGGTGGAGGGACGTGGTGCTCAGGGAGGATTGGTCGAGCAGTTTCGAGGTCGAGCCTATGAGATTCCCTTCCTTCCCAAGGTAAAGCTCGAAGTAGTGATACGGGATGGAGATTGTGAAAAAGTTGCCAATGCCGTTGTCCAAGCGGTACGTACTGGAGAGATTGGTGATGGGAAGATTTTTATGTATCCCGTGGCAGATGTGATCCGAATTCGAACTGGGGAACGGGGGGAATGCGCTTTATAAAAAGCGGAGGGCACCGCAAGAATTCCCCCTTCTTCTTGTGGTGCCCTTCCCCCACAGGAAAGACCGTCATGGACCATGGTTTTTATTCGCTCCATTTCTTCGGTTGCAGATTTTGCCATGCCCAAAGAGGAGAATGAACCCCCATACTCAGTGAAAACCATCGATTTTCTCTCAAGGCACGAATTATCTAAGCCATATTCGATGAAGCCTTTTTGGGGTATCACTCTTCGTTATGAGGGGTACCGAGCTATCTTCCTTGAGATAGCTCGGTACAATATTACACCCAGCCGCGAAGCTTCATAGCTTCAACAACTCGAGATACTGCAGTAACGTAGGCTGCTTGGCGCATGTGGACATTATACCTCTTTGCCGTTTCAAGGACGGTATGGTAGGCAGTGGTCATCTTTTTGTCTAAACGTGCTAAAACTTCTTCTTCCTCCCAGAAGTAGAGGTAGAAATTCTGGACCATTTCGAAGTACGATACCGTAACCCCGCCGGCATTGCAGAGGAAATCGGGGATGACATGGACCCCGTTGTGGTGAAGAATACGGTCGGCTTCGGGAGTGGTGGGTCCATTGGCTAATTCGGCAACGATTCTGGCTCGAATCCGGGGAGCATTTTCTTCGGTAATGACGTTTTCCAAGGCAGCAGGAATGAGAATGTCAACTTCAAGCTCTAAGAGATCTTCATTGGAGATTGCTTGTGTTCCGGGTAGGTTGACCACCGAACAGGTGTCATTTTTGCATTTCAGGGCTTCATCGGGGTCAATTCCACTCTTTTTCCATATTGCTCCTCGACTATCACTGATGGCTACAATTTTTGATCCAAAAAGGTCACGGGCAAGACGGGCGGCATAGTACCCCGCGTTACCGTATCCCTGAATCGCTATAGTTGCCTGGGCAAGGTCAAGTCCTAAGACTCTCGCTGCTTCACGGATAGTCACCATTCCTCCCCAGGCAGTAGCTTTGTCTCTCCCCTTCGATCCTCCCACGGAGAGGGGTTTTCCAGTGATGACGCCGAATTGATTTTTGCCCGCAATTTTGGAGTATTCGTCCATCATCCAAGCCATAATTTGGGGATTCGTGTACACATCGGGTGCCGGGATGTCCTTATCAGGACCAACTAGAGGATAGACCGCTCGGATATAACCTCGGCTCAAACGTTCCAGTTCTCCTGGGGACATTTCCTTCGGATTACATATCACCCCACCCTTTGCGCCCCCTAAGGGCAGGTCCATCACTCCACACTTCCAGGTCATCCACGCGGCCAGCGCCCGAACGGTGTCGATAGTTTCTTCGGGGTGGAAACGAATACCCCCTTTGGTGGGACCTTTGGCGTCATTGTATTGCACCCGAAAACCTTGAAACACTTGGAGTGATCCGTCATCCATGCGGACGGGAATAGCAACGTGAATTTCGCGGGCTGGTACTCTGAGGATGCGATGCACGCCGGGATCGAGATCCATGATTCTCGCACATTCGTCAAGCTGTGCTTGAGCCATTTCAAATGGATTGGTTTGCACGAATTGAACCATCCTTGGCATTTCCCCCTTCATTGAGAATTTGGCCATCAATGGTCTTTGGTGTATGGTGAAACTCGTCCAAAAAAGAAAAAAGACGCCCCTTACGGGAACGTCTTTGTTCCTTCTCCACCATCATTGGTGGCTGTGGATATTATACTTCGATTTTGAGGATTGACAAGAAGGATTTTTTCAAAATTTGGAATTTGACCTATTGGAACGATACCAATTCGTTAACTCTCTTCGGGCCATCCCGGAAAAGAATTGATGGAGTGAGATTTAGGTGTGCGCCGGGAGGAAGGGTGGATGCGTTCGGTCGAAAATTGACACAGGTTTGAGTATTGGATATAATTTTCTACGCTTCAAGGACAAAGGCGTCCTTTGCTTCTTTTCCAACGACGGTCCTTCCCAAGGGAGGTTGGTTTATTCATTTTCCCCCACAGGGAGGTGTTCAGTAACGATGTCGTTTTCGAAACTTAATTCTTCTGACGCTACTCTTACTCGCTTACGCGAAAAGGATTATTCTCCTTTGAGTGGCATGTGTGTTACCTGTCTCGATGGGTGTCCCGGATACTGCGAGATCGGGCGTTCGGCAGTGCGCGGACGGGAATACCTCTATCCTCAGCCTTACGGGAAGATTACCGCCGGTGCACAGAAAGATTATCCGGTCGATTTTTCCCATTTCAATATTAGTGGGACCTGTGTCGGGGCTCTGGGAGTAGAAGCTGATCCCGATCAGGCGACTTTCCCCCGTGTATCCTTGGAAACCAACTTGGGCGATATTAAACTCAACGTTCCCTGGTTTACCACCGGTTTGGGTTCTACTTTCATCGCTAAGGACAATTGGGAAGGTGTGGCCATTGGATCGGCTCTCTTTGGGACCATGGTGGGGATTGGAGAGAATGTGTGTGGCGTTGATCCCGAGGCAGAAATAAGAAACGGCTATGTCCTTCGCTCTCCGGAGATGGAACGCCGGATCAAGCTCTTCAAAGAATGGCAGAGGAATGGATTTGGGGAGATCATTGTCCAGGAGAACGTAGAAGACTCTCGTCTCAGGGTCCTCGAATACGTTATTGATACTTTGGGAGTGCGATTTGTAGAAATTAAGTGGGGGCAGGGAGCAAAAGACATTGGAGGCGAGATCAAGCTTCCCGAGATTCAATGGGCAAAGGTGCTCAAAGAGAGGGGTTACATTGTTTACCCTGACCCAGATGATGTGATTATCGAAGAGATTTACCATAAAGGTGGTATTAAAGAATTTGAACGGCATTCCCGCTTGGGTATGGCTTCTCTGGAGGGATTTGTAAAGCGGGCGGAAGAATTGCGCCGACGGGGAGCAAAATATGTTTCTCTCAAAACCGGTGCCTATCGACCGAGAGATTTGGCGTTAGCTCTTAAGGCTGCTTCCGAGAGAAGAGCGGATTTACTCATCGTTGATGGCGCCGGTGGTGGTACTGGTATGAGTCCGTGGAGAATGATGAACGAGTGGGGCGTGCCCACAGTTTACCTCGAGTGCCTGGTCTATCGCTACGCCAAAGTCCTGGCGGGTAAGAATAAATACGTTCCTCCGATTGCTATTGCCGGTGGCTTTACCCTTGAGGACAATATTTTCAAGGGCTTGGCATTGGGGGCACCTTTCGTTCGCTTTGTGGCCATGGGTCGTTCAACCTTAACTGCAGCCATGGTGGGCAAGACGATCGGCGAGTTGTCCAAGGGCGGCAAGTTACCCACCGAATTCCAAAAATATGGACCAGACCTGCAAGAACTCTTCGTGGCAGTTGCCGAGTTAGAGAAAATATACGGTGAAGATTGGAGGAAAATTCCTCCCAGTGCTTTAGGAGTATACGGTTACTTCCTGCGACTTGCCACCGGGATGAAACAATTTATGGCCGGTTTGCGCAAGTTTAGTTTGGAATATATCGATCGGAGCGACCTCCTCTGTCTCACTGAAGAAGCTTCACGGGTGAGTGGTCTCCCCTACATTATGGAGGTAGACCAGGAAGAGAGCATGAAGATTCTTGAAGGATAATCGACGTCTCCGAGGGGTAGGTTTTCCCTACCCCTTGCGAGGGGCTCACAGAGTGAAAGGTTTGGTGTTTCCTTTCGATTCTCGGGAAATCCTTGGTGACCGACGGAAATTTCGACTCATTGGGTTTCCCCACAGAGAGTGCTTCCCACAGAGGTTGCCAATGCTTGAATTTTCCATTCATTGACAGGGTTTAGAGAATTTTCTATAATGGTTTTACTTTGAGTTAAGGGAGGAATAAGAGTGACCGAGGTTCGAGTTGGCCAGGGGGAAAGTATCGACGAAGCCTTGAAGCGCTTTAAGCGGAAGTGTCAGCGCAATGGCATCATTTCGGAGATGAAGCGCCGTGAGCATTACGAAAAACCGAGCGAAAAGAAACGCAAAAGGGCACAAGCAGCGCGGAGGAAGAAAAAGAGATGAATTTTGTGCCACCTTCTCTCAAAGAGCGTCTTCACCAAGCTATGAAGGACGCTCTGCGAGCCAAGAATCAATTGCGCCTTGATACGATTCGCTTGATTTTGGCAGAAGTCAAGAATGCGGAGATCGAGAAGAAAGGACCTCTTCAAGAAGAGGAGATTGTCGCTCTCCTTCGTAAAGGGATAAAGCGGAGAGAAGAGAGTATGGTGTATTTTGAAAAAGGGGATCGTCAGGATCTCTTGGAGCGAGCGCGGCAGGAGATAGAAGTTTTGCGAGAATTTCTTCCTCCCCAACTCTCCGAAGAAGAGATTATTTCTATCACCCGCGAAGTTCTCAAACTCTATCCTACAGGTGCCTCTTTTGGGATGATCATGAAAGAAGTTCTGTCTCGCGTGCAAGGCAGGGCAGAGGGCCAAGTTGTTTCTGCAGTGATCCGCCAAGAAATGGGCATGAGGTGATCGACAAGTTTGTCTACAGAGGCCGCTCTCAAAGACCGAGAATTTCGGATTGTTCTGGGAAGCGTAGACGAAGCACAGCGATTTTTTGGGCAGTTTGACGCCAACGCGAAAGTTTTAGAGGGAGTTTTTGATATCGAAGTGAGTTTAGAAGGAGGGGTTCTCGTTGTTCGAAGTAAAAAGGAATCGGAGCTCTTTTCGGTAGCGCACGATTTTTTGCGAGAACTCGTGTCCTTTTTGCCCGAAGGAGGAGCTATTACCCCTGAAGAGTTGCGCAAGATGGCGTTGGATTTTCGTGAAAATCGAAAAACGTGGTGGAAGAGCGCGTTGGAAGAAACGATTTTTATTACTGCCTCCCATAAACCTATTCGGGCAAAAACCTTAGGACAGCTCAAGTACATTCGGGCTATTCGTGAGAGCGACGTTACCTTTTGCATTGGACCGGCGGGTACCGGAAAGACGTATCTTGCCATGGCGATGGCATGTAGTGCGTTGCAAAAGAAAGAAGTGAGTCGCATCGTTTTGGTTCGTCCGGCAGTGGAAGCGGGAGAGAGTTTAGGTTATCTTCCGGGAGATCTCAAAGAGAAAATCGAGCCCTATCTTCGGCCTTTGTATGATGCCCTCTACGAGATGCTCTCTGCCGAGCGATTCCAAAAATATAGCGAGAGAGGAATCATCGAGGTAGCACCGCTTGCTTACATGCGGGGGAGAACCCTCAACGATTCTTTCATCGTTCTCGATGAAGCTCAAAATACCACTCCCGAGCAGATGAAGATGTTCCTCACCAGAATGGGTTTCGGTTCGAAGGTGGTAGTGACTGGAGATATTACCCAAGTGGATCTCCCGGCGGGCAAAAAGTCTGGTTTAATCCTGGTTCAGGAAATTTTAAAAGACATTCGCGAAATTGCCTTTATCTATCTGAACGAAAAGGATGTTGTGCGACACCATTTAGTGCAAGAAATCATTCGGGCTTATGAAAAGTTTGGACAAGCCTCGAAAAAATAGGGTTTCTCTCTTTTCTTTTCGGAGTATCAATTTCCTCTTGTATGGGCTTTCCCTCTTTTCCGTTTTTTGGTTTCTGTATGGTTTGCGGGGTCTCGCCCTCCGAGAAGGACAAGTGGTCGATTTTAACGTTGTCGCCCATCGGGCCATAGAAATCGTCGATGTAGAAGCAACCGAGAAACTGAAGAGAGAGATATTGGCGAGTTTAACACCCGAGTATCAGGTGGATCCGAACGTAGTCCGAAGTGTGAAGGAAGAGGTCAATCAATTTTTTTCCTCTCTTGAGGAAATTCGGGCCGGCGTTTCTTCTCTTTCTCCCTCGGTACGCGAGGAATTCTCTGGGAAATGGAGGATCACCCAGGGGACCTTCGATCGCTTGGTGTTTTCCCGGGAAGAAGAGTATCTCAAAATCAAGAATATTTTCCTCGAAATGCTGGTGCGCTATTTAGCGCAGCCCATACGGCAGGAGGATTTGGTGAGAACCATCTTGGACGTGAGTGCCGAGTTGGAACGTATTTACCCCCAAGAGGGAGAAGAGAGAGTAGTGAGCTTGCTCCTCTATCGGTTTCTCAAACCGAACGCCGTTTTAGATGACCAAGCGATGCAGAGAAGGCGTGTCGAAGCCTTGCAAGAAATGGAACCGGTTCGCAAGATTATCCCTCGCGGATCGATATTGATTCCCAAGGGAAAGACCATCACTTTCGAGGACCTAAAAATCCTCGAAGCACTCGGTTTTTTGGGGCAGGAATACCTTTGGGTCCGTTTGGTGATGCTCATTTTTTTGATCGGGGGAAGTATAGCGGTAGAGTATTTTTACCTCAAGCGTTTCGCCCCATCAGTTTTAAACCGTAATACTTTCTTGGGTTTACGATTGATCGCTGTAGTCGGTATTTTGATTATTAACGGTGCTCTCTTCCGTTTTTCCGACCGTTTTGTGGTATTGGCGGCAATTCCTCTTGTCCTCTTCGCCTTGGGGGATCGTAATCTTGCCCTGGGAGAATCATTGATCCTTTTCCCTCTTTTGGTCTGGGGAACCAGGGTTGATTTTTTTCAAGCGTTGTATATATATCTCAACCTTTTACTGCCACTTTTCCTTTTGGAGAGAACCTTAAAGAGAAGGGATTTCATTCGGGTAGGACTCGAACTTGCCCTCATCAATTTAGTTCTCAATCTTGGTTTTGGCATTCAAAGGGGCGATCCTTGGATTACCAATGTAGAACATATCCTCTACGGTTTTGGTGGGGGGATTGTTTCTCCCATAGTCGCTTTGGGAGGAATATCCTTTTTGGAGACCGCTTTTCGTTTCACCTCTGATATCCACCTCATGGAGTTCCTCAATCCCACCCATCCTCTCTTGCAGCAGTTACTGAGAGAAGCGCCGGGAACCTATAGCCATAGTCTCATGGTTGCCAATCTCGCCGAAGCCGCTTCGGAAGAGATCGGAGCGAACCCTCTCTTGGTTCGGGTGGGAGCGTACTATCACGATATCGGAAAATTGAAAAGACCGTATTTTTTTGTGGAAAACCAGCTGAGGGGTGACAATATTCATGACCAGCTTTCGCCCAACTTGAGTACCTTGGTGATTCGAAAACATGTTCAAGATGGAGTGGAGCTCGCCCAACAGTATAAACTCCCTTTGGAGGTGCAAGAAATTATCCGTCGTCACCATGGGAAAAGCCTTACTCGCTATTTCTATCATAAAGCTTTAGGACGAGGGGAAAAGGTAGAAGAAGGAATTTTCCGTTACGAGGGTCCCCTACCACACACGAAAGAAGAAGTGTTAGTGTTTCTTGCCGATAGTGTTGAAGCGGCAATGCACTGTATTGATAACCCTTCGCCGCGACGGGTAGAGATGATGGTGAATGAAATTATCGATGCCTATTTACGCGATGGTCAATTGAACGAAGCTTCTTTAACCTTGCAAGATCTCTATCGGGTGGCTCACAAGTTTACCATGATAATCAACGGTCTCTTTCACAAGCGGCTTTCCTATCCTGAACTTGGGGAGAGTAAGAATGGAAAGAGGAAAAACATGGCGGGTTAAATTGAGCGGGGAGAAACCGGCTGCCAAAGTCAATGAACGATTACTCGAGCGAGTGGCTTTTATAGTTTTCGAGAAGATGCAGATTTCCCCGCGAGGAACGATAAGTGTGAGCTTTCTCGACCAAGAGGCCATGCGGACGGTCAAAAGGCAGTTTTTCCATGAGGACATCGATACCGATGTCATTTCTTTCCTCTACGGAGAGGAAGAAATCGATAAGGTGTGGGGAGAAATTCTCATTTGTCTTCCGGTAGCCTTCGAGCAAGCTCGGGAGAGAAAAAAGACTTTCGAATCAGAGGTGCTCTTTCTCTTCATTCACGGTCTCTTACATCTTTTAGGGTATCGGGACGATAGTGAAGAGGAGAGAAAACGCATGGATGAAGAAGGACAAAAGCTGTTCGCCGCTTTCGAAGAAGAGGAGGTGCGTAAGAAACTCATCGAGAAGGCGGAGAGAGCAAAAGCCCGGGCCTACGCTCCTTATTCCCGTTTTCGGGTGGGTGCGGCGCTTCTTGCAAGCCAAGGCGAGATTTTCATTGGGTGCAACGTGGAAAACGCCTCTTTGGGGCTCACCATTTGTGCAGAGCGAGTAGCGGTGGTGAAAGCGGTAAGTTCGGGAGTGCGAACCTTTGAGAAAATCGCCATCATTTCCGACTCCGGCTCTTCTCTCCCCTTCCCTTGTGGAGCTTGCCGGCAGTTGCTCTTCGAGTTTGCTCCCCAACTTGAGGTGATCGTGGCTTCCTCGGCGGAGCATTTCCAGGTTTTCTCCTTGCCTGAACTCTTACCCCATGCTTTCCGTTTTGAGGAGGACTCGGGTGGGCTTTAAATCAGGCTTTGTAGCGATCGGTGGGCGGCCCAACGTGGGCAAATCTACCCTGCTCAACCATATTTTGGGACAGAAAATATCCATCGTTTCCGATAAACCGCAAACTACCCGGAAGCGCGTGAAAGGCATTTTGAATCGAGTTGATGCTCAAATTGTTTTTGTGGATACACCTGGACTCCATGTCCCCAAGGATGAATTAGGAAAATTTATGGTGCAGGAAATTGAGGATTCCCTCATCGATGCCGATCTCTTGTGTTACCTCACCGACCCTTTCCAGGATAACCGGGATCGGGGGGCGAGTCAGTCACTCTTGCGTGCCTTCTCTCGACCGATTTTCCTCGTGATCAATAAGAAGGATTTAGTCTCTCAAGAGGGGATCGAGGCAGTCATTCGAGGTTGGAGGGAGTCCCTTCCTTTCCGTGAAACCATGGCGGTTTCTGCCCTCACCGGTGAAGGAGTGCCGGAGTTGATCGAAACCATTCTGCGCTATCTCCCGGAAAACCCCGCCTATTATGAGGAGGGGTTCGTCTCTGATACCTTTGAACGGGACATTGTGGCCGAAATCATCCGTGAAAAGGTATGGTGGCATACTTACGAAGAGGTTCCCTACGGGATCGAAGTTCGCGTAGAGGAATTTAAAGAGAAGGAGAACGTGCTTTACCTTCGTGCCCTGATTTACGTGGAACGAGAGTCTCATAAAAAAATTATTATCGGGGAGAAGGGGCAGAATCTCAAAAAAATTGGGCAGAGTGCACGAGAAGAGATTGAGGCCCAGTGGGGTAAGAAAGTCTTCTTAGACCTGTGGGTCAAGGTGGAAAAAAACTGGCGCAAGAGGAAAGAGGTTTTGTGGAGATGGGGTTACCGGGCACGGTGAGTACCTCCAGTCGATACGCGAGAGATGAAGGCATTGTATTGAAGAAGAGAGATTTTTCTGAAATGGATACCATCGTCACCCTCTTTGCCCGTCGACGGGGAAAATTCCAAGCCATTGCCAAGGGGGCGAGAAAACTGGGGAATCGTTTTGGAGCTTCCTTGGACCTCTTTTGTGTTTGTGATTTTTTCCTTTACACCGCTTCGGGTATGACCAACATCGTGCAAACCAAAATTCAACGTTCTTTTCGAGATTTACTGCGGGAATGGATCACCTGGATTGGCGGAGAGTATGTGTTGTATCTTGTGGATCGGGTTTTGGAAGAGGAAAAACCGGAAGGGAAAGTTTTCGACCGGTTAATTGAGGTTTGGAAAAACATGCTCCTTGTGCGAGGTGATGAACTCAAGGTAGGCCTTTTAACCCTATGGTTTCGAGTGGTCCTCATTACATCTTTAGGCGTTACTCCTTGTCTCAGCGAGTGCATCTCCTGTGGGCGAAGTTTGGGAAAGGAAGAGAGCTTTTTGAGTATTTCCCAAGGAGGGAGGATCTGTCGGTATTGTGCACGGAGTGGGCAAGATTTGCTACCCCTCTCTCCCTTTTTGGGAGTAGTTTTGCTCTATTTATTTTCCCATTCCTTAGAGGCATTACTCAGGTTGCGTCTCAAGCGAGAGGAGTTTCTATTTTTTGATCGCACGGTATCCGCGTATTTAGGGTACCACACGGAGAAAAAAATTGATCCCCTGTTCTATTTCCTGGAACAAGTCAAGGGAAATACATACAATATATGATGCCATCTTGGAGAGAGGAGGAGAAACAATGGGAAAAGGAGATCGGCGGACGAGAAGAGGAAAAATCTTTGTCGGGAGTTACGGAAAATCTCGCCCCAAAGAGAATAATAAGAAGAAAAACACTCGATAGGATTCTTAAGCGCGTGGGTTCTTTGGTAGATTTCCTGTGAGGTGAGTTGACAGGATCTTTTTTGGTTGATATAGTTTATCTCCGATGTGTTTTTGGGGGTAAGCGTGTGTACTTTCAAGACATTATTCTGGCCTTAAGCGATTACTGGCAGAAACAAGGATGTGTTTTAGTCCAACCGTACGATATTGAAGTGGGAGCGGGAACCATGAACCCCGCAACTTTTTTACGAGTTTTGGGTCCTGAACCGTGGAAGGTGGCTTATTGCGAGCCTTCACGTCGTCCCACCGATGGACGGTATGGAGAGAACCCCAATCGTCTGTATGAACACTATCAGTTTCAGGTTATTATGAAACCGTCTCCGGCCGACATCCAGGACATGTACCTCCGAAGTCTTTTCCACTTAGGGATCAATCCTCAGGAACACGACATCCGCTTCGTAGAAGATAATTGGGAATCGCCTACTCTTGGCGCCTGGGGTTTGGGATGGGAAGTATGGCTTGACGGGATGGAAATCGCCCAATTCACCTATTTTCAGCAGGCAGGGGGGATCGATCTCAAACCGATTTCGGTAGAGATCACCTATGGCTTAGAGCGTATTGCCATGTATCTCCAGGAGAAAGAGAACGTTTTTGACGTTCGGTGGAATAGAGAGCTCACCTATGGAGACATTCGCTGGCAAGAGGAGCGCGAGCACTCCATATACAGTTTCGATGAGAGCGCCCCCCAGACTCTCTTTACTTTCTTTGAACTCTATGAACGAGAGGCTCGCCGTCTCTTGGACAAAGAATTGGTGTTCCCTGCTTACGATTACATTCTGAAATGTTCTCACACCTTTAACCTGCTTGACGCCTGTGGTGGGATTAGCGTTATCGAGAGGAGTCAATACATGGGCAGAATTCGTCAGTTAGCCAACCGTTGCGCTCAGTTGTATCTCAAGAAGCGACAAGAGCTTCATTTTCCCTGGTTGGAACGGCAAGGAATAGGGGAGATAACGTGAGGGAAAGAGACCTACTCTTAGAAATCGGGGTAGAAGAGCTTCCTACCAGTATGATTGATGATATCTTCGGGGAGCTCGAGGAAAAATTTAGCAAAGCTTTTCATGAAGCTCGTTTGTCCTATCAACACTTACACGTGTGGGGTACCCCACGTCGGATGGTCATTTACGTAGAAGATTTGGCGGAGACCCAAGCTCCTCTCATGAGCGAGATTAAAGGACCGCCCAAAAAGGTAGGCATGGCCGATGACGGCACTCTTCTTGCTCCCGCCCTTGCTTTTGCCCGGGCTCAGGGTATCGAGGTGAACCAGCTCTTCGTGAGAGAGACGGAGAGAGGAACCTATATCTTTGGAAGAAAGGAAGAACCGGGGAAACCCACCGAGGAGATTCTCCCCCTGTTACTTCCCTCGATCATTCTTGCCTTAGAATTTCCTCGCACCATGTTGTGGGGTGAGGGAGAGTTTCGTTTTGTTCGGCCTATTCGTTGGATTGTAGCACTGTGGGGAGGACGGGAGGTTCGCTTCTCCATTGCCGGTGTATCCTCCTCTTCGTACAGCCGGGGACATCGGTTCTTTGCTCCTCTGCCGGTGGTCATTCCCTCTGCTTCGGAGTATCGGTCCTCTCTCTTTTCTGCCAAGGTAGTGGTTGACCCGAAAGATCGGCGTCGCTTGATTGCGCAATGTCTCGACCGGGAAGCACAAAGCCTGGGAGGCAATTGGTTGCGAGACGAGGCCTTGCTCGATGAGGTCAATTTTTTGGTGGAATGCCCTGAAGTGGTGGTCGGTCGATTTGAACCCAAATACTTAGTGCTCCCTTCCCAAGTATTGATCACCGTGATGAAGCATCACCAAAAGTATTTCGCCTGTGTCGATGCTCAGGGAAATCTCTTGCCTTTCTTTTTTGTGGTTTTGAATCGGCCGAAAAACGATGCTGAGAAAATTATCCACGGAAATGAACGGGTTTTGCGGGCTCGTTTAGAGGATGCCCTCTTTTTCTTTCACGAAGACCGGAAGAAAACTTTGGCGAGTCGGGTAGAACTCTTACGTGGAGTGGTTTTCCAAGAAGGCTTGGGGACGCTATGGGAAAAAACCAATCGACTCATAGAGCTCGCCGAATACCTGAGGAAACTCCTCCACTTGAGTGAGGAAGAGTGTATCTCTCTCAAGCGAGCTGCTCTTTTGGCCAAGGCGGATCTCGTCTCGGAAATGGTGAAGGAATTTCCCGAATTGCAGGGTTATATGGGGAAGACCTACGCTCTCTTAGAAGGAGAGGGAGAAGAGGTGGCTTCAGCCATTGAGGAAATGTATTTCCCCCTTCCCGGGCAAGAGAATTACCCGAAGACTCATCTCGGGCGAGTGTTATCCTTGGTGGATAAAATGGATACCTTGGTTTCGAGCTTCGCTTTGGGACGTATACCGACCGGTTCTCTTGACCCCCTTGGTTTACGGAGGACGGCGCAAGGAATTGTAGATATTCTCATAAACGGTGGTCTTCATTGTCCTCTCCTCCCTTGGATAACCTATAATTTGCAACTCCTTGAGAAACAAGGTTTTGCCACCTATACTTCGCAAGTGTTAGAGAACGTCAAGGAATTTATTTTTGCTCGTCTCCGTTCTCGTTTACTCGGTGAGGGGGTCCATTATTCGGTCATCAATGCCGTTTTTGCCACTAAAAATGACGATGTGTACGATGCCTTCCGTCGGATAGAATTTCTGGACCGCTTGGTGAGGACGCGTCGAGAGTTTTTGCTCGACGTGGTGACCGGCTTTACGCGGGCAAACAATATCAGCCGTAACTTTCCTCACCGGGGAGAAGTGCGGGAAGAGCTCCTCCAAGAAGAGGCAGAGAGAGTTTTGTATCAAACCATGAAGGAAATTCAAGGAACCTTTTGCGAGAAGATGCGTAAGAGAGAATACGAAGAGGCTTTGGAAATGTTCTCTTCGCTCCTTCCGGCTTTGAATACCTTTTTTGACCGGGTTTTAGTCATGTGTGATGAAGAAGCTTTGCGAGAGAATCGTCTCCGCTTAATGAAGAGCATTGTGGAAATGTGGAGTGAATTTGCCGATATGTCGCTTCTCGTTTTGGAAGATGCCCGAGGTGAGGTCATTGGAGGATTACCAGGTCAGCGATGATTTTAATATTTTTGTGATTTCCGATGGAACGGGCAAAACGGCCTTTTCCGTAGTGCAAGCTGCGCTTTTGCAGTTCGAACTTCCTCGCGTGAGTATTTTGCGTTTTACCAACGTCCGCAACCGAGAGGAAATCTATAGTATTATGGATATGGTGAGGGTGCAAAAAGACATTGTCGTATATACCATTGTGAACGAAGAATTAGCCGAGACCGTTCGTATTGAAGCGGTGAACCGTAGCGTAACCGCGTTAGATGTTTTAGGACCCTTAGTAGAAACCTTAAAGAGACGCAGTTCTCGCCGGCCACGAGGAATCCCGGGGCTTTTTCAACGGTCGGAAGAGCGCGTTACCGAACGTTTAGAGGCCATTGAGTATGCTTTAGAGAAGAGTACCGGCTTCAGCGTTTCCAATTTGGAACAGGCGGATATCATTCTTCTGACCGTGTGGTACCCCCATAGAGATGAATGTATCCTGCGACTGGCGGAAAAGGGGATTAAATGTGGTTACGTGATTCTGGACCCACATCTTCCCTTGCCTACGAACTTGGAGGAGGTGGTTTGTCGGGCATCGAAGAGTTTACGGGTGGGCATCAAGATGGATCCGATCTACTTGAGCGCTTTGCGTTCAGAGAGAATTAAGGCTTTGGGATTAAATTGTCTCGCGGAAAAGGCGAGCTTAGAAGAAGTGCAGAAAGAGCTCGATTTTGCGCAGGCTATATATGAGAAACTGGGGTGTTCGGTGATTGACGTTTCTCAGTTGAGTAGCGAGGAAATTGTGAATCTACTTTTGGGCCAAATTAAGAAGAGGGAGGAAGAAGCATGAAGAAGTACGTGTATTTCTTTGGCGAAGGCGATGCTTCGATGAAGTTGCTTTTGGGCGGAAAGGGGGCGAACCTTGCGGAAATGACCCGCATTGGTCTCCCTGTCCCTCTCGGTTTTACCATCTCGACCGAAGCATGCGCTCACTTTTACAAGAATAACCAAGCTTGGCCTCAAGGGTTAGAGGAAGAGGTAAAAAAGAACTTGAGTGATTTAGAGGCAAAGACGGGAAAGAAATTCGGCGATCCCAATAATCCTCTGCTCGTGTCGGTACGTTCCGGTGCGCCTGCTTCCATGCCGGGGATGATGGATACCATCCTCAATCTGGGTTTGAACGATCACGTGATGGAGAGTTTAGCAAAGCTCACCCAGAATGAGCGTTTTGCTTGCGATTGTTACCGTCGGTTCATCCAGATGTTTGGAAACGTGGTTATGGGAGTAGGCCATGATAAGTTTGAAGCGATCCTGGACGAGGTCAAGGAAAAAGTTGGAGCGAAGGTGGATACCGACCTTGATGCTCAAGCCTTGCGGGAGGTCATCGCCAAGTATAAGGAGTTGTATAAACGCGAAACTGGAGAAGAATTCCCCCAAGAACCATACGAACAGCTTCGCCGAGCCATTAACGCCGTGTTCGCTTCTTGGAATAACAAGCGAGCGATCACGTATCGGAAGATTCACAAAATTCCCGAAGACTGGGGTACAGCGGTAAACGTTCAGACCATGGTCTTTGGAAACATGGGTTTCGACTCTGGAACGGGTGTTGGTTTTACCCGTAACCCATCGACGGGAGTGAAGGAGTACTACGGTGAGTATCTCTTGAATGCCCAGGGTGAAGACGTGGTAGCCGGTATTCGTACTCCGAAGCCAATTAAAGAGATGGAGAAAGAACTTCCCCACGCCTTTGAAGAGCTCAAGAAGGTCTACGAGATTCTGGAGAAACACTACAAAGATATGCAGGACTTTGAATTTACCATTGAGAAAGGGAAGCTCTACCTCTTGCAAACCCGAACCGGCAAACGCACTGCGCAGGCAGCGATTAAGATCGCGGTAGACATGGTACGAGAAGGCTTAATCGATGAAAAGACTGCGGTCAAGCGGGTTGAACCGGATCAGCTCAATCAGCTCTTGCATCCCCAGATCGATCGGAGCCAACCCTTAAAAGTTCTTGCCAAGGGTCTCCCTGCTTCTCCCGGTGCCGCTTACGGAAAAGTGGTTTTCGATGCTGATGAAGCGGAACAACTCGGTAATAACGGCGAAAAGGTCATTTTGGTCCGTCCGGAAACTACTCCTGATGATATCCATGGTGTGGTTGCCGCGCAAGGAATCCTCACGAGCCGCGGAGGAATGACCAGTCACGCGGCGGTTGTGGCTCGGGGTATGGGGAAACCCTGTGTGGCAGGTTGTGAGGCCATCAAGATTGACCTGGATAAGAGAGAGTTCGTGGTAAACGGTGTGGTAGTCAAAGACGGTGACTACATCACCATCGACGGTGGTACGGGAGAGGTCATTTTGGGTCAAGTGCGAACTATTCCTCCTCAACTTTCGGAAGAATTCCGCACCTTACTCTCCTGGGCGGATAAAATCCGCAAGCTTGGTGTGCGAGCCAACGCCGACACCCCCGTTGATGCTCAAAAAGCTATTGATTTTGGAGCAGAGGGTATCGGACTTTGCCGAACTGAGCACATGTTTATGGCTTTAGACCGTCTCCCTTGGGTGCAGAAGATGATCATGGCCCAAACCCTCGAGGAACGGAAGGAAGCTCTCTCTCATATTGAACCAATGCAGAAGGGAGATTTCAAAGAAATCTTCCGCATCATGGAAGGGAAGCCGGTTACCATCCGTTTGATTGACCCACCGCTCCATGAATTTCTGCCCAAGCTTGAGGACTTGTTAGTGGAAGTAACCACCCTTCGGGTAAAGGGTGTAACCGGTCCGGAACTTGAAGAGAAAGAGAAACTCCTCAAGTTGGTGCGAAATCTCCACGAGGCGAACCCGATGCTCGGTCTGCGCGGATGCCGGTTGGGGATTCTCTACCCGGAAATCGTTGAAATGCAAGTCCGGGCGATCATGGAAGCTGCTTGTGAGTTGGCCAAAGAAGGCGTCAAGGTGATCCCCGAGATCATGATTCCTCTCGTCGGTCACAAGAACGAGATCAAAGTGCTCAAGGAAAAGCTTGACGAAGTGGCGCAGCAAGTGATTGAGCAGTACCAGGTAAACATTACCTACAGCTTCGGGACCATGATCGAGGTTCCTCGTGCCGCTTTGGTTGCCGATCAAATCGCCGAAGATGCCGAGTTCTTCTCCTTCGGAACCAATGACTTGACCCAGATGACCTTTGGCTACAGCCGTGATGATGCCGAAGGGAAATTCCTCTTCTTCTATGAGGAGAACGGCATTCTTCCCGAAGATCCCTTCCAAGTACTGGACCAAGAGGGTGTGGGTCAACTGATGCGCCTTGGGGTTGAAAAGGGTCGTAAGACTCGCGCCAATCTGAAATGCGGGATCTGTGGTGAACACGGTGGAGAGCCGAAATCGGTCAAATTCTGCCATAGGGTTGGTTTGAACTACGTCAGTTGTTCCCCCTTCCGGGTGCCCATTGCTCGTCTCGCTGCGGCTCATGCGGTTATCGAAGAAGAAGCCAAGAGAGACGAGAAGAAATTCGATCTCTAAGGACGACTGGGGCGGTGACGAGCCGCCCCTTTTGGGTGATGATTTTGGATATCGGTGAGCTCAAGAGTTTCTGGGAGGAGAAAGGGGGGAGATTCTTTCTCCTTTTGCAGTTTTGAATAGTCAGAGCCGGGGATGGGAAAAAACGAGGTAGAGTGTGAACTTTGAACCTGTTTTCAGCGGGATCGCGATCGGATTATCCATAGTAAGGCTTTTCACCGTCTCAAGCATAAGAGTCAGGTGTTTTTGAGTCCGGAAGGCGATCATTATCGGACCTGTCTTATCCATACTTTAGAGGTAGCACAGATTGCCCGTACGATTGCGCCTGTTTTGCGGTTGAACGAAGATCTGGTTGAAGCAATGAGTTTGGGACATGACCTTCGACATACCCCTTTCGGGTATGCCGGCGAAGAAGCCTTAGATGAGGTATATCCGGGAGGATTCAAACATAATGAACAGAGGTTGCGGGTGGTTGAGGTTTTAAAAAACGATGGGCAGGGGCTCAGTTTGACCTGGGAAGTGAGAGATGGTATTCTCAAGCATTCTAAAACTCGGGCCGTAAGCCTTGTTTGTTCTCTTCATGAGCTTCCCCTTACTTCGGAGGGGCAGGTAGTTCGTTGGTCGGACATCGTGGCTTATGTCAACCATGATATCGATGATGCCGTGCGGGGTGGGTTGGTGAAGGAAGACGAGCTCCCCAAAAAAGCTCTTTTGGTTTTAGGCAAGACCCATCGAGAGCGAATTAACTGCATGGTTCGCGATATCGTTATCGAAAGCTTCGGTAAGCCATGGGTTACAATGAGTGATCCGGTACGTGAAGCCACGGAACAATTGCGGGAATTTCTTTTTGAGCGGGTGTATTTCGGTCCGGAGCAAACTCTGGATCGGGAGAAAGCAAGGGTGCTCGTGCGTTCGCCTTTCTCCTTTTTTACTGAAAAGCCCGAGATTTTGCGTGGTATGATACCGGTTGGTGGGAGAGAAATGAAGACCTGGGAAGAGTGGGATGTGATTTTGTTTCCGGTATGACCGATCGGTATGCACTCTCCATTTTCCAGAAGTATTTCCTTCTTTCTCCTGGTCACAGCGAGGAAGAGGGAAAGAAATAGACAATGAAGAAAGGAGGATTCAAGAATCATGAGTTTAGCCATTTTTGCTCCTATTGCCGGACTTATCGCCGTCTTATTCGCTTGGTCCTTGATCCAAAAAATCAATCGCTTTAGCCCGGGGAATGAGAAAATGCAGGAAATCTCTCAGGCGGTACAGGAAGGTGCCATGGCTTTTCTCAAGAGAGAGTACACCTTCTTGGTTTTCTTCGTCATCGGGATGTTCATCATTTTAGTGTTCGCTCGTGGCCCGGTGGAGGCGATTTGCTTCGTGGTTGGAGCATTCTGCTCGGTGATGGCCGGTTTTGTCGGGATGCGGATTGCGACGAGGAGTAATGCTCGGACCACCCAAGCGGCGACTCAAGGTGTGAATACGGCATTGCAGGTTGCCTTTTCGGCGGGAACGGTTATGGGTATGTGCGTGGTCGGCTTTGGACTCCTCGGTTTGGGAATTCTCTACCTCATTTTGAAAGATCCGAATGTGGTGAACGGTTTTGCCTTAGGGGCGAGTTCCATCGCTCTCTTTGCCCGGGTCGGTGGAGGAATTTACACCAAAGCAGCGGATGTCGGCGCCGACTTGGTAGGGAAAGTGGAAGCCGGGATTCCTGAGGATGATCCTCGTAATCCTGCGGTTATCGCCGATAACGTCGGAGATAACGTGGGAGACGTGGCCGGTATGGGTGCCGACCTCTTTGAATCCTACGTTGGATCAATCATTGCTGCGATGATTTTAGGAGTTACTGCTTTCAGTGGTATAGGGGGCGCGTTATATCCCCTCATTCTCGCCGCGGCGGGAGTTATTGCCTCCATTTTGGGAACCTTTTTTGTGAAGGCAAAAGACGAAAAGGGATTAACCGCGGCACTCAATCGGGGTACCTACTTGAGCACGGTTTTTGTCATTATCTTCGCTTTGATTGCTTCTTGGCTCGTGTTGCGGAGTTTCGGTCCTTTTGTGGCCACGGTGGCCGGTCTTGTGGCGGGAATCGTGATTGGTTTAGCTTCGGAGTATTACACCGATAGCCATTTCAAGCCGGTACAAGGATTAGCAGAAACGGCACAAACCGGTCCGGCTACGGTGATCATTAACGGCTTGGCTTTGGGTATGGAGAGTACGGTTTTACCCCTCATTTTGGTGTGTGCGGCCATCCTCGTGGCTTACTGGGCGGCAGGAATGTACGGTATCGCCATTGCTGGAGTGGGAATGCTCTCCATCACCGGAATCACGGTAGCCATTGATGCCTATGGTCCGGTTGCCGACAACGCCGGTGGCATTGCCGAAATGGCAGGGTTGGATCCCAAAGTGCGCAAGATCACCGATTCCTTGGATGCGCTCGGCAATACTACTGCCGCTATTGGAAAAGGTTTCGCCATTGCTTCGGCGGCTCTCACTGCTTTGGCGCTCTTTGTCGCTTACTCGAGAGTCGTGAATATCCGGGCGATTGACCTTCTCCACCCCTACTCAGTGGTGGGTCTTTTCATCGGAGGCATGATGCCTTTCCTCTTCTCTTCGATTGCTATGAAAGCGGTTGGTCGTGCTGCTTTCCGCATGGTAGAAGAGGTGCGGAGACAATTCCGGGAAATCAAGGGACTGATGGAAGGAAAGGCGCGACCGGATTACGCCCGTTGTGTGGATATCAGTACCAAAGGCGCCATCACCCAGATGATTCTTCCCGGACTTTTGGCCGTTGCCGTGCCGATTGTGGTCGGTGTAGTCCTCGGTCCGGAAGCCTTGGGAGGACTTTTGGGTGGGGCGATCATTTCCGGTCTCTTACTGGCCATCATGATGGCCAATGCCGGTGGTGCGTGGGATAACGCCAAGAAGTACATCGAGAGTGGTAAGCTCGGTGGCAAGGGAACTCCTACCCACGCTGCGGCCGTAGTTGGCGATACCGTGGGTGATCCGTTCAAAGATACGGCAGGGCCGTCTTTGAACATTCTCATCAAATTGATGTCTATTGTGGCGGTAGTTTTTGCTCCACTTTTTATGAGATAAACCTTTGAAAAAACCCCAAACGATCCCCAAGGCGCAGCTTTGGGGATCGTTTCCTTTTTAGGTATGACCGTGTTCGTGGATGAACAGTATCTTGAGGAAATCAAGAGTCGTATTGATTTAGTGAAATTTATTGCCCAATACGTTGATTTAAAGCCTGCAGGAAGGAATTTTCGTGCTCTTTGTCCTTTTCATGAGGAGAAAACTCCTTCTTTCATCGTTTCGCCCGAAAAAGGCGTGTTCCATTGCTTTGGGTGCGGGGTGGGGGGAAATATTTTCACCTTCGTCATGAAGATGGAAAATATCTCTTTTTCTGAAGCGGTGCGTTTTTTGGCTGAGAAATGCGGTCTTACCCTGCGTCCTTTTTCGAAGGGCCGGGGAGAAACCAAGGCTTGGGGGGAAAAGGAACGACTGTTCCGCTTGAACGAAGCTTTAAGTCGTTACTACATGCGTTGTCTTCATGAGGAGAGAGAAGGAGAGGCGATCAGCGCTCGAAAGTATCTCTGGGAAAAGCGGAAAATTCATCCGAAGACTTGGGAACGTTTTGCCCTCGGTCTCTCTCCATCGTCGGGAAAATCCTCTATTGCTTTCCTCTTGCAAGAGGGATTTTCTGGACAGGAGATCATGAAAGCAGGGGTAGGGGTAGTGACCAAAACGGGAGAGCTCTTAGATCGTTTTCGCGGGAGAATCGTCTTTCCCTTCCGCGATCTCCAGGGGAGAGTGATTGGTTTTGCCGGGCGGGTGTGGGGAGAAGGTGAGCCGAAATATTTGAATGTTTCCGAGACCCCTCTCTTTTCGAAGAGTCATTATCTCTACGATCTTTTTGCCACCCGAGAGTACCTGCAAAAATCTCACCAGGCTATTTTGGTGGAAGGATATCTGGATTTACTGGCTCTTTTTGACAATGGTATCTATAACGGTGTGGCTTCGATGGGGACTGCGCTCACCAAAGATCAGGCCGCGCTTTTGCGACGCTACGTAGAAGAGGTATGCATCTGCTATGATGCCGACCGCGCCGGGCAAATGGCTACCTTACGGGGAATGACCGTTTTGCAAGAAAAGGGTTTGACAGTGAAAATTGTGACTTTACCATCGCCCCATGATCCTGATTCCTTTCTCCGGGAAGAGGGAAAAGAGAAATTTTTCACTTATTTGGAAAAATCACGCTCTCTTTTTGAATATCAGTTGGAATTATTGATACGTGATTATGGTTGTAATTCTCTGGAAACGAAAGCGAGAATCATTCGCGGTATGTACCCCTTGATCGTCACCATAAAGGACCCAATCGAGAAAACACTGAAAATTGCCTCTTTGGCTCAAAAGATTGGGGTAGATGAGTCTTTTGTGCATCGTTTATTCAGTGAAGAGGGGAGTTTTTCTCCCAAAGGAGTTACCCCGGCAGCACAAACTGTCGAGGACGGAATCGCAAAGGCAGAAAAAATCATCCTCCGGATGATTATGGAGAATAGAAACTGGCGTGCGAAAATCGAGAAGGAACTCGGTGATGAACATTTTTCGCGACGTGAACATCAGCGCATCTTTCAGGCAGTGCTTCATCTCGGGAAAAACAGGGATTTCCTCATTTCTGAGCTTATTGACCTCTTTCCAAACGAGGAATCGTTACCATCTCTCATTACCGAAATTGTGACTCGTGAAGATTTGAAGGAAGCATGCCGAGAAGATGCGCTTTCGGATCTCCTCCGGCGGGTGAAACTTGCCGCTTTGGATCGGAAAATTGTCTCTTTGCGGAAGGAGCTTTCTCGGTGTGAAGATCCCGGGAAATTAGGGGAATTGAATAAGCTTTGCGTAGAGAGAGAAAAATTAAAACGGGTTGAATGAGGGGGCGAGTGAAACGTTGGGCACCAATAGTAAGACGAGATTTGCTGATGATATTTCGTCATTGGTAGAGAGTGGTAAACGCAAGGGCTACATCACTTTTAAGGAGTTAAACGACGTTTTAGGTGACGAAGCGGTAAACGTGGATAAACTCGACGATTTATACAGCGCATTGACGGAATTGGGTATCGAGGTTTCCGACGAAGAGATTTTCCGCGAAGAGCGTCCGTCTCTCGAAAGCGAAGATTTGCGTCTTGAGGAAATCAAAGGGATTGGCGTCGACGATCCGGTGAAAATGTATTTGAAAGAGATCGGGCAAGTTTCTCTCCTCACCCCTGAGGAGGAAGTGGAGTTAGCTAAAAGGATCGAACAGGGAGATATCGAAGCCAAGAAGAAATTAATCGAAGCAAATTTGCGATTGGTGGTGAGTATTGCCAAACGTTACGTCGGACGGGGAATGCTCTTTCTCGACCTCATCCAAGAGGGAAACTTAGGACTCATTCGGGCGGTGGAAAAGTTTGACTACCGCAAGGGCTATAAGTTCAGTACCTACGCCACCTGGTGGATTCGGCAAGCCATCACCCGCGCCATCGCCGACCAAGCACGAACCATTCGTATACCGGTGCATATGGTAGAAACCATCAATAAATTGGTACGCACCTCTCGGCAGCTCACCCAAGAGTTGGGGCGAGAACCCACCCCCGAAGAGATTGCTGAGAAGATGAACATTTCTGCCGAGAAAGTTCGGGAAATTCTCAAGACTGCGCAGGAACCTCTCTCCTTAGAAACTCCTATAGGAGAAGAAGAAGATAGTCATCTCGGTGACTTCATCGAAGACACTGGGGTTTTGGCACCACCCCAAGCGGCTTCATATTCTTTACTGAAAGAACAGTTGGAAGTGGTTTTGAATACCCTCACCGATCGAGAACGAAAAGTATTGAGGTTGCGTTTCGGCTTGGAGGACGGAAAACCGCACACCTTGGAGGAAGTGGGTCAAATTTTTGGAGTCACGAGGGAACGCATTCGCCAGATTGAAGCAAAGGCCCTGCGTAAGCTCCGCCACCCCTCCCGAAGCAAAAAATTACGCGACTATCTTGACGAGACGGAATAGGGTTTTTTATAATTGGTACGTGTTTTTGAACCTTCCTCGGTAGCTCAACGGTGGAGCATCCGGCTGTTAACCGGAGGGTTGCAGGTTCGAATCCTGCCCGGGGAGCCAAAAGAAATAAAAAACCCACGCGAAGAGCGTGGGTTTTTTATTTCTTTTGGCTCCGCTATCAAAGTGACATTGCAGTTAGGGGCTCGGGCACTATTTGCCTCTTCGCATTGTTCCCTTTACCATGTTAAGAAGGTGGCGAAAGGAGGGTATTTTAGGAGAGTCATTCTGAAGGAAGGGCTTGTTCTCACCCCTGATTAGACTGGAGGACTTCAAGGAAGGTGGTGGTGAGAATGAGGTAAGAACGAGCATTAAAAAAGAAGTGGCGTAATGATGTGAACAGGCTGGCGAAAACCTATCAGCTTCGACTCCCCGTTTTCTTTGAGTGCCAAAAAGGGAACCGTGGTCTACGGAGTGACTGAGAGAAACATGTCCTCATGGTTGATGATAAAGTCGAGGATCTCTACGATCTCATCGCTAAGGCCAAGCTGGGAGAAAAGGACTACCTCATTACTACCTTCTACTTCCAGCCAGATCTCACGAAAGTGGAGGAGTGTTACGCAGTGATCTTTCATCTGCTTTGTCTATCCCTCACGACCTACTGGTTGTACCAGGTGATGAGGGAGTACGATTCTGCCGCCTATGGAGAATCGATCAAGACCATCGATAGCATAATCACTCCTCTTCTTGAATCATCTGAAGGAGAGGGTAAGATGGTAACCATGGATTCTTTTCGGAGGCAACAGCATATCTTGGGGTACTACCTCATCCTCTACCATGCAAAATCAGGAGAATTGTCCCTTGAGTGCGGGTGGCACTTCATTCCCGGTGAGTCTCTCTCACCAGAGGAAGAGCATTCCTTCATGAAGTACCTGGCACTCCTCGAAACCTACGCGCAGGAAGAACCGAGCGCGAATGTATACCTCGAGTTAATTGAAAACCTGCACGACGAGGTACATTTCCGAGTGTCCATTGATCAGCGTGAAGAGGGTTTGCGCTTCTATCAGGTGGTTGGTTCAGAGTGGGTAGGACGGTGAATCGATAATGGAGAAGCAAATCTCGCTTGACGATGACCTCACTTTCCCACCAAGGATGATTTGGAACAAGGGTCTTATGGGCATAGGGTGGATTTTTGCTTTCATCAAACTTAGTGTAAACTTATCGTAGGGGTTCCAGGATAAAGAAATGAAGAGACCTCGCCATCCAGTGTTTGTTATACAA
>CAKZPS010000013.1 GCA_937139415.1 uncultured bacterium
AGAAGTAGCGCTCTTCTCTCACGGATGAGGATAGTATAGAGGAGAAAAGAGATACCGACAAGGATAGAGAAAGAGAAATCCTGAGACCGCCACGGGCCTAAGAAGAGACCTTCGCAGGGACAAATTCAGACTACCCTACGGTTCTTCCAACACTTCTTGCGGGACAGAAAGAAGCCATTCTCTCCTTTCCCAAGGGAGGGAAAACACAGGAGAAGAAAAAGAAAGGTGAAAATGGCGAGTCTTTCCTCCCCAGAGAACCTTGGTTCTCTTATCTATCTTGCCTTGTTGCTCTCTTTGTGGTATCATTCAAGATGTGAATGAAAATCATTCAAATACTGAATGGATTTACAGAAAAAGGCTTATAGGTCCCAAGGTACGGGAAATTTTCCGGGATTTTCCGGCAGTGGTTATTTCTGGAGCCCGCCAAGTTGGAAAGAGCACTTTTCTCCTTGAGGAGTTTCCCGATTTTCACTACCTCACCCTTGACGACTTTTCCACCTTAGAACAGGCCAAAATTGACCCCTTTTCTCTGTGGATGGGTAAGGAAAAAGTCATTATCGATGAAGCCCAAAGATCGCCTGAGATCCTCAGCGCGGTGAAGATGACCATCGACCGGCAAAAGGGGGTCCGTTTTCTCATCTCCGGTTCGGCAGATCTTCTCCTCATGAAGGGAGTGAGTGAATCACTCGCTGGAAGGGCGATTTATCTCAAAATGTATCCCATGCTCTATAGTGAAGTGAGAGGAGAAACGGACCTCCTGAAGCGATGGGAAAATCTCTGGGAGAATGGAGCCACCATCCGAGAAGAAAAAGCAATCGATCCCCTACCCTATATCTTTCGGGGGTTTATGCCTCCCCTACTCTTTATAAAAGAAGAGGAGAAAGTTCCCCTCTTTTGGGAGAGTTACGTACGGACCTACCTTGAACGGGACCTCCGTGAGCTCTCTCAGATCGAGTCGATCGTAGATTTTCGCCGAGTGCTCGCTGCTTTCGCCCTACGCAGCGGTAATCTCCTCAACCAGACTGAAATCGCCCGAGATACCGGGGTGAGCCAACCTACAGTCTCGAGATACCTCAAAATCCTCGAAGTCTCTCACCTTGTGGAAAGGGTATACTCCTATCATAAAAGTAGAACCAAAAGGATTGTCAAATCCCCTAAACTCTTCTTCGCCGATCCGGGGTTGTGCGTGTACCTCACCGGTTACTACAATGTTCAAGCGCTCTCTTCGGCCCGGGAACTGGGGAGCTTCTTTGAAACAGGAGTTTTTTTACATCTCAAAGTCCTCAGTGAGCTTTTGACTCCCAAGGCTCAACTGTATTACCTGAGAACCACCGAAGGAAAAGAGGTCGACTTCGTTTTAGAACACGGGCCGAGGCTCGCCGCTTTGGAGGTGAAGTGCACCGATCGGCCCCTTTTGAGCATGGCCAAAAACCTCATCGCTTTTGTTGAAGAGCACCCCAAGACCTTTGGTATTCTCATCCACAAAGGGGGGATGATCGGGCGTTTCCACTCAAGAGTCCTTGCTCTCCCCTGGTGGTACCTGGCATAGGTTTTGGGATAAACTTACCCTTTAACTTCTCCAAAAGAAAAATGCAGGGTGAAAGCAAAGAAAACTCATTACGGATACTCACTTTCGCGGTTATTCTCTTTTCGATCTCAGACTGCCACGGGTTTCCTTTGGGGACCCTCGCGGTGACACCTTTCTCAGTCTTTGCGAGCCTCGTCTTATCGTTTGGCGAAGCAACCTCGTCTTTTTCCTTGGGATGAAAAACGAGGTCGCCACGGGGTAGACTTTGTCTACTCCTCGCGACGACGAAAGAGGAGTCATTCCGAGGGTCGCCTTTTCGTTTCCCGTAGGAATCCCGCTTTCAAGATTACCAGAGCACATTGTACAACTTTTTAGTTTGAGAAGCCAACCTTTACTTTGGAATGATAGTGTCAAGACACTGTTGGAGTTTCGAGAAAAAGAAGATCTCCGTCTTAGACAAGAACAAGTAATTCCCTATG
>CAKZPS010000014.1 GCA_937139415.1 uncultured bacterium
TGCCTTCTCCGGCGAGTGGTGGCTCATGACGTGTTTCTTGGCAGAATCCAGGACCTCCAGGCGAAGCTCAACCTTCTCCTTTCTCGTACTCTTCATATGGGTACAGGGCCTCTTTTCCGATCGTTGTTTTCCACTGGTTAGGATACAGGCTTCTCTCCCTTTTTGTCTACCCCAAGTGTTGCATTTCTATCTGAACCTACTCATACCTACTTGCAGTGAACCTCCGGTTGTGCAAAAATCCCTGGGAGGTTCGCTGCAAGTAGTGCCCCATGGAGAGAACGAATTTTGACTGAGGGGTACCATCAAGTCATCTCCAATTGAGTCAAGAGATGTCTTGAACTTCAAGAGAGAGTCCTTCCCCATCAGGGCTATCCAAGGTGAGGAAGGAAGGGTCTACCCTGAAAGAATCAATCTTGAGAGGATGCGCAAACACATTGAGATTGGACTCAAGAGAGTGGAGAAGAAAGGGAGATCCTCTTACATCTTGGAGAGAGGAATCTCAGAGTATTTCAAAGAGAAAGAACTCTTCCCGTATACAATCTGTTTTTCTTTCAGAAAGTAGATTATAATTTGGCTGACATACGTTTTCGGCCTTTGAGTCTCGAACGTAGGTGAAAAGATGGGAGAAGCTATGAAAACGGTGTGGTTCTATATAATCTGGCCTCTCATTGTGCTGAATGTTGGTGGAATGTTGCTCATCGCTGCAATCTCTGCCTCCAAGTACGCTACATCTCCTGCGTTTACGGTGGAGTCAATTCGAGTCAGCTTCGGCCAAATCCAGTTCACGCTGAGCGTCTTTATATGTTTTGTGGAATGGTTCTTCGCGGGCTTATTCATCTCCGGCTATCGCAGGTCCAACGTTTCTCTTCGATCCTCGTTCTCTCGCACAACCAACTTGATAGGATTCCACTGGATGCCAGTAATTTTGCTCTTCATCCTCTTTAACGTGGTTTTCATCGGCTACCTGTTTTCTCTGATAGCGAGAATGCCCGAGTTATCGTACCGCGATATGAGCCCGGTTCAAGTCGGCTTGTTTATGATTCTCGGCCCACTTACGGCAGCTTTCACCGAAGAATTGACCTCGAGAGGTCATATTCTTTCAGGTCTTATACCGGAGGGAAAGAAGCTTTGGGTTGCCATACTCATTTCGGCTGTATCGTTTGCCTTGATCCACGGCGTATTCTTACCCGACAAGTTGGTGGTTACCTTCCTCATCGGCCTCTTGACCGGGTGGTACTACCTTCGTGAACGAAATCTCTTACCGCTCATGGTTACACATTGGTTCGTTGACCCCTCGAGTTTTGGGGTGTTTCCCTTTCGGTGAAGTCAGTTGAGGGTTGGCTGACGTGCGGTTCCGGCCATGTTCCGCAGGAGGCCGAACTGCAACGTTGGGCACTATAGAAGTATCAATTCTTGATTTGTGGAAGGAGGAAAAAATCATAAACGTGAACCGGCTATCAAGAGCGACTTTGGTAGGACTTTTTGTAGCACTGGGACTACCTTTTATCTTCACGCTGATACTCGGATGGGATTCCATAAGCGTGTTCGATCCTTCGATACCGGTGATACTGGTTTCTCTCACCGAAGATTGGGTAGTAGTTTTCCTTCTCCTTGGTATCGTCTTCTTTTGGGAACGTCAATCCCTTGCTTCCATTGGAATCAAGCGAATGACGAGACGCGATCTCTTGGCTGGTTTAGTAGGTTTTGTGGTGGGTGCCCTTTCCTTCATTTTGACTGCTCCCCTTGTCAGAGCGCTGGGCTTGAGTACCACCTCGGCTGGTATTGAACAGTTAGCACAGATTCCAATTTTTGTGCGAATAGCGATTGTTTTAACAGCAGGCATCACCGAGGAAATACTCTTTCGTGGTTATCCTATTGAGCGTCTTATAAGTATCACCGGGAGAACTACTTGGGGCGCTGGCATAGCATACCTTGCTTTTGTATTGTTGCACATTCCGTTTTGGGGGCTGGGTGGCACAATCCAAATTGGAGTTTGGTCATTAGTTATTACTGGATTGTATGTCCGGCGAAGGAATCTGCCGGCTTGCATGCTGATGCACATTTTGAACGATGCTTACGCGTTTATATTCCTGCCGCTGCTTCCTCGGTACTGGTCGTGACGAAATGAGAGAAGAGGTTCCCCAACCTGCACTTTTAGCCGAAGCCGCTCTGCTCTTCCGCGTAATGGAGTTACTCCGTAGCCGTTCGTGCACCAGGCGGACCTCTTCTCTTGTAGGGGGAGAAAAGACAAAACAGGGGGTTGAGAAGACCCACCGCACGAAACGCGCAATGGCGCGAGAGGTGAAACTTAGCTCCTCCGCCTATCAAGCTCTTTTTCTAATAGGGAAACCGAACGGCACCGTTGAATCTCCGAAGCCTGGTAAGGTCTCTTGAGAGCGCATTGAAGAGCTGCAATCGTGTTAACGGCAGGAAGTCAACGCAAAGTACCGGAAAGGTGAGCGTGCCGAGAGCCTGCCGGAGCCCAAAAAGGGCGTGAGATGTGGGAAGAGAGGCCATTGGCCGGACAGGGAGAGCCGGGAAGGTAGTGTCAATCTTCTTGTAGGGGATACTGGAGAAAATTCGAGAGTAACCCAAGCGCCGGTTCAGTAGTAGGATTCTCAAAAGTGCTCGCGGGATATCTGCAAAGACACTCCCTACGGCGCGGAGTGGATGAGCTCGGGGGAGTACGAACGAAACCTCGATGAGGATATCCGCGACCTGGTGGGGTAGATACGTCCGTTAGGAATGCCCGCCGTAGGAGATAAATTGCTGTCCTGGAACTCATTGAGACTGCAAGAAACGATCTTGGTGCTCGGCTCGAGAGAGGGGGTAGGAGAGGAAAGTCTTCGCTTGTTCCATAGGTTTTGAACTCATACAGTTATTTGACATTGGAGGGATAAAACAATAGAATAATATATGAGAGCTCAGAATATGCAAGGAGGGGTCGAAATGCAATGGCTCATTTTGTTTCTCCTCTTTTCTCTCCCTTTGGTTTCGGCTTTGGCGCAAGAGAGCGTAGGGGAAAGCGTTGACCTCCCCAGAATTCTTCCCCAACTGCCGAGTAGTGGATCGCAAGGAGTGAGGCCGGAAGACCTTCCTCATCTCAACGCAGACCAAACTCCTGCTCCTTCGTCTGCACCGGCGCCTGGCGGCCTTCTCCCTCCCTTGGGAGGACAAGCAGAACAACCGGGCGGAGTAACGGTGACCCCACCGTCACCTCAAGTCACGGTTCGTTGGAAGCAATTTGATTTGAGTCAAGCGTTCGGTTATGATCCCTTAATTCGTGGGGTGGTGGAGTTTCCTGAGGGGTGGTTGGTGAACGTCGATACTTTCAATCGCTCGGTGACCTTTGCCGAAGATTCCGCCGGTCTTGTGGCTTTGAGTGCCTATCTCGCCATTCAAAACCCTGCCATCCATCGGGCAGAGGATTTAGCTCAAGAAGCCATCTCGCTCCTCTCCCAAAATGTGGCTAATCTTTCTATTCAAAGTCAAGATTTTCGCCAAGATCCTAAGGCTGCTCAAGCAGGGTTTAGCGTCACCTATGGAAGGGTAGTACTCACCGGGAACTTCCAAGGGAGAGCCTTGACCATTTTTATCCAACCCTATGTGCTCTATTCCTCGGTGGCCCAATACTCTATAGCAGGGGTTCTTCTCTTATACGCACCGACTGAGGTTTTTCAAGAGAAGCTCCAAACCTATTTTAACCGGATGATTACCGCTTTTGAGGCTACCGCGGGTGCCTCGGGCACTGTTTCACCGCAATAGTCGGTAACCTCTCTTGAAGAGGGTTTTGCTCTCTCTCGGGTTTTGTTGCTTTTTTGGGATTCTTTGGGGTGCCCCTTGGGGGTACCCCACGGAAAGAATCCCCCAAGCTGAGCATCTTCTCTTCACCCTTGTGCGGATTCCCAAAGAAGAGCGGGCCAACTTTGCAAGAGAAATAGAAGCGCAAATGGAAGCCCTCTATCTCGCAGGTCAATACGACAAGGTGCTTGAGGGAGCTTGGTCTCTCTATCTCTTGGGGGTCATCAGTAACAATGAGGGGCGGAAGGCCGATGCTTGGCTCTTTTCAGCCCGAGCTCTTGCCCGCCAAGGGAAGGATAAAGAGGCTTTTCTCTACCTTGCACGTGTTTCTCCCGTTTACGAGAGAATTGGCGAGAAACATCGTCTCTTCTTTCTCTTTGAAACCCTCGTTCGAGTGGCCGGGAACCTCGGTGCTTGGGAAGACGCGAAAAGTTACCTGAATAGGTTAGGCGAGATAAGTTTCCTCATGGGAGAAATGCATCGCGAGATGTTCCTCTTCCATCGGGGCGTGGTGGCTTTCCACGAAGGACGCTTAGAACAGGCGAAGAGAGATTGGCAAGAAGCTTTGAGCGCCCAAGAATTCTATCCTGAGACCCGGGGTTTGACCCTGACTCACTTAGCACAGGTTCTCTTGCGAGAGAACCGTGCTACCGAAGCTTTAGAGTACGCGAAAAAAGCTCTCTCTTTTGCGGAAACACAAAATCTCCCCTGGGTCGAATTCGTGGCTTCTCTTCTCCTTTCGCAAATCTTGAGTGAACAATTTTTCCATGAGGAATTAGCCTTAGAACACCTGGAAAAAGCACAAAAACTGGCTGATCAAATGAACCTTGCCTATCAGAAGGTGTGGGTACTGAACAATAAAGCGGTTATCTACACCAATCAAGGAGAGTATGAAAAGGCACGAAAAGTCCTCGAAGAAGCACTCAAAATCGAAGAAGCCCTGAAAGTCCCTGCCGATTTGGGGGTATTGATCAATTCTGGGGTTCTCTCTTTCTATTTGGGGGATTACGAAGATGCCGAACGATACCTCAAAAGAGCCTGCGAAGAGGCGCAGGCGTCCTCTGACCGATATAGCGAAGCGCTCGCCTCTGCCAATTTAGGCATGCTCTATCGGGCTTACGGTAAACTTCGTGAAGCTTTCGTCTCCTACACCCGGGCTTATCAACTCTTCGAAGAACTTCATGCCGAGGCGGAAATGGCGAACCTCCTCAATAGCATTGCCAGTCTCAACGTGTCTTTGGGAGAGTGGAAAAAGGCGGAAGAAGCACTGACAACTTCTTTGGAACTCTATCGCTTGAGGAACGATCGAGAAGGGATAGCTCAGGTGAAGATGAATTGGGGATACGTGTACTTGGAACAAGAACACTGGGAAAAAGCGAAGCAGTATTTTGAAGAGGCATTCCGTGAGCTTGAAGGCCTCTCTGCGAAACCTCTGCGTTTTTACATTCTTTTAGGTTTGGGAAGCGTAGAACTGAAAATGGGTAGCAATGCCCAAGCTTTGCTCCATTTGCAAGAAGCTTTGGAAATTGTAGAAAGTACCCGGGATCGGATGGAGAGGATTACCGACCGCATCTGTTTCACCGAGAGTCGCCTGGTGGTGTACGAACTCCTCATCGAGGAGCTCTTCTGGGCAAAAAAATGGGAAGAAGCTTTCAATCTCTCTGAGCGGGTCAAGGCAAAAGCTTTTTTAGACCTTCTGGTGGGGCAGTCGATTCAGGTGAAGGAAGAGGACGTGGAACTCGTGCAAAAGGTAAAAGCTTGGGAGCGCGAAAAGGAGCTTTTAGAGAAGAAGAAGGGAGAGCTTCTCTCTCGACCTAAGGAGCTTCAAGACCCGGTGGCGCTCTGGAAGATCAGCGAAGATTTAAACCAAGTCAATACCAAACTCAAGACCCTCTATGAAGAACTCCAAACCGCTTCCCCTGAACTTCTCTCCTTGGTGACCGTGGCGCCACGTTCTCTGGCCGAAATCCAAGCGAAAATTCCCCCAGAGGTGGTGGTTTTCGATTACTTAGTTTTGCCTGAGCACACCCTGGTTTGGGTGGTTACCTCTTCCTCGCTCCAAGGGTTTGATCTCCCGATCGGGGGGAGGGAGTTAGAAGAGAAGATTATTCAAGTACGCCAGTGTTTCCAAGACCCTAAAACCGAGTATTTTACTCCTCTTTTGGATTTCCTGGGAGAACGTCTCTTTGCACCTCTTCAGGATCAACTACAAGAAAAAAAGAAAATCTTGGTCATCCCTCATCGTGCGCTCTCTTATCTCCCCTTCCAAACCTTGCGCCGAGGGGGAAAGTATCTCCTTGAGGACTATATCTTTTTTTACGCTCCCTCCTTGAACGTTTACCTCGCCTGTACGACGAAGGAAAACCAGGCCCCTCTCCCCATTTTGGCCTTCGGCAACCCTCAATTTCCCGACCCTTCCACGCCTCCTCTGCCCGGAGCAGAAGAGGAAGTCAAAGCCATCGCGAAGCTTTTCTCTCAGGGCACCGTTCTCCTCCATGGGGAAGCTACCGAGTCGGCTTTCTATGAGTGGGCACCTCAGGCGCAAATCATTCATCTCTCCACCCATGGGAGTGCCCATGAGCGTCTTCCGCTTTTGAGCCTGGTTCTCCTCGCCCCCGATAACCACCATGACGGGTATCTCTTGGCCGCAGAGATTTTTTCCTCGTCTTTACACTCTCGTTTAGTGGTGTTGAGTGCCTGCCAAACCGCCTTAGGTCAGTACAGTATCACCGAAGGGCTCATCGGGCTTACCCGGTCTTTTTTCTATGCCGGGACCGAATCTCTTATCGCCAGTCTCTGGAGCGTGAGTGATATGTCTACTATGGAGCTCTTTATCTCCTTTTACCATTACTTTTTGCAGGGCTTTTCCAAAGCGGAAGCCTTGAGTATGGCTCAACGCGATTTGGTGAAACGGTACCCTCATCCTTACTATTGGGCACCGTTTATTTTGTTGGGGAAAGAACGATAAAGTTTCAATTTTGGGAGGTGTGCGTCATGCGAAAGAGAATTCTTATCGTGATTTTGTGCCTCGTTTCTTTATGGTGGGGTGGATGGCTCAAAGCGCAAGAGGTGTCTTTCGCTCTTCCTCCAGAATGGACGCCGATGGAAACTTTTGATCCTCGTCAAAAAGCTTATGCCTACCTCATTGAAGGAGGTACTGCCAAGGCAGAGCTCATTTTTGCTTCCGAGTATCTTACTACTCCTATGACTGTGGAGCAATACCTACAACTCGTGAGGCAGAATTTGCAGGTGAGCCTACAGGGCTATACCCCTCAAGAAACCAATCCTTTCCAATACGGAGAGTTCTCGGGACTCCTCCATAAATTTCTTTTCACTGTGCCCAATCTCCCTCAACCACTCCAGGGGATAACCTTCGTTTTTCTCGTGGGTAACGAAGCCTATACGCTTTACTTCGGTTGTTTTCAAACGGATTTTGCTCGCTTGGAAGGTCATTTCACCCAAGCGCTCCAAAATCTCAAAATGGCGGGATCTCCTTCTTTGGGAATGATGACACCGTCGGTGCTTCCCTCGCCTCAAGGAATAACCCCTACTCCGGGAGGGTTACCGTCTTTGGTTTCTCCGGGATCCACTCCTCCTCAAGAATCTCAAGGAGGGTATTGGGTGTATCAAAGTGCTCAGTATTCCTTCCGCTTTCCTCTCCCACCGGGGAGTGTATTGACCGATACTCTTGACAATGGGGCGATGTACAAAACCCCTACCCGAGGAGAAGGGAATATCCTCTTCTTAGCCTTAGAGGGTGAGGGACAGGTGCAAGAGGTCGCTCACCAAGTCACCCAAGGGAAACAATTCCATGGTGCTTCTCAAATACCGCTCAAAAGCGGGGGAGGGGCTCAAGTATCTCTCTATTCCGCCACGAATCTGGAGACCAATGTTCAGTATGTGACCCTCATTGCGACTTTCGTTGGGAAACCGCTTTTAGTAGTTATCGTCATCCCTGCGGAGGAGTATAACGCCTCGCAAGGATGGATCACCGATCTTTTTACCCAAGCTGAAATGTGACGATTTCTTGCCTGTTTCGCTTGGAGAGGGGTGTGGACTCTTTTTTCTTGCATTCCCCAAACCTCCAAACGCAACACCCTTTTTGGTTGGAAAGAAGAGTTTCGAGCTCTCCAAGAAAAATAAGGAAGACAAGGAAAGTAGAGCCTCGAGAAGAGAGAATTTTGGGGCATAGGTGAAGAAGTGGATTCTCTCCATACGCAACAGGCGGTCGATTAGTGGTGGGATAGATAGTTCTCTTTAAAGAGAGAAGCATAGGCTGAGGAAGGAAGGGTTTTCTAGTCCAAGGTCTTTTTGGTCAATCTGAAAGAAGATAAGGAGAGAAAGCCTCAAGGTGAACCTGGTACCTCTTTCCCCCATTCGTTGTTTCCTCCTTTCTCCACCGCACTTTCTACCGATAGAGGTGTTCTTAGGTTGAGGGGGGAAGGGAGATTCCCCAGATTTTCTTCAGATACGGTGCCACTCTATCAAGCAGGGTGATCACCTTTGCATGCCTCCTTGAACTTCTTTGAGTACGGTGAATGAGACTCAGGTCTATTTACAAATTATTTTTTCTTTTCCCTTGACAAACTCCCCCCAAGGTGATATCCTGCCTCTACGTCCGAAAGGACGGTAAAATATTTAGGAGGTCAGTTTAATGGTTACTGGCAGAGTCAAATGGTTCAACGCACAAAAGGGTTATGGTTTCATCACTTCAGATGACGGACAAGATGTGTTTGTGCACTATACCGCCATTGAAGGAAACGGATTCAAAACGCTGGAAGAAAATCAGGTAGTAAGTTTTGAAATTCAGCAAGGGTCGAAGGGGCCCCAAGCGAGTAAGGTCAGAAGAGTCTAATAGTTTCCCATTCTTATAGAGAATAGAGGAAAATATAAATGCCTCGGGTGAATCCGAGGGCATTTATATTTTCTCCTCATTTTCCCGCTATTTCACTCAGCATTTTGAGAATCCCTTCCTTGACGTACTCTACGGCAATAGCAGCAAGGAGAAGTCCCATCACCCGGGAGAGGACCTCGATGATTTTCTCGCCCAAGAGCTGGGCAATACGTTCCGCAGAATAGAGAATAATCCACGTCACGAAGAGAGCGAGTACCATCGCAAGGAGAGGAACAAGGTAACCGTGTTTTTCGGCTAAAATAATCGCCGAGGTAATAGCCCCTGGCCCACAGAGGAGAGGGGTGCCGATCACCACTGCGGCTACTTTGGTGTCGGCCCCTTTTTTGGAAAACTCTAAGCCCAGGATTTCCTCGATTCCCAGAAGGAGGAGGATCACTCCCCCTGCAACCATGAAACTGGGGAAAGACACGCCAAGAAGCATGAAGAGGTGGCGCCCGGTGAAGAGAAACACCACTAAGAGCAAGAAGGCCACCGATACGGCTAAAAACGCTTGTTGAATCCTTTCTCTCGAACTCATTCCTTTGGTGAGGGTGATGAACACCACTGCACCCAGGAAAGGGTCCAAAATGAAGATGAGGAGAAAAAAGGATTTGAGTATATCGGCAATAAAGTTCATAGAGTTATTATAGCGAAAAAATTTTCCTGTGGGGCCTTTCGCTTCATCGTGCGTAATCTATCGGTGAAAAAATAAGAAAAACTACTTTTTTGCGAAATAGAAAGAAGGAGAAGTTGGTCCAAAAATTTGGGATGGGTGAGAGGAGATCCGGTTACCTCGGGATGGACGAGTGCTTGGGCCCTCGAGCACTCGAGGGAATCTCAAGGTAGTTCTGCGTTAATTCTTTTGTGAGAGCGGAGAGGCTTTTTCGTCCTCAAGGGAATGTTTTTTCTTTTGTGAGCGGGAAGTTGGAGGGAGGATACACGTACCTGTACCTGGGGCAGGGAGAGGTTGTTCCAAATACCGCCAGCTGAGGATGGAACAACTTGAAGGCGGTCAAAAGTACCTCAGCTTTCTCAACCGGAGGGGTTTTATCCGGTGAGATGACCAGGATTTGATGGGCGTGAAACTGTTTCAATTTCTCTTCGAGCCGCACAATTTTCGCGTGGTCATGGTGATCTTGGGTGTGCTTCAGTTCGTGTGGCTGGCGAGAGCCATATACTATTCCTACATGGACAGGAAGATGATGAAATTGGCGCGGGAACAAGAGATGGAAGACATGTTCTTCTTTATGCCCTCCAAGAAACAACGTTCCATCTATGAAGTGATGAGGATTGGTTTTCTGCGCGAAGAACCCAAACCGGAGAAGGAGAAGGGTGGTAAGAGGGGAAAGAGGAGTAAGGGGGAGAAAAAGGAAGAATAGCCTTATTCCATGAGGGGATGAACGGAGAGGTTCTCTCCGGATCCTCTCTCACCCGGATAGGGCAAGGAGGGAATCGCAAGGAGAAAGACGTCTTTTAGCCTTCTCGTTCACGGAACGGGAGGGAATAAGGTGAGGGAATGAGGGCTACTCCCTGTGTCCAGGGGAGTGAAAGAGGATGACCTCCCGAGAGAAAAAAGATCGTCTGAGTCAATGACCATCGGGGTGAGCAGAGGAGAAGAGTCTCGCGGTTTCTCCCATAGTCTCAGCGTTCATTCAAGCCCTCGGTGAAGAAATCGAGTCCCTTCAAAGAGGTGATGGGGGAACGCGGTGCAAGTTTTCGAGGGGCATTTCCTTCAGAGGGTATCAGAATTTTCTCTCTATGTGTTCAGGTTGGAAAATGCTCTCGTCGTTTGGGATGAAACCCTGCTGAAATAGGAAGAGGAGGAGTCCGTTACAGAACTTGGGTGTTCTCCTCAAAAGACTCAGAATTAAAAATGGGATTGAGAACTACGACGCTCCCTCGGTGAAAGAGGCGAAATTATGGATGAACCCTTGGTATATCCTCGAATTCCTCAAGAAAAATGTATCGAGTGTCGAAACGGCAAAGAAGAGAGAAATTTCACCTTGAGCGAGGCTTTTTTCAAGGAGGATCCCTCAATTTCCCTCGCCTTCTACCCCGTTCTCCGCACTGCGCTTTTCACCGTCAAAGCTTGCTCTCAACGAAGCACAAAAGAAGGCAGGAGTCTTTCCTTCTCCTCTCGACCTGCGTTGATTTGGGGTCCGCCTGCAACTGGAAAAACCACAACGATTGCTGTGGCCATAGAAGCCCACCTGAACGTGGGAAGGAGGGTGCTCTTCGGAAAGGACGCGATACTCTCAAGAGTCACGGAGATACGGAGACAATGATGCCTTGCAAAAGGGAATACTCACCCAAGTCAGAGTGGTTGCTACGACCGTGACGCAAGCCTTTATCACCGAGGAACCCTTGAGTGAACCCCTTGGTGTTCTCATTCTTGACGAAGCGAGCATGGCTCCTTTGCCGTTCCTGTGTCACCATTGTTGGCGATTTTCTTCGGCTTGCTTCGATTGGTGTCTCGGAAAAATTGATGGCCCAAAATGGCTCAATAGGATCATATTTGAGGAGTTAGAAATATCCGACATAGCAAAGGCATACCACGATGCCCGGGTAACTCTACTCGATACTCAATACCGTATGGTTCCCGGGATTGCTTGCATCCCGAATCAATTCTTGTATCAAAAAACTAAGGATGATCCCAGTAGCTCCCATCTCACCTTGTAGGAGGGGTTATCACAGTCGCCACTCGCCTTAGTAGAAACGGGAGACCTCAATCCTTGCTACTACCCTCTTCCATTTGAGGGAAGATTTAACTCGTATAGTGCCTTAACATCATTTTCGATTCCGTTGGAGGATTGGGCAATAGAGTAGCTCCTATGCTCGATGACCGGAAAGACCCGCGGCTCGTTTGTTATTCAACGTGGCTATGGCTCACGCTGAGAGTCGATTCTATCTTATCGGCGATACCATGTATCTGTTAAAACAGCTTAGTCGTGATCCTTCCTCTACGGGAATCATTCGTTACCTTCGAGAATATGCCAGGTAATCACGGTGTGGGAATGTCGCCACTTCTTTCTTCGTGCCCCGTATGGAAACTCCCTCTTTCTCATTTCCCGGCGATTTTTCCCTTTCGGAGTGAGTCTTTCCTTTTCAACCCCTGGGTAGAAATATTACCGTATTGTTTTGCAACCTAATTCCCAGGACACTCACTTTTTTCGGGGCGAAGTAATTACCGTGGAGGTGAAAAATTTTTTCCGGTTCTGACGTTTCTCTCGGAGGACAAAAAGGTTCTGAGAAGGTCTTATGGGCTCTGTATTATGTATCGCTGATAGCTTAACGTATTAATGTATTGACAAAGAGGGAAGAAAGGAGTATATTGTAAGAGTGAGATATATTTCATGTTAATTTTATCACTTTTCATAGGGGGGTGATACCGAAGAGAGTGGAAAGGGTTGTTGAGAGTAGCTTAAGAGGAACGTGTGGTAAATTTCCCAAATAGCGATAAGGGGGGGCGTTGATGAAAACGCTAGCATTGGGATTATTGGTAAGTTTGGTGTGTTTTGGTATAGTGGCGGTGGCCTCTGGAATGGATTACAATACTTTCCTTCAGGAAGCAGCGAAAACGGGAATCACGATCGAAACTGTAGATGGCACGATTGCTTGGACTGGACCTTACGGTGGAAAGATTAAACCCAACGGGCCTCTGGCAGGAAAGAAGATTGGTCTCGTCGTAGGCTGTGACTTCAGCGATTGGCAGGCATACTATTTTGCAGACTTCGTGGGAGAATTTGGAGGAACTCCGCAGTTTATTTTGGATAACAATCATCTGTGGAAAGTTTCTCGACATCTTTTTGGTTCTGGTAGCCCTGCTGAACCGACGGGCAGATGGGGCCTCACCTGCGGTGCCGGCTTTGACGGACTCGGATTGAATGGGAGCAGGTTGTTGCCTCCTGCGGTTATGCAAGAAGGGAAAGGTCATGCAGCGAGTTTCCCCGTTGCTAACCCCGCAGATTATGACGCTATAATCATTCTGGGTGGCTGGTCCGGCGACATTATGTATGCTGACGATGTGGCTATCAATTTCATCAAAGCTGTTGTCGAGCGAGACGTTCCTGTTGCGGCTATTGGTGAGGGTATTCTGCCACTCATTAAGATTGGGCTTGTGAACGGAAAAAAGGTTACGGGGAATAAAGTTGTTGACTACATGTTGCGGGAAATTGCCGACTATCGAAATGAGCCAGTAGTTGTGGATGGAAATATCATTACCGGTAGAGATACTGTTGATGCACCTTTAGTTTTGCGGGCATTGTGCAAAATTTTTGACTCCAATTTCCAAGATGTCTATAAGGACATTCTCAAGAGCAAGAAGGTCATGATCATGGTAGCTGATGACTTTGAGGACATCGAACTCTGCGCTCCTGCCCTTGAATTTGTGTATCGAGGGGCAGAGATCATCGTCGGATTATTCGAACCCTTGGTACAATCTCGACCTCCGCTGGTTGGTCTTGAAGTCCGCATGGGGAACTTTGGCGTGAGTATCCCCTTCCAGGAGATCCCCGAGAGTTATTACAAAATCGTCAAGGCTGAGGATTTGAAAATGAGCGATTTCGACCTTCTCTGGATTCCTGGAGCGATGAATCCACTCCACATTGCTGCGCTCCATCGCGAATTCTTGCGAGACGCCTACGCTGCGGGAAAGATCATTGCGTCTATCTGTCACGGTCCTATCCCTGTGGCAGCGGCAGATCTCGTAAGAGGCGGGAAGCTCACCGGATGGCTTGCCTGCGAACACTCGGTGGAGATCATGGGAGGTGAGTTTATCCCTGATTGGGCTGCAGCTATTTGTGGGCGAGTTGTCAGTGGGCGTACTCCTCCCGAGGTTCCAGAGTTTGTTGACGCTTGTACTGCAGCTCTTCTTAGTAATTGATAAAAACGTGAAGCCCTAGTAGCGGCTGCGCTACCAGGGCTTTTTCCGCAGAAACACGTGTCTTCGAGGAGTTGTGAAAGGAGGGTTTAAGAGTGAAGATTCGTTTCTTTTGGATCACAGGGATACTGGTTGCGGTTTTTCTTTTGGTAGGCATTGCCTATGCTGCGGAAATAACCATTCGTTTGGGAAGTGCTTTTGAGCCGACTCACATCCTCTGCCAGGCGGCAGAGAAATTCAAGGCACTTGTAGAAAAGCGAAGTAACGGAGCCATCGAGGTACAGCTTTTCTTGGGGGGCGCAATGGGGTCAGAAGAAGAGTGCACTGAGGCGGTGAGCATTGGCGCCTTAGAAATGCAGGTCGGTGGAGGTTTACCGATCAAAACCTTTGCTCCCCAATACTACTTTTTTGATTCTCCCTATGTCATGAGGGATTGGAACCATTTCCAGAGAGTATGGGCAGGACCCTTAGGGGAAAAGGCACGAGAAGAGTTGATTAAGAAAGGAAACACGATGTATTTGGGCGTTGTCTATCGGGGAGTAAGGCACCTCACGGCGAATAAGCCTATATACACTCCCGATGATCTCAAAGGAGTAAAATTGAGACTTCCGCAGCTTCCCACCTGGGTGAAGGTTTGGGAGGCCATTGGGGCTTCTACCGTCCCCATAGCACTCACCGAGCTTTTCACCGCGTTGCAAACGGGTGTCGCTGATGCCTCGGAAGGCGATGTCACTCAGATTCTCTCTTTCCGCTTATACGAGGTCCAGAAATACCTTATGCTTACCGGTCATCTCGTGCAAACCGGGGGTCTCACCATTAACAAGCCTTTCTTCGATAAACTCAAGAAAGAGTATCAGGATATCATCGTCCAAGCAGGAAAAGAAGCGACCGATTGGGCTTCTGAGACCATCGTTACTAAGGAAGAGGATTTGATCAAGGAACTCGAGGCAAAAGGTATGCAAATTATTGAACCAAATGCTCAAGCCTTTAGAGACAAGGCGAAATCTGCCGTCGAGGAGCTCTTTAAGGCTGAGTGGCCGGTGACTACCTGGGAAGAACTCCTCTCCTACTAAAGCGGATTTCCCGTATGTGCTTTCCTTTTGACCCCTGGGAAAGAGGTTCTTTCCCAGGGGGATTTCCTATAGGAGGATGACGCCATGGAAGTGGCAAGAGGAAAAGGGATCCTTCACATTGTCAGTACCCTGGTAGATATTATCGGGGGCATAGGTCTTACTCTTATGGTGTTATGTGTTCTCTTCCAAGTTTTCGTCCGGTATTTTGTAAATCTTTTGGGAACGGTTTCCTTTGCTTGGACGGAGGAAATGGCACGCTTCTTGTTGATTTTCATCACCTTCTGGGGTGGAGCCATTGCCCTACGGAAACGGGAACATATCACTATCCCGTTTCTTCTTGAAAGGGTTTCTCCGCGGACGCGCTTGTGGCTTCATCTCTTATTCATTTTGGCTATGGGGCTTTTTTTGGTCATTGTGATTGCCGGTAGTATCACCATGATGCGGGTTACGTGGAATACACCAGTAGGTTCGGGTATTCGTTGGCTTACTGTGGGGAGGGTGTATATCTTTGTACCTTTAGGCTGTGGACTCATGGCATTGTATCTTGGGCTGTGGGCAATAGAGGTGATAACACAACTGAAGAAACCAGAGTGGAATACACAGAAACCGAAGGAAAAATAGGGGGGAAGGGTAATGATTCAGTTCGTACTCTTTGTGGGAGTTTTGATTTTTCTTTTCCTCACCGGATTGCCGCTTGCCTTCGCTTTAGGAATCACCGGCTTCATTTTTATGGTGTTCACTTGGGGGACCTCGGTAAGTTTTGGAATCATAGCCCAGAGACTTTTCTACGGGGTGAATAACTTTGTTATTTTGGCAATTCCCCTCTTCATTCTGGTAGGGAAACTTATGAACACCGGCGGAATTACCGATCGTATATTCCGCTTCGCCAATCTCTTGGTGGGACACTGGAAGGGTGGATTAGGGCAAGTAAACGTCTTGGCAAGTATGCTCTTTGCCGGCACGAGTGGTTTGGCCGTTGCCGATACTGCTGGTTTGGGGTTAGTAGAAATTAAAGCCATGAGAGACGCAGGGTATGATGACGATTTTTCTTGCGCCATAACCGGTGCCTCTTCTACCGTGGGACCGATTATCCCTCCCAGTGTTCCCTTGGTGATTTACGGTATTCTTGCGAGTACCTCTATTGGGAGATTACTCATCGGTGGAATCCTCCCCGGGGTTTTGGTTGGCCTCCTCCTCATGGCTATGGTCGCTTTTTACGCGACGAGAAAAGGGTATACTCTGAATAGGAAAGCTACCATAAGAGAGCTATGGGGAGGTTTCAAAAAAGCAGTTGGTCCTTCCCTCACTCCCTTCATATTAATCGGGGGTATGTTGAGTGGTATGTTCACCCCCACTGAGGCGGCGGCTATCGCTGTTTTATATGCGCTCATCTTAAGTGCTTTCGTATATCGGGAAATCAAGGTATCAGATCTGTGGAGACTCCTCAAAGAGACGGCGGTGGAAACTGCAGTAATCACTTTTATCATCTCTTGTTCCATGTTTTACGGATGGGTGCTCATCCGGAGCCGTGTTCCCATCATCCTCCTCGAGGCTTTTACCAGTGTGAGCGCCAGCCCCTTGGTTATACTGCTTATTTTAAACGCCTTTTTGCTCATCATCGGTTGTTTCATGGATACTACCGCTGCCATATGTATTCTCACCCCTATTCTCATTCCCCTCATTACTAAGGTAGGCATTGACCCGGTTCACTTTGGACTGGTGATGGTATTGAACCTTATGATTGGACTCCTCACCCCTCCTTATGGAATGAATCTCTTCATCTTGAGCAAAATTTCGGGACTTTCACCTCTCCGTATCGCTCGGGCTTCCCTCCCTTTTTTCATTCCTCTTTTAATTGCTCTTTTTGTGATTACCCTCTTTCCTTCGGTGGTGACCTTTTTGCCTAACTTAGTGTTTGGTCCACCAAAATAGAATATGGGAGGAAAGCAATGGACTATTTACTGGTTCTCGATGTGGGAACTTCTTCGTTGAAAGCGGCCATCTTTGATAAGCATTTTGCCCCGGTGGCACGAGAGCGAGCGGAATACGCATACGAGGCCGATGGTCTCAAAGTACAGATAGACGTGGAAAAAATATGGGATGTTCTTCTCAAAGTGATGAAGAAGTTCGAAGAGCAAGGATATCTCAAAAAGGTGGACCTTCTTGTGCCATGTGTTTTCAGCCCGGCACTTATCGCCATGGACAAAGAGGGAAACTCTCTGTATCCGGCCATCATCCACTGGGATCGACGGAGTGTCAGGCAAGCACGAAAAGCTTTATCGATCGTCGGGAAAGAAACATTCCTCAACGTCGCTGGAAACATCCCCTATCCTGGGGGGATATCGCTTACCAGTCTCCTTTGGCTCAAAGAGAAAGAACAGAAAGTCTTCCAAAAAGCCTTTCGTTTCGGCCATTTGAACACCTTTCTTTTAAAGAGGCTTACCAATCAATGGTCGATCGATCCCACCAATGCCTCGATCACCGGTCTCTACGACACCGTAGGAGGTTCAGGGTGGTGTGCTTCAATTGCGCGGGAGTTAGGAATCCCCCTCGAAAAATTACCCCCTGTCTTCTCCTGTCTTGAGATGGTGGGAAGCATTACTAAGGACGTCTCTCGTGTTACCGGTCTTCGAGCGGGAGTCCCCGTGGTTATGGGTTCGAACGACACTTCCAGTGCGGCTTTAGGGGCGGGGCTTTTACGTGGAGGGCAGATGTTAAATATTTCGGGAAGTTCCGAAATTCTCACCATATGTCTTGATACCCCCCTTCCTCATGAAAAGTATTACTTGCGAACCCATCCTTTCCCGGGGAAATGGCTCATGTTTGACATCATAATTGGTGGGTTTGCCCTCGATTGGTTCTACGCCCAATTCTGCCGAGAGACGAACAAAGAGGAGTTTTATTCCTCCTATTTAGAGATGGTTCTCGACGGGAGGCGAGGGAGAGTACGCTGTGTGCCTTATTTAACCGGTGATAGGACCGATCTCCGTCAACGTACGGCTTCGTTTTTGGGTCTTACCCTGAGCACTACTCGTGAAGACTGTCTCTACGCTCTCATTGAAGCCGTTGTAGGAAGAATGGAGCGAACGCTTGCCATGATGCGAGAACGTCTTCCCCTTTCGGAAACCATGTTTCTCACTGGTGGAGGAGTGAGGGCTTTGTTAGAGTATAAGAGAAGGGTATTTGGGGGCTTAACCATAGAGGTGAAAGAAGACTGTTCGGTGCAAGGGTGTGTAGAAATGGCTAAGCAAGTGCTCGGTGGATAGAACCGAGGAAAGAACAGGTTTTTTGGGGTGGTGGATGCATTGGAGAGAGTGGAAGTAAGTGTGCGGTGTGGGGAAGAACGGGTGATTGTGGCCATTCCTCGGGAAAATTTCCTCTACGCCATACGACCAAAAGATGTACCCGCGGTGAGCGAGGAAGAAGAGGCAATACGGTTATCCATACAGAATCCCATTGCTGCGCTTCCTCTGCGAGAACAAGTGCGAAGAGGCATGAAGGTAGTCATCGTTGGTGATGACCTTACCCGGGCCACCCCCCGAGAGAGAATTTTTCCTGTCCTCCTCGATGAGCTGAATCGAGGTGGTGTGCCCGATAGGGATATTATTGTCCTCATAGGCCTGGGTACCCACAGGTATATGACCCAGGAGGAAATCGAGCAATGTTTTGGTAGGGAAGTTGCAAAAAGAGTGGTTATTTGTGACCACGAGTGGAAGGAACCACAAAACCTTGCGAAAATTGGTTCTACCCCGGGTGGAACTCCTATTGAAGTCAACAAAATTGCCTTAGAGGCCGATTTTCTTATAGCTGTGGGGAGTATCATTCCTCATTGCTATGCGGGGTATGGTGGTGGAGGGAAGGCTATCCAACCGGGTATATGTTCTTGGGCGACCACAGGACATACCCATATTCTTCCCCTGGAAAAAGACTTGTACCTTAAAATTGCAGGACAAGTGGAGAACGATGTCCGGAGAGAAATTGAAATGGTGGCAGAAGCGGTACAACTGCGCTTCATCGTGAATACGATTCTGAACGATCAGGGGAAGATAGCGCAGGTGGTTGCAGGGAATCAGATTGCAGCACACCGCAAAGGCGTGGAAGGAGCAAAACAGATCTATGAACGACCCATCCCCGGTCTTGCCGATATCGTAGTTGTCAGTGCCTATCCGGCCGACATCGATTACTGGCAGGGGGTTAAACCCCTCTCCTACGCTCAAAAAGGAGTGCGCAAGGGAGGAACGTCGATACTTGTTGCTCCTTTTCCCGAAGGAATCTCTCCGGTGCACACTGATCTCAAGAAATTTGCCACCCTTCCCTATGGTGAATTGAAAAGGCGAGTTCAAGAGGGAAGTTTTGAAGACTTGGTGTGCGCGGCTACCCTCCTGCTCCATGCCAAAATAAGAGAGCATTCTCAAGAGGTCATTTGTTTCTCGCAGGGCATGCGAGAAGAAGACCAGGAAGCGCTCGGTTTTAAGCGTGCCGAAACGGTGGAGGAAGCTCTGGAGATGGCTTATGCAACTCAAGGGAAAAGAGCGAAAGTCGGCGTTATCGACTGTGGGGGAGATATCTTGCCGAAGCATTGGGAATCTGAACTCTGAGGGGTGAAGCCGTGGCCGAATTAAAGGATAAAATTGCCATTGTTGCTGGAGGGAGTAAGGGAATTGGGCAGGCTATTGTTCACCGGTTATGTGAAGAAGGTGCAATCTGTGTGGTTGCGAACCGCCATGCGCAAGAGGGGAGTGAACTGGCTCGGCAACTTTCCCAAGAGGGATACCAAGCTATCGCCATCCCTACCGATATTGCTAAGCTCCACGAAGTGAGAAAACTTGTGGATGAAGTTGTAGATCATTTTGGGCGGATTGACATTTTGGTGAATAGTGCGGGAGTGAACGTGCGAAAACCAGCCATAGAATATAGCGAAGAAGAGTGGAATTTTATCGTTGATGTCAACCTCAAGGGGACTTTTTTTACCTGCCTTGAGGTGGGGAAGAAAATGATCGCTCAAAGAGAAGGTGCAATCGTGAATATCGCTTCCTTACAGAGCGAAGAGGTGTTGTCTGGTCGCGCTGTCTATGCTGCTACCAAGGGGGGAGTGAGGCAGCTTACCAAGGTTTTCGCGGTGGAGTGGGCGAAATATAATGTGCGGGTCAACGCTGTTTCTCCTGCTTTCATCAAAACTCCCATGGTAGAGGCGATTCTCTCACATCCCTTGTGGGAACAGCTGATTGTAGCCCGTACCCCTATGGGACGACCTGGTACTCCTCGAGAAGTCGCAGAAGTGGTTCTCTTCCTCGCTTCTTCTCGAGCAAGTTATATCACGGGTGCCAATATCCTCGTTGATGGTGGCTGGACTGCAGGCATGAGTGTTGATGAGACGATTCTAAGGCTTTAAGTTTTAAGCTTCGGGCAATCTTTCAGTTGACCCACTTTGCTTGTATTATTCTCTTCTCTCACCCCTTAGGGTTGGCGAGCTTCGACTTTTGAGGTTAGTGGAGTATCCAAGGAAGAAGTTTTGATCCTAACGTATTGCAGAAGCAGAGGGAAGACCTCTCCTTTGTTCACGGAGTATCTCAAGAAGAGATGGTCATCGGGAAGGATGGGGGAAAACTTGTAGCAGAAAAGCGAAGAACTTGTACTATCCAAGGATTTTATTTCCACCGTCTCGGCAAGAAAGGTCATTAGTTAAAACATCACCACCACCTGAGGGAACATCTCCAGGGAAGAAGATATGAAGATTGACTCCAAGGAA
>CAKZPS010000015.1 GCA_937139415.1 uncultured bacterium
AGAAGTAGCGCTCTTCTCTCACGGATGAGGATAGTATAGAGGAGAAAAGAGATACCGACAAGGATAGAGAAAGAGAACCTCTAAGACTGCCACGGAGGCAAAAAACGTGCCTCCTCACAGTGACAAGGACCACTATGAGAAGTCGCAAGAACCCAATAATCGAGGCTTCCGTGGTAACTGGAAAAAGATGAAAAAGAGGACTTGCCCTCTCTTTCCTTTCCACGATTTGGAGAAAAACTCCCTCAAAAATACCCTTCGGATGCAATCCCAAGGAAAACGAAAGGGCTATCCGCAAAAAGGTATTTTGTAGCTGAGAGAGCCGTTTGCACACCCTAAGAGAGAAGAAAAAGAATCGGAAGAGACCGATTCGACACAGCTCCCAAGGCAAAATTTCGCTCACGGCCATATCTTGCCTCCCAACGATGACCGAAGGAGTTTTCGATGGAGGTAAGAAGGCACAATCCAAAGGACCGTAAAAACGGTAAACGAAACCTTTTCTCGCAAGCCGATTCACCTTCCTCAAGAAACCCCAGGGTGAGAACCCTGGGGTTTGGAGCCACAGAAGTCTTATGGGCAAATGCCTCCACCGAGCGGGCACTGTTCGATACACTCTTCGCAGACAGGTTCTAAGGAGTAGCTCCATCTTCGTAGTTCGAGAGAGTTTCGGCATGGTCACGGATCGCACAATTTGTAAGTCTCCACTTCACTCCCTCGGCCCCTACCGCAACCGATGGAGAAGTTTGTTGGAGAAAAAAGTACCCTCTGGTAACGTCCTTTGCAGAACATTGTCATAATCGTTCGGTATTGGCCGCCTTCCCACACGTTACAGGGATTTTAACCAGTGTGTACCCAAGGGTATTTCCTGACGTGTAATCCGCAAAGGAATAATACCCGCGCTTCGAGGGTCGCTTCTTGCAATCATTAGAAGGGGGAATATTTCTATTTCTAAGGGTAGTTGTCCAAAATCCCGAGCTCTCCTCACTCTTACAGGGAAAGCCCTAAAAATGATTTCAGCTGACTGCATCTGCCGAAAATTTTCTCAAGAAGAGCGTTTTCCTCTTCCCCCGTGCAACTTTCTTTTTCCCTTTTCGTAGTATATAATTGAATGAGCCAGAAGGGTTATACGAACTTCTATCCACCCTGAGGTCGAGAGGGTGAAAGGAAGGGAAATCGTTCTCTTCTTTCTTGATAGAAGGGAGAAACCCTGTGGAGAGCGAAACAAGGGAAAGCTCTCCCCATATTCTGGCACACGAAAAGAATAAGGTCACAAAGGAGGTATCGTACGTGAAGAAAAGCTTGTGGTTTGTATTAGTCGCTCTCTCCATCTTGTCGATTTTCACCGTGGTCGGCTGTAAGCCCACTACTCCCGGCACTCCCAGCCCCAGCCCCTCTCCGACGGTGGCGCCAACTCCGGTTCCGGATACCTCGTGCCCCAAAGTAGTGAGTACAGTGGTGAGTAAGGCATATGATAACACATATGGTGATGCCGCTTTCGAAATCGTGATCACCTTCGATGAAGCAGTGGATTTGAGCGCTTGTGCCGAGAATGTGAGCAACTGGACGGTAACGGTCAAGAACTCTAGGCGACAAGATAGTGATATTGGGGCTACGGTTTATAGTATCAAGGCCGACGGCAAAAAAGTCATTTTGAAAGCTAATGTCACAGAAACTGTATCTGGTACGGTCTATGTCATTGGAGTGGGCGAGGTTTCGTATAGGGGCACCTTCTCTGGGCTCATCTGCAGCGAAGAGGATGCTAAGAAATATGGAAAGTTAGATACAGTGTCTCCTTACGGCGATTTAGGTGCAGTTGATGCTCCTACGGTAGCCGATAGCGTAGAGTGGGAACTCGATGGTTGCTTCATCTTTGATGAGCTCAGCAATGGTTGCTGTAAATACAGCGGTGAAGACTGCTGCTTAGAACCGGTGTGCGAAGAGTGTGTCGAGGAATGTCCGATCGGCGGAGGTATTTGTCCGTGAGGGTTCAGTAAAACCCAAAACCCCAGGGTTTTCCACTCTGGGGTTTTTCTTTTTCTTGGGGAAAGAAGCGTCCCTTCAAGGAAACGTTGTAACCTTCCGTTTCTCTCCTTTTCCTTAGCTTTAGGGCACGAAATGTTTGCCTGGTACTCTCTCGTGATGCACCTTTCATAAAACCCACAACCAGCCGAGAGAATTTGAAGTCAATCGCCTGTTTGGCGACTTCAAGGTGTCCTTCTTTGACGCATGGGGTAATTTTGCTGCAGGTATGAATTTGAGAGGTTGCCAGTTGTTGCCCCCATAGGGTGAGCATTTCTTTCGCGAAACCATGGGTTACCTGCAGTAACTACACAGTAAGTCAATAAACCATCTCCCTTTGCTCCTCGGTAACATCCCCTGGCATAGTTAGGAATAATAGCTTCATTTAAGGCTTGTTGCACCTTTTTTGCTTGACCAACCTTCTTTGGTGAAACTCTCTCCTCGACTCTCCCCACGAGGTTTGAGTCTCTCGCCTCACCTCTCTCCCCGCCCAAGGAGGATGGTTGTACTGAGTTACCATCCTGGAACTCTTTTCTTGATCTCCCATTCCGATCAGGGGAAACAGGATTATAGCGCCCCTTCCAAGCCCTCCTTCGCCGACAGGTTTTTCCCCGTATGAGTCGCAAGGGAAATTGCTCTGATCATGCTTGTATAGAGTCCTTCTTCAAAACCTTATAGACAGGAACTTTCGAATCACCAACGTACCGCACTAAAGGGGAAGCTCAAAAGAGGCTTTGAGTACATTGAACATTTCTTTAATCTCGTTCGTCTCCCTTCAGCCTTGGGATACTTGAGTTGAGAAGAATTTGAAAAGAGATCGCATGAGAGGAGAGAGTGTGTTATTGCTTTTTCATGCCTCCACTTTTTGGGGGAAGTCCACCTTTCGGAGACCCTCGCAGTGACAAAGAGGGGGTTATTGCGAAACTCGCTTTTTCGCCTGGTAAAGCAATCTCATGTTTACCTTCAGGAAACGAAAAAGAGAGGTTGCCACCGCACGGACTTCGTCCCTCCCTCGTAACGAGAGAGGAAAGAGACCACCACGGGTCCTTTTTGAACCCCCTCGCAGGGGAATACAAGAACGCCACGGCGCGAAAATACGCTTCTTGCAGTGACAAAATGGCCATTCTGAAGGTCGTTTCTTACCCCCCGTGGGGTCCATCTCTGGAGGGTTATAGGGTAGATAAATCACTCTCTCGATGAGATAATTCCCTACACCTCTACCCCTAAAATATGGTACCCCTCCTCTTTTCTCACCCTCCCAAAGCGAAAGGGAAGGGGAGTAGCGTAGTTTGGTCCATTCACGACCACGGTGTGAAACTCCCCTTCTTCGGCACAGAGGTCCACCTCCAAGGCTTCAAGTTCTCGTAAGAGGGCTTCATCGTAACGGCGACCGAGGTAGTGGGAGGGGAGGAACTCGTCCTTCGTTACGATGAGGTAAGCTTCAAAACCACTGTGGATGATTTCCCGCGCGATGGTAGAGCGAGCCTCTCCCCAGAGAGGAAGGTAGGGGGTTACTCCGGCTTTGGCACAGGTTTTCTCCACCCATTCCCGATGGGGCAAGAGGTCGATGTCTCCGAAAATACCCCCGGTGAAACCCAAGTCGCGCAAATGGTAGAGCATGGCGAGGAATTTCTCCTCGTAATCACTCCAGGAAGAAGAGGCATAGAAAAAGGGTAAACCCAGGCACTCTGCTTGTTTCGCTAAAAGAGTGCGCGACAAGCGATGCCCCAGGGTGGCATCACCGTTTTCTCCAAGCATGGTGAAGAGGGCTTCTACTGTGAGGCCCTCTCTCTGCGCTCGCCATAGAGAGAGGTGAGAATCTTTTCCACCACTAAAAGACACGAAAAAGCGCTCTTCGCTCATTGTTTCCTCCTTTTTTCGAGGAATATAGCACAGGAAGAGAGGAGAAGAAAGGGTCATCTTGAGGTAAAATAGTAACCGTGGAAGAAAATAGCGTGAGGAAAATAGGAAAGCGAATTTTGGATCTTGTGGGAAGCGGGATAGCTCTCCTCCTTCTCTCCCCCCTCATTGGGGTGATTACGCTCGTCGTATACTTTTCCTTGGGGAAACCAGTCCTCTTTCGCCAGCGCCGCGCAGGGTATAAGGGTCAACCCTTCATCCTTTACAAATTCCGCACCATGCATGAAGCCTATGACCAAACAGGAAAACCCCTCCCTGATGAGGCGAGGCTCACCCCCTTCGGGCAATTCTTGCGCCGTCACTCCTTGGATGAGCTCCCTGAGCTCTGGAACGTGCTCCGGGGAGAGATGAGTCTTGTGGGCCCACGGCCTCTCCTCGTTGAGTACCTCCCCCGCTACACTCAGGAAGAAGCCCGCCGCCACGAGGTGAAACCGGGGATAACCGGATGGGCCCAAGTGAACGGGCGAAATGCCCTTTCCTGGAAGGAAAAATTCGCCTTGGATGTATGGTACGTTGACCACTGGAGTCTGTGGTTGGATTGTAAAATCTTGTGGAAGACGCTCCCCATCGTGATCAAGAAAGAAGGCATCAGTGCCGAAGGGCATGCCACCATGCCCGAGTTTCGGGGGAAAGAGGGTAGGGAATGGAAGAGGTAGTGGTCATCGGCGCAGGAGGACATGCTAAAGTGGTGGTAGCAACTTTACTTGCTTCAGGTTTCACGATCAAAGGCATAGTGGACGACAGCCCTCAAAAGTGGCAGACGAAGTTACTCGATATCCCGGTTATTGGGCCATTAGAGCTCCTCTCTGAGGAAAATTCTCCCTTAGCCATTATCGCCATCGGAGATAATGAAGACCGTCGAGCAATCGCGGAGCGCTTTCGTAACGTTTGCCGCTGGATAAGCGTGACACACCCTCGCGCTTTTGTCCATCCAAGCGTAGTTATCGGTGAGGGAACGGTGGTTTTCGCTGGCTCGGTCATCCAACCGGACACAGTCATTGGAAACCACGTCATCATTAATACCGGCGCGACGGTCGACCATGACTGCACGATAGGAAACTTCGTCCACTTAGCTCCCGGGGTGCACTTAGCGGGAGGAGTCATAGTAGGAGAGGGGAGTTTCTTAGGCATAGGGAGTGCGGTTATCCCCCGGAAGAGAATCGGAGAGTGGACAAGAGTCGGTGCCGGGGCTGTGGTCATTCGTGATACGCCTCCTCATGTGACCGTAGCAGGGGTACCGGCAAAACCGCTTCAAAAGGAGAAGTCATAAAAAGCATCCTCACGGGAAAGATGGACCGAAGGAGAGACTCTTCACGATCCACGGTGGGATCCCCTATAGCGAGCGATGAGATGGTAGAGAGACAAGAGACACTCTCGATCGCACTGTCCTCTGAGTTTCTCCCGGAGGGTGAGTAACTCCTGAAAGAAAGAATCTCCGAGTTTCACCGAGGGAACAATGCGCAAAATTTTGGGATGAGCGGTTTTCTCTACCTGTTCCTCTTTTTCCCACAAGTCTTCCCGGATCCGTTCTCCGGAGCGGACTCCCACCACTTGAATTCCCACTTCCTCGGGATTATAGCCGGAGAGTTGGATGAAGTTACGGGCTAAATCCATGATGCGGATGGGTTTTCCCATGTCGAGGACAAAGAGATCCCCGGGGCGACCGAAGGCCCCCGCCTGGAGCACGAGCCCCACTGCCTCTTGCAGGGTCATGAAGAAGCGTTCCATATCGGGGTGGGTGATGGTGAGGGGCATGCCGTTTTCGAGCTGTTTTTTGAAGATTTCCACCACACTTCCCCGACTCCCCAAGACATTCCCGAAGCGCACACCGATGAGGGTAGTCTTAACCCCACCGTTATAGTAGGAAATGAGCATCTCCCCAACGCGCTTCGTCGCCCCCATCACATTGGCAGGGTAGACCGCCTTATCAGTGGAGATGAAGATGAATTTCTCTGCGTTGCATGCTTCTACGGCTTCGATGAGGTTGAGAGTACCGAAAATGTTCGTGGTAATTGCCTCATAGGGGTTCTCCTCCATGAGGGGCACATGCTTACAGGCAGCGGCATGAAAGACCACTTGAGGTGTTTCCCGAGTCAAAATGGCCAAGATTCGCTCGCGATCCCGGATGTCAGCAACACAAGAAACGAGGGGAATCTCGGGATACTTCCAGCGGAGTTCCATGGCCACTTGAAAAATGCTATTCTCTCCCTTTCCTAAGAGAATGAGTCTTTGGGGACGGTAAGAGGCCACCTGACGGCAAATCTCCGAGCCAATCGACCCCCCTGCCCCGGTCACTAAGACCACTTTCCCAGTGAGGTATTCTCCGATGGCCGAGGAATCGAGCTTCACTACCTCCCGCTCTAAGAGGTCTTCCAAGCGGACGTTACGGAGCTTACTCACGCTCACCGTCCCATCGAGGAGTTCCCAAATGCCGGGAAGGGTCCGTAGAGAAACCTTGAGCGAAGAGGCAAGATCCACTAGCTGGCGGAAAAGTGAGGGAGGAGCAGAAGGGATAGCAATGAGCGCCTCATGAATGCTCAAATTCTCCACAAGACGGGGGAGTTCTGCGATTTTCCCCAGGATCGGGACCCCGTGGATGGTCTTCCCCCATTTATGGGGGTCATCATCAAGGAACCCCACTACCTCATATCCGAGCTCGGAATGGGCTTGGATCTCCCGTAGGATTTTCTCTCCCGCGTCTCCGGCACCGATAATGAGGATTCTCCGCCAAGAGGAAACCCCGGACTGCTTGGCTCTCTTTTTCTTCTCATGGAGCCAGCGGACCAAAACCCGCCAGAAAAAGAGGAAAAGAAGCGTAACGGTATAGGAGATGACCACTACCGATCGGGGGAAAGGAGAAAAGGGGAAGAGAAAATAAGAGAACGCAAAGACAAATTTCTCCAAGGTGATGACGAGGATGAGATCGCGCAGAGCAGTTAAGCTAAAGTATTCCCACAGGGTACGATGAACGCGGAAGAGGAAATAGAAAAAGAGGAAAAGAGGGAGCTCCCGCAGGATCACGAGGGGTATTACCGGGAGATACACCTTGGGGAGGAGAAACTCAAAACGGAAATAGAAGGCAAAGACAATGGCTATAAGGAAGGAGAAAACATCGATGAAAATGTGACCTAATGCACTCTGCAAGAAACGTATTCCTCTCATAGGTGTATCTCCATTTCTATTCTCTCTCTATCTTTCGCCATTCTCTACCATTTGTCAAGCCTTTCGTTTTTGCTTTTGCTCTCAAGTTAATACAACCGGAAGGGTGGCCCAATTTTTCCCTGTCTATACCTCCAAAACCTCAAGTGAGGCACTCGCGTGCCTTTAAGATTTTTTTACCGCGAGGGGTTCCTTTTGGAACCTCGTGGCGGTCTCTCCCCTCACGAGTAACTACGAGGTCGCTTCACCAAACGAAACTACA
>CAKZPS010000016.1 GCA_937139415.1 uncultured bacterium
CGAATTCCGGTTTCCCAGAACCCGTGGTGAATATAGAATAGCACCTTCTTCTCTGAGTGTCAAGGGGGGTGGGGAAAAATTTTTTTGGCGGTGATCCAGAGAGGGAAAAGAGCAAGATTGAGGCTTTTGTGGTCTTTGGGGAGTTAAGGAGGCTGTTTTGAAATTGAATCTTTTTCCGCCTCAGGAAGACGAAGTTCTTCCCCTGGTTTTTTAGAGCAGGAGTTCCTGGCGTGTCTCTTCTTCCACGCGGCCGTCACCCCGGATGTGCCGGAGGATGACCCCCCTCTTGAGGAGAGCCCGCCCCACGAGAAATCTCCTGTGGCACAAGGCAGGGTTCTCTTCACTGCACATGATGGCTGCTCGGTATTCTTTGGCTTCCTCAAGCAGCCGGCTCAAGGCTTCCTGAAACGCGGCCGATGCAGCGATACGAGTATAGTCTACCTTTCCCTCAGAGTTGTAAAATTGCGGGTCCTTTGGTCTTCCTCCAAGATGTTCCCCCATGGAGAGATAATGGAGGCCAGACTGTGGAAGAATCTTTTGGAGAGACTCTCGATTGAAGTGGGGTACATACCGCGAGTAGGGCTGTGAGCGAATATCAATGAGGACCTCGATGCCGTGCTTTTTAAGCAGAGCGAGGAAGTGATCGAGAGGGTAGTTGGAATGGCCTATGGTGTAGACCACTCGAGAATCCATCGTATTCCTTCCTTGCATACCAAGGTAAGTGGATCCTATCAAGTGCCTGAAAGAACATTCGTTCCATCATCGTAAACAGGCTCATCGTTTTTCGCTTGTCAGGTTACCCTTGAAGGTTCCCTTCCAGTATAGCTTAACGTCTCAAACTTTTGTGTTTTCTCTTTTTGGGGGTTGAAGGGAGGTCGACAAAATCCACCTCAAGGATAATCCAAATGACCTCGGGATCCTCGCTTTACCATGCGGCATGCATGAGAGGAGTGGTGCCATCCAAAACACCAATCCTTGAAGACTTTGCCTTATTAAAAAACCTTTCGCAAGACTGAGCCTCCCAAGTCTGTATGGGGAGAGAAAGAAAGGAAGCCGGGGTATGAGAGTTGGCCAAAAAATGACCTTCCCTCCTCAAAAGCATTATCGGGCGGGGGAAAGCAAGGAAAACTTCCATCAAAGATTTAGGGCAGAGAACCCTTTCTGGAACAGAGCCTAAAGGGTTCTCTGCCCTGCCCAACTACGATCAACTTAAGGCTTTTCACCGGCTCCGCGTTAAAAGCTCTCGATAGACGGCGGTATCCTTGAGGGATGGGTTCTCTTGCGCATAGTCAACGGCCTTTTTTCCGTAATTGTCGACCAAGGTAGCATCGGCTTGAGCCTCAAGAAGGAGCCTAAGCACCTCGGGATTCGTATTTTGCGCTGCTGCATACATGAGCGGGGTGAAACCATTTTTGTCTTTGGCGTTGACTTCCGCCTGGGCTTCAAGGAGAACCCTAAGGACCTCGGGATTGGGATTACAGGCTGCCTGCATGAGGGGAGTGGCCTGATCGTTGCTTCGAGCGTTCACCTCCGCCCCGGCGGCAAGAAGAACCCGGAGGAACTCCGGATTTTGGTTGTTCCTTGCCGCAAAGGTGAGGGCAGTCCAACCCACTACATCCCGAGCGTTGACATCTGCTTGAACTTCAAGGAGAGCTCGGAGAACCTCGGGGTTTTTGTTGGCCTGTGCTGCATACATGAGCGGGGTAAGGCCGTCTTTATCTTTGGCATTGACTTCTGCCTGAGCCTCAAGAAGAACCTTAAGGATTTCAGGGCTGGCATTGCCTGTAGCATACATAAGGGGGGTGGCCTGAAAGTTGTCTGCGGCATTCACCTTAGCCCCGGCCCTTAAGGCTTCCTCCACCATTTCTGGAGTCCCATAGACACAGAGGCTGAAGAAATCGGCGGCCAGAGCCTGGGCACCCAGAAAAAGCATTATCTCGATGATGATAGTCATCGAGGACCATCGCTTCATAGAATCCTCTCCTCTTTGTGGTACGTTTCAAAAGACTCCTTTTTATGCTTCTTGGATGCCCCAAACGGTGATACCAATCTGGGGAATGCACTTGAGGGAAAATCCCCTTTGGGCATTCGGCCTCCCAGAATCGTATGGGGAGAGAAGTTGGGGTATGGGAGCCCAGAAGAAGCCACATTCCCTCCTTGAGGGAGATTATAAGGCGAAAAGAAGGAAAGAGCAAGGAAAACTTCTTAGAGCTTTCGTGAGCGCAATACTCCCAAGGAAAAGTGCCGGTTTCCCAAGGAATTGCAAGGAGAGAAGAGAAGGAATGGTTGAGACTTCCGATTTTGTCCTGGGGAGAAACCCGGGGACCTAAGCTCTATTCTCTACTTGAATTTCCCCGCCGAGGGAATAGGCAATGGTTCTTAAAGAAGTGACGGAAAGAGGGGATTTTGGCTGAAGTCACTTCACCTTTCCAAATGCACCAAAAGAGAGGGAGGGGGACTTGGAAACGAAACCCTGAAATACTACAGGAAAGAGAAATGGAAAAAATTTTTTGGAAAACCTTACCATTTTTCTCATCATATGACACAATGAAAAGGAGAAAGGGAATTGGGCGATAGGACTTGAAAGGAGATTCCTCCCCATGCATATCGAGAGGGGTAACTACCAAAGCTTTGCTTCTATGATTCCCCTCCTCCGGCTCGTTTTCCCCCAAGATGATCCTCGATACTACCGGAATTTTCTCCTCTATGATCCTCTCTTCGATCCCACCCTGACCTGGCAAGCGAAAGAAGGAGGGAAGGTGGTCTCTTGCGTGTGGCTTTTACCCCGACAATTTACGGGGGAGAAAACACCCATTTTCGCCGGGGGGATTGCCAATGTGGCAACCCACCCCGATTTCCGCGGACGAGGACTGGCTTCACTACTCATCGAGGAAGCCCTCCGGGAAGCAAAGAAACGGAAATGGTCGTTTGTCTTTCTCATGACCGATATTCCCCATTTCTACGAGAAATGGGGGTTTAGAGAAAAGAAGAAGTTCTCTGCATCTCTCCCTCCCTCCTCTTCCCTCCCTTTACGCTCTCGCCCTGCGCCCCTTCTCGAGCGCTTGGAGATTTACGGAGAATTCTACCGACGTTTCAACCTTGTCGTTCCCCTGCGCAATCCTGCCTATGAACGGGGGCTCAGCCGTTGGAATCGGTATAGCGCCTTCTTCCATGAAGGGAGAGAGGTTGCGCGCTGGATGAAATTGAGTACCTTCGAAGACACCCCTCTCTATGCGTACCTCCTCCAAGGAGAAAAGGAAATCCGCATCTTTGACCTCTTTTGGCCTCGCAAAACAAGCGACGGAACTGCCCGGGCAATGATTGGAGCTTTGGCAACTCGAGCTAAGAAAACAGTGGTCCTCTTCCATCACCCTCAGGTCCTCGAAACCTTAGGTTTCTCTCCCCAACCGGCTTCCGACACAGTGATGATCCTTTCTTTTCACACCCCAAAAGGGGAAATCTACCTCCCACCGGCGGATGCCATTTAAAGGGACACCATTACAAAAAATCTCCGGCTTCGAGGAGTTCGATCATGGCCTCTACTATCGCAGGGTCAAATTGGCTCCCCCTACACCGCTTCAGTTCCTCTTGGGCTTCTTCTTGACCGAGAGATTTTTTGTACGAACGCTCACTGGTCATGGCTTCAAAAGCATCGGCTACGGCGAGAATTCTCGATGCAAAGGGAATGCCCTCTCCCGATAAACCCTGAGGGTATCCTTTCCCATCCCACCGTTCGTGATGGTAGCGAACAATGGTGGCAATTTCCTCTAAACCTTCTACCTCGAGGAGAAGCTCGGCACTTTTCACCGGATGAATTTTCACCAATTCATACTCCTCCGGTCCCAATCGCCCCGGTTTATTGAGAATACTCTGGGGAACGTATATTTTCCCAATGTCGTGAAGGAGAGCCGACCAATATATCGTTCGCGTCGCAGAATCACTGAGTCCAAGTTTTTCAGCAATTTTCATCGCATACCGTGCCACTCCTTCGGAATGCCCTCGAGTATCCCGATCGTAATAGTCCAGTGCTTTTACGAGGACTAAAAGGAGCTTTCTCCGTAACCCCTCTTCCCTTTCCACCGTCTCTCTGAGACCCCGAAAGGCAACAGCAATACCTGAAAGTCCACGAACGATCTCTTTATCCGCCTCGGTAAAACGTTCTTGCGAATCCTCGGGGATGTCTAAGTTGAGGTATCCAAAAACTTCCCCTCCCCAGGACAAGGGAGCAGTCAACGACTCGGCAATAGGTAAAGAGAGCGCTACTACCTCTTCATCTCCTCTTTCTCTCCGATAATCGAGTATCTTGGGAATAACTGCAACATCATTCGAGGCGATAAAATCGCTCTTATGGAAGCGGTGCCCCCAAGAGTTTCCGATCATGTCCACGCAAGGCTACGATCTCAACGTAATCTCCATTGACCAAAAAAGCGCTCCCGTAGCGAGTCTTAGGGATTGACCGGAGGGCGACGCCAAGAAGATCTTCTAAAAAACTCCGTTCTTCGATTTCCACGGCTACTAAACGGGAGAGCATTCTTGCGGTTTCGAGAAAATTGTGGTGACTTTTCTCGAGTTCCCGATACATAACTTCCAGTTCCTCATTCTGAGTAGCGAGTTCCTCATAGGCTACGGTGAGTTCTTCATGACGCATTTCCAGTTCCTTTTGCACGTGCACGAGCTCTTTGGTTCGTTCCTCTACTCGTCTTTTGAGGAGCCAACCGAAAAAGGAAAGGAGGAACACAACCACGAATACCGCAATACCACCTCCCAAGAGAACTCGTAAGAGCCAGGGAGGGTAAATCGTCTTTTTCACCAGGTAGCGATCGAGTAAACTGTCTAATTCTTCCTGGTTGAATTTCGCTAAACCCTCGTTGAGCAAAGCTAAAACGGTAGCATTTCTCTCCCAGGTAGCAAGATGGGCTGCATTGGGTTCAGGAAAAGGGAAGCGCGAGAACTCATCGAGTAAATCATACCGGGCAAGATAGTAATTCGCCGAAGGATCAGTCATCACAAAGACGTCAATCTCTCCCCGATAGGCGGCGATAACCACACCGACAAAATCGGGATAGGTTTGGAAGCGAACTGAAGGGTTGACACTCAAAACCTGATCGATGAGGGCATCGCTCTCTTTCGCTCCGACTACATACCGCGAAAGGTCGGAGAGAGAATCGAGATGGAGATTCTTCCGATAGTACACACTCGAGGGGATAAAGAAAAAGGGCCTGGTAAAATCGAGGTACTCATCTCGCTTCTCGGTATAGAAAACCATGTCGATGACATCGGCTTGCTTTGCTTTCATGATCTCATGGGCTTTTGCCCACTCTACCGGGATGAGCTCAACCTGATGTCCTGTTTTTTCTTCCCACAGTTTCCAAAAATCGATCGAAATTCCCACTAACTTTCCCTCTTTAAAATACACAAAGGGAGGGTAATCCCGGTCAAGGAGGACTCGCAGAGTTTGCGAATCAGCAGAGGGTGAGAGAATGAGAGAGGCACAAAAAAGAGTGAACGCTATTCCTACGAAGATCTTCATCTCTTCTCTCCCTCGAATACTGATTTCCCCTCCTATTATACCTCTTCCCGCGAAGGAAAGAGAAAGTATGGAACGGAAAAGAAAAAAGCATTCATTTCCCCAAAAGGTAAAGAAAGGGGAAGAAAGCACTATGACCGGAAAAGAAGATTTCTCCTACCTACCCATTTTCATTGGGTAAGATGACGCTTTTTCGCCTCTTCTGTCTATACATTTCCTGGTCGGACTGAGCTAAGAGAACGTCTAAATCTTGCGCTTCATCGGGGTATATGGCAATACCATAACTAAAACCCAGCTTCACCCACTTGGTAAATAATGTTTCCCGGGTGAATCTATGATGGAGGCGTTCCATGATTTCCTGCGCCTCGTCTCGCCCTAAACCGGGGAAAAGGAGGCAAAATTCGTCTCCTCCGTACCGAGCTACTATATCTCCTCGCCGAACATTGCGTTCGAACCAATGGGCAATCTGGCGGAGGAATCGGTCTCCTTCATGGTGCCCCAAAAGGTCATTCAAGGTTTTAAATTTATCCAAATCAACGAACACAAAAGCGAACTTCGCACGAGCCTCCATGAAGCCCTTGATACACCGTTCCAGGTATCGCCGGTTAGGGACGCGAGTCAAAGCATCAAGGAGAGCGAGTTTCTCAGCTTTCCGCTTCTCAATCTCTAAGTCCTTCTCTCTCACCTTGAGGGCCTGAGCCATGGTGAGGAAACTCGCAGTCAAACGTCCAATTTCGTCGTCTCTCTCAAAGGAGCAATCGAGATCATACTCTCCCTGAGCAACTTTCTGCGTATAATTCTCCAAGAAGCATAGAGGCGAAAAGATGTGCCGGTTCAAAAACCAAACCAAAACAAGAGAAAAGGCCACGAAGAGGAGCAAAGTACCGATAAAAATCCGCCACAGAGCTATATGAATGGAGGAAGGGAAGCAATAAACCTTGCGGAAGAGTAATTCCCCCACTTCTTCTCCATCATGAGAAACAAGAGCGAAAGGAATGTAAACGTACCCATCGTGATGGAAAAAATCCTCCTCCGAATCCCAGGTGAAGTGATGAAAGCCGGGATGGGTAGAGTACTCTCCATGAGGACCGCGAAGTACCAATTCTACCCCTAAGATTTTACCCCACCTTGTCAGAGGTTCGGTATCGAGGAGTTTCGCAAAGCTCAAGAAAGCCGGATAATTCTTCCTCCCCTCGTTATCGGTTACCTGAGCTGTAGCCACGAGCCAGACACCCCTCGCACTCCCCACGATGTCAACGGAGAAGGAGTGAGAAGGCAATACCCATTTTTCTCGGGGAATATCCCAATCCGGGGAGCGAGTAATAACCTCCCCATTTTGAGTGATGAGGAGCACTTCGTATCCAAATTGTTCTTTGGCCCAGGGGTTTAAGTTCTCGGCTAACCACAACGGATCTCTTTCCTCTACCCCCTTTTCCCCCATATCGGTCCACCGAGTGTAGTCAAAAAGGGTACGAACTAAAGACTCCTTTCCCTCTTCAAAGAGCACTGCGAAGTACTCCTTCAGCGCTTTCCCTTCTTCTTTAAGGTTTTCTCTCAGAATTACCTGCATGCCCCGCAGAGAAAAGAGGAGGGCAATGAAGAGTAAGAAGACTAAAGAAAGGAGTACCCAGAGCACCACCTTGACCCGAATACTCACCGAAAATTTTCACCCTCCTTCAAGCCACCAATACCAAAAGATGATAGGAATATGGTATTTAATACCATACAAAGCTAAAGGAAATCAAGCACCTCTCTCGAGGAGAGAAAGGAACACTGGTGACTCTTCAAATGCGCTACACGTTCACCGACTTCGGCGATTACTGGCGTAAAAACTTAACACCAAAAAGAGGATAATGCCAAAGGTCATCCACTTCCCGGCGTCGCCCAAGCCAAAGGCGATTAACATATTAGTGAGAGCTTGCAAAAATACGGCGCCTAAAATGACACCTAAATAATTCCCGCTTCCCCCGTTGAGCGATACTCCTCCGATCACCACCGCAGCGATGCTGGGCAGAACGTAATTCGAACCCATATCTTTGAAGGCAATACCCATATTCCCAAGGAGGAGTAAACCGATCACACTGGCCAAGACGCCACTCACCACGAAGGCAATACAACGGACCTTCTTCACGTTGATGCCACTCAAATGGGCGGTACGTTCATTGGCACCAACTCCGAAGAGAATCTGCCCCCATTTGCTCCTATTGAGAAGGAGGGTCACCAAAACTGCAGTAGGGATCAAAACGAAGAGAATGTTGGGGAATTTCCCGGTGAGCTTGGCTGCCAAGGAAACTAAAATAGGAGCAGGTCTTCCGGTAATTGCCTTTCCCGCTACATACGCGTTGACAATACCTTGCAAAATATCGGCCATGGCCAAGGTGACCACAAGAGGTGGAAGTCGCAAATAAGAAGTAAGAGCACCATTAGCTAAACCAATCATGATCCCAAAGGCTACTGCGATGAGTAAAGCTATTGCGAGACGCTCATCCCTACCATCCATGAGACTCGCGGTAATCACCGCGGTTAAAGTAGCATTATACCCTACGGAGAGGTCTAAACCTCCTCCGCCTCCTGCCACCACGATCATTTGGCAGAGACCGAAAAGAGCGGTAAAGGAAGCGAGTTTAACGGTCATAAACACCTGTTCCACACTCAAAAAGGTGGGTAGCGCGATTTTACCAAAGACAAAAACAAATACGATGAGGAGGAAAACCACGATTACTTTTCGGTATTTTTCATAGGTGTATCGAAAAAGCCTCGGTTTATCCAACGCGGTATTCATGGCGTACTCCTTTCAACGCTTCTCCTTATTGAACATGACATATGCAGGACCAGCAATAGCTACGATCACGATAATTCCTGAAACCAGAGTTTGATAAGCGTTGGGAATATCGGCAAAAAAGATAATCTTACTCACTAACTCAAGAATCATGGCGCCAACCAGGGCAAAATAAATACTCCCCCGTCCTCCAAAAAGGGAAATGCCACCTACTACTACCGCGGCAATGGACTTGATGGTCAACGGTCCCCCCATGCGGGCATCACCAGATTGGTTTTGGGCCACAAAAAAGAGTGCGGCCAAAAAAATGAAAACGGCGTTCATGACACAGGCAAGCATTTGGGTTTTGGCGGTATCAATACCACTGACGTAAGCGCTCTCCATATTGCTTCCCACTGCATAAACGTACCGACCGGTTCTCGTCCTACTCACCACAAACCAGAGAAGACAACCGATGAGAACCAAAATGAGGGCAGGAGGAATGAAATTATCCATGGTTCTGATGAGCGCGGGAATTCCTTCTACACTCCGAGCCCGATAAAAGATACGAAACCACCCCACGGTTTCACCACCCGGGGTAGGCCGTAAAAATAGAGCAATACCTAACCAAATGTATGAGGTCGCAAAGGTAACAATCACAGGTGGGATGCGAAGATACCCAATGCCGATACCGTTCACGATCCCTACCATGAGGGCAATGGCAAAGGTAACAAGAAGTGCATAGAAACCGGTGATCGGCTCATTCTGCTTCATCACCGTGGTGAGGACACACGTGAAGAGGGATAAAGCCGCACCAGAAGAGAGGTCAAGCCCACCCGATACGATCACTATTGCTTGACCCATGGCAAGAAGGATCAAGGGTGCAAAGGCGTTGATATTCCGCACAATCGACTTTGTCTCGAAGAAGTTTTTCTGCAAGACGATATTGATGATGAGCATCACAATCAAAATGAACATACTCGAAGATTCCGGTTTGAAGAATAGCCGAGTCAAGGGGAAACCCTTTTCTTTCGTCACTCTATCCATTTATTCACCTTCTCTCCCTTTAGCGAACCCGCATTGAAGCTGCGGTGATAGCGTCGTCGTTGATTTCATCTCCCTGGAGAGTGGCTACGATTTGCCCCTCATACATAATCAGTAATCGGTCACAGTATTCTACGAATTCCTCATTGTCGCTGGCGTAGAGCAGAACTCCGATCTTTTTTTCTCGAGCTAACTTGACAATGTACTCATACAAGTCCCGCTTTGCCCCTACGTCGACACCTTTAGCCGGATCGGCCAAAAGAAGCACCTGAACATCAAAAGACAACCATCTCGCCACGACCACTTTCTGTTGATTACCGCCAGATAGCGTGTTCACCGGTGCATCCACACCGGGAGTTTTAATGGAGAGAATCCTGACCGCTTCTTCACACATCCGACGGTATTCCCTCTCCGGAATCCATAAGGGATGACCTCGCAGTCCCAAACGGGGGAAAATAGCGTTATCATACACCGAATGGTCGAGGAAAAGACCCTCTCTCTGCCGGTCACCAGGCACGAGCAAAATGCTATGCCGAATGGCGTCTTGCGGACGATGCAGACGAATCTTTTTTCCCTTCAATTCTATCTCACAACGAACATTGGGATAACTTCCTGCCAAAGCATACATGAGCTCCTCTTGCCCCTGACCTGCCAACCCACCGATACCTAAAATTTCTCCTTCGTGCAGCTCAAAAGACACATCATCGAGAAATTTATCCCGCGTTTTACTCTTCACTTTCACCCGCAAGAGCACGTCGCCCGATGCCTTACCATGATTCACCGCTACCACGGTTTTACGCTGTTCCCCGGTGATATAGCCAATGATTTTCTCCGGGTCCTTCTCTTCGGTATCAAAATCGATGGTAGCAACATCCTCTCCGTTCCTGAAAATGGTAACCTCGTCACAGATTTCCATGACTTCCCACAAACGATGGGAGGTAAAAATCATCGCTACTCCCTTTTGCGCCAAGGTCCGCATACAAGCAAAGAGACTCCTCACCTGGGCCTGTTCTAAGGAAGCAGTAGGCTCATCGAGGATGAGTAATTGAGGATTGGCAGCCAGAGCTTTGGCCACTTCGACAACCTGCATCTCTCCGGGGGAAAGTTCGGATACTTTACGCTCCACATCGAAACCAGGGTAAAGTTCTTCTAAAATCTCTCGCGCCAGGAGACGAGCCCCCTCATCATCCAAGAAGAGACCTCGATTGCGCTCAATGCCAAGAACCACGTTTTGCCAAACCGTTAAATCCGGTACCAAACTCAAATTTTGGAAAACGAGCGCGATACCATCCTGTCGAGCCTCGTGAGGGTTCCGATAGTGAACGATTCTACCGTTGTAGTGAATCTCTCCACCATCGGGTTTATACACTCCGGCAATAATTTTGGATATGGTACTTTTTCCCGAACCGTTGGCCCCCAAAAGACCAGTAATCCGCCCTTTTCGACAACGCAAGTTGCCGTTCGAAAGCGCTACTACTCCACCAAAACATTTCTTGACACCTTTTGCTTCCAAGATTATTTCGTTTTTCACTCCGTTCACCTTCAAACCGAGATTCTCAAAGGTTCATGAAACCAGGGGAGAGAATCATTCCCTCCCCCGTCCGAAAGCTTCTACTCGAACAATTCGGCAACCTTCTCTTCCGGCATGATTTCGCTCAACAAGTAGTCATCCGGCTTGTCTTTCAAAAGTTCCCATCCCTCATCGAAGTTCTCATCGGTGATGAACATGCTCACCTGGTAGTAGAAGGTGTTGTCCTTTAAAATACCGGGTTTGAATTGCTTCCCATTGTAGAGCTGTAAGGCAATGCGAAAGGCGGTTCCACCTATTCCCGGAGGATTAGGCTGAGTGCACGCCTTGAAGTCGGCTCCGCTCTCCCGGAGTTTCTTCCACTCTTTGAAAAAGGCCGTACCGGGATCACCGAACATTACTTTGGGGAGTTTTCCGGCATCGAGGAAAGCAGAGAGGACTCCGTAGCACATTCCATCCTGAGGAACCACAGCGTCAATCTGCTGGCCGGAGGCAATGATTTGGGCCATAACCTCCTTCGCTTTGGTCTGGTCCCAATAGCCACTCGTGTCGGCAATGAGCTTAATATCCGGATAATTCTTTAAGGTATCGTACACTGCTTTAATCCGATCGTTATTGGCAGGGTGTCCCTCAAGACCATAGATCTGGACCATATTCCCTTTCTGGAGAGCAGAACAAATCCACTCGATGTTTTTCTTCATCCATACATAGTGGTCAAGAGTGACATTGACGACATCCGGAGCGGTCACCGTGGCGTCAAAAGCCACCACCAAGATGCCCTCTTCTTGAGCTTCCTTAATGACTCCGTTCAAGGCATCCGGCGAATTGGGGTTGACCAAAATGATATCCACCCCTTGAGATATGAAGTTACGGATGATATTCGCTTGCTCGGTAGCATCACCGTTCACAATGTTGTTGACAATTTTGTAATCGGCTATTTTACCGGCTGCTTTGTACTCATTACCTACTTCTTCGAGAGCATTAATCATAATCGTGCGCCACGAAGTTCCCGAGGACCCCGTAGAAATGCCCACTACCGGCAATTTAGCCATAACCTGCGAACCGAATGCCATCAAGAAAAGAACACCGACAAAAATCGCGATACCCATTCTCCTCGTTCGAGAAATTCCTACCATGTACTCCATACCCCCTTTTATCGATCGATTTCTCGAAAAACCTCCACTCTCTTCTCCTTCAAAGCTCGCTTGGCTACTCTCACCCCCTTTACATCTCCATCTTGAGCACCACAAGCCACATGAAACACCTCTCGTTTGGTTTGTTTCGCACTGACCAATACCCGCTCCTCTCTCATACTCTTCTCGACCCTTCGTTCATAGTGATGAACCGAGGTTCCCACTTCACTCCATAGACCGTTTCTCCCTATCGTATCCCCATCTTTCCCCATAGGGTATCCCTCAAATTGTGTATAACATTATAACAATATACTCTCTCAAACTCAACTCAATTCGCAAGCCTCAAGGAGTGCTTTTGCAAGCGAACATGCGCAAATCCTGATAAGAGTCCACTCCCTCCTCCAAAGCATGCGAGGCAAAAGAGAGTGACATTTTTATCGACCGGCAAGTTACAGGCAAGTAGAAGGAAAAAAAGGGAAACGACCCCTCTCTTCTCCCTCCTCTGTAACTCGTAAACACCCCGGAATCACAATCTCCGGTCGCCCCGGATTCACGAAAACGGCGAAAATTTCTATCTCTCGAGTCTCACGAAAAAACCTTTTCATAATTCCTAAACCGAGGTCTTTCCCCTCTCCAGAGTATATTCCACAGAGAGCACAAGAGAGGTCAAGTTCCCGATCGCTCTCTTCTTCTTGCAGAGTAGCTATTTCACCTTCTGATACAATCCATCGTCTTCCGCGAACCCGAAAAATGATTCTCGACCCTTCCTCTACCAATGCCAGCATAAAAAAAGAGGGATAACAAGGGAGCGAAAAACGGAGAGCACTCAAAGGGAGTCGCACATACTTCCCCCGCGCAAAATAACGCGCAAAAAGTCTTTTGCGATGACTCCGACGGAGTTCATAATATTTCTGGGTTACCCCCCGGGGGAGAGGAAGAACCATCAACCTTTCTCCGAGACATTGGCGCCAAAAACTGAACTCTTCCTCTTCTCCGATGGCTACCACCATCTCAGGATGAACCAGTCTTATTTTCAGCATCTTGAGCCAATATCCGGCCGGATAGGAGAATAAACCGCAGGTATCGATCAAGACTACATCACTCTTTGAAGCCACGGAGGACCAGAGCTCGGCCACAAAGCAGGCCGTAGCTACTACCTCCCTCTCTGGAGTGGTATCTCCCACGAAACGAAAATAAGGGGTAAAAAGCCTCTCTTCATCAGTGCTCTCTCTCCCCCGACTCAAGACGCAACCAACCGTGGTTGGTGGACCGACCATAGATTGTCCTAAATCCGCGTCAATCCAAGCAACTCGTCTCCCTTGGGAGAGGAAGAAAGAGTACAAGAGACGAACTAAGGTACTCTTTCCACGGTCGACCGGTGCCATCACCATGATAGTCCCGCGAAAGTTGGAACACCCGACACGGAGACATTGCCACTCTGGTGGCCAGGAAAGCACCTCAATCATCGTTCGAAAAGGGTAGAAACCGTCACCAATTGATATCCCCGGGTATGCAATTCGTGGATCACCTGAGGTAAAATCCGAACCGTTTGGGGAACGCTATGGAAGAGGAGAATTCCCGAAAAGTACTCTTGATTAAAAATTTTCTCCACCAGAGCCTCTTCCTCTAACTTCCAGTCTTCCGAGTCAAAGTCCCACATGACAATCGTGTACCCCAAAATTCCACAGGCTTCGCGAATTTTTCCGTTGATAAATCCTCGTGGAGGACGAAAATAAATAGGAATGTGATTGGTGACTTCCTGAATCACCTGTTCAGCCTTGAGGATATCCTCAAGGATAGCTTCTAACGAAAAACTCTCATCGATACGATGAGAGTAGGAATGGTTCCCAATTTCGTGCCCATAGGATACGATCTCCTTGGCCACTTTGGGATACCTTTCCACCTGGGATCCGATGAGGAAGAAAGTAGCCCTGACTTCCTCTTCCGCGAGAACACGCAAAAGTTCTCTCGTGTACGGATTGGGAGCATCATCGAAGGTCAAGGCGAGGAGTTTCCCGGTACTCTTTCCCCCACGGAACACTCGCACCTCGTTACCACCGAAGACCTTCTCTTTGATTTCAATGGCTCCAAGGTGGCTTGCACCACCCAGAGCCAAACTCACGATTAGGAACAAACTACTGAAGAAGGTTACGAATTTTATCTTCAATGGATTTTTTAGGCGCATACCCTACAATTCGACTAACCTCCTTCCCTCCCTGAAAGAGGATAAGGGTAGGAATGGCATGAATCCCGTAACGAACGGCGATTTCCGGTTGGTCATCGGTGTTGACCTTCCCTACCTTCACCTGACCGGCAAATTCTCGGGCGATTTCTTCCACAATCGGTGCCACCATCCGACACGGCATACACCAGGAAGCCCAAAAATCGACTAAAACCGGACTTGTGGCCTGGAGTACTTCTTGGTCAAAATTCTCTTTGGTCAATTCAAGTGCTGCCGACATGCTCCTCACGTCCTTTCTTGCCAATTTGGAGCTCTTGTCCCTTGAGCAGTCGCTTTATATTTTCTTTGTGCTTCCAAAACAGAAGGAGGGCAGCAAATATTCCCCACCACACAAACCACGAGGGACGATGGAAGAGAGAGAGTAAGATCGGCATAGCTACCGCTCCAGACAGAGAGCCCAAAGAGGAATATCGGCTGAGAAGGACCACCACCACCCATACGAGAAAAGAGAGGAGCGCTGCTTGCCAAGAGAGATAGAAGAGAACCCCCAGAGTGGTCGCCACTCCTTTCCCTCCTCGAAAGCGCAAAAACACCGGCCAATCATGGCCAACGATGACCAAAAAAACCCCCACCAACCACCACCACGGCGAGGGTAAAAAACGGGTAGCCAAATACGCCCCTACGAAACCCTTGAGGGCATCACCGACTCCGGCAACGAGCGCGGGGAGAAACCCCGCCACCCGGGAAACGTTGGTCGCTCCCACGTTGCCACTTCCATAGCGTCGGATGTCCACCCCTTTTACCACAAATCCCACGATAAGCCCACAAGGGAAGGACCCCAAGAGATAGTTAACCAGGAGAACCCAATAGAACAAGAGCATCACCCCTCGTATCGACTGAAGACCAAAGTCCCGTTATGCCCTCCAAAACCAAAGGAGTTGGAGAGAGCGTGGCGAATGGTGCAGGAACAGGCTTTCTCAGGAACGTAATCGAGGTCACATTCGGGATCCCTCTCCTCCAGGTTAATGGTAGGATGAACCATCTCGTGGTAAATGCAGAGTACAGTCGCCGCTCCTTCCAGTGATCCTGCCGCCCCCAATAAGTGTCCGGTCATCGATTTCGTAGAACTAATCTTGAGGGCGTAGGCCCGTTCCCCAAAGGTTTTCTTGATGGCCATGGTCTCTACCTTATCATTGAGAGGGGTTGAGGTCCCATGGGCATTGATGTAGTCGATGTCCTCAATCGTCAGTCCTGCATCCTGAATGGCCAGGGACATCGAGCGGGCTGCTCCATCACCTTCGGGGTCGGGTGCAGTAATGTGGTAGGCATCGCACGTCGAACCGTATCCCCGAATTTCGGCATAAATGCGTGCGCCACGCTTCAAAGCCAGGGTTTCTTCTTCTAAAACCAAGGCACACGCCCCTTCAGCCATAACAAAACCATCACGGTTCTTGTCAAAAGGACGCGAGGCTTTTTGAGGCTCATTGTTCCTTGTAGAGAGCGCTTTCATGGCGCAAAAGCCGGCTAAGGCCAAAGGAGTAATGGACGCCTCAGCGCCCACCGCAATCATGAGGTCTGCCTCACCGCGCTGAATAATGCGTAAGGCTTCTCCTAAAGCATGAGTAGAAGCCTCACACGCGGTCGAAACACAGCTACTCGGCCCTTTCAATCCCAAACGGATGGCTACATTGGCTGCCCCCATGTTCACAATCATCATAGGGATGAAAAAAGGGCTAATTTTTTGGGGTCCTCTCTCAAGCAGTACCCGATACTGTTCTTCAAAGGTTTGAATTCCTCCAATCCCGGAACCGAACAGTACCCCCGCTCGTTCGTGAGGCAAAGCATCTCCATCCCAGCGCGCGTCCTCTAAAGCCAAAAGCGACGCGCATACGGCAAATTGCGAGAAACGGTCCATGCGACGAGCTTCTTTCCGGGGAAGGAAGGCTTCAGGATCGAAATCCCGCACCTCTCCGGCAATTTTCGAATCAATACCGGTAGTATCAAAACTCTTAATGGTATCAATACCCGACTTTCCTTCTATGAGTGCTTGCCAAAATTTCTCTACCCCTATGCCAATGGGGCTGATCACCCCAATACCTGTAACTACCACTCTCCGTGCCAAATTCAAAACCTCCTTTTACCATCGAATGAGCGCCGAACCCCAGGTCAAGCCGGCACCGAACCCCACCAGTAACACCAAGTCCCCCTTGCGCACCCGCCCCTCCTGAACCGCTTCGTCTAAGGCAATGGGAACGGAGGCGGAAGAGGTATTCCCATACTTGTGAACGTTCACAAAGATTTTCTCCTCGGTAATCCCCAAGCGTTTGGCTGCCGATTGGATGATCCGGATATTGGCCTGATGGGGAATGAACGTGTCCACCTCGTCAATGTTTACTCCCGCCCTGTGTATCACTTCGTTGGAGGCTTCTTCCATCACCCGCACGGCGAATTTGAACACTTCATTACCGTTCATCTTGATATAATGCAATCGCTGGGTAATGGTCTCAAAAGAAGCGGGGAAACGCGAACCCCCTGCGGGGAGCTCTAAAAGCGAGGCACCGTTCCCGTCACTCCCCAAGTAAGTAGCGAGAATCCCCGGTTCCTCTCCCAAACCGAGGACCACCGCACCGGCTCCATCGCCGAACAACACACAGGTCGAGCGATCTTGCCAATCCACAATCTTGGAGAGAGTTTCTGCACCCACTACTAAAGCAACTCTCCCCCCACCACCGCGGAGATACTTCTCCGCCACTGCCAAAGCGTACACAAACCCTGTACAACCGGCCTCCAAATCAAAAGCACAGGCATTCTTGGCTTTGAGATCCCGTTGTAAAAGACACGCTGTGGAAGGAAAGAGCATATCGGGAGTCACCGTAGCAACGATAATCAAATCCACTTCTTCCGGTGACACTCCAGCCCTGCATAAAGCTTCCTTTGCAGCCTGCAAAGCAAAGGTAGCAGTGGTTTCTTGGGAAGTGGCAATGCGTCGTTCTTTAATGCCGGTACGAGTGGTAATCCACTCGTCATTGGTTTCCACCATCTTCTCCAAATCAAAATTGGTGAGAACCGTTTCCGGAACGCTGGAACCGGTAGCTAAAACCCTGACCCATTGTTCTCTCAAGGTTTTTCCTCCTTTACTCCTTCTCTGACCAACGAAAAACCGATCTCTGCCTCGGCAACGACTACCTCTCTCACCTTAGCCACCCCTTGGAGTTTTCCAATAGGACCCTTCATCTTGAGGAGGGTAATTTCGATCACCAACTGATCTCCCGGTTCTACCGGCTTGCGGAAACGTACCTTATCTAAGGAAGCAAAATACGGCGTACAACCCCGGAATTTTTCCCAATTCATCATCATGGTGGCTCCCACCTGCGCCATAGTCTCGATAATCAGAACTCCAGGCATAATGGGTCTTCCAGGATAGTGTCCTTGGAAAAACCATTCATTAATGGTGACATTTTTAATCCCGGTAACCGTTCCCTCTCCGGTGAGGTACACCCTATCGACCAGGAGAAAAGGGAAACGGTGAGGCAATATATCTTGAATTTTTTGTACATTGAGTTCCATACGTGAACCCCCTTGTGCAACATTTTCAATACTTTACTCAAAAAGAGTGAAATTGACAAGGACAGTATCCTAAGGTAGTATTTTAGCAGAAGAGAGAATGGGTGGGAAAAATACCGAATCTTGAGGTGGGAAAGGATATGATGAGAGCTCTACGCAAGAATTTGGATGTTATTCTAATCATCGTTGTGGTTGCTTTTGCCGTCACCATCTACTATGGATACGGCTCTTATCGCCGTTCCGGCAGGAGTTCCCAGGCGGTGGCCGCTACGGTCAACGATGCCGCTATTACCGTCTACGATGTTGATCAGGCTTTTCGCAGCCTCCTTTCCCAATACGATTCGAAAACTTTAAGTCAATTAGATGAGAAAGCTTTCGACTTCCTGCGACGACTCACTTTGGAAAATCTCATTAATAACGAACTGCTCTACCAAGAAGCTCGCTCAAGGCGTATGCGTGTTTCCAATAAAGAGCTTCAGAATGAATTAGACCGCTTGAAAAAGTCCTTTCCCTCGGAAGCAGACTTCCGTCATTTCCTCGATTACCAAAGAATTACCTTGCGGGATCTCCAAGCCTCTCTCCGTCGTGAACTCTTGATCAATAAACTCCTCGAGAGTTTGGTGAGCGGAGCCGAAATTCCCGAGGAGGAAATGCAAAAGTACTATAACGATCACAAAGACCTCTTTTCCACTCCGAGCCAATACCATCTCCTCCGGATGACCTTTGCTTCTCGAGAAGAAGCAGAAAAGGCTTTAAAGCGCCTCTATTTGGGGGAAGATTTTGCCAAAGTGGCGAAAGAGGTTTCCTTAGAAGCCTCACGCGCTCAAGGTGGAGACATAGGATGGGTGGAAGCATCACAAATCCCCAAAGAAGCCCAAGAAGCCATCGAAAAAATTAAAGACCATCCGAAAAACGTGAGCCCTATTATCCCCTTAGCAGAGAATCTCTTCGCCATTTATCGTGTTTTAGAATGGAAACCTCGAGAAGAAAAAACCTATGAAGAGGTCAAAGAAGAAATTCGCACCCGTCTCCTCGCCGAGCAAAAAGAGGTAAAAGTCAATCACCTCTTGGCTGAACTCCGCAAAAAGAGCACCATCGCTATTTCTGACCTCTTCAATGTCCAAGGGGAGACTCCCGCGGAAAGCTCATCGGGAACCACCCCTAAGTCGAGTCCGACGCCTCAAGCGGAAACGTCTACTAATTAGAATAGCTGGAGAGCCGTGCGGTTTCTTCGGATTGCACTTTTTGGAGTTATTCCCGTTGCGATACTTTTAGTAACCTTATATGCTCTTCCTCTATCGCGAAGGTATTCTTTTGAGCTTTTGGGAGAAACATTCACCCAGGTCAACTACGGTGATATCGTTCCGATCCTCCAAATTTTGGAAAAGAGATGGCAGGAAGAACCACTCATCATTCAAGTAGGGGAAAAACGCTTTCGCGTAGAAAAACGGGCTTTGGGTCTGCGCTGGGATTATTCCTCAATGAGAAAATCCATTATGAGAAACCTCGTGCCTCTTTCTCTCTCCCTCTCTTGGGACGAAGAACGAGTGCAAAAATGCTTAGAATCTTTGGCACGCCAGACTACTTCTCCCCCCCAAGATGCCGTCCTCCGAGAAAAACGCTTTGTGCGTGCTCAAAGAGGAAAAATCTTAGATACCACCCTTAGCTTGCCAGAACTCAAAGAACGCTTGGAAAAAGGAGAGAGCGAAGTGACTCTCACCCATTTTACCCTTCTCCCCCCTAAGAAAGATACTGCCACTCTCCTTGAGGAACACGGTTTTCCCTATCTTTTAGCTCGGTACACTACCTCTCTTAAAGACCGTGACGCCGATGTCATTTTCAACATCGCCAAAGCCGCCCAAACCTTGGATGGACTGGCGATCGAAAAAGGGGTTCCCTTCTCTTTCAATCAAATAGTGGGGAAAGCCGATGCTCAAGATGGGTATCGTAAAACCCAAATCGTGGTCAATGGTCGCCTGGTTCCCGGATATGGAGGAGGAGTGTGTCAAGTTTCGACCACTCTATACAACGCGCTCCTGCGCACCGAAGCAAAAGTTTTAGAACGCCATCCTCACTCGGGCTACTCGTTCACCACCTCTTACGTCCCCCCGGGAAGTGATGCTGCGGTAAGTCACGGTGTCAAGGACCTCCGCTTTGTTTACCCCAGTCAAAGCGTCGTTCTCTTTGCTTATATCGAAGAGGAAAATCTCATTTGTGAGATCTGGGGAGAACGAGAAAACACCCTGGAAACCACCGTTGAAACACGTCTCCTTGAAATGAAAAAACAGGGGGAGAAAGAGGGCTTTTTCACCGTGGAAACTACCGTTGCCCAGAATGGGGAAGCACGCTATCGCTTCACGGATACCTATCTTGCTCCTTGGGAAATTATCGAAGAGCTGCAGAAGAAAACTTCTGCCCCTCAATGATCTCAAGCATGGCCAAAATGTTTTCACAGGGGATATCCCGCGGGAGAGCATGAGAGGGAGCAGCGATATATCCTCCGCCTTGACCAAGTTCTTCAAGAATCCGCTTTACCTCTCGCTTCACTTCCTCCCGAGTGCCAAAAGGCAAGAGACGCTGGATACTGATCCCACCCCAAAAAGCTAACTTTCCGTAATACTCTCGCTTCAGAGCAAAAATATCCATCACCTCAGGCTGAAAGGGGTTGAACACATCGAGGCCGATTTCGACGAGATCAGGGAAAATTTCTTCTACTTTGCCGCAACAGTGGAGAAAAGCCTTCTTCCCTTTTCTCTTTACCAAGGAAATCATTTCCGCCATACGAGGTTTGATAAATTTCCGCCACAGAGGAGCTCCCATGATGAGCCCCCCTTGCCAACCCCAGTCATCACCGAAATGGACTCCATCTAAGCCCATATCGAGCGCCCGATCGATGACCGTGAGGTGAAAAGCAGCAATGTGGTTGAAGAGATCGTTCACAAAATCGGGATTCATCAGGAAATCTCGCAACAAATTCTCCATCCCTCGTAAGCTCCAGGCCCGCTCAAAAAGGGTGTAGGTCTCGCGCAAAAGCTTGAACTTTCCTCGATTCCGCTCTACAAAAGGGACAATGGGGAGGAAACGTTTCGGGTCAAAAGGGTCCGGGAAACGATACCCCACGAGCGAAGGTGAAGAGAACACCGGCTCCGGATTACCGATATCAGGGTCGAGAGTGCGATTCCACACCACTCCCCACTCATCACGGATGAAACCCGGTGCCACTTCCACAAAAGCTCCGGGGGCAATAGCCTTCACGAAAGCCAAGTGATTGTTGATCTTACGGTCGAATTCAAGGTCTCCCAAGTATTCAGCCATCTTGAGGCGTGCGGGAATGGTGAAATCAATATGATAAGGGACAATATCCGTCTCTTGAAACGCCAATGCCCGCACGATTCTCTCCCGTGCCTCCACCTTTCTCCCCCCTTACTGTTCTTTGGCAATCACCTCGATATCCACGGTAGGCTTCTCCCGATAGACTTTCCCTAAATTGAACTCTTGTGACCACACCTTCCCCTCCACCTCGCCTTCGAGATAACTCAAAATATCTCCGGGCATATACGCTTTGAGGGTGAGATAAATGGAATTCAGGAAAGGCTTGGCCTTCAAAGCCCCCATCTTGTTTAAAGCTTCCTCTAATTCGGAACCTTGCAAACTGGCCCGTAAAATCACGAGATCCTGGTCTTTGGAGAGATTGGCCGCACTTCCCAAAAACTGTTTGGTAAATTCTTGCGCCTTAGCTTGGTCGTCAAAGCTCCACACCCACGCCACGGCGTAGGGAGGAGCATCTTGCTTCATCTGCACTTCTACATACTTCTGTTCCTCGGGAGGGAGCTTCTTATACTCACTGACCGCTACACCTCGTAATTGGGTAAAGACCGTGTAGTCGTTGACCAAAACCGCGATCCGCGCCTTAGGGATGGTGGCATCAGCATTCACGCGAATGGCAAGTTCCACCTGCGCGCATCCCGCAAGAAAGAAGAGGAACACTATGAGTCCGATGAGTCCCAAAAGGAAATGCTTCCTATTCATGTCCTTGTGCCTCCTGGAATAGATGTCCTTGCCGCCTGGTTGGCTTTATTATAACACAGATTGTTCCTGAGGGGGTGGAGTCATGGCGTATGTGGAATTGACCGCTCAAAAGGGGAAAATTGAAGCGAAAATCGGAGAAGATCACATCCTCTTCAAAAGTAGCGGTGCCGAAAGCGGAATGGGACACTGGCCTACCGAGTACATTTTAGCTGCTCTGGGGAGTTGCTTCGCAGGAACCATTTTCTCTTACGCAAAGACCAAGAATCTCCCTCTCGAAGGTGTCTCCCTCCAGATCACCGGGGAAATGGGAGAGGCACCTTCGCGGATCCAAAAAATCCACTTGGAGATTGAGCTCTCCGGTAATCTGACCTATGAAGAGAAAGAACGACTGCTCATTGTTGGGGAACGCGCCTGCATGGTCATGAACACTCTTCGCAGGGGGGTGGAGGAAATCACCCACACGCTCAAGAGCTAAGCGAGGAGCTCCTTGAGACGGAGTGCATTCCGCACGGCGAATCCCTCATAGTCATTGTCAAAGTAGAGGAAAACGGCGTATTCGCTCTGCCAACCCTTCACTTTCTCTGCCCAGTGCCGCAATTCCTCTTCGCTATAACAGTGGGTATAGAGTGAACCGCTCCCGTGTAAGCGCACATACACCAAGGGAGCGGTCAGGACTTCCTCATAAGGGAAAAAAGGGGTATCGGCAAAACAGAGGGCTACTCCATACCGTTGCAAGAGCTCATACACCTCTTCTTCAAAGAAACTCGGGTGGCGAAACTCGAACACGTAACGGAAACGAGGATTGAGCTTGGTAAGAAAGGCTTCTAAGCGATCGCGGTGGAAAGATATACGCGGTGGGAACTGGAAGAGGAGGGGTCCACACTTTTCCTGTAACCCCAAAACCGCAGCGTAAAACCGCTGTAGGGGCTCCTCAGGATCGAGGAGCTTTTTCACATGGGTAATGTAGCGACTCCCCTTCACCGCAAAGAGGAAATCGGGTGGCGTTTCCTCTCGCCACCGGGAGAAAGTGGTCACTCGGGGGAGATGGTAGAAGGAGGCGTTGATTTCCACGGTATCAAAGTATCGGGTGTAAAAAGAGAGCCATTTCCGCTCTGGAATCTCGCAGGGATAGAAGACTCCCCTCCAGTGTGGATACACCCAACCGGAGGTACCGATGAAACACCGGTTTACCATCCCTTCCCTCCGGAAAGAGGCGCAAGTCCCAAACGCAAAAAGAGAGGGGCAAGATGGTTGGTGGGACCAAAACCGTGCCCGAGAGGAAGAGCGTGAGTGATGACTACATTCATGTACTCGTGCGCTACCGGAAAAGCCTCTTCAACCGTTTTTCCCAAGGCTAACAGGGCACACAACGCCGCCGAATAGGTACACCCGGTGCCGTGGGTGTTCTTTGTGGCAATGCGTTCTCCTTTACAGTAATGGAAACCCTTTCCATCGAAGAGGACATCCACCAATTCCTTTTCTTCTGCAAGATGCCCTCCCTTGACGAGCACATAACGTGGTCCCATCTCGTGAATGAGTCGGGCGGCTCGTTCCATCTCTTCTACGTTCCGGATCGGCGCTCCCACAAGGAGTGCGGCCTCCTCAAGGTTAGGAGTCACCAAGAAGGTCACCGGGAAAAGCTCGCCGCGGAGGGTTTCGATAGCCTCTCTCTCTAAGAGTAATGCTCCGCTCTTTGCCACCATGACCGGGTCTACTACCACCTTCTCTATTTGCCAGGCTTTGATTTGCTCGGCAACTATTCGAATAATTGCGGCATTGTGGAGCATCCCGGTCTTCACTGCATCCACTCCGATATCGCTCACCACCGCCTCGATCTGTTGAGCCACTACCTGAGGAGGAAGGGGATACACCACCCGAACTTCTTGAGTATTCTGCGCGGTAATGGCGGTGATGGCTGACATCCCGTAGACCCCAAAAGCACAAAAGGTTTTGAGGTCTGCTTGAATACCCGCCCCACCTCCTGAGTCCGAACCAGCAATAGTTAACACACGTTTCATCATGATCACCTTCTCTGGAAATGGTCCCAACCTTGGGGATTGACCCGCTCAATGGTATTCCCTCGCCGGAGGTGAATACCTTCCTCACCGACGATTTCGCCAATACGATGCACCGGAATTCCATAGCGAGCAGGAATTTCTCGTCTCACTCCTTCTGCTAAAGCGCAAGGCAAGGTAAAGAGGAGCTCAAAATCTTCTCCACCTCCCAAGAGAAAGGGGAGAGGATCACATTTTTTCTCTTCGCACCATTGGGCGAAAAGAGGAGACACGGGGAGAGCCTCCACATCTATCAATGCTCCTACTTTACTTTGCTCCAAAAGGTGAGATAAATCCTGTAAGAGCCCATCCGAGACATCGATGAGCGCTATCCTCTCCTTTAAACCCCCCAAGAATTGCCCCACTTCAAGGCGAGGCGTGGGAGAGAAGAAACGCTCCACCAAAGGCCAATAACGCTCCTTTTCCTCTTTTCTTCCTTGTTGCCCAATGGCAAGACCGGCCCTCGATTCCCCTAAGAACCCGGTGACGAGAATCACATCCCCTACCCGAGCACAAGAACGTAAGAGGAGAGGTTTCTCCCGTTCTACTTCCCCGAGGAGAGTGACATCGAAAACCATGGCTGAAGAGGTGGAAGCCAAATTCCCCCCAATCACTTCGAGGTGATAGGTCTCGGCAGCTTCACCGATCCCGGTAAGGAATGCTTCCCACCACTCACTCTCCACATCGGGGCGGAGCACGAAAGAGAGCAAGGCCCACCGCGGTCTTCCCCCCATAGCGGCAATATCACTCACGTTGACCGCCAAAACCCGTTTCCCCAAATACCGGGGAGGAATGAGGTCGAGGGAAAAATGGGTGCCCTCTACCTGGGCATCACAGGTGAGGAGATACCAAAAACCCTCTCGCCCCTCGATCACTGCACAATCATCGCCAATACCCACCCTCGCTTGAGGTGAGGAAGAGGCTAAAATCTTTTCCAATTGGTTAATTAAAGTGAATTCACCTCGCTCACCGATCACGGTCATGATTTCTCCTCCTCAGGGCGTCGATTTTTTCCCGAAAGACCCGCGCCGCTTGGTAGGGTGAAGGAGTAGCGACGATGGCCGAAATCACCGCTATTCCACTCACTCCGGTGGCAAGTACCTCACTACAATTCTCTAAGGTAATCCCTCCAATCGCCACCACAGGAATAGAAACCGCCTCTCTCACCGCCCGAAGCCCTTCTAAACCTATAGGGTTTCCGGCATCTTTTTTGGTCGCGGTGGGGAATACCGTTCCCACACCCAAGTAATCGGCTCCCCAGGCCTCGAGTTCCTTGGCTTTTTCAGGATGATCACAGGAAACACCCACGATGAGATGCGGTGCAATTTTTTTTGCATACTGAAGGGGGAGATCCTCTTCTCCTAAATGGACTCCATCTGCCTCAGCCGCCAAAGCGATATCCAAGCGATCGTTGACGATGAAGAGAACCCCCTTTTTTCGGGTTATTTCGCGAATGAGGAGTGCCTCTTCCAAAAAGAGTCGGCTACTCAGCTCTTTCTCCCGTAGCTGAATCACCGATGCCCCTCCGGCAATCACCTCTTCCACCACTTCCCGGTGGCTGCGGGGAAACTGGAGTTTGCGGTCGGTAATGACGTAGAGGGAGAGGTCAAGCATAGCACACCTCAAGACGTAAATTTTCCCGGAACTCCTCGCTCCTTAAGGCGAAAAGAGTATCAAACAATGCCACCAGGAAACTCCCCGGTCCCGAAGCCTTGGGGAACGCTTGCTCAGCACAGACTCCCAAAAAACCCAAAGCTGCCGTAGCAGCATATAACGCTTCCTTTTCTACCGCAAGACAAGCCCCACAGAGCGAGGTGGCCATACATCCGCTTCCGGTGATCCGGGTGAGGAGGAGGTGACCGTTATGGACCCGGACGGTCCTCCGGCCATCGCTCACCCCATCTATTCTCCCTGTCACCGCGGTGGTCACTCCCCAAAGAGACGCAGCTTCTTGCGAGAGGGAAGCAGTATCCTCTTCGCTCACCGCCTCTACTCCTCGGACCTTTCCTTCTCCTCCTATGAGGCTCCGTATCTCTCCGGCATTCCCTCGCAGGACACTCACCTTCACCGTGGAGAGGAAGCGATGGGCGCTTTCGCTACGAAAATAGGTAGCACCTGCCCCTGGAACATCTAATACTACCGGGATTTTCAGAGCATTAGCCCGTTTCCCCGCTAAGAGCGCACTCTGTAAGAAAGAGGTGGTCAGGGTTCCCAAATTGACCACCAAAGCCTGCGCAGAAGCCACCATCTCCTCCACCTCTTCTTCCGCCCAGGCCATCACCGGCAGCGCTCCCACAGCCAACATGGTATTGGCGTTGTCATTGGCCACTACCATATTGGTGAGGTGGTGTACTAAGGGCCGCTCCTCTCGAACTCGCTCGATTACTTCTACACACCGCTCGATGAGCTTGCGTTCGTCCATTCTCTCTCCCCCTTCCTGAGGCAGTATATTCCTCCGGCGGCAAAAAAACTGGGCAAAGACGCTCCCACAAGGGGCAAAAAGCGTAAGAAGAGAAGGTACACCCCAATCCCTACTCCCCACGAGAAGATTGCCCATCCATCGAGTTCCTTTTTTCCCGCCAAAACCGCTTCCACTTCGATCCGCCGATCACGTTTCCAAAAGTAATCAAAAATCACCACCCCGAAGAGGGGGACAAAAATCGCTCCAATGAAAAGGAGAAAGCTCTCATATCGCTCCATGGGGAAAACGAGCGCTAATGCAGTCCCGGCCAGTCCAAAAACTACGGTCACCCAACGTTCCCGGAAGCGAGGGAACAGGTTCAAAAAGGATACCCCTGCCGAATAGATATCGAGAAAGGTGGTGGTAAAGGTGGAGAAGAGTACGATGAGGAGGGCCGGTATTCCCAACCCCAGGGCAATCATTCCCGGCAGAGGATCAGCGTTTTCGGTGAGGAGAGCACTCAAAAGACCCACGAAGTACATCCAGGAGCTGGCTACGAAATACCCCCAAAAGGTTCCCCAAAAGGCGCCTTTCGTGCTTTTGGCAAAACGGGAGTAATCGGCAACCAGGGGTAACCAAGAAATGGGCATGGCAATCACTAAATCTAACCCTACCCCGAAAGAGAGCGTTCTTTGGGAGGAAAAACGGAGGAGTTGTTCCCAAGATGTCCCCCGCAGGGCTACCATGGTCATGAGGAAGGAGAGGACTGCTAACCCTCCCACCGCGATACGTTGCAGCCACTTCCACCACTTGCTCTCAATGAGTGCCCAAAAAGTACTCACCACCCCGGCGACCACCATCCACAGGCGAGGGTTACTGTATCCAAAAAGCATCTTGACGATGAGGTCACTGGAGCGGGCACAGATGATCACCATGACCGCCGTCCAACCAAAAAGCTGCACGATATTGAGAAAGGAAGCAAGATAAGAACCACGCTTACCCAAAGCAATCCGGGTGGATACCATGGAGGGAATACCCCAATCGCTCCCTAAGACACCTCCCAAAGCCAAAGGGAGGTTGCCAATGAGATGCCCTATGAGGATCGCCGCTCCCCCCCAGAGAAAGCCCAAAGGAGCTAACATCCCTCCTGCCCACACCTCCGAGATGGCAATGGCCGCCCCCATCCAGAGGAAGAAAAAGTCCACACCTCCTAAGGTTCTTTGTTCCTTGGGGATTACTTGCACTGACATGCACCCCTCTTCCACACCTCAAGGTCTACGCTTTTGCGCAAGAGTTTGAAGAGGACCATTCCCACGATGCTTCCGGGAATGCTACTGGCCAAAAAAGCACTCTGGAAAAAGAAGAGCGTCCCTGCTCTCCCCACAAGAGGCGCCACAAAATAGGTACTCAGCGTGGCTCCAATGGGTCCGGTTCCAAGCGGTTCTGCCAACCCTGCCCATTCACTCTTCGAGAAGTAGTGGTAAAAAATAGCCACCATTACCACTCCCGGGATACCTCCGGGAAAGGCAAAGACCGTTCCTGTCCCAAGGAGAATGCGTATCGCTCCAGTGATCGCCGCCGCCAAAGCCCCATACCATGGACCAATGGTAATACCCGCCAGTACATTCAAAGCATGCTGAAAGGGGAATACCTTCGTCGGCCCGATGGGAATATGGAAAAACGACGCTACTACTCCTAAGGCAGCGAAAAGTCCGGTATACGCCAAAAGGCGCAAATGGTTATTCATGACCGTTCACCTCCAAATAAAAAGCCATCTACCAGCTCGGTAGATGGCTTTTTTCTCTCTCCACCAACTCCCTCCGCTGGCATTACCCAGATCAGGTTCGATGGGTCGAGAGCTTGCCGCTCTCCTCTCAGCTCCGCAAGATAAGGAGCTCCCCTGGTACTCTATTCACTTCGACTCTATTATAACACCCTCGTCAAGGAGTTATTCCGCCGGCAAAAGTCCTTCTATCGCTCCCCTCAAAACGATATACCTCGATTCCCAAGTAAGTTTCCAAAGCCTCTCTGACTCCTTGGTCAACCTCGGCGAGATTAATAGCAACATGGTGTTCAAAGCCGCGTTGACAAATAAATCGGAGTAGCTCCTGTAAATGAGGAATATGCGCCACTCCCCAGGCACCAAAGGTGTGCACTACGTCTTCGGTAATCTCTCCCCTTCCCAGGTAAGCTCGTAATACTCCAGCCGTATCATCGCTCGTCACCCGCAAAAAACTGAAAGGACCGGGCTTGAGGTTTCCTCGACAGCTTCCATAAGCATTGTCTACCCCGGTAACCGTTCCAATAACGTCGGCATAATGGAGTTGCATCTTTTCCATCAGCGATCGGGGGTAATTCCCACAGTGGAAAAGAATGCATTTTTCAAGATCGTGACCAAAATTATTATTCCAATCCACCAAAGCGGAAGGTCTTTGGGAGGCACAAGAGAGGAGATGCATACTCAAGGCACCGGTCACATCTACTTCACATGCCGAGGGAAGGAGTTTATCACCCAAAAGGCTCATGACCAGGCAAGGAGCTACACCGAGATTTTCCTCTAAGGAGGTCCAACATTGAATGGCTGTGGCTTTCAGTTCGTGTTCCCTAATCCAATCCTCTATGGCTACCGCAAAGGAGGCCATAGTAGTAAGTTTCTCTTCTAATCCAACTCCTCCGCAATAGGCAAGAATTTCCGCTTTCTTCTCCCTTACCGATTGTGTAGAGACCCTCTCCATGGCGGCAAAGATCTCCGAAAGATCTACCGTTTCCACCGTGATACCGTGGTGTTCTAAAATCTTCTCCGAAAAACGTACGGCTTGAAAAGCCCCCGGACGAGCACCAATAGCCCCAATACGCAAATTTCTAAATCCCTTGACCACTTGACACGCTTGAACGAAAGAACGTAAGTCACGGCGAAAACTCTCTTCCTCAGGAGCTACAGTGTGATGGGTAGTCAGGGAAAAAGGAATACCATACTGGTTAAGATTATTGCACAAAGAAATTTTTCCACAAAAGGCGTCGCCTCGTCGAGCAACATCGAGGGCGTTGAGATCGTCAGGAAAAGCATGCACTAACACCGGTACTCTCAACCTACTCAAGCGGAGTGCATCGGCAATCCCTCTCTCTTCCCCGAAATTGGGGAGTGTTACGAGGATACCCTCGAGTTCCTCCTCGTAAGTTTTAAAGAGTTGCGCACATTTTTTCGCATCTTCCCAGGTACACACCGTTCCCAACTTGGTATCCTGGGGAGAGAGGGTAATAACCCGCAACCCTTCTTCTTCAAGAACTTTGAGGATTCTCCTTCTTCCTTCCCACGCTAAAGCATCGGGGAAAAAAGTACGATTTCCGACAATTAAACCTAAGGTGACCATCTCTTCCACTCCTTCTTCACAACATGGATCGTTTGACTGCCCTATGCCATTCCGCCACGTATTGGTCACGTCGTATCTTTTCCATTCGAGGAACGTAGGTAGTAGCAGGGACCGAAGCGATATTTTCTTTTCCTATTCCCAATTTTTCTGCCGCAAGAAGTGCAACTCCCTTGGCTGAACCGTCTTCTACCTCGCTCACTCGTACCGGCACTTGCAAAAGATCCGCTTGCCACTGCATCAAAAAAGCATTTTTGGTGGCACCACCGTCGGCTCGCAAAAACTCAAACTGTAAGCCACTCTCTTCCTGGAGGGCGGAGTAGAGATCAAACACCTGAAAACCGATGGATTCGAGTGCAGCCCGAGCAATGTGCGCTCTTGTAGCTCCCTTAGAGATACCGCAAATTAAGGCACGAGCTTCACCATTCCAGTAAGGGGCTCCCAAACCTACAAAAGCAGGTACAAAATACACACCTTGATTATCAACCAGAGCGGTAGCTAAGCACTCCACTTCTCCATAAGAGGAAAAAAGACCTAATTCTTCTACTAACCAACGGATAGTGTCTCCAGAACTGTGAATGTTTCCCTCGAGAACAAAGGTGGGTTTATCTCCCACAAACCATCCGATAGAGGTCACCGCCGAGGAGGCAACTCTTCTCATGGATCCGGTGTTCACCATAATCGAAGTACCGGTACCATAAGTGGCCTTGATGTCACCCACTCTATATCCCAACTGCCCACATAGAGCCGCACTCGAGTCACCCATGACTCCCATGATGGGCACTGCCTGAGGAAGAATTCCTCTAAGGTCGGTGTATCCGAAAACGGCGTCAGAAGGGAGGAGTTGAGGTAAAACCTCGTAAGGCACCGAAAAGAGGGATAAAAGCTCCTCATCCCACTGCAAATCACCAATGTTGAGAAGCATGGTACGACTGGCGTTAGAATAATCAGTAGCGTGCACGCTCCCTTGAGTAAAATGCCATATGAGCCAGGAGTCTACGGTTCCGACCGCAATATGTCTTCCAGAATGATGTGTCACGATGTTCCGGAAAAGCCAGGCGAGTTTGCTTGCCGAAAAATAGGGATCGAGGACTAAGCCAGTACGTTCCTTGACAAACGGAGCGTAGCCAGACCGTTTGAGCTCTTCACATATATCTCTGCCGCGCTGACACTGCCATACCAGCGCACGATAGAGAGGGGTTCCCGTACGCTTATCCCAGGCAATCACCGTTTCCCGCTGATTGGTAATGGCTATAGCTTGAACGGCATGGGGGTTGATTTTCGTGGCTTCCAATGCCTCTTTACAGGCTTCGTAAGTACAGGTAAGAATTTCGTTGGGATCGTGTTCCACCCATCCCGGCTCAGGGTAGTACTGTTCGTGGGACACGGTGGCCTTTCCTACCAGCTCACACCCCTTGCGGAAGACGATTGCCTTGGTTCCGGTAGTACTTTGGTCGATAGCCAGAATATACCCCGACAATGGTGATCACCCCATTCTCTGCAAGAAGTCAAGCACCGCATTTTGAATTCCCCGAGAATCAAGACCGTAGTGAGCGTAAACTTGGGCTTGTGTTCCGGTAATGGGATACTCGTCGGGAATACCTATAATCTTCACCGAGCAAGAAGGACCTTGGGCAAGACAATGGAGCACTACTTCTCCCAACCCTCCGTAGATACTATGTTCCTCCACGGTAACGATTCTTTCATGCCGATTCGCTATTTCAACGATGAGGTCTTGGTCAAAGGGCTTCAAAAAAGGCATGTCCACAACGGTAGCATTGACTCCCACTTCTAACAACAATTGCGCCGCTTCCAAGGCATGCCATACCACCTCACCGGTCGCTATAATGGCTACCTCTTTCCCCTCTCTCAATAGTACGCCCTTTCCATGCTCAAAACGTGACTGAGGTTCATAGATGACCGGAATGGGATTTCTCCCCACTCGCACATAAGCCGGTTTTTCACTCTCCACAAGCATTTGAGTAATCGCTGTTGCCTGTAAAGCATCGGAGGGCAAAATCACATCGATGCCCGGGATCGCCCGCAAGGCGGCAATATCGTGCAAGGAATGATGAGTACTCCCCAAGGGACCGTAACTTACCCCCCCACTTACCGCAATGACTTTGACGTTACTCCCGGTATAGGCAACATCGTTTTTCACCTGTTCAAAACCCCGCGCTGAATAGAAACAAGCCGGACCAAAGACATAAGCTTTCTTCCTCGATAACGCCAAACCGGCCGCTACTCCAATCGCCGCCTGTTCGGCAATACCAACTTCAACGGTTCTCTCCGGTAATTCCCGAAAGAAACCCTCTATTCCTGCGGAACCTCTTGCATCAGAGGTTACCACCACGATACGAGCATCTTCTCGAGCTATTTTCAACAGGGTTTCAGCAATTGCATGTCTTGTAGCCATCTTTTGAGACATCGTTCTCAAGCTCCTCCAATTGTCGATTGAGTTCCTCTAAGGCTCTCCGGAGTTCTTCCTCACTGGGAACATGGTGGTGCCATTCCTTCTTGTTCTCTATAAATGAAACTCCCTTCCCTTTCACGGTATGGGCGAGAACCAAATGAGGCTTTTTCGCTAATATAGGTACTTTTTCAAAAGTACCCACCAACCGTTCAAGGTCATGCCCATCCACGTTCACCACTTCCCAGCCGAAAGCACGCCACTTCTCCGCCAAATTCTCTAAACGCAAAACCTCTTCGGTGTATCCGCTAATCTGAAGCCTATTGCGGTCTACGATTCCCACCAAGTTATCAAGTCCGTAATGTGCGGCAACTTGTGCTGCCTCCCACACCGAGCCCTCACCGAGTTCTCCGTCACCCATGAGAACATACACCTTGTAAGGCTTGCTATCCATTTTCCCTGCTATCGCCATACCAACTCCTACTGCCAATCCATGTCCCAAGGCACCGGTATTCACTTCTACCCCCGGCACCTTCCTCGTAGGATGACCCGTCAAGAACGAACCTAATCGACAATACCTCTCCAGTTCTTCCTTGGGGAAAAAGCCTAAATCGGCCAAAATAGCATAATACCCCTCTACACTGTGCCCCTTACTCAAAACGAAACGATCTCGCTCCTCCCACAAAGGACGAGTGGGGTCAATGCGCATCACCCGATAGAAAAGCGCCACTAAGATATCGACCGAAGACAATGACCCACCGGTATGACCAGAGTTTGCCCGGTGAATCATTTGGAGAAGGTCCATTCTCAATTGGATTGCCTTCTTCATCAAAGTTTTCATGCTGCTACTCACGCCCTTCTTTAATTTCCCTCATCCTCGTCAACCAGTAGCAACGAGAACACAAAAAACCCATCAAAATAACTTTACGAATCTCTTCTCCTACCTTTGTCTTACCGTTTCTCGTAAAACAATTTCGGTAGGAAGAATTACCTCTTTCTGCTGCATACGTCCCCCCGAAAGGAGTTTCCACAACACTTTCCCAGCCTCGAAGCCCATTTTGTAAATAGGTTGTCTTACGGTGGTAAGAGAGGGTTTTGAATATTTACTATAAAACATGTCATCAAAGCCGACTACACTCACCTCGTCGGGGACTCTATACCCCAATTCAGATAGCGCTACAATCGCTCCCAAAGCTACCAAATCATTTCCTCCCATAACAGCTTCAGGAATCTTTTTGAATTTTCTTACCAATTCATATCCACTCTCAAAAGTGAACTGTCCATACAATATTTCGTAATTGGTTACGCCGTTTTTCTGCATGCTGTTTATAAATCCTTGTAAACGCTCTCTGGCACTTGAAGTAGTCCGTTCTCCACAGAGATAGGCAAAAGAACGATGACCCGTTTCAATTAAATAATCAGCCATTTTTTCTACTCCACCAGCATTGTCTACTCCTACATACGGTGCATCAATCCGCTCATAACGACGATCCATAAAAACCGTCTTCAGCCCCAAATGCCGAAGGAGATTAGCAAGCTCAGAACGTTGACCTCCCGAACAGGTTATGATTATTCCCTCCACGTTCTGGGCCATCAAAGCCCGTAAGATTCTACTCTCCTCTTTGGCACTGTGGTCGGTGCCGCAGACAATGAAAGAATATCCCTTCTTTTTCAAATAATCTTCTGCACCTTTTACCATGAGAAGAAAGGCGGGGTTGGTAATATCCGGTATGACAAAACCAACTACTTTCGTCAAACCCGTTCTAAGACTTCTTGCAATCTGGTTAGGACGATAGCGACATTCTTCGATAACTCGTATCACTTTCTCACGAAGTTCATCGCTCACCGACTCTGGATGATTTAAAACTCGCGAAACTGTGGATACCGAAACCCCTGCTAATTTCGCAACATGTCTTATACTTACACGATTTTCTTTTTTCTTCATAGAAGTCACCCATATGCCTTGAAAACGTTTTTGAAAACGTTATCTAAATTCATTCTAATTACTTTTCACAACCATGTCAACCGATCGCATAACCCCTCCCAATAAAAAACGATCCTAAGCCATTTCCAACACAAAGAGCTGAGATATTATCAACAATCATTATCCCAAGACCTTCCTTTTCCCTCTTACGTGGGTAAATTTTCTCTTATATTATTGCCACAAAAATTCCTCACCTTTTGTAAGAAAACAGACGCCCTCAAATTCGCGATTAAATCCATAAAAGAATTTCCAAAAATCATTCTCGACAAAAACCCAAAACAAGAAAATCACTGTTAGAAGGTACTGCTTCTACACCTAAAAATCCATCGTTCCTGATAATCAAAGGATATGTTAGACGTTTACGAGCCAATTCAAAAGCCCAGATGTTTGAAAATTCTTTCATATCCATGCGAAAACGGACAGTTTGAGAGGAAGGGACGTAGAGAAC
>CAKZPS010000017.1 GCA_937139415.1 uncultured bacterium
CGACTGAGATATTCCCAATCCGACCGGGTGGCATCCTCGGCGGAGAACTCCACCTCGTTCACGTAACTCTTAGCTTTCTTCACCGCCCAAACAGCCTGTTCCAAGGCTTCCTCACGGGAAAGGTGGAGCTTGTGACGGAGATGAATATCCGAAGTAGCGAGAAAAGTATGAATGATCGGACACTCCGCGTTACGAACCGATTCCCAGGCTATGTCAATATCCTTCTCTTTTGCTCGCGCCAAAGCGCACACCGCTACCCCTTTCACATTTTCCGCTACCGCCTTCACCGCTTCGGCATCACCGGGGGAAGCGATGGGGAACCCCGCCTCAATAACATCCACATTGAGGCGGGCTAATTGTCTTGCTATCTCTAACTTCTCTTGGACATTCAAAGCGACGCCGGGTGATTGTTCGCCATCCCGCAGCGTGGTATCAAAAATCCGAATGGTTCGCACCATTACACCCCCTCATTTCTTGAGCCAGGGCATCATACTCCGCAGTTCCTTCCCTACCTTTTCGATGAGATGGTTAGCGTCTTTTTCACGGAGAGCATGATACACCGGACGATTCGCTTGGTTCTCCAAAATCCATTCGCGGGCGAAAGTTCCGTCTTGGATTTCAGAGAGCAAGCACTCCATTTCTTTCTTGACCGCCTCGTTAATGACCCGCGGACCACGGGTGAGATCGCCGTATTCTGCCGTGTCGCTAATCACCTGGCGCATATGCATTAATCCACCTTCATACACGAGATCCACGATGAGCTTCATCTCGTGCAAGCATTCAAAGTAAGCTACTTCTGGCTGATACCCTGCCGCCACCAAGGTCTCAAAACCTGCCTTAATGAGAGCAGTCAAACCACCACAGAGTACCGCCTGTTCCCCAAAGAGATCCGTCTCGGTCTCCTCGGCAAAAGTGGTCTCCAAGACCCCGGCTCTGGTCGCCCCGATCCCCTTGGCATAGGCCAAGGCGAGGTCTTTCGCCCGACCACTCGCATCCTGATACACGGCAATGAGCGAAGGAACACCTTTTCCTTCCTGGTACATCCGCCGCACTAAATCCCCCGGTCCCTTGGGAGCCACCATGATCACGTCTACATCGTGGGGAGGGAGAATCTGATGGTAATGAATGTTAAAACCGTGGGAGAACATGAGTGCCTTCCCAGCCACTAAATGCGAGGCAATAGACTGCCGGTAGATAGCCGGTTGGTATTGGTCAGGAGCTAAAATTTGAATGATGTCCCCTTTTCGGGTCGCTTCCTCGGCAGAAACCGGCGAAAATCCCGCCGCCTTTGCTTTTTCAAATCCGGGGGTCCCGGGAAGCTCGGCTACGATGACTTCTAAACCACTATCGCGTAGATTCTGCGCCTGCGCACTCCCTTGACTCCCAAAACCAATAATGGCAATCTTCTTCCCTCGCAACACCTCAAGATTGGCATCACTGTCATGGTACACTCGTGCCATACTGACAACCTCCTTTTATAGTGATTTACTTCCTCGTGCCAGGGCAATTCTCCCCGTACGGGTCATCTCAATGATGCCGTACTTGCGTAAGAGCTGCTCCAAGGCATCGATTTTATCCGGGGTACCGGTAACCTCCACGGTCAAGCTCTTCTCTTCCACATCCACGATGCGAGCCCGGAAGATTTCGGCGATCTGGGCCACTTCACTGCGCACCGCGGCCGGTGCATTGACCTTAATGAGAGCGAGTTCGCGATCCACGTAGCTTGTATTGGTGAAGTCTCCCACCTTAATGACCTCGATCAATTTATAGAGCTGTTTGGTAATCTGTTCCAAAATATCCTCATTCCCGTGCACCACCAAGGTGATACGGGAAATCTGCGGATCTTGAGTCGGCCCAACCGCCAAACTCTCGATGTTGTATCCCCGCCGGGCGAAGAGTGAGGCTACCCGTGCTAAAACCCGCGGTTTGTTCTCCACTAAAACCGAGATAATGTGTTGCACGTCAATCCCTCCCTTCTCACTCTAAGATCATTTCCTCTAAGGACTTTCCAGGAGGAACAAAAGGCAGGACGTTCTCCTCTTCGGCAACGTGGCAATCGACCAAAACCGGGCGATCTTGGATCGCCAGGGCTTTATCGATCGCTTGCTCAAGTTCCGCTTGGGTCTTGACCGTCAATCCTTCCGCTCCAAAGGCACGGGCAACCACGGCTAAATCGGGATTGTGGAGTCGAGTACAAGAATAACGCTTCTTGTACAGACATCCTTGCCACTGACGTACCATGCCCAAATAGGAATTATTCATGACAAAGATTTTCAAGGGGAGACCGTAATTGACCGCGGTGACCATTTCTTGAATCTTCATGAAGATGCTCCCGTCACCGCTAATTAATATCACTCGTTTATCGGGGTTCCCGATCTGCACTCCGATGGAAGCCGGCAGTCCATAACCCATCGTCCCTAATCCTCCTGAGCTCACCCAGGTGCGGGGTTTTTCACATCGGTACATTTGCGCCGCCCACATCTGGTGTTGGCCGACATCGGTAACCAAGATGGTGTTTTCCCCGTGCGTTTTTTCATAAATGAGGGTGATGACATGATGAGGGAGGAGTTTCGGGCTCTCCTTATAAGGAGGACTATAAGCACGCTTGAATGTTTCGATTTCCTCTCGCCATTGGGGATGGGTTTTCCTTTCCACCCGTTTCACCAACTCCCCCAAAACCAAACGGGCATCTCCTACAATGGGGATATCGGATTTAACGTTCTTCCCGATCTCCGCAGGATCGATATCGATGTGAATAATCTTGGCTTTGGGAGCAAAGGTATCCACCTTCCCCGTTACTCTGTCATCAAAACGAGCACCGACCGCGATGAGCAGATCGCAATTCATCACCGCTTTGTTCGCCCAATAGGTTCCGTGCATGCCCAACATTCCCAAAGACAAAGGGTGACTCTCGGGAAAAGTTCCCTTGCCCATCATGGTATGGACTACCGGAATATCTGTTTTCTCGGCCAACTCAAGGAGTTGGGCCGAGGCCCCGGAAGTGATCACTCCCCCTCCCACGTAGAGGAGGGGTCGTTCAGCTTCCATGATTGCCGCCGCGGCCAAGGTGATTTGTTTGACATGCCCCCGATAGGTGGGTTTATACCCAGGGATCTTGATCTTCTCGGGATAGACGAACTCGGTGGTCTTCTGCTGCACATCCTTAGGGATATCGATGACCACAGGCCCCGGACGACCACTCGAGGCAATATAAAATGCTTCCCGGACTATGAAAGCCAGGTCCTCCACCCGGGTGACCAAAAAATTGTGCTTCGTGATCGGCATGGTGATCCCGGTGATATCCGCCTCTTGGAAAGAATCCTTTCCGATGAGCGGTGTCCCTACTTGTCCAGTAATCGCCACAATCGGAATGGAATCCATGTACGCGGTGGCAAGGCCAGTGACCAAGTTGGTGGCGCCCGGGCCGGAGGTAGCCATACACACCCCTACTTTGCCGGTACTACGGGCATATCCGTCTGCGGCGTGCGCTGCGCCTTGCTCGTGACGCACGAGAATATGATGAATTTCGGGCGTCTCGTAAATCACGTCGTAGATGTCGATCACCGCTCCTCCGGGATAACCAAAAATAACTTCTACGCCTTCTCTTTTCAAAAGCTCAATGAGAATTTGAGCTCCCTTCATCTTCAACGGATCCACACCCCTTTCATCGCATCGCTGCTCCTTGAGAGGCCGAACGGGCTAACTGGGTATAGCGAGAGAGTACCCCTCGAGTGTACTTAGGAAGAGGGGGAGTGAAATTCCTCTTGCGCTCGGCAAGCTCCTCAGGAGTAACCAAGAGCTCTAACTTTCGCGCTTCGATATCGATGAGAATCTCGTCGCCATCTTGAACCAGGGCTATGGGACCCCCTTCAAAAGCTTCCGGTGCGATGTGTCCCACGCAGGGTCCCCGTGTTCCCCCTGAAAATCTTCCATCGGTTACCAAAGCAACATGTTCACTCAGGCCCATCCCCACCACCGTCGAGGTAGGCGCAAGCATTTCGCGCATTCCCGGACCTCCTTTGGGACCTTCGTAGCGAATGACAATCACCGACCCCTTAGGAACGAGATTCCCGGTAATCGCTTCCATCGCTTCTTCTTCGCTGTTGAAACAGAGTGCCTTCCCCCGGAAAACTCGCATCTCCGGACGCACCGCTGACTGCTTGACCACCGCCCCCTGCGGTGCTAAAGAACCCCAGAGAATCGCCAATCCCCCCTCGCGAGAGTAGGGATTCTCACGAGGACGAATGACGTTGTGATCCACATACTCGACCTGTGCTTGGATTTCCCGAACACTTTTCCCCGAAAGGGTTGCGTGGTCCTCCAACAACTCTCCCAGCACTCTTTGGAGCGCAGGGATCCCTCCTGCCCAGTGGAGGTCTTCCATGAAGAGATCTCCCGCCGGCTCAAGCATCACGAGGTGAGGGATCTCCCGTGAGAGCTCATCAAAAGTGGACAGGGTGATTTCCTCTAACTCCCTCTCCCGGGCCAAGGCTAAAAGATGGAGAATGGTGTTGGTCGAACCACCCAGGGCTAAATCTACACGGATGGCGTTCCGCAGAGAAACGAGATCAATAATCTGAGAAGGGGTAACCCCTGCATGGACTAATTCTACGATCCGCATCCCACTCTCATAGGCAATACGTCGCTTCTCCGCCGAGACCGCGAGAGAAGTCGCACAGTAAGGAAGGCTCATTCCCATCGCTTCAGTGAGGCAAGCCATGGTATTGGCAGTGTAGAGTCCTTGACAGGACCCACCCCCTGGGCACGCCTCCATTTCCAAATCTTGCAGTTCTTCAAGAGAGAGATCCCCCTTGTAGTACCGCCCTACCGCCTCAAAGGTGTCGCGTACAAACGCCAACTTTTTCCCGCGATACCTCCCGGAGAGCATAGGACCGGCGGTGACGAAGATCGCCGGTATATCAAGACGAGCTGCAGCCATGAGCATTCCCGGGGTAATCTTGTCGCAATTGGTAAGGAATACCACCCCATCTAAGGAATGCCCTTGTACCACCGCTTCTACTCCATCGGCAATCACATCTCTACTGGGCAGAGAAAAACGCATTCCCTCGTGTCCCATGGCGATGCCGTCACAAATGGCCGGAACTCCAAAGACAAAAGGTGTCCCTCCACCTGCCTCTATTCCCCGCTCAATGAAACGCTCAAGCTCGCGCATGTAAATATGTCCGGGAACGAGATCGGAGAAGGCACTGGCAATACCAATCAAAGGACGATCCAATGCCCGGCGAGTTACTCCGGTAGCAAACAATAACGCCCGATGCGGACACCGTTCTACACCCACTTTTATGCGATTGCTCCTCATTTTCCTACCTCCTCTCCATGACATAGTAACAAAATACCCCTCGTCCCTTCGAAGGGACGAGGGGTATTCCCCGCGGTACCACCCTTATTACCCAAAATGGGTCCCTCTCATCCTGATAACGGAGGATCTCCGTGTGACCTACTCTTCTTTTCAGCCAACCACTCCAGGACGAGCTTCGATAACCCTTGCGTCCCCTTTCAGCCCGGCGGGGACTCTCTGTGAGCGAAGGGATTATCTACTCCTTCCCTTCATTGCTTTTCCTGTCTTCAGTGTGGGAAAATATAGCATACTCTCCCAAAAAATGCAAGCTTTGTGTAAGTTCCATACCTGTGAGATAATGGGAAGTCCCGCCTGGGAGTCCTTTTCAACTTTCCTTCCCAAAGTAAAAAGGTGGCCTTTTCATCGCTCCCCCTCCACTCCCTCCTTTGCCTTTGCAACCTTTCTTACCCTGTCTTTGCACTCTTTGCCTCGTCTCAACGTGCCCCCTCGGTAATACCTTAGACCACCATATAACCTCAAAGAACAAGTTCCTTGCGGCAAAGAGAGTGAATTCGAACAAGTTATCTATAATCGAAACTTACCTTGACCAGATTCTCTTTTCAAGAAAATATGATCTTCTCACAGAAGAGAGGAAAAATTTTGAAAACGATGCAGGAAAGAATTCTTTTGTGCCTCTTCCTTCCAAAGAATTCCTCTGTTATACACGATACGAACCTCCGGAAAAGAACTTATGTTTTTCTCTCTTCGTATAATTTCTCAAGAAAAAGGAAAGGAGATGGAGTGATGAAAAAGACTTTGGTGGCAATCTTCGTCATCCTCTTCGCAATCACTCTCTTTGTTTCTTCGAGCTGTCAGAGTGAAGGCGACAAAACTATCACCTTCACCGGGACGGTCACTTGGGTGGAGCTTGAAGGGGGATTCTTCGGTCTCATCGCCGATGACGGCACTCGTTACGAACCTCGGAACCTCCCCGAAGAGTATCAAGAGAACGGTATAAAGGTTCGCGTCAGGGCTCGCCTCTGTGAAGAGTGCGCCAGTATCCACATGTGGGGGACAATCATCGATATTCTCTCCATCACCACCCTATAAGGGGGGAATCCTTTCTCAAAAAGGGGACAGGCCTCATTAGGCGTCGGTAGCCCCCCTTCTCTACCTTGCAGGGTAAGAGACTGTCCCAGAGGGAAAACTGTGCTTTTTTGCGATGATGGAAAGAGAGTCGTTGCGAATTCCCGTTAGCGAACAAAGTAACTCCATAGCTTTTCCATGAAGAGACAGAAAAAGGCAAGACTGCCACGGCGTGAGATACGTGCCTCGCGGTGACAAGTAGATGGTCATTCCGAGGGTCGTACTTTCGTTTCCCGTGGGAATCCGGCTGAAAGCCGTCGCGATGGTTTTTGCAAAAAGACCCGTGGCGACCCTCAGGGATCACCATGGGGTTCCTTCGGAATCCTGCGTGATGACTACTTCAGACTGCCACGGGGATTCGGAAAAAACCGAATCCCCTCGCAGTGACAAAAGAAGCAAATCGTGAGACTACCACGGCACAAAATACGTGTCTCGCGGTGACAAAAAAGGCCGAATCATGAGCCTACCAAAGGGTTTTCTTTGGAACCCCTCACAGCGAGAGGAAAATCATCATCATCCTCCCATAAAGACAGTAGAGGAAACGGAAAAACCACGCGGAGGAGCTATCACAATGAAAAGATACCCTCTTACAGAGAGGAAAAGAAGAGAAAATTGCGAATGGGGGCCGCAAGAGCGGTCCCAGAGAGAAACTACAAACACATCTTGAGAATCTCAAGGACGTCTTCTTTGAAGAGTTTCTTCACCGATCCCAGGGGACCTTTTTGGGTGGCGCGCTCGGCCATGACTTCCAAGCGCTCGGTACCGATTCCGACCTCTCTCAAACTCACCGGTGCGCCGATTTCAGAAAACCAGTTCTTGGTTCTTTCGATGGCTTGAAGAGCCATTTCCCGGTCGGTTTTTCCGTTCCGCTCTATCTGCCACACCCTTTCTGCAAACTGAGCGAATTTATGAGGAATTGCGTCGACGACGTAACGCATCCATTGAGGGAAGACGATCGCTAACCCTGCTCCATGAGGAATGTCGTAAAAGGCACTCAACTCGTGTTCGATACGGTGCGTCGCCCAATCTCCTTCTCCTCCACACTCAAGGAGATGGTTGAGAGCCAGCGTCCCACACCACATGATCGTCGCTCGGGCGTCGTAATCCTCAGGGTGAGCAAGAACCCGGGGAGTATACTCAATCACCGTGGTCATGATGCCTTCCGCAAACCGGTCTTGCAGGGGAGTTTCGGGCACCGGTTGAAAGTATTGTTCAAAAACGTGCGCCATGATATCGGCAATACCATTTACGGTTTGATCACGAGGAACGGTATAGGTATTTTCCGGGTCGAGGATGGAAACATCGGGGAAAATAGCCGGGTTGACTACCGCTAACTTTTCTTGCGTCTCATCGTTGCTCACCACCGCATTGTGATTCATTTCCGAGCCGGTTGCCGCTAAGGTGAGAACAGTAACGAGAGGGGTTTTCTTGCCGGGAATGGTACTCTCATCAACGAAGAAGTCCCAAGGGTCACCGTGGTAATGGGCACCAATGGCGATAATTTTGGCGCTATCTAAAACACTCCCTCCTCCAACGGCTAAAATCACCTCGACTCCTTGCTCCTTACAAATGCGCACTCCTTCTCGTACTTTATCGATGCGGGGATTCGGCTGAACTCCGGTAAGTTCTAAAACCTCGAGATTTTGACTCCGTAAGGCATGCATCACTCGATCGTAGAGACCGTTCTTTTTGATGCTTCCGCTCCCGTAGACCAAAAGCACCCGTCGACCAAACTGCACACACAACTGCCCTACTCGGTCGGTTTCTCCTCTTCCGAAAAATACACGGGTGGGATTATAACACTCAAAGTTCTTCATCGTTGCAACTTCTCCTTTCCCATGAATAGAATCAAAATCCCAAAGAAAGAAACCACTGATGATACTCTCTATTCCCCCTCTCACTCCCTCAAGGAGGGGGAAGGGTGAGGCGGACCTATTCCGGCCAATGTTTACGCAAGAAGGCTAACCCTTGTTGAGCAATGTGATCCGCATTGGGAGCGAGATCACGCCAAATAGAAGCAGCTCGGACAATCTCCTTTACCCCGGGGACGAAGGATTCAATCACCAAAGCACCCTGGTAGTTGATTTCCCGTAAGGCTTGGAAAACCTCATCCCAATTGACGTGTCCTTCTCCCGGTGTTCCCCGATCGTTTTCACAGGTGTGAACATGGAAAAGGCGAGAACCTGCCTGTTTCACCGCCTCGTAGAGGCACTTCTCCTCTACGTTCATATGGAAGGTGTCAAGATGAATGCCCACCGCAGGGCTTTCCACCTCTTCAACCAATCGTACCGCGTCTTGAGCAGTATTGAGGAAATAGGTTTCGAAACGATTGAGGGGTTCTAAGGCGATTTTCACCCCCAGGTCTTCTGCGATCTTCCCTAACTCTTTGAGCCCCGTTACCGCTCTCTGCCATTCTTCCGGAGTACGGGAAGTTCCGGTAAGCTTTCCTACTGCCGAGTAACAAGGACCACAGAGTACCGTCCCTCCCCACGCAGCGAGGAGCTGAAGGCAACGGGTGAAATAGTCTAATGCTTCTTTGCGAATCGTAGCATCGTCACTGATCAAATCGCGTCGTTCCCCTACTACAGCACACCCTGTTACTTGTAAACCCGTCTCCTGAAGAACTTCTCTCGTTTTTTCCACACTGATCGAATCGAGTAAATCAAGGGGGATCTCCACGAGATCAAACCCCAGTTTCTTCACCTTACCGATGAGATGAGTTTCTGCGTCAGTATACGCTGCCGTCCACAGAAAGAGATTCACGCCAATAGGCATGGTAGGCCTCCTTTCTACCAAATCCGCTTCTCACTCTTGCCGTCGAAGAGTCGTACCTTCCCTTCTTTCAATCCAAAAAATACCTTTTCTCCTACCGGGAAATGAGCATTCTCTTCACTCCGTACCCGGATGAAATGATGGTTTAAACGCAAGCGCACAATTTGAAGAACGCCAAGCGGCTCAACCACCTCCACGAGCGCAGGATAAAATCCTTCTTGTGCCTCAAAGCGGATGAGGACATCCTCGGGACGAATGCCTAAGAAGACTTCTTTCGAAGTCGCTTGTTCGGCACAAGCTTTCCTCATCTCCGGAGAGAGGGGGAGGGAGAAATAACCCGGACCAACGTTCACCGTTTCTCCCTCTACACTTGCGGGGATAAAATTCATTCCCGGGCTTCCCACAAAATCGGCAACGAACATATTCACCGGTTGATGGTAAATTCCCGTCGGCGTTCCCACTTGGACTAAGTGCCCATGATGGATGACGGCAATAGTATCCGCCATAGAAAGAGCTTCCGCTTGATCCGGGGTAGCGTAGAAAAAGGTGGATTCCATTTCTCCCTGGAGACGCTTGAGCTCGGTCCGCATTTCCTCACGGATTTTGGCGTCAAGGTTGGTGAGCGGTTCGTCCAAGAGAAACACCTTAGGGCGACGTACCAAGGCACGAGCAATGGCCACCCGTTGCATTTCGCCACCGCTAATGAAAATGGGGCGCCGATCTAAGAGGTGGTCGATATGCAGAAAAGAGGCAACTTCTTTGACTTTCTGGGCAATCTCCTCTTGTCTCAATCCGCGAATGCGGAGAGGAGAAGCAATATTTTCGAAAACGGTGTAACGAGGGTAAAGGGAAAAGTTTTGGAAGACAAAAGCGACATCCCGATCTTTGGGAGGATAATCGTTCACTACCTGTCCCTCGATGGTAATCGTCCCTTGGTCTGGTTTTTCCAGACCGGCCACGCACCGTAAGGTGGTGGTTTTACCCGCACCGGTTGGTCCCAAGAGGACGGTAATCTTCCCGCTCTCCACCCCGAGGGAGAGGTTAGATACTGCAGTCTTACGACCGAATTTTTTGGTTAAATCTTGAATCGAAAGCTTGAGCATGGGCTTCACCTAAGCAATGAGTTTTTGACTCTGAGCATCAAAAATTCGTATCTCCTTTAAGCCGAGCGACACCCGCTCTCCCCGAGAAAACATGGTATCACCGGGAAGGAGCGCCTTCAAAAGATGAGTTCCCACCCGAAAAGTCACGATGTTCTGCGCTCCCAAGGGTTCGAATACGTACACTTCTCCCTCAAGAACCGCTTCAACCTCTGGAGAGACAAGGACATTTTCCGGACGAACTCCGACCACCACTTGCGAAGAAGAAAGGGAGATTCGTTCCACCGCTTCGGCCTGTTCCCCATGGAGAGGGATAAAGGAAGCGCCATTCACCATAATCCCCACCGTTTCCCGTCGGGTGATTTCACCAGGGATAAAATTCATGCCCGGACTTCCGATGAAACGGGCCACAAAGAGGTTGGCCGGATAATGGTACACTTCATGGGGAGAACCAATTTGCTGGATATCACCAAAATTCATGACCACGATTTTGTCCGCCATGGTCATCGCTTCCACCTGATCGTGGGTGACGTAAATCGTGGTAGCATGGATCGACTTCTGCAGTTTCTTCAGTTCTGCCCGCGTAGTTTCACGGAGTTTGGCATCGATGTTGGAAAGCGGCTCATCGAGGAGAAAAACCCGTGGGCGGCGGACAATAGCTCGACCCAGAGCCACTCTCTGCTTTTGGCCACTGGTGAGTTTCCGAGGCTTGAGCGAAACGAGGTCACGAATTTGGAGGAGCTCCACCACTTCCTCGACCCGTTTTCTAACCTCCTCCCGGGGGAGTCCTTCGGCACGAAGCGGAAAGGCAATGTTATCGTATACCGAAAGATGAGGATAGAGGGCATAGAGCTGAAACACAAAAGCAATGTTACGATCGGCAGGACTCAAAGGGGTGACGTCATCATGGTCAAAGTATATTTTCCCTTCATTGGGAAGCTCTAAGCCGGCAATACACCGCAAGGTGGTGGTTTTCCCACATCCTGAGGGACCGAGAAGAACGGTAAATTCTCCCTCCTTAACCTCAAAAGAAACCCCTCTTACCGCTTCCACCTTCCCATACTTTTTCCATAGGTTTTCTACCCGGACCGACGACATGTTCAACCCTCTTTCGCTTCTTCTAAATCTTGGAGAGGAGGGATATGGGAAAAGAGGATGTAGAGGCCCGTCCCAATACCCAAAAAGGCAAAACCATAGTGATAGAGAAAATAGGTAAAAGGTTGACACAAACTGAAGATTCCAAAGACAATGAGCACAATAGAGAAAGGTTCCATAAACCATTTGAGTCTCGCTAAAAGTCGCATAGCCACCTACTCCTTTATCGCTCCAAAAGTGAACCCACGGATGAGATTTCCTCCCAAGAGGAAGGTAAACACCACCACCGGCAAAACCATCAAAAAGGAACCTGCGGCAATATGTCCCCAGTTCACCCCTGCCGTTCCTAAGGAATGGGCAATAGAAGGAACCGCCGTCCGCGCTCTCTCTCCGGTGAGAAGGAGGGAAAAGGTAAACTCATTCCAGGTCATGATCAGGCTAAAAATGGCCGTGGCCACCATTCCCACCCGCATTTCCGGGAAAATGAATTTGAAAAAAGCTTGGAAACGCGAATACCCATCCACGAGCGCTGCTTCTTCATACTCAATGGGAATATCATCAACGAAGCTTCGCATCATCCACACGGCAAAAGCGAGGTTAAAAACGGTGTACATGATAATGAGCCCAAAGAGGGTATCAAAGAGTCCTAAGGCACGGTACATCATCACAAGCGGTATGGCAATCACCACTGGGGGGAGCATGCGACTGCTCAGGATAACGAAAAGGAGATCGTCCTTCCCTCTCACCCGCATGCGGGAAAACACATACCCCGAAAGAGCACCGAGAAAGGTCGCTAAAAGAGTACTCACAAAAGAGACGATGATACTATTCCCCAACTGGCGCAAGAAGGCCGATGGTTTGGGTTTGACTTCAATTCCTTTCACCCGTCCTAAAGCACCGCCCGCCCCCACATAGAAAACATTGCGGAAGTTTTCTATCTGGGGACGCCACACCCATTTGGGGGGGAGAGAAAAAGCATCGAGTTTGGTCTTCGTAGCCGTTGAAAACATCCAATAAATGGGGAAGAGATACACACAGAGCATTCCCACTAAAATCACCACGATAATCCGGTTTTTCACTTGTCTCCGTTGAAATTCGTTCATCGTTCTCCCCCCTTAGGTCCGACGTAAACGGTTGAGATAGGTGATATAGATATTGCTGAGCGCAATAATGATGATGAGAAGAACGTAAGCTAAGGCACACGATTGGCCGGTATGCCAGTAGGAAAAGGCTAACTTATAGATATAAAAGGGAATAATCTGGGTTGAATATCCCGGCCCTCCCTCGGTAATGACGTACACTAAATCAAAAAAGCGAAACGCGTCCATAGTTCGGAAAAGGACGGCTAAAAGGAGAATAGGGGCTACATAGGGCAGGGTGATGTAACGGAATTTGAACCAACCAGAAGCCCGATCCACATCGGCAGCTTCGTAGAGATACTTAGGGACACTGGAGAGCCCGGCCAAACTCAAAAGCACAATGAAAGGGGTCCAAATCCACACATCGGCGACTACAATCGAAGGCAAGGCGTATTCGTAACTGGTGGTCCAAGCAATTTTAGGGATACCGAAGAGTTTCCCCAGAATGTAATTGATGATTCCCCAATTGGTATCCATCATGAAGCGGAAAAATTTTCCGATGACTGCAGGAGAGAACATCATAGGGAGAATAAAGAGGGTGGTCAAAACACCTTTCCCATAGAATTCCCGATTGAGAAGCATGGCGATGAAAAACCCCAAGAAGAATTCCACCACCACCGCCATAGCCACAAATTTTCCCGTCACCGCGAAGCGGTCCCATATTTCTTTCTGTTGGAAAATGAAGGAAAAATTACGAATCCCCACAAAAATCGGTGGATTGGCAGCATTCGCAGAATATTGGCAAAAACTCAAATAGAGCGACCAAATGAGGGGGAAAATCACCAAAAAGAGTAACAGGACAAAAGTAGGTAAAAGAAAGAGGTAGAGCATCCCCCGCTCAGAAACTCGGTTAGCCCAGGTATTCCGAATTCCTACCAACGATATCTCCTCCCCTTCCAGGGTTACCCCAAAAGGGTAACCCTGGGTATCATCTTCGTTTATTTATAGTATCCAGCGCGCTCCAGAATTTCTTCGTGTTTTTCGGCAATGAGGTCCATAGCCTCGTCAGGAGTGTATTTCCCCAAAATAGACGCATTGAGAATCTCTGCCATGACCGTACCCATCTCGTTATACTGGGGAATCTCCCAGTAATCCTTGAGGTGGGGGTAACTCACGCGCGCCACTTTGTTCACTGGAGCATATTCCAAGTATTGATCATCTTCCACGATGGATTTCATGCAGCTAAACATTCCCGCTTGTGCCCATTTCCATTGTGTTTCCGGAGAAAGCCACCACTCTAAGAACATGAGTGCCTCTTTCTTGTAGGGAGTATAGGCGGAAATGGAGAGGCCCTGTCCACCCAGCTGGACATACCAATTCTTTTCCGCAGGAGTGGCGAAGAAGTCGATTTTGTCCCAGTACGCAGAGAAGCTGGGATCGACGAGACCAGGATAGAATGCCAAGTATGTTCCCATCATGGCTACAAGACCCTGTTGCATGGCGGTGTTCGCCTCGTCCATACTGTAGTTGGCCGAACCGGGAGGACAATACTGGTAGAGGTCAACCCAGTAACGAGCTGCCGCTTTCCCCGCTTCACTATTCAAATATCCTTTGACTTTCTTACTCCCCGGATCCCAAAGCTCCGCCCCAAAGGACCAGAAACAGGCCAAGAATTCATCGGTCAATCCCGCGGTAGGAATGGGTGCCTGCCACAGTGCCACTCCGTAGAGGTTTTTCTCCGGACGGGTGAAGAATTGGGCAATATCCCGGAGTTGACTCCACGTTTCGGGAACCTTCAGCTCATAACCATACTTTTCCTGGAAAGCTTTCTTCTCTTCGGGGTCATTGAAGAGATCGGTGCGATAACACATCCCGAAGAAGTCTCCCAAGGCCGGAATGCCGTAGTACTTACCACTCCCATCAGGGTATTCACAGAAGGAAGTGATAAAGGTCTCATAGAAATCTTCTTTTTTCACCTTTTCATTGAACCACTCGGTGATATCCACAAGATGTCCGCCCACTACCGCCTCACCCAACCACTGAGAGTCGGGAAGGACAATATCGAAGCTGGTTTTCCCCGAGGCAAACTCGGTGAATACCTTATCATGGTATTGAGGCCAAGGAACCGGGTCACCTTTCACTTTAATACCAGTCTTAGCAGTGAAGTCTTCGGCCAAAGCAATGAGGGTGTCCATGGGTGCCCAAGCTGCCCAGGTAATGGTGAGAGTAACCTCTTCGGCAGAAGCTATTCCTCCCCAGAGAAGAATCACCAAACACACGAGCAAAACCCAACTCATTCTCTTCATAAAACTCCCTCCTTTCTAAAATTTTGAACGGAGATCGAAAATGCAGCCATGGCAAACGGTACTCTCCAATTCTCAATCTTCCCCTTTCACCTCCTTTCAGAGTATGTGCTGACAAGAATTGCGTTCCACCAAACACGGCTCCAATAGAGCGTGTTGAAAGGTGGTTTCACCCTCGATCAAACGCAACAAGAACTCTACCCCCACCTCCCCCATGTGGTACTTCGGCTGACGGATGGTGGTGAGAGAGGGATGGAAATAGGATGCCAATAAGATATCATCAAACCCGATCACCGAAAGGTCCTCGGGAATACGCATACCGGCATTCAAAAACGCTTTCATAGCCCCAATGGCTACAAGGTCAGAGCTCGCTACCACTGCAGTAGGTAAAGGACTCTTTTTGAGCAAGCGCTTACCCAAGGAAAAACCGATTTCTACCCGGTTGAGTTGAGTCTTCTCCTCTACCACTATCCAATGGTCTCGGATGGTAAGACCCCTCCTCTGCATACCGGTTAAAAATGCGCGTTGTCTCTTGACCAAGGTCAGAACATAGGGCGGTTCCCCCAGGTAGGCAATTTTATTATGCCCTAATCGATGGAGATAGTCAAGAGCGAGGTCAATTCCCTTTTCATTGTCCATGACTACCGAGGGATAGCGCTCGGTAAAAGGGTAAATATCGACGAGCACGAGAGGAATACCACACTCAAAGAGCACATTCCACAGGCTATCCTCGATCAGGCTATACGCCACCACCACTCCGTCGACTTGTCCTTGCTCCACCAAGCGAACGAAACTACGCTCCAAGTCTCGATTGTAAGAAGTAGCATAGAGGATCACACTGTACCCCCGCTTTTGCGCCATATCTGCCACTCCACGTGAGAGTTCGGCATAGAAGAGATTGGTAATATCAGGCACAAAGAGCCCCAAAGAGGCAGTGCGTTGTTTTTTGAAATTCCGGGCCACAAGATGAGGACGATAGTTGAGCTTCTTAATAACTTCTCGAATTCTCTCTTTCGTCTCCGCCGAGAGGGGAGCGGTGTGATTGAGGAAACGAGAAACGGTCGATTGAGATACCCGAGCCTCGCGCGCTACGTCTCTCATCGTCACCCTACCACTCCGTTTCCGCTTCTCCATAGAAACCCTCTACTTCAACCCAAGAGCTTTTCGGTAACCGGATCGAAGAAAATCAGTTTCTCCGTCCGAAAAAGGTACGGTACCCTTTCGCCCACTGCAAATTGAGCCTCTTGGGAAGCCCGCACTCGTAAGATGGTGTGATCGGTCTTAACTCGGATCACCTTATCCACACCCAAATCCTCTACAAGATACACCTCACCGAACTTATCTCCCTGCCCCAAAAGAATATCTTCCGGTCGTATGCCCATGAAAACTCTGGAGGGAATATTTCTTACCTCTTGGAAGAAAGGTATTTCGGAAAGCTTCCAAGTCGTTCCCATGGTTTTGCATCGCAGTGTCTCCCCCATCACTTCCGCAGGGATCAAATTGATTTCCGGTGTTCCCACAAAACGGGCAACGAAGAGATTGGCAGGACGAGAATAGACTACCTCAGGTGCTCCAACCTGCATGACCGAACCTTGGTTTAATACTACCACCCGGTCTCCCAAGGTCATTGCTTCCACATGGTCATGGGTAACGAAGAAAAAGGTAGCCTGGAGGTTCTTTTGCAAACTCTTGAGTTCCACCCTCATTTCTTCACGCAACTTGGCATCTAAGTTGGAAAGAGGTTCATCCATGAGGAATACTCTGGGGTTACGAACCATAGCGCGACCTAACGCCACTCGTTGCTGCTCTCCCCCACTCAGCTTATCCGGTTTCCGGCGCAGGAGATGTTCGATTTTGAGCACTCGAGCGACGCGCTCAATTCTTCGGCGGATCTCATCTTCTTCGACTCGCCAGAGCTTGGAGCGGAGAGGAAAAGCTAAATTATCATATACCGTCATATGGGGATAGAGAATATAATTCTGAAACACGAAAGCGCAATTCCGATCGCGGGGAGCAACACCATTCATGAGCTGTCCATCGATATACACCTTGCCCTCGTCCGGCTCTTCTAAACCACTGACGATGCGTAAGGTAGTAGTTTTCCCCGCGCCGGTTGGTCCGAGGAGAACCAGGAATTCTCCATCTTTGACTTCCACAGTTACTCCTCGAAGTGCCCGCACCTTACCGAAGTTTTTCACTACGTTCTCCAAAACAATCTCAGCCATTTTCTCTCTCCCACCTCAATCGCTTACCGCTCTGCGCATCGAAAAGGCACGCTCGATCCCAACGAATAGCAAGACGGACCGGAGCTCCCGGTGATTGTTTCTCCAAATCTTCTACTCGCACCATCCGTTGAGGAGCAATCTCCACCGCGTACAAATTCTTGTACCCCAAAGGCTCGACACTCACGATTCTCCCTGGGATGTCCCCATTTTCGGTAAAGGAGAGGAATTCCGGACGCACTCCCAAAAGGAATTTTTCTTTTCCTGTTTTCTCCACGAGGCGCACAGCCTCTTCGTGATAGAGACAGGTTCCGGTTTCAAGACACAACGCCCGTCGCAAGGCATCATAGGTAAAGGGAATAACATTCATCCCTGGACTCCCAATGAAATGAGCCACAAAGGTATTCTCCGGCCAGAGGTAAATTTCGCGCGGTGAGCCAATTTGCTGAATGAGACCTTGATTCATCACCACAATGGTATCCGCCATACTCATGGCTTCGATTTGGTCATGGGTCACATAAATGGTCGTCGCCTGAATCTCAATATGGAGACGCTTCAATTCTGCCCGCATTTCTTCCCGGTGCTTGGCATCAAGACCGCTCAAGGGTTCATCCATGAGAAATACCTGAGGACGACGCACCATGGCTCGCCCCAGGGCCACTTTCTGCATATCGCCACTACTCAAGCGATGGGGACGCCAAGACAATAAATGCTCAATCCCTAAAATCTTGGCTACTTGCTGAACCCGGGCTTGAACCTCTTGCCGAGGATACTTTTGGGCTTCCAAGGGGAAAGCAATATTCTCGAAAACATTCAAATGAGGATACAGAGCATAGTTCTGAAACACGAAAGCAATATTGCGGCGCGAAGCGTGCAGATGAGTGACCTTCTTCCCGGCGATAAAAATATCGCCGGAGGTGGGTTTTTCCAGCCCTGCGATCATGCGCAAAGTGGTGGTCTTTCCACATCCCGATGGTCCCAGAAACACGGTAAATTTTCCTTCCTCTACGGCAAGGTCAATCCCCCGCACCGCCTCAACTTCCCCAAATTTTTTCCACAGCTTTTCAACCCTCACTCTTTCCATAGTCAGCCTCGCTACCGTTTAATCACACCAAAGGTCAAGCCCCGAGCCAAATAGCGCCGCACCAAAAAAGTGAAGATCACTACCGGAAAGAGAAACACGGTAACCCCCGCCGCAATTTGCCCCCAGTTGATTCCCGAAGTGCCTTGCACGGCAGCAATAGAAGGAGGAGCAGTACGTGCTCTCTCCGAAGTCAAAATGAGAGCAAAAAAGAATTCATTCCAAGCAGTGATGAGGCAGAACACCGCGGTAGCAGCAATACCCGAGAGCGCTTGGGGGAGAACCACCTTAACAAAGGATTCCCAACGGGTATAACCATCGACCATGGCGGCTTCTTCAAATTCCTTGGGAATTTCATCGATGAAGCCCTTCATGAGCCAAACGGCAAAAGAGAGATTAAAAGTCATGTAGATGAGAATGAGCCCTACATGGGTATCGATGAGCCCCAAGGTTCGATACAGGACAAAGAAAGGTATCCCCACCACAATGGGGGGAAGCATCCGCGTCGAGAGGATGAAGAAGAGTAAATCTCCCTCTCCTTTCACTCGAAAGCGAGAAAAAGCATAAGCCGAAAAAGTTCCCAGGGTTACCGAGAGTAAGGTACTCACCCCGGCAATGATGATACTATTGACAAAACGGGGTGGGAAGAGAGATTTCCCCGCCTGACCGAATTTAGCCACTTCTTCTAAATCGAGGTTGAACAAGGCTTTGTAATGGAGCATGGTACTCTGAAAAATGAACTTGGGAGGTATGGCAAAAATGTCCGGCCACTGTTTAAAGGAAGTGGCCACAATCCAATAAATAGGCACCAAGAAAAAGAGGAGTGCCGCTCCGATGAGTATTCCCTTCACAATTCGACGAGTCACGTCTCCCCCCTCCCTACGCAGTCTTGGTACGATGAATCCAACGAATGAGGAGATTACTCAGAGCAATAATGAGAATGAGGATGATGTAAGCCATGGCACAAGATTCTCCAGTTTTAAATTTATTGAAAGCCAAACGGTACAAACTCATGGAAATGGTTTCAGTCACATCCCCCGGACCCCCACCAGTCATAATAAAGACCAAATCGAACATTTTAAAAGCATCGATGACCCGAAAGAGAACCGCCAAAACGAGAAGCGGCGAAACGAGAGGAAGGGTAATTTTGCGAAATTTAAACCACCAAGAAGCCATATCGATGTCTGCCGCTTCATAGAGAGATTGCGGAATGGCCAAAAGCCCGGTCAAAGAAATGAGCATGATGAAAGGCGTCCACATCCAAATATCCACCATGGCTACCGAATAGAGAGCAAGGTGAGGGTTGGTTAACCACAGAATTTTTTTGAATCCCAAAAGCCCCAAGAGAAAATTGAGAAGACCAAAGTTGGCATCCATGATGAATGTCCAAAACAATCCCACTACCACCGGGGAAAGCATCATGGGAATGAGAATGAGGGTAGTCACCAATCCCCATCCTCGAAACTGCTCCTTCAAAAGGAGGGCAAGGCCAAAACCGAGCAAAAATTCAATACCTACGGCAATAATGACGAAGCGGGCAGTGGTTTGAAAATACTTCCAAATGAAGGGGTCACTCAGAATACGACTGTAATTGGTAAATCCCACCCAGGCGATACGCTTACTCATGAGCGACGAGTAATTGGTAAAGCTCAGTCCCAAAGACCAAATGAGAGGAAAAACATTCATCACAATGAGCACCAAGAGTGTCGGAGCAAGAAAATAGATTTTCAAGCGGTATTCCGCCAAAGCTTTTTGATACATTCCGCCAGTGTCCTTTTTCATCCTTCTACCCCCTTTTCCCTCCCGGACGAGCCGGGAGGGAAAAGTATTGACTCATTTCAAATATCCGGCTTCCTTCAAAATCTGGGTATGCTCTTTGGCTACGGCGTCCATCGCTTCCTTAGGACTCATCATCCCGGCACAGGCTGCCGACCAGTATTTCTGAGTTACTTCGAGGAGCGCTGCGTATTCGGGAATGGTCCAGAAATCTTTGACCACTTTGAAACCTTCAGCCATGGCTCGATTATAGGGTTTAGCATCCAAAAATTCCGGAGAGTTCAAAAGATCGGTGAGAATGGGAACACCACCCATCGCCATGTATTTCTTTTGGGTTTCTTCGCTACACCACCATTTGATGAACGCATAAGCAGCATCTCGATTCTTACCGTAGGTTACGATATTGAGACCTTGTCCACCGTGGGTAGCAAAACGACGAATGGAACCATCTTCCATTCTCTTACCGGGGAAGGGGAAGAAACCAATCTTATCATAGTACTGGGGGTTAGTCGCCGGATTCACAAACCCCTCACACCACGAACCCCACTGAAAAGCCATGGCCACTAATCCTTGCGAAATGGCCTGGGTACATTCATTCCAGTAGTAATTCTCCGAACCCGGAGGGGCAAACTTCATGAGACCGACGTAAAATTCGAGAGCTGCTACCCCAGCATCGTTATTGAGGTATCCCTCTACCTCGTAGCTATCGGGGGCATGGTAATCGGCGCCAAAACTCCACATCACCGGTTGAAAACCCATGGTTACGGCGTCAAAAGTTTTCGCCGGCCAGTAAGCTAAACCGTAGAGATTCTTTTCCGGTCGGGTGAAGAACTCGGCGATGTCTCGCAACTGTTCCCAGGTTTCGGGGATACCAAGCTCGTATCCGTATTTCACCCGGAAGGCTTCTTTTTCTGCCGGGTCTCCAAACAAGTCTTTACGATACCCGATGGCAGGAACGTCTAAGACCCCTGAAACACCATAAAATCTGCTACTATCCGCGGGGTATTCTCCGTAGAGCTTTTGCGGCATTGGCGCCAGTTTATCGAAAGCGATGTTTTCCTTGAGCCAATCGGTCAACTCTACATAGTGTCCTCCACCAACTGCTGCTCCTAAGAGTTGACTGTCCCCGATGATAATGTCGTAGCTTGCATCGTGAGCGGAGAGAGTCACCAAAATTTTATCGGTGTACTGTGACCAGGCGACAAAATCAAATTTGACCTGAATGCCGGTTTGGGCAGTGAAATCTTGCTGGGCAAGTTCGTAAATCCAATGCCCGGGAGTATATTCTCCGCTCAACACACTGAGTACCTGTTCGCCAAAAGCCACCCCACTCAAAACCAAGAGGAAAAACGCTCCGAGAAGAATAGCCTTTTTCATGGGTTTCCCTCCTTCTTAGGATTTTGGAAAACTTTTCTCTTCCTCACTCTTTTCGCCTCTTCTCACCTCCCTTACATGGTGACCATCACTTTTAACGGGTTACCCTTTTTCTCTTTGGCAATGTGTAAAGCCTCCATGAGGTTTGCGAGCGGTAACGAGTGGGTAACCAGTTTATCCACCTCGATCAGTCCTGAGGCAATACTCTCAATGGCCTCCACCCAAGTAAAGGGCGCAAGCCAGGAGAAACGGATGGTTTTATCCCACAAAATTGATTCCAAGGTGGGAACTTCCACTACATCATTGGCTCCCGGAAGTCCAAAGTAGACAATCACCGCTCTGCGACCGGAGAGCGATAGAGCCATCTGCATCGCCTCTTTGCTCCCCGTAACCACGATCACCCGATCCGCCATTCTTCCCCCGGTCAAATCGGCAATCTTCTGCTTTATATCTCCTACAAAATAGGGAGAATCCTTCTCGCGGGGGTTGATGAGGAGATCGGCTCCCATGGCTCTACCAATCTCTAAGCGGTAATCTCGAGTACCTACCAGGACCACTTTCCCTGCCCCACTCCGTTTGACCAAAGAAACGATGGAAAGACCAATCGGACCAGGACCAAAGATGACTACGGTGTTGCCCAAACCGACCTCGAGCTTTTTCACTCCATACACGGCGTTGGCGAGAGGCTCAATAAAGGCTCCGGCCGAAAAAGAAACTTGGGCAGGCAATCTATACACATGGGTGTAATGAGAGACTACATACTCGGCAAAACCACCATCGGTAGAAACCCCTAAAACCTTTTTATTCTCACACAGATTCACGAAACCACGGTAACAGACCTCACAAGCATTACAATACTGCACCGGATTGACCGTCACCCGATCCCCTACTTGAAAGAGTTTCCTTTCGCGGGGAATGGCACCAACTTCCACCACTTCACCGGCAAATTCGTGTCCCAAAATGAGCGGCCCTTTCCCGGTAGGCGTTTCAAGAGGAGAAGCTCCCCAATAGTAGGCACCATCAGAACCACAAATACCACAGGCTTTCACCCGAATGAGAATCTCGTCATCCTTAACTGAGGGCATATCAACTTCCTCGTACTTCATTACTTCCGGTTGGTAAAAAATCCAGGCTTTCATCTTTCCCTGACTCATAACTTTCCCCCCTTATTTCATTTCTAAACGGGCAAAGAGGTCGCACAGGAACTTGATGGAATCGGCAGTAATTTCCCAAGCATTTGGCCAGAAACAGAGGTCAATGCACCACCAATCTCCACGAAAACCACTTTTCATAAGCGCAGGGATCACGGTGGCAAAATCGATATACCCAGTTCCAAAAGGAGCATGGGTGCTCGTTTCGTTATCGTGGAGGGTATTATCGGAATCGATGAGATGTACGTGTCCAATGCTTCCTTTGAGTATGTCAATAAATTCGAGCACTCCCCCTGCAAGCGTTTCGCGAGGTTCGGTTTGCTTTGCTCCTACCACTGCGCACATCTGGGCATGACTGGTATCAAAGAGAACCTTAAAGTTACTCCTCCCCACTTCGTCGTGGAGCCGCTTCACCTCACTCGGCTTGTTGAAGATAAACCCGGGCTCGAATTCCCAGACAATCATCTTCCCTACGTCCTGAGCCTTATCGGCACATTTGCGAAACATTTCCACTACCCGCTGCCATGTCTCTTGATAATCCCATCCCGCCGGAAAAGGGGTGCCGGTCACTGTATCGACGCGAAGCCTCTCAAAACCACAATCCACGCAAAACTCAAGCGAGCGATCGAACATCTCCTCATAAGCTTTCATCACCTGAGGATCGCCAACCGCAAAAGGGAGACTCCACAAATCGGGCACATAGGCACTCACCCCCAAGTTATACTTTTCCAACATTCCTACCAATTTCTTCCGGTCGGCTTTGCTGGGATAGAGATCGGGGTGAGCATGGGGTTTGAAGCCTCCTAATTCGATACCGTCAAAATTCAATTCCGAAAGTTTGGCCAGCACCTCCTCCAAGGGAACCGGATTCTGCGCATAAGGACCGATGGCGTAAGCCCAACTACCAATGGAAATCTTGGCTTGCATGCAAGTAAGCCCCCTTCCTTTGAGTAATGAAAACGTATGCATAACTTCAATTTCATTATAGAATACCTTTCTACAAAATGTAAACAGGAAGAAAAAATTTTTTCACCAATCGCCAAACCTCTTTGGTAAAGCGTTTTACAACCCATGTATTTCTTTCGGTGTGATACAATAGAAAAAAAGGGGGCATGGGAGATGAAGAAAATTGGATTTATCCTCATCTTGGGCATCATCCTCGGAATGTGGGCACAAACCTCTTTTGCTCTTGATACTCCCTACAGTTTCGATGTCTCCGCCGAGGGGTACGCTCAAGTCATGTTCGATCAAGGATACAACCTCTACCAAGCAGGGAGAAAAAGCGAGGCGGTGCAATTTTTCATCGAAGCCGTTACTACCAAACCAAACTTCGTGAAAGCATGGTTTTGGCTCGCACGCACTTACCAAGAGGAAGGTCTCCTCGACGAAGCCATATGGGCATGGAAAAAGGTGGTCGAACTCGAGCCAGAAAACACCCAAGCGCGGTATTTCTTAAAAAAATGCCAAAATTGGAAACAATACGGAAAAGAATCGTGGGAGAGTTATGAACGAGGAATCGTGGCCTTCGAAGCCAAAGAGTATTTCGATGCGATTGAGTTCTTCCAAAAAGCCATTGCTGCAAACTCAAACTTCGATAAACCCTATTATTGGCTGGGAATCGCCCACTACCAGGTAGGAGACTATCATAACGCCGTGTGGGCTTTAGAAAAGTACCTCCTCTTCAAACCCAACGATTCTACTGCCCAATACTGGTTGAAAGAAGCCCGCAATCTGCTTAAAAAGCTTCAATAAAAGCAAATACTCGGAGTGGTGAACCACTACACCCTTGTAACTTGAGGGGGAGTACGGTCAAGAAAGCTTCTTTCTTCAATAGCTTCTTGAGGTTAGTAAGCCCCTCGCAAATGAGAATCTCGTTCCCCAAGAGCAATCGATGAACGGGAAAAGGATAGGTATCGACACTCGCGGTATCGATACCTACTCCTTTTATTCCTCTCTCCACCAAGAAACTGGCTACTTCTTCGGAGAGTGCCGACTCTTGGGTATAGTATGCTTCGCTCCCAAAGAGGCTGTCACTACCAGTGTGAAAGAGGATGAAATATCCTTGAAGGTCCTTTCGGGGTGGGAGAAGAGGCAAGAAATCTTTTAGCCTGACCAGCCCCTTCCTCCATGGTTCGGTAACGTCGAAAGTCAAAGCATTTCCCACCAAAGCCTCCGGGGGAATTTGCTACACCGTCTTTCCTCCGGCAATGAAATGAGCCGGTGCATCGATATGGGTGCCACTGTGGTCGACGAGAAAGAGGGCATGGGTAACATGCCCGTGCGCTTCGAGAGTGTGCCAGGGGAAAATAACCACCTCAGGTTGTCCGGGGAAAACCGGACAACCTGAAAAAAGCGGAAGCGTGAGATCAACGATTTCCACGATGAACCTCTAAGAATTTGCGTAGAGAGCGGTCATAGGTTTTCTCTGCTTCCTTGGGGAAAAAACACCCCGGTAATTCTCCATGAGAACGGTGATACACGACACACTCACAACATTTCCCACGCCGATGACAAGAGACATAGGTACAGGTACAATGAGAAAGATTGTAAGCCACATTACACTCGGACATACGCTTCTTCCTCCTTTTCTTCTGCCACTCGTTCTTCAGTGCGAATTTTTCCCTCGTAGAGGAGGTAAGTACGAAAAATTTCCACGTACATTTTTAAGCGGCGATAGAAACCTAAAAAAGGACCGTATTTCTCCTCTTTATGGTAATGGGCTAATCCCCACAGAGGCACCATCTCTACATTCACCGCGAAATCATGGGCAAACTTGGTCAAAAAAACTTCTACCCCAAAGCGCGTCCAGGAAAAATCGGGAAGATTTCTCACCCAGCTCCCTCGGACCGCTCGCTGACCGTTCAAAATGGGGAAAATCTTTTGCGCTAAATCGCTCGATCCTCTCCCTCCTCGAAAAACCCCAATGGTCATATCCAAAAAGGAATGACGAGCAATGGGTTCTGCCAGAGCGAGCAAATGTTCCTTACGGAGATGAATGAGATCCGCATCGAGAAAGAGATAGATATCACTACTCTTCTCCCGACGAATTCCGGAAACCAAAGCCTTACCCTTGCCAAAATTGTGAGAATGACGAACCACCTCTACCGGAAAACGGCGTGCCACCTCAAAAGTATGATCGCGAGAACCATCGTCGACAACGACAATGCTATCGACAAAATCACTCGCACACAGTACTTCCAAAACTTTCGGTAAGCGCATCGCTTCATTATATGCGGGAACAATTACCGTCACCCTCTGTGCTTCAAGCATTTTCACACCTCAACTTGCAAGAAAAATGAAAACCACGTAGAATGATTGCATCAATTATACACCATATCGGGGAAAGGAAAACAACATTGGTATCTTCTCAAGAAAAGATACTGAGGAACTTTTACTATCTTGCCATAGCCGTTATCGTCGTGTACCTCGTTTATCTCTTACGGAATGTCTTAGCACCCTTCGCCCTTGCGGCAATCACCGCTTATGCTTTTGTTCCGGCCACCCGTTTTCTCAATCGCCTCGGTCTCTCTTGGAAAACGGCCTCAAGCATCATCTTCGTGGGAATTATCATCTTCTTTTTGGTTCTTTTCTTCCTCATCGTTCCCGAGGTAGTCTCACAACTCAAGTCGTTCACCGCCTCTGCGCCTGAGTACACTTCTCGCATCGTAGGCAAAATCATTGAAACTGCTCAAACCATTGACAAACACTACCCTGAGCTCAATCTCTCTCAGTCCATCCAAGAATTCCTGAATAACCTTTCCCAAAACTTGCAAAATTACTTAAGCGGTGTCCTCCGCAACCTCTTTAACTTTCTCTCTCTATTTATGACTGCTCTCTTCCTTGCTCTCGTGGTCACTCCTTTCGCCCTTTACTACTTCATGACCGATGCGGGTAAAATCCGTAAAGCCTTGGTGAAACTCTTCCCTCCCTCAAATCGTAAAGAATTCGTCCTCATTTTGCGAGAAATCGACCATATCTTGGGAAACTTTGTTTTAGGTCGTCTCATCCTTTCTCTGTTTGTCGGGGTATGCGCTACCGTCGGACTCATGATGCTCAAAATCGAGTTCCCCCTCCTCATCGGGGTCATTGCCGGTATCACCGACATCATCCCTTACCTTGGTCCTATCGTGGGTACCATCATTGCCCTCGTTTTCGCCAGTACCAAGTCTATTTGGTCAATCATCGGCGTTTTAGCCCTCTTTGGGGGCATCAATCTCGTTGAAGGAGTGGTGGTCACTCCCCGCATCATGGGCAAAGAAATGGGACTTCACCCCCTTACCGTCCTTTTCGCCCTCATGATCGGTGGGCAGCTTTTGGGAGCTTTGGGTATTATCATTGCCATTCCGGTAGCGGGAATCATCAAAGGTATCTTCCTCTACTACCGGAAAAAGCAACTCAAAGCTTTCGATGAAACCAATCCTTCCCTCACCCTTTGACCGCTCCAAAAGTGAGACCACGCACAATGTACCGTTGAATGAGGAGAGCTAAAACCGTCGGCGGTCCCAAGGCAAGGATAGCTCGCGTGGCCATGAACCAAAATTGTACCCCCCGCGTATCTTCGGCGCCAGCCAAGTATACGGGGAAAGTCTTCGCCTTGAGCGAGGTCAGGGCCAAGGCGAAAAGAAATTCATTCCAAGTGAAGGCCACACAAATCGCCGCTACGGCCACCAAGGTAGGAGCAGCTAAGGGAAAAGCAATACGAAAGAAAGCGGTAAAATCAGAACATCCATCTACCGCGGCCGCTTCTTCGAGCTCGGCGGGAAGCTCTTGGAAGGCCTGCCGACTAATGACTACGGCAAAGGGAAGAGTAAAGGTAGCGTTCAAGAGAATCAAGGCCAGTTGGGTATCGAGGAGTTTCAGAGTACGCATCAAAAGAAAGAAAGGAATGACCACTACCACCGGGGGGAGAACCCTCTGGGAGAGGAACCAAACCGTCAAATCACGGTTTTTCATCCGTCGAAATTGGAAACGAGCCAAAGCATACCCCGCAGGAACCCCCAAAAGCATAGCCACCAAAGTAGCCAACACGGCGACCACGACGCTGTTCGCCAAGGTAAAGCGACTCTCCCGCGTAGAGAGCTCAGTTCGCCAATTCTCCAAGGTCGGTTGAAATTGGAGGAAAGGTATGGAAATTCCGGTAATGGTAAAAGTTTCTGCCGGGGGTTTTAAAGAGGTTACCACTCCCCAGTAAATGAGAAAGATAGCCCACGCAACTACCACAAGGACCAGGATATACCGAACGACGGTAAGAGGGGTTGACTTTTTCCGTACCACACCCATAGGCATTTCTCCTCACTCGTATACTTGTCGAACTCTTCGGAAAAAGAGGTTCACAATCACCATCACCATGGCCAAAAGGAGATACCCCAACGCCGAGGCGTACCCAAAATCGAAAAACTTCAAGCCCGTACGGTAGGTATAGAGGGAATACACCTCGGTCGCCGTTCCCGGGCCACCTCCGGTGAGACTGTACACGACATCAAAGATCTTGAAAGACTCGATAAGCCGCAAAAGCAAAACAATGATGACCACCGGTTGAATCATGGGAAAGGTGATCTTGCGGAAAATCTCCCATTCCGATGCCGAATCAAGGTACGCCGCATCGTACACTTCATCAGGAAGAGACTGTAGTCCGGCCAAAACAACCAAAAAACAGAAAGGAGTCCACTGCCAGATATCGAGGAGTAAAACCGCTACCCACGCCCAAAACGGTTGAGAAAGCCAAGGAATCTTCCAATCAAAAAGACTCATGAGAATACTATTGATCGGACCACCTTCTTCATAAAAGACCGTCAACCCCAAGTATCCTACCGCTACCGGGGTACAGAAAATCGGTAAAATCAATAAGGCTCGGAAAAGCGACTTTCCCTTCATTTCTTGGTTAAACAAAAGAGCAATCAAAATCCCCAAAATGACCTGGATACTCACGGTAATGGCCACGTAGATCAGGGTTATCCGCAGAGAGTTTCCTAATTTGTAATCACCGAAAAGACGCAGGAAATTATCTAATCCTACAAAACGGGCCGGCTTCCCCAAACGAACCCGGAAAAAACTCAAGCTGAAAGAATAAAAGAGGGGAAAAATGGTAAAAGCCAACACCCAAAAGATACCCGGAAGAATGAAAGCATACTTGATACTCCGATTCTTTAAACTCATAGGCGTCCCCCTCCCAGGAGAAGAGCGCAAGAGCGCTCTTCTCCTGAAATGAACCATCCACAACTATTTGGCGTATCCAATCGATTCTTGATACACTTCGAGCTGTTCGTCTCTTCCGTAGCGGTTAGTGATATCTTCCCAATCTTTCGCTACCCTATCCAGAGCCTCTTTGGCCGAGAGTTGGCCGGTGTACGCTTCAGAGAGATGACGGTCTAAAGCCACCCAGTACTCGTTCCCTCCAGGAATACGCAAATAAGGAGCGATATTGGGAGCAAAGAAGTTATCGTAGTATGCCTTGAGATACTCTTTCGCATCCTCGGGATGGAAACCATTGGCCACATAATCGTCGAGACTAGCGGTACCATAGGGAGGTAAGAAGTGGAATTTTGCTCCCGGATCGACTCCCGTCCACCCTCTCTGTACATTCCAGAGACTGATCTTGTTGGTGCCGTGGAATGCTAAGAGATGGTAGACTGCTTCAGGATTTTTGGAGAGTGTAGAAATGACCCCGTGCCATGAACCACCGGTAGTATTTCCCCACACATTGGGGGTGTCCATAGTGATGAATTTCCCTTGTTGGCGGTCATAAACTTCGTAACTTCCGGGAAGGATAGAACAGCCGAGGAGCCCCTTGATCTTCGAACGAGCCTCATCTTGAACGAGAGATCCGACATCCCCCCACGAGAAGGTGAATACCGCCTTGCCGCGCAGGAAGTAATCCCAAGCTTCACCCAGACTCCAGGCCACCTGGGCATCGGGACCGGTTTTGGCGAGCTTGAGCTGAAACTCTAACGCTTTGACGTGTCCTTCGCTATTAATGAGCGGGGTCATATCCTCGGGATCGAACCAATACACATTGTGGTACTTATCTACCTTTTCTCCGGGCATAATGCAGAAAGGCGCGGAGAGTGAGGCATAATGGTACATTCCCTGCGCACCAACTTTTAAGTGCATGACGATACCCGAATCGGCTTCTCCGTCGTTATTCCAATCCCAACCGTTAAAGAACTCAGAGATATCGTAGAGTTCATTCCAAGTTTTGGGGGGAACATTGTACTCATAGCCGTATTTCTCTTTGAATTTTGCCTTGTAGTCGGGGTTGTTGAGAATGTCCTTACGATAGTAGAGAATTTGACCATCACAATCATTCAGGACACCGTACCAAGTATCACCCCAGGTATACAGAGTACGAATAGAAGGAGGGAGAGAATCAGGATCCCATTTGGGGAAACGAGGATCCTTCACGTATTCATCGAGAGGGACGATGTATTCACCAGCTACCAGTTCCCCCATCCAGTCGGAACCGATCATAAAACCATCATACTGACCGGTACCGGTGAGAAGGTCAGTCATCACCTTGGGATAGTGCTCAGCATAGGGAATCTCGACGATGTTTAACTTCGCACCGGTCAATTGTTCCCACACGTCACGCCATTCATAGAGCGGACCGGAAATCCCCCCTTTCGGTCCACCTTGGTTGACCGTGATGGTGATGGTAACACCCTCAAAAGGCTTTTCTCCTGAGGTGATAATGGTTCCCAGTTCTTCATCGGTAAAGGTAATGGATTCACCAGACGCATTGGTCAAGGTCATATCCGCATAGACGACCGAGAAACACAAAAGCACTACCATTCCCACACTCAAGAACAAGAAACGCTTCATTTCTCCGACCTCCTTTCGCTAATTCGGAAAAATACTCGCGGTGTAAACTTTGGTTTCTCCCTTTACTATCACCTCCTCTTTCAAACCCTATGTTTTCTCTTCACCCAAGAGCATCTGAGCCGTCTCTAAATCGGTGACGAGAACGTCGAGGTATTGCCCCTCGAGTACCGCATGGAGGATATCCTTTTTCCAAGACGCATCGGTCACACCGATCACCAAAGGAACTTTGCGCAACTGTTCCAGAGTGATGCCGATAATCCGTCGGTCGAAAAGGGAATCACAGAGAGAACCATCTCTCTTCAGAAAATGGTATAAGACATCTCCAACCACTTCCTCGCTCTTCAAAATGGCCGAAGAAACCGGATCGTTGTAGAAAAACTGAGGCACAAAAGCCTCCTTTCGGCGCGGATCTCCCATGCCGATTAAGGCCACTCCCAAGGTTTCCCAGAGCTTCATCACTCGGGCAATACTCTGATCTTGACGTAAAGTCTGAGCTATCTTCCCACTATCCACGAGAGCAGGGGCATAGAGGGGAACGAAGGTTGCGCCGATTTTCTCGGCAAACCGGGAGGCAAACTCGTTAACCTGGAAACGGGGGGATATTTGTCCAACTGCCCCGATGAGGGGAACCACAGTGAGGGGCATTCGGCGATTGACGTAGTTTAACGTCTCGTAAACGGTCCGTCCCCAACCGATCCCCAGAATTTCATTGCCTCGGGTCGCCGATTCGAGGTATCGTGCTGCAGCTCTTCCAATACTCCGGCGGGTAAGATCATCCGAGCGAAACGAGGTATAGACCACGATAGCTTTCTGAAGGCCGAAACGCTTTTCAAGCTCCACCTCTACTTCGGAGAAGGAAGGGTAGGGATTGACCAACCGTATCTCCACCACCCCCTCTCTCTTCGCCACCTCAAGGAGTCTTTGCACTCGAGAACGGGAGATTCCGGTACGCTGAGCAATTTCCTCCTGAGTCAAGCCCTCTTCGTAATAGAGGTAGGCAAGATCATACAGGAGACGGAGCTTGGTCTCTTGTTTGTCCCCCCCAAGGCACCCTCCTTTTAAACATTTGCTTTGAGCAATTGTTTGATTTGATTATAAAGGCACCTCTTGGTGATGTCAAGAGGTTGAGGGCTCTATGTCAATATGTGTGGGGTCAAATTTTGGGGGCAAAGTAGTGTCCGGTATAATGCGTAAAAAGGGTGGGATTAGAAGCAGGAAAGGCCACCCTCCCTCTGGTAATACAAGGATAAGCAAGAACCTTACCAGG
>CAKZPS010000018.1 GCA_937139415.1 uncultured bacterium
TAGAGGGGAAAACACCTCTATAAAAATGCTCAAACGTTCACGCTTCGGCTTGAGAAATCGTCCCCATTTTGTCAAAAAATGTTTTTCAGGACGGCGCTTTAAAATTTGATCCCACATACATTGGCATAGAGGCGTGGTGTAGCTCGAAACAAACCCTCGCGGTACAATGGAAAAGGAAAGGAGGTCAACCGTGTCCGAAGAACTGTGGGAAGAGATGGTAAAGAGTTTCGCTCGGGAAAAGCTGAGTGGATACCGCTTCATTAACCCCAAGAAGGTAGTAGTGGAGGAATGGGTGCGTCTCAAATGCCAATTTGGCTGCGATGGCTACGGACAGAGCCTCACCTGTCCACCCTATGCCCCGGAACCCAAGCGTACCCAAGCGGTACTCAAAGAGTATCATCTCGCTCTCCTTTTGTGGAAAAAAGAGGAGTATCAGCGCTTGCGTCACATTGCTGCCCAAATGGAAAGAACGCTCTTCCTTGCCGGTTACTACAAAGCCCTGGCTCTCCCCGCAGGACCGTGTGAGTTATGCAATCCTTGTCCTTGCACCTATCCTTGTCGACACCCCGAGTATGCCCGTCCTTCTATGGAAGCGTGTGGTATCGACGTTTACGCCACGGTACGGCAGTTTGGTTTCCCCTTGGAGGTGGTGCGTTCCCACCTCCATTGCGCCAATTACTATGCTCTCATTCTCGTTGAGTAACTCACCCGGCTCTTTCCGTCCCTCTCCTATTCCCAACGCCAAAAACGTAAGGCGAGGACAAATGATCCACAGAGCCAGCCCAAGAGGACGAGAAAATCGGTGGAGAGGCCAAACTGGGTAGGAATATCCACCATCGCCTTCCGCAGTGCGTCACCAAAGTAACTCAGAGGGAGTAACTTCATTACCAAACGCAGCGTCTCCGGCATCATCTCCGGAGGAAAGAAGATTCCCGAAAGAAACATCATGGGAAATTGCACCATCTGAATGATTCCCTCGGCACTCTCTACCGTCCTCACCAAGGAAACCAAGCAATACCCCAAGCTCACAAAGGTTGCTGAACCGAAGAGAATCCACGCAAAGAGAGGAACGAGGGCATGAGGTAACCGTACCCGGAAAAAGACCCATCCTGCGGTAATGATCACCCCCGTTTGCACAAAGGCAATAATCATGCGCACGACAATCTCACTCCCCAAAAGCCATCTCTTGGGGAGAGGGGTAGCTCCCAATTGGCGGATGATTTTCCGCTCACGCAAACTCACGAAATCGAGCGAACCAAATAACCCCAGTTGCATCAAGGCCATCGCCAAGACTCCGGGGAGGAAGTAATCAATCTGGCGAAAGTGGGGCACCTCCACGGCCTCTAACCGGACGGGAGGAATGTTGGACCACGCCCCAAGAGCACGCAATCTCTCTTCCAAGAAAAACCTCTGGATATATCCGGCAACAAGGTGGGCCCTGTCAATTCGCTCTGGGTGATAGGAGAGACGTATCCCTTCTCCGTCGAAAACGATAACCACATCGCGTTTCCCCTGTTTGAGTGCCTCAAGGGAAGAGGCAAGGTCTTCCTGCACACACCGGAAAGCGGGATTCTCCTCACAGAGCGCAATCCCACCTTGCTCAAGTACTCCCCCTTGGAACACGATACCAAGCACCAAGGGTGACGAATCACCCATCCCGCCGAAAATGATCCCGAAGAGAAAAACAAAGAGAATAGGGAAACCTAAAAACCAAAAGAGAGACATGCGATCACGATAGATATTCTTGAGATGGGCACCCACTAAAGGGAGAAAAACTTTCAATCCCGTATCCTCCTTCCGGTCAGTTTCAAAAAAACATCTTCTAAAGTCGCTTCTCGCACCACCACATTGCGAAGAGAGAGCTTCTGTTCTTCGGCATATCGTCCGAGTTCCGCAAAAGTGGCAGCCAAATCCACGGTATACAGAGTGAGGTTTTCTGCATCTCTCTCCGTTTTCGTCACACTCTGAAGAGGCGGAAATTCTCTACCATCCTCAACTTCATCGAGGGGAATCTCAATAGCTTTCTCCACAAAATGTTCCGCGATGAGGTCCTTCGGCTTCCCCAAGGCGATAATTCTCCCGTGATCGATGATGGCTACCCGGTGACACAGTTTCTCTGCTTCATCGAGATAATGGGTGGTGAGAAAAATAGTTTTTCCCTCTCTCTGCAACCACAAGATTGTTTCCCACAGATTCCTCCGCGACTGGGGATCGAGCCCAGAAGTAGGTTCATCCAAAAAGAGGATGTCCACCTCCCCTACCAGCGCAAGTCCTACGCTCAAACGCTTGAGTTGTCCTCCACTCAATTTCTCAACCAAGGCATGCGCCTTTTCCTCAAGACCCACCAAAGCGAGCACTTCTTTCTCTTTTCTCTTCCGAGGGTAAAAACTCCCAAAGAGACGGATGGTTTCAAGCACGCTCAAACGAGGAAAAAACTGGGCCATCTGAAGCTGTACACCCACCTGCGATTTCACCACCAACGGCTCTTCTTGGGGGTCATGACCTAAAATGCGCACCTCTCCTCCATCACGAGGGAGTAAACCAATGCTCGTTTCCACAGTGGTGGTCTTGCCTGCCCCGTTCGGACCGAGCAATCCGAAAATTTCCCCCTGCTCCACGGTGAAGCTCACTCCATCAACCGCTTTCACCGTACCGTAATACTTACGGAGTTCCTGCACCACGATTGCCGACACGCTCTTTGCTCCCTCCTCTCTCGCCTTCTCACATCTCCTTGAGGGGAGAATCTTACCCATCATAACATATCCTCTCTCCTTTGTGGTATTGAAGGGTTTGAAGGGGAAACTTGCGGTAATTCTCTTTTCCCAAGGATAAAAGTGAGGTTTACAAGGACTCTTCTCCCGCCACCACCCTTTTCATCACCGCAAGGCGTGCGTACTTCACACCAGAGTAGTTTGAAATTGCCCCCGCGAGGGGTATTTTGAGAAAAGATCCATGGGAGTTTTGAGAAGTCACTTCACCCTTGCGGGATTCGCAACCACAAGGAAAAAGGGGCTTCCGAGGACAAAAAAGGGAAAGGTCCCAAGGAGGAAAGAGAATGGAAGAATCCCCTTTGCGGAGCGACCCATTTTCGCCCTTGCCAAAATTTCGGTTTCGTAATATGCTAAGGAAAGAATGGGAAAAAGCTTAGAAGATTTCTCTTTTCGCCTCTATCCATCAATAGAAGCGTGGGATGAACTCCCCGATGGAGTAAGTATTCTCGACACCCATTTCTCGGTAGTCAACGCCAATAAGACCATGCGGAATTGGTATGCGCAAGATACTTTCCCTCGCGGAGAAAAGTGTTACCATCTCTACCATAGGCGGCAAAAACCATGTCCCTGGTGCCCTACCCGTACCACCCTCCTCCAAGGGAAAGCAGCAAGTGGTATCGTCCCTTATCATAACCGAGAGGGTAAACAAGAGGGATGGCAGAAGCTTGCGGTTTTCCCCATTTTCGATGACCACCGTGATTTAGTGGGGGTTATGGAATATGTACAAAACATCACCCCAAAAAAGGTGTGGGAGGAAAGAATACACCACTACGAAATGGAGCAAGAAGCACTCAGAAGCGAGATTCTCCTCCTTGAACGTCTCCTTACCGAAACCCGCAAAAATCACCATGAATGGAAAAAACGGTGGAATAACCTTGCCCAAGAAGTCATTCGACCGGTGCTTGCCCTTTTGTCCCTCCAGCTTGAAGGGAAACCCGAACAAGAATACCTCAAGGTGATTGAAGCCTTCCTCACCCATCTCGAGGAAGAAGAGGTCCAACCAGAGAAACCCTTTGATTTCTCCCTCTTCACCCCACGTGAAATCGAAATTGCCCGCCTCATCCTCCAGGGGAAAAGGAGCAAAGAAATCGCCCATGAACTCTCTCTTTCCTTCAAGGCGGTTGAATTCCACCGGTACAATCTGCGCGAAAAATTAGGAATCCGCCACACCAAGGCGAGCCTTCACTCCTCTCTCCTCAACTTCTTCCGCCCTTAGGATCTCTTATGGTTTTCTTGGGGAATCCCTGGGGTTTTCGACCCGTACTCCTTCCTCCATACTATGAACAAAAAGGGAGGGAAAAAGATGAGCGAAAATCTCCTCTTTACCCCCATAACCATAGGGAAAAAAATTGCTTCTAATCGTTTGGTAATTAACGCCATGGAGTGTTGCGACGCCGACCCGGAGGGAAACCCCAGTCCCCGAACCTGTCGCCGCTACGAGCGCCTCTTTGAGGGAGAAGCCGGGGTGATTTTTCTCGAAGCGATCACGGTAACCTATGAGAGTCGTGCCCGTCTCAACCAACTGAGTATCATGCCCCACAACCAAAAGGCGCTGGAAAAGTTTACCCAAGCGATGAGAGCCACAAATCCCAAACCTCTTTTCATCTGGCAACTCACCCATGCCGGAGAGTTGAGTAATCCTGAGTTCTCTCGGCGAGTTTCGGTAAAACCCCTCCCCGGCTTAGGCGGAGATCTCTTGAGTGAAGAAGAAGTGGATGCGATCATCGATCAGTTTGCTCTCAGCGCCAAAATCGCCTATCACTGTGGCGCCGATGGGGTGGACTTGAAACTCTGCCATGGGTATTTCGGTACTCAGGTGTTACGCCCCTATAACGACCGTTCTTGGAAATACGGTGGTGCCTGGGAGAGGCGTCGCCAATTTGCCTTTGACCTCTACGAGCGAGTGCGGAAAGCGGTACCCGATCCCAATTTCTTGGTCGGTTCTAAGGTCACTATGTGGGAGGGTATCCCCGGTGGACAAGGTTGCGCCGGACCGGATAGCGCGGTCATGGATTTGAGTGAGCCTTTGGACCTCCTCCAAGGCTTAAAAGAGAGAGGAGCAAATTTCATTCTTGTCTCTGCAGGCAACCCTTCGTTAACTATTGCTCTGGCTCATTCTGATAAGCGTATACCCGACTACGCCTATCTCCACCACCTCTTCCAACGAGAAGCTCGCAAGGTTCTTGCTCCTCAAGTGGTCACCATGGGTTCTGCCTATTCCATTTTCCGGGACGGGAAAACAACTTCTTAGGCGTAGAACGAGAGAAGAGTTCGCTCCTCTACTGGGGAGAGAAAAACATCCGCGAGGGAGTCACCGATATGGTGGCCATAGGACGGCAATCACTCGCCGATCCCTACCTACCCAAAAAACTGCGGGAGGGGAGAGGAGAGGACATCAACTGGTGCACCCTCTGCGATACCTGTATGGAACTCCTCATCCGCCAGAAGAATACTGGGTGCGTGGTGTACGAAAAAGAATACGCCCATATCCTCCGGGAAACTCGTGCCCAATTAGGGGTACTCAAATTCAAGCACACTTGAGCATAGCGAGCGCACCGCAGAGAAGGTGCGCTCGCTATGCTACCTTACTACGCCAATCCTAAGGCTACGAATCTTGGAAAAAGCTCGGCATTGCGGCGATAAATTTCTTCGTATAAACCATAGAGCTTATCATAAAAGTTTTTGTGCTCTTCGATGGGGGCAATCTGGGGATTGGTGAGAAAGAGATACTGCGGAAGCTCTTCTAAGTGTTTCACTTCCCCAAGCACCTTGAGGGTTAAGAGGAAGGCACCCTTCGCCGAGGCTGAAGGATAACTACTCACTTCTACCGGTATCCCCAAGACGTCACAGAGTACTCTCTGACCGTGTTCGGAAATGGCAAATCCCCCGCTCACAATCACCCGATGAGGAGAACCCATCACCTCTTGGAGCATCTCGTAGATCGAACGCACTCGAAAGGCTACACCCTCAAAAGCCGCTTGGATGAGGGCATGGGGAGTATGGAAGTAGGAAAGGCCAAAGAGAATCCCCCGCGCATAAGCGTTCCAATTGGGACTCCTCTCCCCAGTCAAAAAGGGAAGGAAAAGAGGGCGTTCGCGGGAAATCTCCAAGCGGAAATCGGCACCACTCTCCTTGAGGAGCTGGGTTATCCAGGAGTACACTATTCCTCCGTTATTGATCGCTCCTCCCCCCACCCAAATACCATCGGCAAGGTAGTAACACCAACTCCTCCCCCGGAGATCAAAGACCGGATGCCGCTCACACATACGCACCGCTCCCGAAGAACCCACCGTTACCACCATCTCTCTCTGCCGGAAGGCGCCTTCGCCTAAGTTAGCAAAAGGCCCATCTCCCCCTCCCCATACCACGGGAAGCCCGGCTGGCAAACCGGTTTCACGGGTAAAATCTCCTTCCTGGAGGGAAGCGCTGTGTTCCGGAGGGCATAAAGAAGGCAAGCGTTCCTCACTCACTCCAAGCCAGCGAAGGATGTTCTCCGACCAGGAAACTCGGTCAAGGTGTAAAAGTCCCGTCGCCGAGGCGGTAGAGAAGTCACAGGCTAAAATTCCAGTCAGTCTCCACAGTATCCAATCTTTGATGGAGAGGATTTTCCAGGTTTTTCCCCAGATCTCCTCTTTCCCCCGAGCAAACCAGCGAATCCGCGGAGGATGGAAAATGGTATGGAGAGGAGTGGCACTCTCCCGGTAGAATCCATAGGTAAGGTATTCCTCGCGAAGCTCTTCCGTCTCTTGAGCACTGCGGGTATCCATCCAATTCAGAAGAGGGTAGAGCGGACTACCATCTTCACCAACCAACAGGAAACTGTGAAGCATGGTATCAAAAGCAAGCGCTGCAAAAGAAGAGGGAGGAAAAGAGGTAAGACACTCTCTCGTAGCCTCTTTCACCGCCCGGTACATTTCCTCCGGGTCCTGCTCGGCGAAACCTGGGTGGGGAGAAAGAGTGGGATAGTCCCGCTTGGTAGAGGCAAGTACCACCCCCTCGCGATTGAAGACACACACCTTACAAGAGGATGTCCCGATATCCACGGTGAGGAAGAGTTCCCCCACGCTCACACCCCCGCAAACGCGCTGAAGCCACCATCTACCGGCACCACCACCCCAGTCACAAAACTCGAAAAAGGAGAAAGAAGCCACAACACGGCACTGAGGAGATCCTGCGGCTCCCCGAAACGACCGCACGGGGTATGGGCAAGAATCGCCTCTCCGCGCGGGGTGAGGGTACCATCTTCTCTATAGAGGAGGTAATAGTTCTGCTTGGTAACGAAAAACCCCGGCGCCAAAGCATTCACCCGCACTTTGGGAGTGTATTCTCGGGCAATGTACACCGCCAACCACTGGGTGAAATTACTCACCGCCGCCTTGGCTGCCGAATACCCTAACACTCGGGTGAGCGGACGCAATGCCGACATGGAGGAGAAATTGATAATGCATCCTCCTTCTTTTTGCTTCACCATAATTTTTGCGAAAACCTGCGCAGGAATAATGGCCCCTCCAAAGAGATTGAGATGGACCACTTTCTCTAAAGCCCCTAAGGATAAGTCGAAAAAGGGGAGCTCTGGAGAGGTAGTGGCTTCCTTCATGTTTCCCCCGGCAGCGTTGAAGAGAGCATCGACCTTACCCCACTCCGCGAGTACTTTCTCTGCGACCTCTTCCACCGCTTCTTTACGGAGGACATCCATGTGATAGCCTCGCACCGTAACCCCTGCTTCATCCAATTCTTTCACCAGTACCTCTAAGGGAGCAACATCGGTGAGGATCAGGCACGCACCCAGTTTCCCTAACTCCCGGGCTAAAGTGGAGGCTAAGATTCCCGCGCCTCCGGTGAAGAGGAAAACTCGCCCACGAACCGAGAACATTTCTTCAAGCGAAAACATAGCAATCCTCCTTTATTCTTTGGAAAAAAGAGTATGCAAGTGTCTTTCAATGTTCTCTCTCACCTTGGCAAAATGTTTTTTCTCTGCCTTAAAAAGTATACCATAGAGCTCCTCGCCCACCCGGTCTAAAATTGCGCCATAGGCAATGTGGAGGAGTTGCCTTATTTTAGGATGGGAGAAACAGAAACGGGAGAGTTCAGAATCGGGAATACCTTGCAAATGCGGTGGCACATCGTTCCGCTCTAAGGAGAGAGCATAGGCTTTCAAATTCTCTTCCAGAGTCTCGTAGGCAATGGCGTAAACTGTACGGAAAAACTCAGGATGCACCTCGGCGACGGTAGATAAACTCGCTAACCAGCTCGTCCCCGAAGTTTTCACATGAAAGACACCCTTGGTTTCCCGAAAAAAGAGGGGATAAATACTGAACTTATCACTTCCGGAATGGAGACTCAGACGGTACCCCCCAATATTCCCGGTGATAAGAGCATGCGCCCGCAAGGCGGAAGCCAAAGTTTCTTTCTCTCCCACATAGTCAATCGCCTTTTCAAAGGAACCCGGAAAACGAGGGGCAATGCTCTGAAAATCCACCCCTCGACGATGTAACTCCTCGGCCACGAAAAAGTGAGCTTCAGGAGAGGTTTCCACTTCACCCTCGTCAAGGGAAACTTCTAAGTCAAAAGGGAAACCACCTTCTTCAAGGAGAGCATGGAAGTACTCCACTTTTTTCACCGCAGGAAGATAGGCAAGGACAAGGGTAAGAAGCCTCTCCTCGGAGAAAGAAATCGTCACACCTGAAGAAAGACGCCATTCTCTCCCACGATAGCGGAGAAATACTTCCCGTTCCTCCGTCTTGAGTGTTTCATAACGTTCCTGCAAAGCTTTTGCCTCCCAACCAAAGACCGTTCGATCTACCTCATCACTTAAATCCAAGGTGTACATGCTAAAGCCACATGCTCGTGCCTCCTTGAGGTGTTCTTCTCCTTTAATGTGGTCAGCATCGGCACCGAAAGGACTCCGGTAACCACTCTCTAAAACACCCCAAACCGCTCCTAAGAGGACATCTCGAAAGGTCCGGTGAGTTTTCTCTAACTCCCGGGGAGACTGTTGGGCAATCACCGGAAAAACGGGAAACCGCTCCAAGGCCTCAAGATGGGCACACGAAACTAACCCCAAACGGTCTCCACAACCAAAGGAAGGACGCTTCTCCCCAGGAACCGGCCGTAAGTGGGGAAAGAAACTCCCCAGTGCTTCGTAGGTATCCCAATGGAATGGGTAGAGGGCAACCTCCTCCCCACGAAACGCTCGAGAAACGAGAGGCTCAAAGGGGAAAGGTAAGTGACCCTGGTCATGAAAACACAGGATATACCGTCTCTTCATTCCCTTAAGGAGGAAGAACGTACCTCGAGAGAGGGGTAAAGAATACCGAGGACCGACGAGGAGAACCGTTTCTCCCGGTAACATCTCCTTGAGGAGAGACTCGATCATTTCCTTTTCCATTTTCCCTTCACTCCTTACTCGTGCATTTCGGGAAGATATTCCCGCTCAACATGGAGCATCACTTCCATCATCTCTCGAGCCCGCTTCACATCACTAACGGTGGGTTCAAGGAGGAGAGCCTGCAAGAGGAGTCGCTTGGATCGCTCCCGATACGCCTCCACCAAAAGTTCTTGAATGGCAATCTGTAACTGACACATGGCGGCAATAGCCGGAGGAAGGGCACCGACCGGAAGGGGATGAACTCCCTCACCGTCAACCATGATCGGTACCTCCACAATGGCTTCCGCAGACAATTGGGCAATAGCCCCCTCATTGACCACGTTGGCGGCAATCTCCCGGCGATGGAGATCGTGTTCGATGGAGGAGATTATGGGAATGGCTAACTCCCCCGAAGGCTTGAGAAAGTCCTGAGGCAAGGGTTTTTCTCCTATCACTATGGCCTCGATGGTACGCGCTTCTTCCCGACACCATAACTCGTAACTCGGCATACCCGGTCTTCCCTCGATGGCGTACTCCAAGTCCTCCACGGTAGCATTGAGGGGGCGCGCAACCTCCCCGATCCCCCACCGAAAGAGGAGTGGACCGGTGAAGGAATAGGCAAAGTGGACGTATTCTTCAGGGTGGCTCAACGCCGGATAGGGGAGAAAACCGTAGATTTTGTACATGGTCTGCACGAAAGGGTTGAGACGAGGAAGGGCATCGTGAATACGGAGCTTAAACTCGGGCATGAGATCCTTACCTTGGGAATCTTGTATCCCCAAAACCCAATGGAAATGATTGATCCCTCCTATGGTCACGACGGTGTCTTCCTTCGGTCTTCCCAAGATTTCACTCACCACTTCCCAGGTCGTCATCGGTCCGTGGCACAAACCCACTGCCCGCAAGGAAGTGAGTTTGTGAATGGCCAAACACACTCGACTCTCGGGATTGGTGTAATTCAGGATCAATGCCTCCGGACACCATCTCTCCATATCACGGCAAATCGGCATCATGAGGTGAATACTGCGTAGGGTGTGAAAAGCTGCACCGGGGCCCCCATTCTCTCCGTAAACTTGTTTAAAGCCAAAAGAAAGAGGAATATAGAAATCTTTTTCCCACAACGCAAACCGCTTCTCGGCTACCGAAACAATAACGTAATCGGCGCAAGAGAGAGCCTCTTCGCGCTTCGTGGTAGCAGAAATGACGAGGTGCGAGGCTTTGGTTTTCTCTTTGACGAGGAGGGCCAATTGATACATTCTCCGCAAGGCGAGCTCATCAATATCCACCAGACGGAGAGAAACGGCAAACTCGCGCAAGCTTTCCTCCAAGGCAAGATCGGTGATCACGCTTCGACCAAAAGAGACACTTCCCGCACCGATGACGACAATAATCAGTTCCTTCATGCCGTTTTACTCCTTTCTCACTTCAATGCCCCTTGGGTTACCCCTAACACCACCCGGGGTTGGAGGAGGAGATACACTGCAATGGGAGGGAGAGCGGTGAGGGTGGCACCGGTCATAATGAGGGGAACGTTGGCCACGTACTGTCCTTGAAACAGGGCTAATCCCAAGGGAAGGGGTATTTTATCCGGATCATGGATGAGCACCAAGGGGGTAATATAGGTGTTCCAGGTCCACACCGCCGTCAAGGCACCGGAAGTGACAATCGCCGGTATGGCCAAGGGGGTATAAATCCTCCACAGAATTTGCCAAAACGTGGCTCCATCCACCATGGCTGAATCGAGGAGTTCGCGGGGAAGCCCCATAAAAAAAGAACGGATCACCAGGGTGGAGAAACAAGCACTCATCGCCAGAGAGGAGAGAATGACACTCAACAGATTATTCACCAAACCCAAACTATTCATGAGTTGGAAAAGAGGAATCATGATGAATACTTCGGCAATCATCACACCAAAGGAGACCACCCCTAAGAGGAACAAGCGTTTGAGGGGAAAATCCACGACACTCAAAGCAAAAGCCGACATAAGGGCAAAAACTAACGATCCTCCCACCACCGGTATGGTGATGAGCAACGAGTTGATATAGTACCGATCGAAATGATGCTGGAAGAGCACTTTGCGAAAGTTATCCAAACTGAAACGTCTGGGGAGAGCCAAGGGGCCGCGACGAATAATATCGGTGTGCTCCCGAAAAGTAGCCATAAACATCAATACAAAAGGAAGGATCACGAAAAGGGCAATGCCCACCACAAGCACATATCGAGCCAGCAAAACGATTCCCTTGGTTTTCAAAGTTATTCTTGGGCCCTCCTTTCTCCTAAAAAGAGACTTGCCGCTGCTATGGCGAACATGAGAATGGTCAAAACCACCACCACTGCCGAAGCATACCCCACCTTACCCTCCACAAAGGCTAACTGATAGGCGTAGAGAGCGACGGGTCTTGTGCCGTAAGCTCCCGCAGTAGTGGAGCTCACAATGGCAAAAGCAAAACTCCCTAAGCACTGCACCGAGGTCATCACGAGGACCACTGCTATCTCGAAACGCAAATCGGGTAAGGTGATGTAGCGAAACTGGGCGAGAGAATTTGCCCCGTCGAGGATCGCTGCTTCGTAGAGAGCTTGATCAACTTTTTGAATGCCAGCCACGAAAATGATGATACAAAAACCAAGCCATGCCCAGGTACCAATCAAGCCCACCGCGGTGGTTGCCGTTTCCGGCGTTCCCAGCCAGGATCGACTCATCTCTTCCCAGCCGATGATTTTGAACACCTGGTGGAGTACCCCAAAGAGAGGCGCATAAATCCAGCGAAATATGGTTCCCAAGGCGATGGCTGCCACCACTTGGGGAATGAAATAGGCACTCTGGAAAAAACGAGTACCGGCTAACCGACCCCGGGCGATGACCGAAGCGACCACTAAACCAAAAAAAAGGGGTAAAGCAGTAACAAAGATGAAGTAGAGAAAATTGGTCACCAAGGCACTCCAAAAGCGCTCATCCCGGAAAAGGGCGACAAAGTTTCCCCCTCCTACAAAAACCTTGGGACCGAAGCCGTCCCACTGGACGGTACTGTAGAAAAAATTGGCTAAAAAAGGGTAAATGACGAAGAGAATCGTTGATACCACCGTAGGGGTAAGAAAAAGATAAGGCCAAAGGATCATCTTCCGTTTGAAAGGTTTTGCCCCGAACATGCCGCATCTCGAAAAAGGTGGGGGTTTATCCCCCACCTTTTCGCTCTTCTCTCATTGACTGCTTCGGCCAGCTACAAACGCACGGTAATCCGCTTCCACTTTTTCGACCAATTCCTCCGGTGTAGAACGAAGGAGGAGAAGATTTCTCCCTGCTTCTCCCAAGGTATCCCACATGGTAGGGGTAGTCCAGTCAAGATAATGTCCTACACGATTCACTCGATTGACCTCATTCCAAGCCACCAAGAGATCGTAATACAGGGTATTTTCGGGAATATTCTCTAAGAGCGCAGGAACACGTGCGGGGAGAACCCTTAAGTTGAGCTGTAGCTCCACGGTACGATCCGAAGCCGCGAGGAAATCCAGATATTCGGCAGCCATACCAGGATGGGGTGAATGGGCACTTATACCAAGGGGTGTGGCCATACCGCCGATCTGGGGTGGGATGTCTCCACCCTTCACGAAGGGCGGGAAGAGCACAAAACCTGCTTCGAAGTCGGCTTGGGCGATGTTTGAGGAATACCAACTCCCCTGGAGGAAGAACGCCACGTCTCCCGCCAGGAAAACCTGTAACGCATCATCGCCACCCAAAGCGGAAAAACCATCAACGAGATAACCCTTCTTGACCCATTCTTGTAATCTCTTCGCTGCCTCAACATTCCCCGATTCTTTCCAGGTCCGTTCCGCTTTGGTACGGATGACGAGGTCGTCTAAATACTCTTGAGCCGCATCGGCTCCCATCTCATGGGCTAAGGTGGCATGTTGTAAAGCGCCATAGAGATGGAAGAATTGCCAATCATCGAGCACTCCTACCGCAAGAGGGGTATGCCCTGTTCCTTTCACTTTATCCATGATCTCTTCTAACTCGGCGACACTTCCAAAAAGAGAGAGACCGAGCTCGGCCAAGAGGTCTTTGTTGTAGTATACGCCCACAAGCTCGGCATCCAAACCCACTGCCCATATGCTCCCCTCACCGAATTGTTTCCCGTCAAGGGTGTACTTCGCACGATTCCATAAGCTCGGTGAAAACAATTTTTCCGTCCATCCGTACTTCTCAGCGTAAGGATCGAGGTTCACGATTTGTTGAGCGCGCACCATGGGACCCATCATGTGTTCCCCGTTATTCACTAAGACCACATCTGGGCCCACTCCTGCCGCCAAGGCAGCCATAACCGCTGTTTTCATATCTTCGAGGGGTCGGGCTGTCCGCTTCACTTGCCAGTCCGGATACTTTTGCAGGAATTGTTCAATCGCTGCCTCCACTACCGGCTGACGGTTGGGTTCGGTGTACGTATCCCAAATCTCTAACACTTTCACTTCCCGGGCAAGGACCACGCCGAGAAAGAGAACGAAAACGAAAACCCACACCAAACTAAACCACCCATACTTTTTCATCACTCATCCCTCCTTTACCACTATTATATCCCAGCGACTTTTCCCTTCCCATCCCCTACTTTTCTATCTCCTCTCAACGTTCCCCCACCTTCACTATTCTCCCCTCGCGGGCAGAACGGCTTGCTGCCTGGGCGATGAGGACGGCTTTGAGACCGTCAACTCCATCCACCGGGGGTTGAGTATTCTCACCGAGAGCGTGAAAGAAAGCCTTGAGTTCATCGATAAAGGCCTGCTTATAGCGCTCAAGGAAAAACCACAAGAAAGGTTCCCGCACGGTGCCGTTTCTGGTTAAAAGGAGCGAGGTATTGGGACGATCGTTCTCCACCCAGATACACCCCTGTGAACCATGGACTTCGGTCCTCTGATCGTAACCGTAAACTGCCTGCCGACAGTTATCGATGATTCCGATCATCCCATTGGTAAACCGCAGGGTGACAACGGCCGTATCGAAATCGTGGAGTCCGGCTACCGCTTCATCCACCAAGACCGTACCACAGGCAAAAACTTCTTCCACCTCACTCCCCGAGAGATAACGGGCCATATCAAAATCGTGAATGGTCATATCGAAGAAAATTCCCCCGGAAGCCTTGAGGTACTCTAAGGACGGAGGCTGCGGATCCCGGGAGGTGATTTTGACCAAGTACGGTTTTCCGATTTTCCCCTCTTTTACTGACTCGCGGACCTTTCTATGATTGTGATCGAAACGCCGCACAAAACCTACCTGGAGTTTTACGCCTCTCTTCTCCACCTCTTCCAAAGCTCGCTCAATCTGGGCGATATCACTCCCGATGGGTTTTTCACAAAAGACATGTTTTCCCGCTTGAGCTGCCTCGATGATCAATGCTTCGTGAGTCGGGGTAGGAGAACAAATGAGCACTGCTTCAACCTGAGGATGGCGAAAAACCTCATCGGGGTGAGCAGTAAGGTTTTTAATTCCCAGACTCTGAGCCCATGCTCGCATGTCATCGTTCAGGAAAGGGTCGGCGACCACCGCGAGGTTCGCTTGAGGGAATTCTTTTACCAAGTTTTCCGCATGTAACTTGCCTATCCGACCAAGTCCGATGAGTCCTACGTGAAACATGAATCATGCCTCCTTTAGGATTTCATTGCCGTGTGATTTTTGGGGAAAACGCGCTCGCCTTTTTCCATTCCTATCCTTTCTCTCCCCCCACCATACACCCTGTAGCGATACACTCGGCAATCTCCTCGGGGGTTTTTTCACCGGCTATTACTTCCCCGATCTTCACCCCGTTGTCCAAGAGCACAAATCGATCTGCCACGGAACAGGCATGATAGACATTGTGGGTGATAAAGATCACCGAAGAACCCTTTTTCTTAGCTTCGGCGATGAGATTGAGGACTACCCGCTGCTCACGAATGGAGAGATTCCGCAAGGGCTCATCCATGATGAGAATTTTGGCGCCAAAGTATACTGCTCTCCCGATGGCAATGGCCTGTCTTTGCCCTCCAGAGAGACACGACACTAACTCCTCCGTAGAGCGAATTCTCATTCCAATATCACTTACGGCTAATTGAGAATCTTGATTCATTTTCTTCACATCCAAAACAGCCAAGGGACCTATTCTGCGGGTCGGCTCTTTCCCCAAGAAAAAGTTGCGTGCGATGCTCATTTTCTCCACCAAGGATAAGTCTTGGTGAACGGTTTCGATACCGGCGATCCGGGCTTCTTCAGGAGAAGCAAACTCTATCCGTTTCCCCCGGAGGTAAATCGATCCTTGGTCGGGAGGGAAAACCCCGGATAAAATCTTGATCAAGGTCGATTTTCCCGCGCCGTTATCTCCCAAAAGTGCTACGACTTCGTTTTCTCTCACCTCGAAATCCACGCCGCGGAGTGCCTTGACTACCCCAAAACTTTTATGGATGTTCCCCATCCTCACTAAGGGTTCCTCGCGATCCATCTTTCCACCTCCTCACCACTCCAGGGTCGCACCCCGTAACCTCAAGTTCATGATCGCCGCAACCACTAAGATCACTCCTACAAAAGCGCTATACCAGTACGATGGCGCTCCGGCCATCACAAGACCCGTCCGGACCATACCCATGATCGCTGCTCCCAAGGCAGCGCCGATAACTGATCCATACCCACCGGTCATGAGAGTCCCTCCGATGACCGAGGCAGCAATAGCTTCTAATTCCATTCCCTGCCCAAAGGAAGCGTTGGCAATGTTGAAACGGCTGATAGCTACGATCCCTGAAAAACCAGCGAGCGTAGCACAGAGCATAAAAGAGATGGTCTTGACTCGATCCACATTCACACCCATGGTGCGAGCAGCTTCTTTCTTCCCTCCGGTAGCGTAGACCCGGTTCCCAAAAACCGTTCGATTGAGAATAAAGGTAAAAAGGACCATCAAGCAAAGAAACCAAAAGTGAGAGGGTCGAAAGCGATGCGCTAAAATACCGGTGAGAAGCGTGGGCACGATGCTATCTCCTTTATAGGAAATTGACTGCCCACCGGTAATTCCCAAGAGTATCCCACGCAGAAACATCATCATTCCCAGGGTAGTAATGAAAGAAGGAATACGTCCTTTTAGGGTAATTTGGGCATTGACGAGGCCAACCAGGCAAGAAATTCCCAAAGCCACGAAGAGAGCGATCACCGAACCCAAGGGGAAAGAAAAAATATTCCCCAAAGTAACGAAGAGAAAACCTGCGGTAGCATAGTTTCCACTGATAGAGAGATCGAACTCACCACAAATCATTAAGAAAGAAGCTCCAATGGTCATGATACCGAGTTCTGCGGTTATGGTGATCACCGAGGTGAGATTACGCAAGGAAAAGAATCGGGGAGCCACCAGGGAGAAAAAAACAAAGAGGGCTAAAAAGGCAATCACTGCCCCAAATTCAGGCTTTCGACGTAACCGCTCCTTTAAGGGAAGCGTCACATTGTGCACAAGAGTTCCTCTTCTCGATTCTGCCACCGACATGAAAAACGCCTCCTCACATTCTTTCATCGTTCCGGGTTCATCACTCGGGAAGAGACCGGGGTACCGTCCCGGTCTCTTCCCACTTCCCGACCAATTACCGGTATCCTTCCTTCACCAAGTCTAAGAGCTGAGGAATCTTCTCGGCGGTAATCACCGAAGGGCCGGTAGAAACTGGCGCCGGAGGAGGAACCAAGCCGAATTTCACGTAGAGGTAAGCTAATTCAACTCCGAGATACCCTTGCATGTACTGCTGTTGATCCATGGTGAACATCACTATGCCCTTCTCAATATATTCCAAAATCTTATCTGACATATCCATTTGAGCAATTTTAACCGCTTTTCCTACCTCAATCCCTTCGTCCAAGAGTCGTGCCACAATGGCCTCGGTTCTCTGGGTATTACCGCTGAAAATGACTTCCGTATCAGGATGGGTGGTGAGATAGGCTAAGGTTATTTCTGCTCCTTTCACCGGGTCATCGGTAATATCGAGTTGTTCGGCAGGAACTTCTGCTTTTTGCATGGTGTCCACAAAGCCTCGTCCTCGGAGTTCGATATGTTTTGCTCCAGGATGATGGTTCACGTACAATGCTCGTTTGGGCTTAAATCTCTTGAGGGTTTCCTGGGCAGCCACGACCCCGATGTAATAGCTGTCTTCCCCTACATAGGTGAGAACCGGAATCCGACTCTCTACCGGCTCACGGAGGTCGGGAGCGTTAATCCCGATGACCGGCAATCCCTCGGCAATGGCTTTTCGCAATACCTCATCCATAGCATCGGGTTCGGTCAACGTGCACACCAATGCGTCCGGTTTCGCAGCAATAGCTGCCTCGATATCAGCCATGAATTGGTTAAAATCGAACGAGGCCGGACCGGTATAGGTGACCTCCAAATCTGGGTGATTCGCTGCCGCATCCTTGACGCCACGTTCCACGACCTTCCAGAAGGGGTCAGCAATTCCCCCGTGAACCACTACCCATATCTTGATGGCATCCTTGGCAAAAACTCCTTGCCACCCGAAAAGGGTAAAAGCAACCACTAAAACCGCAAGAACCACCACAAATTTTCTCCCGAACTTCATTAACCATCCCTCCTTTATTCATGTCTTACCTTTTCCCTCCCCGTAAGTCTTTCACTCCTCAGTCACAACCGGGGAATTTCGCTCTCCTCATGGAGAAGATGACGTTGCCTTGTGAAACTCAATCTTTCCATACACCTCCTTTTTCTTCTCTCCCTGCCGGATAGCCCGGCAGGGAGGATTTTCCTCACAGCTTGTGGAACACCCCGAGGAAGGGGAGTTCATACGCCGATTTCCACCCCGGGCTCAAAGGCTCCCTCAGGAAGGGCTCGAGCTCTTCTTTACTCCGTAGGGTAACCTTTTCAACCGGGGGTACAGTTCCCGGGGGGAAGGCTTCCAAGATTTGATCGATGGTGAGAGTGAGATATTTTAAAATTGCCGCAATTGGTCTTTTCGCCTTCCTGGCATTGGCTAAGCTCGGTTTCCCCACCACTCCCACCGGGGTTGCCGCCCGCTCGATGGCCATGTGTCCCTCACCTTCAGACCAGCGATGGGGACGATGGAAGGGTTCCACCGATTTATCAAAATGTCCCTCCGGGAGGAAGCTCTCTCCTTCGGCATCCTGGACAACGTTCATATCCACCATTTCGGGGAAGAGGAGGAGAGCCACCGAGGTTTCCGCTTCATCGGCATGCACGAAACAGGTTTCGAGACTATCGGGTCTCCCTGCTGGGTAGAAGAACTCCCGCACCGCTCGGTGCCACTCAAGGACCATAAAGATCCCCGGCAACTGAAAGCGTTTCATGAATTCATGAATGGCCGATTCAAGCATCCACAGTTGCCCATGGTTATTCACGATGATGATCTTGCGAAACCCGTCGTTCCATAGACCCAGCATGGTGTAGATGAGAGTCTCCTCCACCACTTCTTTGGGCATCACCACGGTTCCCGGCATACCCAAGTGGTGATAGGGATGACCTCCGTAGTTGAGAGGGGGAAAGGCTAAACTCACTTCTCGGCCTTGCTTTGCGGTATAGCGACGAACCCCTTCTACAATTTGGGTCACCATGAAGGTATCTAAGCCACTGTTAGCGTGAGGACCATGATTCTCGGTGCATCCCACCGGCACAAGGACAATATCGTTCTTTTTCCGCTTCTCGATCACCTTCACCCGAGGAGTGTTTTGAATGTAACAACCCGCTTTCCCCAACTCGGAAGGAGAGGGAATTTCATACTCTCTCAGAATGACGTCAATTTCTTCTTCCGAAGCCTCCCAAATTTGCTTCTTCAACCTTCCTACTTCGTTATCTTCAAAAATAATGGCTGGGTTTTCGGTAGTGAGCCATTTCTTTTCCATATTCAGAACCTTTCCTTCTCACCGATTGACCGCGGTGACTTTCACTAATTCCTTCTCGGTCTGTAAACGCACCAAGTACTCTGGAACTTCACGGAGCGAGATGGTTTTGGAGATGATCTTGGTCATATCCATTCCCGAAGCCATGAGGGAGATCACCCGGGGGAAATTGCCGTGACCGGAGTGACCCTGCGACCCGGCGATTTGTGCCCTCTTTACTTGAAAGACTTCAGCGGTGAGGGGGATTTTCACATCGGCACGAGCCACGATGACCACGGTGGAATTAATACCGCGGGCTTTCCAAATAATTTCCTCGATATCCTTCCAAATAATCTGGGGGATACCGGTAGCCTCAAGGTAAAGAGTGGCTCCCATACCCTGGGTGGCCTCAAGAACTGCCTCGACCACGTTCTCTTGGAGAGGATTGACAGTGACATCAACACCTAATTCCTTGGCCATAGTGCGACGGGTTTCCGAGGGTTCGGAGAGAATCACCTTCACCCCTCCGGCCCGTTTGAGAATGGCACAGGCGGCTAATCCAATCGGCCCACCGCCGAAAATGACTACGTTATCTCCCGGGCGAATACCCCCTCCTCGCTCGATCACGGCATTGTAAGCTACCGAGGAGGGCTCTACCAAACTCCCCGCCAGAAAGAGTTTCTCCCCGGAATAGATTCCCTCCAGTTCTCGCAGGCTCCACAGGTACTTGGCATCCACCACGATGTACTCGGCAAAAGCACCATCAACATCAAACCCCAACTCATGGAGATTCTCGCAGTGGTTCGGGTAGCCATCGGCGCAGTGACGGCAGTAACCACACCAGAGCATCTCTTCCGAAGTCACCGGTTCCCCCGGAGTAAACCTCTTATTGTCACGACGATTGATGGCTTCTTGACCTGCTTCTACTACTTCTCCGGAAAACTCGTGTCCTAAGACCGCCGGGAATCCGGTGAGACCTGGATAGAGCATGTAACCATTTTCATCACTCTGCGCCATGTGGACGTCACTCCCACAGATCCCGCAAGCGCGCACCTTGATGAGCACTTCGCTTGGCCGTTGGATGCGAGGCTCGGGGAGCTCTTCCACCTGGGGTTTTGGGTATCGCCATACTTTACTTCCCAACCAACTGACTTTTCCCTCGATATCTTTACTCCCCAGAACAAAACCCGGTCGTGGTTCCCACTGAGCATGAAGTCGTACTGCCTTCATGAGTACATCCCCTTTCTTATGAAACTGGTTTCAGTATAAATTTCTCTTCACGGTTCTGTCAAGGGGAGAGGCAAAAAATTTTTCTCCCCCTTCTAATAGAGAAAAAACACGAAATATCAAGGAATTTTCCTCTCTTTCCCTTGCACTGCGCAACAAAAATCCTTATAATAGGAGAGGAATTATGAAAATAGTTTCAAAAGAGGATGCCATGAAGGCGGTAAAGAAAAATTTGACCATCAACGACATTGCCGCCCAAGCAGGGGTGTCAAAAGCTACAGTTTCACGGGTATTGAATACCCCGGAAAAGGTGGCTGAGAAGACCCGTAATCGCGTCTTGGCGGTGATCCGTACCACCAATTACCGACCTAATCCCCTTGCGCGGGCCCTCAACATTCAACGGACCGGCATTATTGGAGTGATCGTTTCCGATATCACTAACCCCTTCTATGCCCTCATGGTCCGCAACATAGAAGAAGTGTGTCGTGCCCATCACCACTACATTTTCCTCTGTAACACTGACGGAAGAAGGGAAGAAGAAGAATTCTACATCCGCTCTTTGGTAGAGAAAAAAGCCGATGGCATCATTTTAGGCGCCACCCAAATGGACAGTAAAAACCTCCATCTCCTCTACGAGAGCGAAATCCCTTTCATCTTTGTCTCTCGTCTCCCTCAAGAGCGAGAACGCTGCGACTACGTTACAGCCGATAACGAGCAAGGGGGTTACATGGCTACCCAGTATCTCCTCAGTTTAGGACATACTCGGATTGCCTACCTCGGTGGTCGCTGGGAAACTTCTTCGAATTTGGAACGTTTTGAGGGGTACAAAAAGGCGCTCATGGAACGGGACCTCCCCCCTCAAGAAGAGTACCTCTTCAGTGGGGAATTTCGCATGGAAGGGGGGTATGAAGAGGGATTGCGCATCTTGGCGCTGGGGAAAAATCGACCTACCGCGGTTTTCTGTGCCAACGACTACATGGCCATCGGATTACTCGAAGCCTGCCGGGAACGACGCGTGAAGGTGCCTGAGGAACTCTCCATCGTCGGCTTCGACGATATTCCCCTGAGTGCCCTCAAATCCATCCAACTCACCACCGTTTCCCAGTCGGTGGCCGAGTTGGGTGCTCTGAGCGGTAAAATCCTCATCGATAAAATTCTCAACCCCCAAAAGAGGAACGTGCGACAGCAGGTGGTCTTTCCCCCCAAGTTGGTCGTCCGCAAGACCTGCGCGCCACCCAAGATAAGGGAGTGAAAGGGATGAAAATAAGCTTTGCTATCTCGGTTCAAAAAACTCAATTTGGTGCCGTTGCCTTCGGGGAATCGCTCGCGGTAGAGATGAAAACCATCAAAGATTTAGGGTATCAGGGGGCGGAATTGGCTATCCGCGATCCCCAGGGGGTGAGGAGGGATGAACTCCTCGGCCTCGTCGAAGAGCTCAAGCTTTCCGTTCCCGCCATAGGCACCGGGCAAGCCTTCGTAGAAGAAGGACTGAGCCTGAGCCATCCCGATCGAGCCATCCGGGAGAAAACCATCGCCCGCCTGAAGAACCACATCCTCCTCGCCCAGGCCTTGGGGAGTATGGTAATTGTAGGGCTCATTCGGGGGAATCTTCCCTCGACCGAGGGAGCGAAAAGAGAGGCTCTCCAACATTTCAAAGAAGCTCTCGCCGAGTGTAGCCGCTTTGCCGAGGAGAGAGAGGTAAAAATAGTCATCGAACCTCTGAACCGGTACGAAGTGAATTTTCTCCACACCATCGAAGAAACTTTGGCATTGATTGCCGAGCTCGACCTGGAAAACGTCGGTATTTTAGCCGATACCTTCCACATGAATATCGAGGAGCGAGATTTCGCCGCCAGTTTACGCTTGGCCAAAGATCGCCTGTGGCACTTTCACGTTGCGGATAGTAACCGTCAAGCTCCGGGGTTCGGGCACCTCGATTTTTCCCTGTTCTTCAACACCTTGGAGGAAATCGGATACCAGGGGTTCATCTCGGCAGAAATTCTCCAAAAACCCGATTTCCACTCCTGCGCCACCCAAACCATCCGTTATCTCCACAATTTCATTCGATACAAGGAGGGAGAGCATGACCACTCAATGTGACATAGCCATCATCGGCATGGCGGTGATGGGGCAAAACTTAGCCCTCAACATCGCCCGCAAGGGCTTTGCGGTCGCCGTCTTCAACCGAACTGGTGAAAAAACCCAACAATTCATCACGGAGCGGGTCGCTGATGAACCTATCGTGCCCACGTATACCTTAGCGGAACTTGCGGGGGTACTCCGCAAACCCCGCCGAATCATGCTCATGGTCAAAGCAGGCCAAGCGGTCGACGAATTCATAACTGCCATTCTCCCCCACCTTGAACCCGGGGATCTCCTCATCGACGGAGGGAATTCCTTCTTCCGAGACACCGAACGCCGTATCGCTCTCGCCGAAAACCACCAACTCCTCTTTTTGGGTACCGGGGTGAGCGGAGGGGAATACGGTGCCCTCCATGGTCCATCGATCATGCCCGGTGGTCACCGAGAAGGGTATCTCTTAGTGCAAGAGATTCTCGAGAAGGCTGCCGCCCAAGTAGAAGATGGTCCCTGCTGCGCCTATCTCGGTCCTGGAGGGAGTGGCCACTTCGTGAAAATGGTTCACAATGGGATCGAATATGCTATCATGCAAGCAATTGCCGAAGTATACGACCTCATGCGCCGCCTCTACGCTCTCCCCACGGACATGATCCAGAGATTCTTCGAAGAATGGAAAGAAAGCGAAATCGCCTCTTATCTTGTTGAAATCACCGCGCGTATCCTCGCCGTGAAAGATCCTCATACCCAAAAACCGCTCGTCGAAGTGATTCTCGATGCCGCCGAACAGAAGGGTACCGGCAAGTGGACTTCTCAAGTAGCCTTTGACCTCGGTGTCCCTACGCCGATCATCAATCAGGCCGTGATCGCCCGGAGTTTCTCCTTCTTCAAGGAAATTCGCACTCAACTCGCACCCCACCACTCGGAAATATCTCCCCTCCCCTTCACTTCTCACGAAGCGCAATGCCTCAAGAATTCACTCCTCTTTGCCATGGTCATGGCCTTTAGCGAAGGCTTTGCCCTCCTCAAAGCCGCTTCGCAAGAATCGGGCTATACTCTCCATCTCCCCGAAATTGCACGGATTTGGAAAGGGGGGTGCATTTTACGGACAGCGCTCCTTTCGCGCTTGCAGAGGGCGCTCACCGAAAACGCTCCTCTCCTCTTTGCCAGCGCGGAATTCCTCTCCGAGGTAAAAACCATCCTTCCTCAGGTACGGGAAACCGTGCACAAAGCCGCTAATTGGGGAATACCACTTCCCGTCTTAGGAAGTGCTCTCACTTCTTTCGATTCTTGGACGAGTGCCGTTTTGCCTGCCAACCTCTTGCAAGCACAACGGGATTTCTTTGGTGCGCATACTTACCGCCGCATCGATCAAGAAGGGGTATTCCATACTAACTGGGAGGAATGCTCATGATGCTCTTTGCTCAAGGTAGTAACGAAAAAACTTTCACCAAAGAGGAGTTCACCCAACTCCTCAAGGAAGCGCTGGGAAAGTATCCCGTAGAGGGGAAACGGATTCTCGCCATTATACCCGATACCACTCGCACTCTTCCCATGCGAGAGATTTTCGCTCTTCTCTTGAGTGACCTTCTTCCCCGCGCTCAGAAACTCGACTGTATCATCGCCTTAGGAACCCATCCTCCCCTCTCTGACACAGAGTTGAAGAAACACATCGGATACACCTTCGCCGAAGCGCACGCACGGGGCATTACGGTCTTCAACCACCATTTCAACAATCCCCAAGAACTCTTCACCGTCGGCGTCATTCCTGCCCCGGAAGTGGAGAGTATTACCCAAGGGCTCTTACACACCGATATCCCGGTCACGGTGAATAAGCTCATCCTCGACTACGACGAGTTATTCATCATCGGACCGGTTTTCCCCCACGAAGTGGTGGGTTTCTCAGGAGGGTATAAGTACCTCTTCCCGGGGATTTCCGGTACGGAGATTATCGACCAATTCCATTGGTTAGCTGCCCTCACCACCAATCCCAAAATCATCGGACACAAAGAAACCCCGGTGCGGAACATCTTACGCCGCGCCGCCCAGTTCATCCCTCGACCTATGGTAGCACTGTCTCTGGTCATCACTGGGAAAGAACCCTGTGGCATTTTCTTAGGAGATGCGGAATCTTCTTGGTCGCAAGCGGCGGACCTCTCCGCGGAGGTCAATATTCTCTGGGTCGATCGTCCTTTCCGCACCGTTCTCTCCATCGCTCCCGAGATGTACAACGAGCTCTGGGTGGGAGGAAAGTGCATGTACAAGCTCGAACCCGTGGTCGAAGATGGGGGAACCATTATCATTTACGCTCCCCACATCCAAGAAATCTCCGCTACTCATGGGAAGTACCTCCTTGAGGTCGGTTACCACGTGCGGGATTTCTTCTTAGCCCAGTGGGAAAAGTACCAACACTACCCTTGGGGAGTTTTAGCCCACTCTACCCACGTCAAGGGAATCGGGCGGTATCGAGAAGGGAGGGAATACCCCCGTATCCGTGTGGTTCTCGCTACCGGTATTTCCCAAGAGGTGTGCACACGAATCAATCTCGATTACCTCGACTACCGCACCATCAAACGGGAAGACCTTGAGGGGAGAGAAGGTGAGGGAATTTTGGTCGTCCCCCGGGCCGGAGAAATGCTCTACCGGCTCAAGGACGGTACCGTGCCGGACATTGACAAGCTATAGAATCTCCGTTTTGGAGAGAGCTTCCACTTGGCGGAGGGGGCGGGACTCGAACCCGCACTGCTCCTTGCGAGCGTACCGGTTTTCAAGACCGGCTCCTTGCCAATTCGGGCACCCCTCCGAGCATACCCATTATAGCGGGGAGTCCCAGTTGATTCAATACCCCATGAGTTGATATGCCCGGTGCAAAAAGTGTTGCACGGCGAGACCATCACCGATCGTAGCACCCCAACTCTCTCTTCCCGCACAGCGCAAGAGAAAATCGTGGACACAGGCGACATGAGCGCCAATCCACCCAAAGGAAAATTTCCCCGGGAGAGTATAGGGAAAGGGATACTGAGACACAGTCTCGATGGCCGTGAAACCCCGCTCTCCGCCCCAGGGAGAAGATGGTCGGGTGAGATCGTAAAACTCTAAAAAATTGGGTTGCATGGAGTTATACCGGAGAGCCCCCCGCTCTCCTTCGATTTCGATACGAATCTCATCACAACTCCCGGTCGCAAAGCGACTACTCTCTAAGGTCCCCTCGCCTCCATCGGGAAGGAGGAAATGGACGAGTGACCAATCATCCACGGTAACCGTTTCCTTCTTTGCGCTCCCTCCTTCACTCCGCCTCTCGGTGATGAAGGTTTTCCCCCGTGCGGCGACGATTTCCGGCTCCCCCAAGAGGAAACGAACCAAATCCACAAGGTGGGATCCTAAATCCCAGAGTGCTCCTCCTCCAGCCAACTCCCGACGCAAGCGCCAACTCATGGGACGTTCCGGGTCAACGTATCCCGAATGGAGGTAGAGGAAGCGGGCTCGGAACACTTTTCCGATCTTCCCCTGGGTCAGAATTTCTTTCGCTTTACGAATGGCGGGAACAAAACGATTTTGAAAAGCCATCCCAAAGGGAACGGCCTTTTCCTCAACCACTCTCCGCATTACCTCTCCTTCTTCGACATTCATCGCCAAGGGTTTATCACAGTATATCGCCTTACCGGCACAAGCCGCTTTTTCCACCACTTCTCGGTGGAAAACGTTGGGTACCGCCACCACCACGATGTCTACATCCTCACGTGAGAGGAGTGTATCAACGGAAGTAGTCACCCAAGGGATCCCCGCCTCAGTATGGGCCCTCTGCGCGGTATCAGGTCGAGAAGTACATACCGCCCGAATTTCGGGAATAAAGGGAAGCTCACGGTAATAGTAGGGGAGGGAGGAAAAAGCCAGGGCGTGAATCCTCCCGATGAATCCAAAACCGACGATGCCGACTCCTTTTCGTTCCATTGCTTCACCTCACACTGGGGATGAGGAGTTCCAATCCGTGCATATAGCGCCGGAGCACCTCAGGTATGACCACGGTTCCGTCTTTCTCTTGGTAATTCTCTAAGATGGCTAAAAGCGTTCTCCCCACGGCAACCCCCGAACCGTTCAGGGTGTGGACGTAGGCTACTTTCCCTGAGGCGGAACGAAAACGAATATTGGCCCTCCGCGCCTGAAAATCTTCAAAGTTACTGCACGAGGAGATCTCCCGGTACCGTCCCTGGGACGGTAACCACACCTCTAAATCATAGGTTTTTGCCGCCGCAAACCCCAAATCTCCCGTACAAAGGGCCACCACCCGATACGGTAATCCCAAGAGCTGGAGAACCATTTCTGCATCGTGCACTAGACTCTCCAGTTCCTCATAAGAGCTCTCGGGATGGGCAAATTTCAATAACTCCACCTTATTAAATTGATGCTGGCGGATCAAACCCCGCACGTCTTTTCCGTACGAACCGGCCTCCCGACGGAAACACGCGGTATAGGCCACGTAGGAGAGAGGAAGATCCTCTTCTTCGAGAATTTCTCCAGCGTGGAGGTTGGTCACCGGGACTTCCGCAGTGGGAATGAGATGGAGGTCATCCTGGCAGTGGTAGAGATCCTCATAGAACTTAGGGAGTTGCCCGGTACCAATCATAGTTTTGGTGTTCACTAAAAAAGGAGGGAACACTTCCTTATAGCCGTGTTGCTCGGTGTGTAAATCCAACATGAAATTGATGAGTGCCCGTTCTAAGAGTGCCCCTTGCCCCCACAGAACCGTGAAGCGAGAGGAAGCCACCTTTGCCCCTCGCTCAAAATCGAGAATCCCTAATTCTTCCCCAATTTCCCAGTGAGGACGGGGAGAGAAATCGAACCGCCGAGGTTCCCCCCATCGTCGCACTTCCACGTTCTCTTCCTCACTTCTTCCTACCGGAACGGTGTGGTGGGGAAGGTTAGGGAGGAAGAGGAGTTTCTCTTCCCAGATTTTTTCTATCTCCTTGAGCTCACGGTCTAACTTTTCTATCGTCACCGCAATGCCTTCGATTTCCCGCAAAAGCGGGGCAGGGTCTTTCCCTTCCTTTTTACACGCCCCTACGTTTTTGGAGAGCTGATTCTTCTTGGCCTTCAATTCATCCACTTCTCTCTGTAATCCACGTCGCTTTTCATCAACTGCTAAAATCTCTTCTAAGAGCTCAGGACTACTGTTCCTCGTTTCCAAAGCTCTCCGCACGAAATCTTTATTCTCTCGGACCCACTTCCAATCAAGCATGGCCTTTCTCTCCCTACCCTTTGATAACTGCTATCGGTCGAGCATAGATTACTCGCTTGGAAATACCCGCTTCCTCCACCACTTTTACTACTTCACCGACATCTTTATAGGCCTCGGGGATTTCTTCCCGCAAGGTGGCTTTGCTCTCTGCTATGACCAAAATCCCCTTTCTAAGCAGTTCGGAAGGGATATCTCGCCCCCGCGAAACCCGATCGGCTTCCGAACGACTCATCATCCTCCCCGCCCCGTGACAGGTAGAACCAAAGGTCTCCTGCATGGCGAGCTCGGTTCCCACGAGTATATAGGAACCGGTCCCCATATCGCCGGGGATGAGTACCGGTTGTCCCACTTGACGGTACACCTCTGGCACACCTTCTTCTCCTGCCCCGAAAGCCCGGGTCGCTCCTTTCCGATGCACACAGAGTTTCCGCTTCTTCCCTTCCACTACGTGTTCTTCAATTTTGGCAATATTATGAGCCACATCGTAGAGCACCTCGATCCCCAAGTGGTGTGCCGATCGCCCGAAGACCTCTTCAAAAGATTCCCGCACCCAGTGGGTGATGAGTTGTCGGTTGGCCCAGGCAAAATTGGCTGCACAAGCCATGGCCGCAAAGTACGCCTGCCCCTCGGGAGAATCAAACGACGCGCAACTCAACTGACGATCCGGAACCTTAATCCCGTAACGACCCATGGCGCTCTGCATCTTCTCTAAGTAATCGGTGCAAATTTGGTGACCGAATCCGCGCGAACCGGTGTGAATCATGATGAGCACCTGACGAGAGAAGAGACCGAACACCGCAGCGATGTCCGGGCGAAACACCCTCTCCACCACCTCAATTTCCAAAAAGTGGTTTCCGGAGCCGAGCGTACCAACTTGGTCTTTGCCCCGTTCCATGGCTTTGGCGCTCACCATCTCCGGATCAGCACCTCGGAGAGCCCCTCGCTCTTCGATGTATTCCCCATCGTGCGGGAAACCGAAACCCTTCTTGATGACGAATTGTGCTCCCTCGACCATGGCTTTTTTCAAGTCTTGGAGTGAGAAGGAGATTTTTCCCTCCGAACCCACACCGGAGGGAATATTCCGGAAGAGGACGGTAACGAGTTTTTCCAAATAGGGTTTCACGTCATCCTCGGTGAGCTGGGTTTTTAAGAGTCTCACCCCGCAATTAATGTCAAAACCGACTCCTCCGGGAGAGATTACCCCTCCTTCCTCCACATCGGTACCGGCCACTCCACCAATGGGGAACCCATACCCCCAGTGAATGTCGGGCATAGCCATCGAACGTCCGACAATCCCGGGAAGGCAGGCGACATTGGCCACTTGTTCGGGCGCCTGATCCTTGCGGATCGCTTGGATCATCCGTTCACTGGCGTAGATAATGCCCTCTACCAACATCCCCTTTTTGTACTCACGGGGAATAATCCATCGCCAATCGTCTAATTTCCGCAATGGTCCATTCCACACCTCAGCCATGCTCTCTTCCTCCTACCTGACTAAATATCAAAGTATACCTGCGCTCTCCACAGCTGAGGGCGAATCTTTTCTACTTTCACCTCGTAATAGGTACAAGCCTTGACCACCCGGTGAATGGTATGTTTGGCTACATCAATGGGTTCTCCGGAGACAATTCCTTTGAGGTAATACTGCCCCAGGTCCTGAATGGTAAATTCTTTGAGCAAGACGCCCTCAGCTTCAAAAAGGTACAAAAGCTCGTTGAGCCAGGTGACGAGAAGGTCTTCATAATCATTTCCATCCACCGCCACCTGGGTGGTGAAACGATTTTCTACCCTATCTAACTCACCAATCAGGGAAAACATTCCCAGCGCAGCGTTGGCAAAAAGTTTCGCGAGCGTCTTACCCCAAGCCATGATACCGATATCTGCGGTGTGGTCAAGGATACGAAACTTTTCAGTAGCCAATGGGCATACCCTCTCCTAATCGCAAAATCATGCGCAATTTATTAATCAAAATTTCGGTAGCATTTATGAAAGCCTCCTCGGTACTCCCCCCGATGTGCGGGGTACAAATGAGATTTTCGATCGTCAAACAACTCACATCGGTAGGCGGCTCGGTCTCGTACACATCGAGTGCCGCTCCAGCAAGATGCCCGTCACTGAGCGCCTGGAACAAGGCTTTCTGATCCACGACCTTGCCACGGGAGGTATTGATAAGGTAGGCACCTTTTTTCATTTTCCGGATTGCTTCTGCGGAGATTAACCCTTCGGTATCTTTGTTCAATACTACATGCAGGGAAACAATGTCACTCTTCTCTAAGAGTTCATCCAGGCGGAGCGCTCTCTTCACCCCTTTATTCGCGAACTCTTCATCCTTGACATAGGGATCGTAGGCAATGACATCGGCTCGCAAGGCTTGAGCGATTTCTGCCACCCGTCTTCCGATGCTCCCAAAGCCTACTATCCCCCACACTTTGCCTTCCACGGTTCTCCCCGTGTACTTACTCTTCGCCCACTCTCCCTGTTTGAGCAGAGCACAGGTAGTGTATACGTGACGTAAAAGAGCGATGGCTAACCCTACCGTGAGCTCGGCAACACTTGAAGCCGAGGCTTCGGGAGAATTAATCACCTGAATTCCCCGTTCTTCACAGGCCTTCTTATCAATGTTATCCGTCCCCACCCCCGGACGGGCAACCACCTTGAGCTGAGGGGCGTGAGCAATGACGTTCGCAGTGACTTTTGACTTGGAACGGACCACAAAAACGTGCTTATCCTGAATAGCCTTGATGATCTCTCCTTCATCATGAGAGGTCAACACTTCCACCGAGCCGATGGTTTCCTGTAAGCGTCTGACCATGTCCGGTGGCACATCTTGTGCGCAAAGAATGCGAATTTCACCTTTATTCTCCATCATTCCACACCTCCCAAACGCGATTCACTCCCGCAGGAACATCTACTCTTGCCCCTTGGGAAAGTAATGCCTCACCGAAAATACGTAAGAACGAAGCAATGTCTTCTCCACAAGCGAAATAACGCTCTTCAACTCGGATCACCTGATCGGCCATGCGCTTCACCCCGCTCACCATAGGCATACCCTGTTTCTGGAGAGCTTCAAGAACCACCCGTCCGGGAATATCCGGGGGGATAACCACGGTGGTCACAAGCAAAGAGGCGATTCGCTCATCGGTCACCAAAAGCTCAAGACCCAGGGCGCGAATTCCCTCCCGAAGTGTCTTCGTCACTCTCCTTGCGTGTGCCAAAGCCTGCACCCGATGGGCAAATTCTCTCTCCAACGAAGAAAAGACCTGGGAGAGGAGGGAAGGAGAAGAGGAGAGGATCTCTCTCCCTTGTCGTAAATCCAAGGAAAAAGGGAGAGCTTTTATCCTCTCTAAGGAAGAGAGCGCCGGGGGACTCACAACGAAACAGGAAACTCCCGGATAAATCAAGGTAAGGAATATATCAATTCCCAGAGGGTCGGAGTAGAGTTCGGTAACTCCCCAAAAATCTAGGGCTTCAACCACCCCGAGTATATTTCTCCTTCGACACACCTCCATGAAAGAGGAAACTTCGGCACACACCCCGAAAGAAGCATCATGATAGCTCACACAAACACCCCTGATGGCTTCTTTCTCGCTCTCAAGAAGGAGCTCCACATCGTAACCGGTAACACTCCTTCCCCTTTCACTCCCCAAACGAACGGCTCGCACCCCATGGGTTTCGGCAATATGGGCCCAGTTTTCCCCAGCCTCTCCCACAATTGGGAAGAGCACCCGATCTCCTGGAGAGAAGAAGTTAACCACCGCCGCTTCGAATGCTTCTTTCTCCCCGCAAGGGAAGAGGAAAATTCTTCTCTGGGTACCGAGAAGCTCTCCTAATTTCTCTTCTATTTGGGAGAAGAGTACCCGCGCATCTTCTCCCCGCCACTCTTCGCTCTTCAGGGGCTTGACCAATCTCTTTCCTCCTCATTCAGAAAATAAAAAGCTCTCGCCCAGGGGCGAGAGCTTTCCCGCGGTGCCACCCTCTTTCAATGGTTTACACCATCCTCGTTGGCATAACGTGCTTTTCGTGAGAGACTACTCGGTTCGCCTCCCCAGCTCCGGGACGGATTCAAAGGAGAGAAACACCGGATCACAGCACTTTCCGGTTCTCTGTCAGTTTCTCAACCCTTCTACTACTTCCCTTCCTCGCTTTTCCCTCTTCTCATTTCTTTTCTATCTTAGCGCGTGGAAGAGAAAAAGTCAACGCATCTTCTCTTTCTGATAGTGTCAAGACACTGTTGGAGTTTCGAGAAAAAGAAGATCTCCGTCTTAGACAAGAACAAGTAATTCCCTATGA